>CAYUXI010000038.1:0-7179 GCA_964448855.1 uncultured Oscillospiraceae bacterium | reverse complement strand
TGAAGCCGGGAAATTTTGCAAAGGGCTTGACAAATACGTATCAAAGGCGTGTGACAGTGAATTCAATAAGACAGTTGTGGGGCAGGTGAAAGCTCAGAAAACGGCAATTCCTACGACCTGCCTGCACGAGGGATGCTCGTAAAACGCCTGATGTTAACCTCCGGCGGGTGAAGGTGATTCCACCGAGAAGCTTTTCTCTCCCTCAGGCACGGAGTACCTGCTCCCTCGTCAGGGGAGAGCTCAGTCTGTCAAAAAACTCCCAAAATTCCTGTATTTCTGGTATAATAGAGGAAACGGGGGATGGAATGATGGAAGAATGGAGAAAAGATGCGCGCAGGGAGACAAGCATCATTGATATCGATTCGCTGGTACCGGCAGATCATCTGCTGCGGAAGATCGAAAGAGAAATGGATTACGAATGGCTGTACGAGAGGCTGAATCCATACTACTGCCACGACAACGGCCGACCCGGTACGGATCCAGTGGTTCTCATCAAGATGATGCTCATTCAGCACCTGTTTGGTATCCCATCCCTGCAGCAAACCCACAGGGAGATTCAGGTGAATACTGCGTACCGCTGGTTTTTAGGATATGGTCTGCTGGACGAGATTCCGCACTTGGCCACGGTGAGCTATGCCTTCTGCAAGCGGTTTCCAGATGAACTGACCAGCGAGATTTTTGAGCACATTCTCAACAAGGCACTGAATCACCGCATGGTGGATCCCCGCACCATTTTCATTGACGGAACACATATCAAGGCATGTGCCAACAAAAAGAAGTTCCAGAAGGAGCAGGTGGCCAAAACGGCAAAGGTCTACTCCGATCAGCTTCGCCGTGAGGTCCATGCAGAGAGAGAAAAGCTCGGCTTTGTGGAGTGTAACCGTAACATCGGCACACAAGAGGTTGACGGTCAGAAATACGATGGGCCGACCTTTCGATTGGAGAAACACCAATGAGAATTGGTGTCATTATTGTATCGTGCTTGCTTTGGCTTTGGTTTCTTGGCTGTTCCTTCACGTGGAAATTCGGTAAGGTGCTACTGGTCGAAGGAATGGGCTTGAAAAGTATTGAGTTCGCGGCACTTGTTTTATGGACCCTCGGCATCATAGGCTATCTATTATGGGAATCGGTCGGCAAGTGGATTCTCTTAGCTGAACTAACTTTGTGGCTCATCGTACAATTCTTCAGCCACGAACATTTTACGATCTTCGACGTCAGTGATCGGAAATTGAAGGGATACAATGAATGCTTTGAGGGAACGGTGAAGCTGTTCCCAATCAGCAAAACACGACTGATCCCAGATCTTTACCATATTGTGTTGCATTTTCTGATTGTGACTGATTTGACCTTGGTTGCTCTTTTGATATTCGGTTCATAGGAAAAGGAAACATTTCCAACAGTTTTGGACCGACGTGCTCGCCCAGAAAGCAGGCGAGATCAGAGAATATCTCCACGTCAATGCTGATGTGAATTGGCATTGCACGGGCGGCCGGGGATGCAGGCGCGCACTCGGAATCGCTCCATCATTGACGCGCATACCTGTCGCGAACAAAAAATCGGTCGTGTATCGCACCGGATACACGACCGATTCGTTTTTTTTCAGCAACCCATTCATTTTGTCTCCCTGCGGCCGATTTGCCGTGGGAGAGATGACAATCCAAGCGCTTCCCAACGCGGTTCTCCGTGTGGAGAGCCCCGCAGTCAATTTGCCGCGGGACAGATTGCAAACAGAGCGCATCCCAATGCGGTTTTCCGTGTGGGCAGCCCCGCAGCCGCGTTGCCGTGGGCGCCCCGTGTCCTTCCGTCCGATCAAATATCGCGGCGGCCTTCCAGTGCGCGGAGCAGTGTGACCTCATCGGCAAATTCCAGATGTCCGCCCACGGGGATGCCGTAGGCCAGGCGCGTCACGCGAATGCCGAGCGGCCGCAGCAGACCGGAAATATACATGGCGGTTGTCTCACCGGTGGTATCCGGGTTGGTTGCCATGATGACCTCGCGGATGCCGCCCTCACGGATACGCGCCAGCAGTTCCTTGATTTTAATATCCTCCGGCCCGACCTGTGTCAGTGGCGAAATGACGCCGTGCAGCACATGGTAGACGCCGTGATATTCCCGTGTGCGCTCAATGGCGGCCACATCGGCCGGGGACTCCACCACGCAGACGATCGACGCGTCGCGTGACGGGTTTTCGCAGATCGGGCAGCGCTTCTGATCAGTCAGATTCTGGCAGACCTCGCAGCAGAACACCGTATGCTTGACGTCTACGATGGCGTCCGCAAATTGCTGCGCCGCCGATTCGTCCATGCTCATGACATAAAACGCCAGCCGCTGTGCGCTTTTTCGACCGATTCCGGGCAGCCGCTGAAAGGCTTCAATCAGCCGCTCGACCGGTGCGGCAAAGGGGGTATCCGGCATAAAAGGTTCTCCTTTTCTCTGAATTCAGCGAAAAATCAGGACTGAATATCTGCAAAATCCGGGTTTTCCGCAGCAAAGCTGAGCAGCTCGTCAAAGCCGTCTGCCGCCTGTCCGGCAGATGTCGGCGCGTGCGATTCGCCGATCGCCAGCTCCGCCTCGACCGTCATGTTCGGACGATCAAGCGTCGCCAGCGTTTCCCGGACGGCATCGAGCGTTTTGCGCCGCGCAATCATCTCCTGCGTCATCTCGTCCGGAGTACGAATGAGCAGCTTGCTGCCGTCCGACAAAAGCTCACACGATTTCAGGTAGGAATAGGTCATGCGATCCAGCGTATCGCGCAGAGCGGACATCAGCTCATCCCGGAAGGCAATCGGCTGACAGCCGCCGGTCGGTTTGGGTGCTGCGGCGACGGGCTGCGGCGCCGGCGCGGGAGTCGGTTCGGTCGGTGCATCCGGTGCCGGTGTCGGGTTCGCGACGACCACACCGGAGGCCATTCTGGTTTCCAATGCGGCGATGCGTGCGGTCAGCGCCGACGGGTCACCGCCGAGACTGGGTCGGCAGAGCGCAATCAGCGCCATTTCCACGTCAATCCGGCGGTTGGGGCTGCGATTCAGCTGCTGCAGCGCGTCGCGCAGCGATTTAACGGAATACAGCAGCCGCTCCGGCGTGTACTGTGCCAGCAGTCGGTTCAAATCCTCCGCGGTATACCCGCTTCCGATCAGCAGGTCGGTGTCGCTGGTTTTGCGAATCAGCAAATCCCGGTAGAGCGCCATCAGGCGGTCGGCGAAGCCGGAGGGCTCCACACCCTTTTCGTATTGCTCGGTGAACAGCGTCAGAACGCCCTTTGTATCGCCGGCGGCGATCATGGCGGCACAGGCCAGTAGCGCATCCGCCGTGACCAGGCCGAGCGCATTGGCGACGCCTTCCCCGTCCAGCGTGACGCCGCCGGACAGCGCGGATGCCTGTTCCAGCAGGCTCAGGGCGTTGCGCATGGCGCCGTCGGACATATGTGCAATCATGGCCGCGCCGCTGTCCGCGAGCGGAATTTGTTCCTCTGCGGCAATTTTCAGCAGGCGGCGGGCGATTTCACGCCGGTCAATCCGGCGAAACTCGAACCGCTGACAGCGCGACAGGATGGTCGGCGGAATTTTATGCAGCTCCGTGGAGGCCAGAACGAACATGACGTGCTCCGGCGGCTCCTCCAGAATTTTCAAAAGGGCATTGAACGCGCTCTGCGACAGCATATGGACCTCGTCCATGATATAGACCTTCTGCTTCAGCTCAGCCGGGGCATAGACGGCCTCGTCGCGCAGATCGCGGATGCTGTCCACGCCGGTGTATGCGGCGGCATCCAGCTCAAACACATCAGTCGCACTGCCGTCCAGAATGCTGCGGCAGGCGTCACAGCTGTTGCAGGGATCGCCGTTGACCGGGTGCTGACAGTTGGCGGCCTTGGCCAGAATGCGGGCACAGGTCGTTTTGCCGGTTCCGCGTGGGCCACAGAACAGATAGGCGTGGGACAGTCGGCCGAGCGCGGCCTGATTTCGAAGGGTGCGCGTAATGTGCTCCTGTCCGATCACATCGCCGAAGCACATCGGACGCCATTTATTGTAAAGAGCGAGTCCCATGTTTCAAAAACCTCCCACAAAAAGATGCAACCACAATTGAAAAGCACGGCGCAGTATGGTACAATAATACCGGCTCCGTTCCGAAAAAAAAACACGGGCGATATTGTGCAGCCTTGCGGCCTGCTGACTGCGGCACACCGCGAATCCCACTAAATGCTGCTCGGTTCCCCGCCTGACATGGTTCGCAGGTCGCCGTTGCGCAGGGCAGAATCCGCAGGGCTGCACAATATCGCCCATGCTGTTCTTTATTATATCATACCTTCGCCCAGATTGCAAGCGGATTTCCCGTTTTTTTCGGTGATTTTTTACCGGCTGTCTCAACAGATTGCCCGGATCTTCCTCAGAAAGAAGGTTGTTTCATGCAAAATTCCATACCGGAGCAGGCTGAACGCTGTCTGGCTGCGCTGAACCGCCGCGGGTTTCATGCCCGATGGTTTGATGACCGCGCCGCCTGCGCCGAAGCGCTGCTGTCGGCCATTCGCCCGGATGAGGTCGTCGGCATCGGCGGCTCCATGACCGTCGAGGAGCTGAATGTCTACCCCACGCTGACCGCCCGCGGCAACCGCGTCTGGTGGCACTGGAAGGCCGCCCCGACCGATGGCGATGTCCGTCCCAAGGCGCTCCTGTCGGACGTGTTTCTGTGCAGCGCGAACGCGTTGACGGAAACGGGCGAACCCGTCAGCATCGACGGCGGCGGCAACCGCGTAGCCGCCATGTTCTACGGCCCGAAGCGCTGCTTCATCATCTGCGGCATCAACAAGCTGGTGCCGGACTATGACGCAGCCATCACGCGCATCAAGACGGTGGCGTGCCCCAAAAACGCGGTGCGCCTGCACATGGACACGCCGTGCGCCAAAACCGGACGCTGCCACGAATGCGCCGCCGACAAGCGGATGTGCCGCGTGACGGTGCGGTATTCCTACCCGATGACCGGGCGTGAAACGCACGTCTGGCTCGTCGGTGAATCGCTCGGATTCTAACCCACAGAAAGGATTTCTTTGCAAATGTCAGTCATTCCATCCAATTTACACACGCACACCTGCTTTTGTGACGGACAGGATCAGCCGGAGGCGCTGGTGCTCGAGGCCATCCGTCTGGGCTGCCCGGTCATCGGCTTCAGCGGCCATTCCCATACCGATTTTGACCAGAGCTACTGCATGACGCGGGAGGGCACCGAGGCCTACTGCGCGGAGGTGCGGCGGCTGCAGCAGGTCTACGCCGGACAGATTCGGATTCTGCTCGGTGTGGAGCAGGACTATTTTTCCGATATGCCGACAGACGGCTACGATTTTGTCATCGGCTCCGTCCACTATCTCCGCCGAAACGGGGAATACCGCTCGATCGACCACAGCATCGAGGGGCATCAGGCGATGATCCGCGACTGGTTCAAGGGCGATGCGTATGCGTTTGCCGAGGCCTATTTTGAACAGGCGGGCGATTTGTATCGGAAGACGCACTGCGACATCATCGGCCACTTCGACGTCGTGAGCAAATTCAGCGAGCGGGCGACCATTCTGGATCTGAACCACCCGCGCTACCGTGCAGCGGCCGACCGGGCGCTGGCGGAGCTGATTGGTGCGCCGGTGGCGTTCGAGATCAACGCCGGTGCCATGGCGCGTGGCCTCCGCACCGACCCGTATCCGGATGCGCAAATGCGCGAGGTGCTCCGACAGCACTCGGTCTGTATGTTCTGGACGTCCGATTGCCATAAAAAGGAAAATCTCCTCTTCGGCATGACCCCCTCGCCGGAGGAGTCCGCCAACTTCGACCGCTTCGTCGAGCATATCACTCAACGCCAGCTGTAGTGAGCGCGATACTCGTTCAAACGCGGCGCGATGCCGACCCATCGACAAATTTGAACAAACAGGTGAACTCCTGGCCAGTTGACGTGTAAAAAGTCGTCACAGCGCTATCAAAATGAAGAAACACCCATCCTTCGACCGAAAATTGTCTCAAAAACCAAAGGGCTTGCTGCCTGCTTTACGCAGACGGCAAGCCCTTTTTTGATCGGTCAGCTGTTGCGACAATCTGTGTTTTTGACCGGCCACAGAGGTGGCATTCGACCGTTTGGCAAAAAGGTGTACTTTTTTGCAACACGAAATGATTACCAAAAGATAGGATAAGGATAGCACATTTCAGCGGAAAAGTCAATCCTCTACGGGCAGATTTCGCCTGTTTTTTTCCGGTAAAAAAGTACACTTTGCTGCAAACAGGAGGTGGCGCGGCAGGATGGAATGAAGCATTAGAAAGGGGTAGAGCCAAAACAGCACAAGAAAGAAGGTGAGGACAAATGGTGCGGGAATATGAGACCGAAGAATTTGTAAAAGTATTCTTTGAAAGGACAAAGCTCGTCCTTGAACAGTATGATCAGATGGTTCAAAACAAGCCAGAATGTTTTGAGGCATATGAGATCACGCTCCTGTGCAATTGCCTGCTCGGCTTGCTGGTTTTTCCTAAGGAAAAATTCTATCAATCTATAAACAACAGTATGCTAAGTGAAGAAAACTTGTACAGGCTAAGAAACTGTTTGGTAGATCGAAACATCACGAAAAGTAATCTACGCAGTATCCTTCAGCGTATGCGAAATGCGGTGAGTCATCAAAATGTGCGTTTTGTCGGCGGAAGCGACGGAGAAATCCACTCCATTGCCTTTTATGATGACCAAAACTGGTGTAAAAAAAGCGACGATCTGAGTACATATGAGTTTCAACTTGTTATTGAGCCAGATGTACTGAGGCCCATTTTGATTGAATTCTGCGAGAATGTAATCGAAAGGAGAAAATAAAAAATAGATACATTTCGTCAAAAAAAGCACTTCTCACCGATGTGGTAAACCATAGCCTAACATCGAAAGATCTCGACTACTGCTATAAATGCAATCAGATTCAACCAGAAATCCTTGAATTCTGCATCAAAGTAGGGGGAACAGGCGGGCAAAAACGCACTTGATGAGAATTTGTATGGTCTGACCGACCTGACACGGACACTTCGCGAATCCGGGAAGTTACAGAAATTCATTGAACGTCACAACAAGAAAGGTGAAAAAACGTATGAGATGTTTTCTTTACGCGGTACTCAACATGATCAAGCATTCCGAAAAGGAAGAATGTGAAGAGCTCGAAAAACATGTTAACAG
>CAYUXI010000037.1:0-7566 GCA_964448855.1 uncultured Oscillospiraceae bacterium | reverse complement strand
TTAGAGGTTCTGCTGCTCGCGGCACAGTAAAAGATAAACTAATTGAACGGCTGGATATATCGACACCTACTTGATGCGCGATGTCACAGAAGCCGGCGGAATTACCGACGCCGTTCGATTCCGCAAATTTCTGGTGGGCTGTGCGTCGCTTGTTTCAGAGCAGGTCAATTATTCAACCCTTGCAGAGTCTGCGGATATTGCTCCGGGCACTGCGAAGGAATGGCTGAAGGTGCTCGAGGGACTGCATATTGTGTATCTGCTGCCCCCGTATTCCAACAAGGAACTGGAACGGCTCAGCAAAACCCCAAAGCTCGATTTCTGTGATACGGGACTTTGCGCGTATCTTTCGATGTGGCTGACGGCCGATACGCTTCGCAACGGCGCTGCAAGCGGCCGCTACTATGAGAATTATGTGGTGATGGAGCTTGTGAAAAACTATGCCTATGCAAAATCCAAGATGAATCTCACTTATTTCCGTGATTCCAATGCGAAAGAGATCGATGTATTCGTTGAGGAAAACCATGTCATCCACCCGCTGGAGATCAAAAAAAGTGTCGCACCCGACCGCCGCGAGGTCAAAAAGTACAGCGTGATCGATAAGGCTTCTTTGCAACGCGGAAACGGCGGCATCATCTGTATGTGTGAGGAGCCGATGTCGATTGATGCGGAGAATTGTTTGATTCCGAGCAATCTCATCTGAAAACTGCACAACCTTTCGATGAACGTACCGTCGTTCCTCATGGTGCTGACCGGAACCGGCGATTACGCATATCGCCGTCGCGATGGCGTGTGCGTTGTGCCGATCGGGTGCCTGAAAAACGGATTCCGTCATCACCCGAAAAAGCATCTCGATCGAGGTGCTTTTTGTTTGTCGGAAACCGGAAACGGGCGAAAATCCTCCCAGCACAGCGCGGAAAACAGCGGACGTTCAGACATTGGAACGCGCTTTATGGTATAATAATGATACCTCCCTGTGCCTTGCACAGGTACGCGGCGTCTGCAATCGAACTGGCTGCGCGCCGGGATTTGAATCAAATGGAGAACCGTCTATGAAAGCCTATACCTATCTCGAACGCGGCCGCTTTGCCCTGACGGACAAGCCGAAGCCGCAAATCCTCCATGCGCGGGACGCCATCGTCCGCGTGACGCTCAGCTCGATATGCACCAGCGACCTGCACATCAAGCATGGCTCGGTGCCGCGAGCCGTCCCCGGTATCACCGTCGGCCATGAGATGGTCGGCATCGTGGAGGAAGTCGGCGCAGCAGTCACAAATGTCCAGCCCGGTGACCGGGTGGCGGTGAACGTGGAAACCTTCTGCGGCGAGTGCTTCTTCTGCCGGCACGACTATGTGAATAACTGCACCGATGCAAACGGCGGCTGGGCCCTCGGCTGCCGCATCGACGGCGGACAGGCGGAGTTTGTCCGCGTGCCGTATGCCGATCAGGGGCTGACCAAAATTCCAGACCGCGTGACCGATGAACAGGCGCTGTTTGTCGGCGACATTCTGGCAACCGGCTACTGGGCGGCGCGCATCTCCGAAATCACAAGCGAGGACACCGTCCTCATCATCGGTGCCGGGCCGACCGGCATCTGCACGCTGCTGTGCGTCCTGCTGAAAGCGCCAAAACGCATCATCGTCTGCGAAAAGGATCCGGCAAGGGCGCAGCTTGTCCGGGCACATTTCCCGGAGGTGCTCCTCTGCCAGCCGGAGGAATGTGCGGCGTTTGTCCGTACCCACTCCGATCACGGCGGCGCGGATGTCGTGCTCGAGGTGGCCGGTGCGAAGGATACCTTCCGGCTGGCATGGCAGTGCGCCAGACCGAACGCCATTGTGACGGTGGTGGCGCTCTATGACGAGGCGCAGACGCTCCCACTGCCCGATATGTACGGCAAAAACCTGACCTTCAAGACCGGCGGCGTAGACGGCTGCGACTGTGCAGAGATTCTGAGCCTGATCGAACAGGGCAAAATCGACACGACACCGCTGATCACCCACAGATACCCGCTGGCGGACATTGAAGAGGCGTACCGCATCTTTGAAAACCGCCTGGACGGCGTCATCAAGATTGCGATCACGGCGTGAAACCAAACCATACAGGAGGGATTCAAATGAGTCAAGCGTATGAATTTTTGAAGGAATGCGGGTCATTTTTTGTGTTGACCATCAACGGAGAGTATCCGGCCGGGCGGCCGTTCGGTGCCGTGATGGAGGTGGGGGAAGACCTCTACCTGTCAACCAATGATCGGAATGACGCACACCGCCAGATGCGGGAGAATGCGCACATCCAAATCGTTGCGAAAAAATCGACCTCCAGAGAATGGATTCGAATCACGGGACTTGCGACAGAATGTGACGATGTATCGCTGAAACAGCAGATGATGGCAGAATGCCCGGTGCTGCAGCGGCTCCACGGCACAGGGAACATGGAGCACTTTTTGATGTTCCGGGTTCATGTGGAAAACGTCGAAATCCGGTGACCGCAGGTCGGCGAATATCCGGAACGGCCACGAAACACCGCCGCCGGGTTTTTATGCCGATCAGCCCTTTCCCTGCGACGATTCCGGCGAATGATCGGGTAGCAATCCCGGAGAAATCATAACCAATGAAAAGGAAACTGTGGATTTCCTGTATTGTACTTGCCTGTCTGATGCTGTTCTTTGATCGGAACAGCGTTCGGACAAACAGGCTTGAACCCAGTAAGGAGGCGACACGAACGCAATGGTGAAGATCTTCCGCAGCTTCTCCCGTTTTTCCGGCAATGTATATGTTGTACATTCCGAAAAAGGGACGATCTTGATGGACCCGGGCTACTATGACGCTGAAATCAAAAGGGATCTTGTGGATGGTGGCGGTCTGAATGCGATTTTATTGACACACGGACACTGGGATCATATTCATGATCTGGATTTGTTGAAGGCAGATTTCCCGGAAGCACCGGTTTATATGTTCGAAGATGAGATTGACTTCTTGACAGATTCTCATTTGAACTGCGCCGAAACGCATGGTTCCCGCCTAATCATCAGGTCCAATGTTGAGGCCATCACCGAAGGAGAATTGAAAATAGGCGAGTATCGCATTCAGGTGCTTCATACACCGGGGCACACGAGAGGCTCGGTTCTGTACAGCTTCACCGATGAAAATCTGCTGTTTACAGGGGATACCATTCTGGAAGATGTGACAGGGCCGACATTTCGACCGACCGGGAGCAATCAGGATATGAAGGCTTCTGTCAAGCGGTTCAAAGCGCTGGGCTATGATGGGGCAACTCCGCTGTATCCCGGCCACGGAAACGCGACGACCTATGAAGCTGTGCTGAAGCACAATCGAGACGTAAAGGAGCCATCAAAATGAAAAAAGTCATTGGAATGATTCGAAACGAATGCGGAACGATTGAAAAGCTGGTCATGTTCGATGCGGACAGCCGTCAGAAATATTTGGTTTCTGCGCCGGAAAATGCCGAGGTGCTGTTTGGCCGTTATCCGCTGTATAACGAAGAAATGGAGGTCATTGGCAACAGGGGACTGATCATTTTAGAGAAAACGGATACCGCAGTTAAACTCATCACCTGCGCCGGCTCTTTTGTAGAAGATGGCGTGGAGGATCAGATCATTGCCAAAACACAGCGGTTGAATATGCGGATTGTCAATGCTGCGGTTTTGACAGATAACGATAGCAAAAAGCACATTTATACGCTGTAACGGCTCACAGGAGGAATCCATCATGACAGACTATGAAGCATTGAGTCAGCTTGTCTTGTGGGAGCGACAGGCGAGAGTTCGCAGATTACAAACAGAACTGGCCAACTGCTATTGGGAGGACGCAACAGTCACCACCAGCTGGAGCTCCGGAAGCGCAGCGTCTTATCTAAACAGAGGGAACAGCGGAAATCACCGTGCAGAGGCGACCGCCGATGAAGTGATTATCAATCGCAGCGTTGCACCGCTGATTCATGATCACGGCGGAAAACGCGCCTATGTGGAGCTTCCTACGGAGTCCAACCACTGGATTCATGTCAACGGCGAAGAAGCGGTCTGGACTTCCAATATGCGGCTGCTGTATCGCTGTGAAAAAAGAAACGGAACATGGAAGATTTCCAATATGACATCCATTTTTGAAATGGACAAGCTCTCTCCGGTCATTCCGGGAACGGATCTCCATGTCAATCCGGAGGATTTGAAGGGACTGCGCCGTTCCTATCGGTGGCTCTCCTATGTGCGCATTCAAGCCGGAGGCACGGTCAGCCATGACCTGCTCGGGATTGACCGCCCGGAGGAAGTGCAGAAAATCTATGAGGAAAACGAAGCATGGCTGGCGGAAGATACCGTAGAGTAATTTGTAATTACAGCGAATTTGCGGCGAAGAACCTTGTGCCGATTTCAAAGGAATAGGAGGTAGTTTATGCCACTACACATCGTCAGAAATGACATTACAAAAATGAAAGTGGACGCAATCATCAACGCTGCCAATTCATCGCTTCTTGGCGGTGGTGGTGTTGACGGCTGCATCCATCGTGCTGCAGGACCGGCTCTGTTGGCTGAATGCGAAATGCTCGGCGGCTGCAAAACCGGAAGTGCAAAAATCACAGGAGCCGGAAAGCTGCCTTGCAAATATGTGATCCACGCTGTCGGTCCCCGTTGGCTTGGTGGCAAGCATGGAGAACGGGAAAACCTCATCTCCTGCTATCGGACATCTCTTTCTTTGGCAAAAGATAACAGTTGCGAAACCGTTGCGTTCCCCCTTATCTCTTCTGGTATCTATGGCTATCCGAAGGATCAGGCGTTACGCATTGCCATTGACACCATCAGCGAATTTCTGATTGAGAACGACATGACCGTCTATATCGTCATCTTCGATAAGAAGGCGTATCAGATCAGCGGTAAGCTCTTTTCGGAAATTGCCGAATATATTGATGACAACTATGTAGACGAGCATACGGATAGTCGTTCTGAGCGTTTGCGCCGGATGAACGCATTCCGGGACAGTGAGCCTGACTTGGAAGCGGATATCTGCGATGGCGCAGATATGCTCATGACTCCTGCTCCAATGGCAGTTGCCTCGAAAGCAATTTCTTTGGATGACGCGATTAAGCAGATCGACGAGAGCTTTTCGGAAATGCTGCTCAGAAAGATCGACGAATCCGGCATGACGGACGCTCAGGTCTACAAGAAAGCCAACATCGACCGCAAGCTGTTCTCCAAAATCCGCAGTGATACGCACTATAAGCCCAGCAAGCCTACGGCAATCGCATTGGCCATTGCCCTTGAGCTGTCTTTAGATGAAACAAAGGATATGCTCATGAAGGCCGGCTTCGCACTTTCGCACTCGAATAAGTTTGACATCATCATTGAATATTTCATTGAGCATGGAAACTACAATGTCTTTGCAATCAACGAGGCGTTGTTCGCATTTGATCAGAGCTTGCTGGGGGCGTAACATGAATAAAGTAACGAACGAATTGATGACTCCCTGCGGCAGAGTAACGGTTATAGACGAAAACGGTAAATGTATTCGATTTACGATACAAAAAAATCTTTTTGATTGTCCCTATGAGTTTGAAGATCGTACAGGAAATAAACTAACATTAAAAACAGACACAAATTTTAGCTTGGTAATCGCAGCATCAGATCTGATCAAGGGAAAAAATTATCGCATCATGCTAAATGGCATAAAACTTGGATATGGAGACAGTGACGAAAGAACAGAGTGTATATCGGGCTGTTCCGCTGGATACTGTATCGCAATAGGTACATATTTACCGAATGAGGATGAAAAAATGGAGCAGGCATGGAACTATTCCAAGCAAATGGGGTTCCTGAAAAATCACTCCATTGTAGAGCCTCCGGAATATAAAACAGAAATGTTCTCCGGGTACGATGTTGAAATGTCGGATGACTGTTCAGGTTTTCAGTTTTACTTGATCGATGATTCGATCTTAGAGATCACATTTGAAATTGCGTGGATAAAAAGTGACGGTATCAACGATTCCGAATACGAGAGTGCTGTTCAGTTCTGGACAACATAGAATAGAAAAGGAGGCAGACGAAGATGAAACAGCGCACCTATCTGGCCATCGACCTCAAGAGCTTCTATGCCTCTGTCGAATGCCGTGACCGGGGGCTGAACCCGCTCGACACGAACCTCGTCGTAGCCGACGAAAGCCGCACCGACAAAACCATCTGCCTGGCCGTCACACCCACGCTCAAGCGTCTCGGTATCTCCGGGCGCAGCCGACTGTTTGAGGTTCGGCAGCGCGTGAAGGAGGCAAATGCCAGACGGCAACGTGAAGCGCCGGGACAGACGCTGGAGGGCGCATCCTGGCTGTATTCCGAGCTGCAGTCCGACCCCAATCTGGCGATCGATTTTCTCATTGCACCGCCACAAATGGCGCGGTACATGGAGGTCAGCACGCAGATTTACGCGATTTACATGAAGTATATTGCGCCGGAGGACATTGTGGTCTATTCCATCGACGAGGTGTTCATGGATGTGACCGATTACCTGAACACCTACAAGCTGTCGGCGCACGACCTGGCCATCCGAATCATTCTGGACGTGCTGGACACCACCGGCATCACGGCAACCGCCGGCATCGGCACCAACCTGTTTCTCTGCAAGGTGGCGATGGACATCGTGGCAAAGCACATCCCCGCCGACATCAACGGCGTTCGCATTGCAGAGCTGGATGAGATGAAGTTCCGCCGCGAGCTCTGGACGCATCGCCCGCTCACCGATTTCTGGCGGGTCGGCAGAGGCTATGCCAAAAAGCTCGAAGCACATGGAATGTTCACGATGGGCGATGTGGCAAGGTGCTCGGTGCAAAACGAAGACCTGCTGTACCAGCTGTTCGGCAAGAATGCAGAACTGCTCATCGACCATGCGTGGGGCTGGGAGCCCTGCACGATTGCGGCGATCAAAGCCTATAAGCCCAGCACCAACAGCCTCAGCTCCGGCCAGGTGCTGCATTGCCCCTATGAGGCGGACAAGGCGAAGCTCGTCCTCCGAGAAATGGCAGACCTTCTTGTGCTGGATTTGGTGGACAAAGGACTTGTCACCGACCAGATGGTTCTCACGGTGGGCTACGACGTCGAAAACATCACCAATCCGGCACGCTGCCGGAAGTATCGCGGCCCCGTCGTGACGGACGGCTACGGACGTTCCATCCCGAAGCAGGCACACGGCTCGATCAATCTGGACGGCTACACATCCTCCACGAAGAAGATTCTGTGCGCGGTCTCAGAGCTTTTTGACCGGATTGTCGATTCCAGCTTGCTGGTGCGGCGAATGTACGTCGTTGCCAACCACGTGATTCCCGAAGCGGATGTGCCGAAGAAAACCGGCGGCGGGGAACAGCTCGATCTCTTCACGGACTATGTCGCCGAAGCGGAAAAGCAGAAGGCGGAGGAGGCCGCGTTGGAGCGGGAACGGAAAATGCAACAGGCTATGCTGACCATCAAAAAGAAGTTTGGAAAGAACGCCATCCTCAAGGGAATGAACCTGGAGGAAGGTGCAACCGCAAAGGATCGCAATGAGCAGATCGGAGGACACAAGGCGTGAAAATAGCGAC
>CAYUXI010000036.1:0-7669 GCA_964448855.1 uncultured Oscillospiraceae bacterium | reverse complement strand
TTGCATATTGTCTCTTCCTATTTTCAGGGTGTTGCACTTCATATTATAACCTCCCGGCTCCCTCTTACACAAGGGAGCCTTTGGTCGCTGCCCGATGTTCGCCGCTGCGAATGACACAAGGGAGCCTTTGGTCGCTGCCCAAGGTCGGCCTTTGCGGGTAAAACAGGAACGTCGGAATTTTTGTAGGGCACAGGGCAGCCTCCCGCCGTTTTTTCTGCGGGAACATTGTATTCGCAGCCGCCGACAGCGGTACGCACACGAGCCTCCCTCTTACATAAGGGAGCCTTGAAAATTGCCCGAAGTTGGCTGCTATTGGGCGCATCCATTGCATGATTTTGCAAAAACGAACAACAGGATTGGCGGTCAGCCAATCCTGTTGTTGCATCCAGTTATCGCATTCAAGTTTCTTGCGTCAAGGTTTCGCTTCGATCAACGCACCCGGTGAACCCATCGGTTTACTGTGCGGGAATGGATTCCTCATACCACTGTGCCTGTGCGTGGAACATCCGCGTATACGCGCCGTTCGCGGCCAGCAGCTCATCATGGGTGCCGATTTCGACGATTCGGCCATTCTCGACAACGACGATCCGGTCAGCGATTCGCGCAGAGCCGAGGCGGTGTGTGACCAAAACAGCTGTTTTTCCCGCGGAAATTTCGGCAAAGCTGTGGTACAAACGGGATTCCTCCAACGGGTCAATGGCGGCGGTCGGCTCATCGAGGAAGATGATATCGTGCGGGCGGCTCAGCCCACGGGCAATCGCGATGCGCTGCCACTGCCCGCCGGACACATCGACACCGTCAAATTCGCGGCCAAGCATGGTGTCCAGACCGTCCGGATAGGTGTCGCTGTCGGCGCGGACACCGGCCTGTGCCATTGTGACGCGCAGCTCCTCATCCGTTGGCGACGGATTGGAGCAGCTGATGTCGATATTTTTCCGCAGCGTCAGCGGATACCGCTGGAACCGCTGGAAAACCGCGGAGGTCCTTGCATATCGGCTGTCGCGGCGAAGCGATTCCATCGGATGCCCGCCGAGCAGCACCTCACCCTCCGTCGGCGGGTACAGGCCGGACAGCAGCCGCACCAGCGTGGATTTCCCGGCACCGTTTTCGCCGACAATGGCGATCGTTTCTCCGGCGCGGATGGACAGGTTGATATCGGCGAGCGCAGGCTGCTCCGCAGACGGATAGGTGAACGAGACGTTGCGCAGGACGATGTCGGACTGCTCGGCCGTTTCCGTGCCGTCCGGGACTTCGGGCTGTTCCATAAAGCGGAGGAAGCTGCCGATGGACGGCGCGCGCTCCGACATGGTGCCGAAGTGCCACTGGAACAGCTCTTCCATGAGGTTGAACAGGTCGCCAACCGCGTTGAACACGGCGGCAAACGCACCGACGGTAATATCGCCGGCCAGAAGTGCGTCAAAGAGGAGCCACAGCACGCCGCCGTATCCGCAGCAGGTCAGCAGCGAGGAAGAGACTTCAAACAGATGAACGCGCCCTTTGAGGCGGCGTTCCTTCTGGAAATGGATCTTCCAGCCCAGCTCATAGAGAGAACGGAAGAAATGGACGGCACCCAGTAGCCGCGTTTCACGGAAAAATTCACGCTGACAGATGCAGCGCCGATAGTGGTTCCGTTTCCGCCGCAGCGGAATCAGCTCGTCCTGCATCTGCGTGTAGCATTTTGCACGGAAATAATGGGAAATGAGAACCGGCAGAAAGACAAACAGCAGCGACAAAACCAGCAGTGGCTTCAGACGAACCAGATACCAGGCCGAAATCAGAAAATACGGCAGGTAGAAGGTGAAAATAGACACCACGTTTGCCACCAGCCGACCGACGGCGGAGCTTCCGGTCGCGGCTTTTTCGATGTCGTCCAGCCGTTCGCTGTCCTCAAAGGCCAGCGCGGAGAGACGGCTGATTTTCTGCTGCAGCAGAATTGTCAGCTTGTGCTCCACCGTCCAGGAAAAGAGGAACTGGAAACCGAGGTTGGCAACGGCGTTCATAATCAGCGCAACCAGCTTCATCCCGCAGAATGCGGCCAGAGCCAGAAGCGGAAGCGAGGCCGTGCCGATGGCAGCGTTCACGCTGTCGATAAAATACTCATTGACATAGGGCTGCAAAGCGTTGGCGGCAGCCTGTGCGATGGAAGTGACAATCACAAATGCAAGCCCGAAGGGGGCAGCTTTTGCGGTCAACGGCAGAATCCTGAGAATCAGGCGAACGATGCCGGGCGATTGATCGGCTTTACCTGTCGAACCCTTCTTCATACATACCAGCTCCTTTGCGCATCAAACATCTCGGCATACAGACCGCCGGCCTGCATCAGCTCCTGATAGCTGCCGGACTCTGCAATGGTTCCGTGATCGAGCACCAGAATTTCATCCGCCAGACGCGTGGAACCCAGCCGGTGGCTGATAAAGATGGTGGTTTTGTTGCGGGACAGATCGGCATATTGCGAATAGATGTTGCTTTCGGCGATCGGATCGAGTGCGGCGGTCGGCTCGTCCAGAATATAGAACGGTGCGCGGGAAACGAGCGTGCGCGCCATGGCCACGCGCTGCCATTCACCGCCGGAGAGATCCTGACTGTTTTCCTCCAGCTTGCCGAGCGGGTGATTCAGACCGAGCGGGAGCCGGTCGATCACGCCGGACAGACCGGCTTTTTTGGCAGCCTCTTCGATTTTGGGATCCGTCACACTCAGCGAGCAGTCGCCGAGGCGGATGTTTTCTGCGAGCGTCAAATGATAACGGGGATAATCCTGCGAAACGACGGAAAACAACCCTTTCCGAATGGCGTAGGGGATGCTCTGCAGCTCCTGGCCGTTCAGGAGAATTTCACCCTCATAGTTGTCATACAGGCCGCAGATCAGCTTGATGATGGTGGATTTCCCGGCGCCGTTGGTGCCGACAATGGCATAGTGACGGTCACGCTCCATGCGGAACGAGACGTGCTGCAAAATGGGGCGATCGGTTCCCGGATATGTAAAGGAAACGTCCCGGAATTCCAGCGTTTCGAAATCCGGCAGCGTTTCGGCGAGATCGTCTGCGCCGCCGGGCGTTTCTTCCAATGAAGTAAAAACGGTCAGATCCTTGAAAAATTCGGTCTTGCTGCTGAATTCTTCGAGAATCCGAGACAGACGCCATCCAAACATACTGGCCAGGTCAAAGCAGGCACCGGAAAGCGAGGTGAAAACACCGATCGTGATGCAGCCGAGGACGGCCTGACGGAGCAGGAGCACAGACAGCAGGCCGCCTGTCACAATGCTGAACAGCGCTCCGGCCTGCGAACGAATCCACCAGTGAAACGAGATCTTCCAGTTCCGATGCATGAGCTGCCGGGCGGAGTCGAACCAGATGCCGCCGACCTGGTCGGAATAGCCGAACAGGGTGCGCTCTTCAACGGCCTCACGGCTGGTGAGCATTTCGGCGAGCGCGTTGTTGTGCCGCCAGTATTTTTCATTTTCGCGCTCAAAATCGTACTGCGCCTTGCCGGATTTCCGGGCAACCATCAGAAACGGAATGCAGACAACAATCATGACAAGTGCCGCCCACCAGACGTATTTGGCCAGAACGATCAATACGCCAACAATGCTGATGACAAGCGACAATGTTTGGAGAATCAAAAGGTACGATTCCCAGAGAGACGAACAGAGATTGTCCGAGATGCGGTCAGTCAGGTCGGCTGTTTCCTGATCCTCCACCAGACGGTACTTCAATTTGCTGATCTTGTCGATGACAGCCAGATTGCAGACCAGTGTTCGCTTCTGATTGGAGGGGAGAACGATCCAGTCAATCACCGGGTTGGAAATCATCGGCAGGAAAATCGCCACAATGACAGCGATGATCGGGCCGACCAGCTCGGCGCTTGCTGCTGTTTTCTGCACAACGGCAAGTGCCGTGTCGATGAAACTGGCAGTCGCAAGGATCAGCATGGAGGACTGAAGTCCCTGTATCACGTAGTGCAGCAACTTCAGAAACGAGGCCAGCGGAACCATGCGGAAGACCAGTGGCACCACATCCCAGATGTGGTAGGTTTTTTTCCGAAACATCAGACCACTTCCTTTTTCGAAATTCGAAATGAACCCGATCATAAGAAGACGCGGAAAGAACCGAATGATCGTTCCCCTACATTATAAACAAAATGGGGTGGAATGTCAAGAGGGAATTCATCGATTCTACAACATTTTTGAAAGAAACAGGAAAATCCGAACGGGCGAGCCGGGGTAGGCGCTTGCAGATGTCGATGACGTGTGCTATAATGAAAGCGTATCACAGGAAAAAGGGGATGAGAGGTTGGAACGGAAACCAACCACCAACTGCCGGACGCTGTTTCTGCTGTTTTTGAAAATCGGTGCGCTGACCTTTGGCGGCGGCTATGCGATGATTGCGCTGCTGGAGGATGCCTTTGTCGAGCGGCGCGGCTGGATGGAGCAGTCGGCATTTTTTGACATGGTGGCCATTGCCGAATCGACACCGGGGCCGGTTGCGATCAACAGTGCAACCTATATCGGCTATCAGATGTGCGGTGTGCCGGGAGCCGTCACGGCGACGATTGCCGTCTGCATCCCATCTGTGGCGGTGATTTTCCTGATTTCCCTGTTTTTTGACCAGTTTTTGCGCCTGAAATGGGTGGCCTGCGCCTTTCAGGGCATCCGTGTTTGCGTGGTGTACCTGATTCTGTCGGCGGGGCTCAAGCTGTTGAAGGGGCTGGAGCGGACGGTGATGAACGTGCTGCTGTTTGCGGCGGTACTCGGAATGTGCCTGGCGTTTTCGCTGCTTGCCGTTTCCTTTTCGTCCGTGATCTACATTCTGGCCGGCGGCGTGGCGGGATTGCTGCTGTATGGGATTCGTCGAATCCGCCGGAACGGAGGCGGACAATCGTGATCTACTGGCAGCTGTTTCTGACCTTTCTGGAGATCGGCGCTGTTTCCTTCGGCGGCGGCTACGGCATGATTGCGCTGATCCGGGAGGTCGTTTTGTCGGCCAACTGGATGACGGAGACGGAATTTCTGAACTTCATCGCCGTTTCGGAATCGACACCGGGGCCGCTCGCGGTCAATATGGCAACCTTCATTGGCTCCACACAGGGCGGCATCTGGGGCGCACTGGCGGCGACACTCGGCGTTGTGCTGCCGTCTTTTGTGATCATCCTGCTGATTGCGGCGGTGATTCGCAGCTTTCTGAAATATGCCGGCGTGCGCGCATTCCTGTCCGGTGTGCGCCCGTGCGTGGCGGCGCTGATTCTGGCCACCGCGCTGACAATGCTGCTGGAGGTGCTGCTTGGCATCGGCACCATCCGCGACGGTGTTACGGCGAACTGGCGCGCCCTCGTGATTTTTGCCCTGCTCTGGGGCATTCATATCGGATGGAAAAAACTTCGCGGAAAAAAGCCCGCGCCGGTCTGGATGATTCTCATCTCTGCGGCGCTCGGCATGATTTTCTATGCAGTGTAAGGAGCAATGAAGATGAAACAAACGACAATACGGCTGCCGGTTCAGCCGCTGGATACGCGCACGGCCGGTGCGCAGCCGGTTCGGAAACGGGCACAGGCGGCGGGAAAACGCCTGGTCGTCAATGCGGAAAACCCGGTTTTCCTGCTGCGCCGGGGCTATGCCGGCAACCTGTCGGAGGCGGAAGGGATTTTGCAGACCTGGGCGGCTCTGCCGGAGGATATCCGCGCATTCACTGTGATATACAGCGATATGCATTCCGGCCACGACCTGTCCATGCCGGAGCTGCTGCAGCGCTGGGACACCGTCCTCGATGCGACGGATGCGGCGGGCATCCCCATGGCGATTCAGGTCGAAAACTGGAACAGCGATACGGCGCGTGACGCGTATACGCCGGAGCAGCTGGACGGACTGTATCGGCGGCACAAGAGCCTGGTGGCCATGGTCGTCGTGGAGCTCTCCTGCGGCGGCGTCCGGCCGGAGGCGATGAAACGCCTGAAGCAGGTGCTGCAGGCCTCTGCCGACAACGGTGGCCTGCTCATCTGGCAGGAAATGGAATACGTCTACGAGGCGAATTTCACCAGCCGGATGCTCGAGGATGCGGAGCTGGAAGCCATGATGCGTCGCTACGCCGACCACATCGTCATGATGGATAAGCACAACGGCCAGTGCCGGCATTTTTCCAATCAGTCCGCCATGCTGGGGCTCTGGCTGGCCGGATACTGCGGCAACTGGGGCGGCAACGTGGAAAACTGGCTCTGGTGGGAGGAGGGCCTGCACGACTATGACGAAGTCGGTGCCGGGCCGCGGAGCCAACCGGATTTGTACAATATGAAATACCCGCCTGCACTGATGGCTGCCGATATGATCGCCGACCTCGTCGGCGGCGCAACGGTCATGGCACCGGAGGGCAGCAACCAGTTCAACCTGTATGCTGACGTCGATGGTCAGGTCACGCTGTGCGAGGCGTTCTGGTCGGCGGCGCTGCCGGTCTACCGGCAGATGCTGGCGGGTGGCATTCCGACGAAAAACGAGGTGCGCTCGAAGATTCATGCGGCCTACCGCCTCAGCGACCCGACGGCGGAGCACCATACGCGGTGGACGGAATCGCCGATTCTGGCCGGACTGTATACGATTGATGCGGAACAGGCGGAACACCATGCACCCGCCAATGAGCGCCCCGCGTCGAAGCACTGGACGCCGAAAACCGGACGGTATTACATCCTGCCGACGCTGCCGAAGTATGCATCGCAGGAGGCTGTGCCGGGTGCCGTGCTGCTGGAGGAACGCGATTGCGCCGCGCCGGGCACACAGCGGGAGCTGCTGGAACGGCTGTACCCGTCTGTCGATGCGGGAGACGGCGTGCTGTTTGACGTCGCCGATACCCGATATTGCTTCAACAGCGAGGAATCGCGGATCCGGCTGCCCGACCA
This sequence comes from uncultured Oscillospiraceae bacterium, assembly GCA_964448855.1. Classification (GTDB taxonomy): domain Bacteria; phylum Bacillota; class Clostridia; order Oscillospirales; family QAMX01; genus QAMX01. The sequence continues at coordinate 790 of CAYUXI010000036.1, read as the reverse complement.
GACCGTGCAGTTTGCGGCGAAGAACGGGCAAACCGTCACGCTGACGCTGCCGGCGCATACGGCGGCAATGTATACCGAGCGGCAGGGCGTCGGTGAGCTGACGCTGATCAACCTGCGACTCGATACCCACGCACTCTGCGAGGGTGCGGAAACGCTGCATGACTTCAACCGCGCCTATGCGGGCGGGGAACGGATGGAACGGGACTTCCGGAATACGACGGTGACCATTTCCGGCGCAGCACCGACCGTGGAGGCCGCCGGGACGAACCATGCGGGCGTCGAAGCCGACCAGACCGCGGAGATGCTCCGGCTGACCATCTCGTCGAACGGCCTCGTTCGCCTGCATCTCCGCTGGAATTGAGAGCAGGGCAGCCGGAACGCCCACGAACGGAGCGGGTCGGAAATCCCCGGCATGAAGCGGGATGCCCTTGAATGAGGTGGAACCGGATGAAGCGGAAAAGAAACAGAATCGTTCGAAATCAATGCGAAACGAATTGAAAATAGAACGAATCGAAACAAATACAATCAAAAAGGAGAGACGGCATATCGCCGCCTCTCCTTTTGCATGACAGAGGAAAATGGCAGAAGCTAATTCCACAGAAAACGTTTTCTCTCCCTCAGGCGCTTCGCACCTGCGCCCTCGTCAGAGGGAGAGAAGAGGCACTCCGTTTGGAATTTTGGTTGTACTGCTGAAAGCGTAGGTGAGCACACAGGCAACGTTTTCTCTCCCTCAGGCAGCTGCGCTGCCAGGGCAGATTGTCAAGCAAGTGCAACACTTTTTCTGAAAACT
>CAYUXI010000035.1:0-7725 GCA_964448855.1 uncultured Oscillospiraceae bacterium | reverse complement strand
GCCGATTAACGGCTCGCCGATTAACGGCGTGGACAACACCTCGCCTAAAGCTCCAGAACCATTCGCACGAGGAACAAGAACTTTCCATTTGCTGAGATTTTCATGTAATATATCAACATATTTTACAGGAATATATTTCCATGCGCGCTTATTCTTCAGGATACCCAGCACTTTTATATCATTGGCATCTGCAGGAGCGTCCGTAAAAATGTTGATCTTATCAAATGCGTTATTTCTAAACCGCTTGTCTTTTCCGCCAGAACCAATGATATTTTGACATTCCGGATGATCAGTATACAGCGCATCTAAATCAAATCGCACCTGTGTGTACACGATTGATGCAACACTATGGGCTTCGTCAGAAGCGGCGGCTTTATTTACAATACCGTTTAGTTCAGGGAAAGCGGTAAAAGTTTTGATCGCACCAAAATCTTTTGAAGCATCTCGATAACTGATGGCTATACCGCCTTTAATATCAGTATTCGGGAAAACAGCTGTGCTATTTGCGTCATAATGCAATACTTTGAAATGTTCATCACTCAACATTTTGTTGTTCCATGCTTTAGGTGTGCTACCAGCGTTGAATAGAAATCGAGCAGGGTGGATTAATTCAACTTTGCCAGCCACTTCATATGTAGCGTCCATAAAAAGGTTATATACAGGCTTTGCAAAATTACCGTTTTCTCCAGAGTTCTCAAAATCTTCATTATACGGAGGATTTCCAATCACATAATCAAACAACTTTTTTCCCATATCTCACATCTCCTTTGCATCCATAAACTTCATGGAAGCCTTGCTTCTCCAGTTGAATATCCTGCACGGCACGGCTTCTGATACATCTTCGTTTGTATCCTCTGCACCAAACATATCAAAAAGAGTCAGTTGCCGATATTCCTCATACGGCTTTCCCAGAGGCACCGTGTCTTTCAGTCCGTCCATCTGCCAGATGTTCCAAGCAATTTTATTTGCTATTTGTTCCAGCAATTTGCTGTCCGGCTGCTGTTCCCAGCGTTCCTCATAATAATCCAGGAAAGTCAGCAGCAGATTGATTCTCGCAATCAACACATTGTCTCCCTGATACTCGTAGCCATAGCACGCCTCGAAAGCACGGAGCGTCCATTTCAACCAATCCTCATATGTATCAGTATTTTCGTTTACGATTCGCAGCTTTCTATCGAGTATGCCGATACGCTGTATTGGGGGGGTAATCAATTCTCCTGTAGCTACATCATATCGGGAAACCAGATACGGCGCTTCTCCGCAGGTGATTTCGAGCCGGCGGGAATCCACATAGTGCTGCCATTTTTTTCTCTTCGGAAATTCAATTTTTTCCTCCGTGACCGTCCATGTATGATTCGCGTTTTCTGTATTAAATACACCTGTGCGCCCAAACCAGTCCTCATCGAGAGCGTTATTCATCTGATTACACAGCCACGCAGGAGTGAACACCTCTGCCTTTTTTCGGGTTCGCTGCGCCTGTGCCTCCAGAGATTTCTGTATGCGCGGACGAATGATATCGGTTCTCCGCAACAGCATATACACATCTATCTGTTCTTTGTCTGTGAAGCCTTTGCCAAACTCCTCGTAGGTGTCTGTTGCCCAGATGATGTTTTTCTTTGTTGTTTTATCTTGAAGCAGCAAATCCAGTACATTTGCAACCGGATAGCTGTTAATTTCTATCAGTTTCTCCACCAGAGGTAGAACCTCCTTCCTGCAATTTTCCCGCAACCGATTTTCATGGATTCGTCGCATGAATTCGACCAGGTTCGGGTAGATCCCCTATATATTATAGCACAAACTGCGCTATTTTCCGCTCATTCGGTCGATCAAATTGGAAAAGCGATGCAACTTCTCAAAACGCGACCCAGTGCAAGCAAGGTTGCCTGCATCCAGCGGCCCTCTTGTGACCCGTAGCAGTCGACGTCGGGGCTTCTCACGAACCGTCCTCGTGTAAAGGGAGCTGGCAGCCCTTTGTTTCCGCTACGGATTTCACAAGAGCAGCCGGAAATGTGCGGCGGGAGGCTACCCTGTGCCCTACAAGTGTCCCACTGTCGCCCCTTGCGACCGTGCACGGGCGGTGCCGGATGTCAGCGGTTGCCGCCCGACCCGTTTGGCTTTCCCTTTGACACGCACGCGAAAAGGAGTGGATCCCTTCAGATCCACTCCTTTTGTTGCATTTTGTGACGGTTTCGCGTTATTTGGCAGAGCTTTCGCGTCTGCCGATTTCTTCCAATGCGCGGCGCGGCGCCGGGTTACCCGTGGAGCTCCTGTTTGATTCTCGTCGAGGAGATTTCCGGCGTTCTGGGGAGGTACACGACCTCGCACTGCGATTTGAGGAAGTCGAATTTTCCCGCCCAGTCGTCGCCGATCACGAAGGTATCGATGTGGTACTTTTCGACATCCAACGCTTTCTGATCCCACGAGCACTCGGGGATGACGAGATCGACATAGCGAATCGCCTCAAGCAGCAGCTTGCGTTCCTCATACGCAAAGAAGCTGCGCTTGTTCTTTGCGTTGAGGTTGAATTCATCGGTGGACAGGCCGACTACCAGGTAATCGCCCAGTGCTTTTGCGCGTCTCAGCAGGTTGATATGTCCGTAATGCAGCAGGTCGAAGGTTCCGTAGGTCAGTACACGTTTCATATGATTACTCCTGTCTCAGCTTCTCAATGATCCAATCGGCACAGCGCTCGGCGGCGTTTCCGTCCTCGCAGATGCCGTTTTGCTCGTAAAAATCGTTCCAGCGTGTTTGATATGCAGGCGCATCGAAGCGCTCCAACGCCGCACACAGCTGCGCATTGTCCTCACAGAGGTCGAAGGGCAGCGCATCGATCGGGAAATAGAAATTGCGGTCGTTTTTGTAATCCTCAATGTCCGTTGCGAATTGGAAGACTGGCCGACCGCTGAGGGCGAAATCGAACATACAGGAAGAATAGTCGGTGATGAGTGCATCGGCGGCGTACATGAGCTCCGCCATATCGGGGTAGTGGGTCGCATCAATCACGCACTCGCCGTCATAGGCAAAGAGCCCACCGGAGCGATCATCCACGTTCGGGTGCAGCCGCACCAGGAGCGTCCATGCGCCGCCGAAGCGTTTGGTCAGCGCGGAGAGGAGGCCGTCCGCGTCCAGCCGATAGGGCTCCGTGCTCTGCGATGCACGGAAGGTCGGCGCATACAGAACCAGTCGGCGGTCATCGGAAAGCGACAGCGCGTCGAAAACCCGTTTGCGCAGCGCTGCATCCTCGCGGAAAAAGAGGTCGTTTCGCGGAGAGCCAAACTCCGCGACAGCGCCGTCATACCAGAAGGAATTGCGGTAAATGTTGCTCATAAACCGACTGTTCGAGACGATTAGGTCGCACTGCGCAGAATCCCGCTTGGCATATGCCGGATAATCGGGCGGGAGGGCATCGGCGGCGTCCTTTTCGATGCGTTTGAGGGCGAAGCCGTGCCACGTTTGCAGATAAAACTGCCCTTTGCGTTTGCAGTGCGCACCCTTGCGGCAATTGTCCACCCAGACCTTGGCCTGCATCAGGGTAGTGATGCGCTGCTTCGACGCGATATTCACCGCGCGGACACCCTCAGGGAGTGCCACACGCTCCGGCTCCTTGAGCAGCCAGACGATCTCCGCCTCCGGGCATTTTTTGTGCAGCGCTTCCGAAATCGCCGCCGGGCTGTCCGACACCGATCGGCCGTAGAAGCTCGAAAACACCACGAGGTTGTTCCGGATGGGGCGCAGCCGTGCCGCGTTCCACAGCATGGCGGCTGCCGCCTTGCGAAAAAGCGTAGGCATATTAGTCCTCCTTGGGGTGATCGGTGCGCAGGCGGTCACGGTTCCTGACGATGACCGTGAGGCGGTATGCAAGGATCAGGGTCTCCGTCAGCGACACCGCGCAGCCCAGTGTCACCGTGCTCATGTGGCCGGTGGCGTACAGGAGCAGGAGCACTGCGATGTGGCAGACTGTGCCGAAGATGACGGAGTAGTTCGCGTGTTTGGTGAGCCCCATGGCGCTGAGCATGGGGAAGCCGCAGATATAGCTGGGCAGGATGACAATCCCGACGGGGAGCATGGCGCGGAGGATTTGGCCGGCCCCCGCAAATTCAGCGCCGAACACGAAGATGCACAGGGGTTCCGCCCAGATGAATGCGACAGTGCAGCCGCAGATAATCACAGGCATCACGATGAGCAGCACCTTGCGCACCAGCTTGTAATCGCGGTTTTTGACCATGTAGGGATACAGGCTGTCCGACACCGGCGACAATGCGTTTTTTCCGGCGGTGATCAGCTTATCCGCGCTCGTATACAGCCCCGTTGCGGCACCGCCGGCGGATAAAATATCGATCAACACGGTGTTGAAGGCGGTATACGCGGTGGTTGCGATGCGGGAATAGAAAAATGTGGAGGCGCGGCGCAGAAAGGACAGCGCTTTCGAACAGTTGCAGCGCGAAGGGGTGATCCCGAAGGAACGCTTCAGATGGCTGAAGGCGGCGACCAGCGCGACGCCGTTGCCGATGATGTTGAGAATCGGGACGACCAGGATATCCTCCGGCTTTTTGAGGAACACAAAGATCGCCGCGGTGAAGAAGACGCGGACGGCCACCGTTCGGACGGTGATCGCGGTCATGCGTTCCAGACCCCGGTACAGGTAGTCGGGCAGCAGCGAGGTCAGCGCCGTCGAGAGAAAGAGCAGGAGCAGCAGCATCTGCTTGTCCCGCCAGGTCGGAATCAGCTGGCAGAGGATGAGCAGCATGGCGGCGGCTACGACGGACAGAAAGAGCTTGCAGACGGTGACGCCGCCCAGAATCTCGCGCAGCGCCGATGGATCGTCGCGGCGGCGAGAGACTTCCTCCGTTGCGGAGAACATGAAGCCGAAATCGATGAACAGCTGGAAATAGACCATCACCGCCGTTGCGACACCGAGAGAGCCGTAGGCCGTTGGGCCGAGCACACGGGTTTCATAGGGAATCACCGCCAGACTCAATAACGTACCCGAAAATTGCAGAATATAGAGCATGACGGTATTTTTGAGAAGAACACCTCGTTTGGAACCGAGACGGAAATGTTTCATGACAGAGCCTCTAAAAACTGTTTTTGATGCGAAATAGGAAAGAAAGCGTGCGGTAGGCACGGTGATTCAAAAGTCGATAGCAGAGCTTTTGCGCGGACGAAAAATGAGCCCAATCCATCCGTGTCGCATGGTCGGGGAATTCCGCCTCGAACCGGTCGTGCAGCTCCGACAGGATGGGCGATTTGCGGTCGGCGCGGAGCACCCGCACCGAAGCGGCGATATACAGATGCTCAGCGGCCAGCGTGCAGAGCTCACGGCGATAAATGTCGGACAGGCCGTTTTTTGCAAACCAGTCGGAGAGGTCGTCGAAGGCGTCGATGATCTCGCGGCAGCGCTCAATGTTGCTGTTTCTCATGATGGAGCCCTGGCGCATCAGGTAGCGGTACAGGTGCGCATCCAGCGTCACGATGGACTCTGCCACCGCGAAGAGCTTGGGGCTTGTGCGGATGTCCTCGTACCAGACCTTGCAGGGAAACTGAATTCCATGCTCGACAAACAGACGTCTTTTCCAGATTCTGGCCCATGACGCGGGCAGCGCTTCCAGAAATTCGGGGTGCTCCCGGAGGGTGAAGGTGCCGGCATAGCGCGGTGACACCGTGAGCGGGGTGGATTCCCCCGCCTCCGTCACCTGACACATCCGGAACGAGTAGATGTCGGCGTGGGACGCGTGGATTGCAGCCGTCAAAATCGTGAGTGCGTCCGGGCTGATGGTATCATCGCTGTCCACAAAAAAGAGGTACTCGCCTGTGGTCGCGGCGATGCCGGTGTTTCTTGCGCCGCCGAGACCCCGATTGGCCTGATGAATCACGCGGATGCGCTCCGGATGCTTCGCGGCGTTTTCATCGCACAGGGCGGGCGATACACCGTCCGTGCTGCCGTCATCCACAAGAATGATCTCGCAGTCGGAGCAGTCGTTGGCCAGCACAGAGTCGATGCACGGTTGCAGATAGGCTGCTACGTTGTAAACGGGGATTACGACGCTGAAAAGCATCCGTTCACACCCTCCTTGTCAGTCGGAATACAAGCCAGCACGGCGACGTTTTCACACCGGCGCGCTGGCAGACGATCTCAAAAAAACGTCCGCACCGACCATAGCCGGGCGGGAACCCATGGATGGGTGGAATGCCGCTGCAGCGGCAAGGCGACTGCAAAATGGGAGCACACAATGGGCAAAAGTGCGCCAAATCCGCGGTTGGACGGTTGAAGAACGCGATCAACGCAGTTTGCGAAAAAGCACACCCAAACAGCTGCCGGACGTTTGCAGCGCCGGAACTTCCAACGAGAATGCGCCAAATCCGCGGCAGGGCGGTTGCATTCGATCTTTTCTGAGCCTTTTTAGTATAGCACACGAATGTGCCTGAGTCAATAGCAAAATTCGAAAAACCAAGCCTTTCGTTCGATCGCTTCCATATATATCCCCGCGCATGGAACAGAACCTGCAAAAACGTATATCACCCGGATGGCCGCATCCCTTCTCGCGGCACCCCAAGACGCAGCGTCGTTCAACGCAGCGGCGTTCCTTCGGAACACGTGATAAGATAGGCGTAGGGCATAAGGCTCGTCTTCCACTGGGTGTGGGGAGGAGAGATCAAAGTAATTCATCCGCAGCTGCTCACAGCGGGCAGCAGCCAACGGCTCCCTTGTGCAAGAGGGACGGAGGGATTGTTGCTATCTGTGGAGTATCGCTCGGTCGTAGGGCACACTGTTTTTCTGCGTTCCTACACTTGAAAAGCCAACAGCCTTCCCCTCAGCCACCCACAGCGGGCAAACCCCCCCAGCTCCCTCTGACGAGGGAGCTGGCACGAAGTGCCTGAGGGAGAGAAAAGTTTCTCTGTGGAATTGCATTCCCCTCAGTCACCCACAGTGGGTCCCCCCCCAGCTCCCTCTGACGATGGGAGTTGAGGGAGAGAAAAGTTTCACTGTGGAATCACCTCCCCCGCAGCAACCCACAGCGGGCAAACTCCCCAGCTCCCTCTGACTGAGGGAGCTGGCACATCCGCACCCAACTTGTCGAAAGCGCATTGGAGCGGACGTACACAGATCCGAACAACCAGAGTGCATGAAGTGTTCTACACTGACGCGAAGTCGAAAGTGGAAGCAGCAGCCAAATTGTCGCAGACGTGCTTGACAAACGACCATCAATCTGGTACAATACAGTCATGGATCAACGCGCTGATTGTACGCGGAAACCATGCGAGGGTGGATATCCACGAGGAAGAAGCGGCACAGATGGCAGCAGCCGGATACCGTTGGAGCGGGCATACACACCCGGACGATGGCACGAATGTGATTCAAGCGTCAGATGGAGATTATAAGATTCTAAAAGCGTTTTGGCAAAGAAAAAGCTGCATTTATGACGTTTATGGGAGGAAAAGACAGTTTGAAAGGTAAGGGATTTTGGATGATCACCCATGAAATACTCAATATGGAGCAAGGGAAAAGAGCAATTGTGACATACTGTGCAGACAAAAACCTCGACGCGGAGCAGATAGACTTTTTCTCACAAGAATGGTCTATCAAAACAGGAGATATTATTGCGGCGTTCAAGCGTTCTAACGTAGAACCGGACGGCCTTTGCAATGACATGGAAACCATGCCGTATTGCGTCCTCTACTATGACGCCAACGGCGTGATTCATGAGACAGAGCACACAGAACGCA
>CAYUXI010000034.1:6345-10319 GCA_964448855.1 uncultured Oscillospiraceae bacterium | reverse complement strand
GTTTTTGCAAGCATTGTTTCGGCTCCTTTTCGATTCATTTCGACCGCAGCAGACGTGCTGTAGCCGACTCTATTATACCATATTTGGCCGGGGAGCTCCGATTTTTTCACGCAATCCGGTGAATTTTCAGCGGCGGGTTTTGGAAAGCTGCGGAGGAGACGGCGGAAAAGAAGGTTTTTTTCCGGAGATGTATTGACAGAAGGCGGTCAAATGGTATATAATTAGTATCTACGCGAATATCCTTGAGAACGGACAAGCGAGGTGAAGAAAATGCTCAGAACGTATCAGCCCAAGAAGCGGCAGAGAAGCAAGGAAGCCGGCTTCCGCAAGAGAATGAGCACGGCAAACGGCCGTAAGGTGCTGGCGCGCAGACGCGCAAAGGGCAGAGCGCGGCTGACGCATTAGTCGGCTGCCCGACAGAAGCTCCGTTTGGGCAGATTCTTTGCCCCAAGCGATTGCAGCCGCCGGGACAACCGGCGGCTGCGAACCAACAAAACGGAAGCGTTCAAATGCGTCACAGATTGATGCGCCCCGCCGTGCCCGCGCAACTTTTGACGCGGATTTCCAGCCGGAAGGGGTGAACGGCGTATGCGGTTTACCGTGTCGCTGACAGAAAACAGGGTATTTCAAAGGTTATACAACAGGGGAAAAAGAGCGGTGCAGGGCTCTGTCGTTCTGTATTACCGGCGTACCGGACGTCGTTCCACGCGTCTCGGTCTGACGGTCGGAACGAAAATTGGCTCTGCCGTTGTTCGCAACCGCATCAAACGGCGCATCCGCGAGATTTATCGCCTGGAGGAGCCGCTGCTGCAGCCGGGCTTCGATCTCGTCATTGTGGCGCGGAGCCGGGCCAAAACCGCTGATTACCATACACTCGAACGGGAATTGAAAAAAGCATTTGCAGCCGCCGGTCTGTATCGGACTGTCGGCTGAATGAGGTGTCGCGATGAAAAAATGTCTGCTTGCAGCCATTCGCTTTTACCGGCGCCATATTTCACCGCATAAAATGCCATGCTGCCGCTATATTCCGACGTGCTCGGCTTATGCATTGGAAGCCATCGAGAAATACGGTGCGCTGAAGGGCGGCTGGCTTGCGGTGAAGCGCGTCTGCCGATGTCACCCGTTTCATCCGGGGGGATACGACCCGGTTCCCTGAGAAATACCGCCTGTGATTTTTTCTTTTTTTGGAGGAAGCCGATGTACATCCCGCTCGTAACCGACGTGTTCGCCGCGATCATGAAATTTATCATGACCTTCCTGACGAACAACTTCGGGCTTGCCATCATCCTGTTTACCATCATCACCAAAGTGCTGCTCTTCCCCCTGCAACTGAAGTCCAAAAAGGGCATGATCGACCAGCAGCGTATCGCGCCGAAAATGGCCAAGCTCGAAAAGAAATACAAGAATAACAAGCAGAAATATTCCGAAGAAGTTCAGAAACTCTATAAAGAAGAGGGCGTCAGTATGTTCGGCGGCTGCCTGCCGATGCTGCTGGTGCTCGTGATTATCCTCGGTCTGTACGGCGTCATTTACAAGCCCGTCTACTACATGATGGCCAACAAGGACAAGGCCGTCGTACAGAATGTCGCGCTGCAGCTCCAGAGCGACTATGAAAACGGCATTTACATCCAGAAAACGGAGGATTCCGCCACCTGGATGGAACGCCTGAACCAGCAGATCACAGTCAGCGAAAGCGGCGTCCGCAGCGCGAATACCGTCAATGAGCTGAACCTGGCACAGGCTCTCGCCGGCAATACGGAGCGGCTGAAGGCGCTCCAGCCGGAATACCAGAACCTGTTTGAAATCGATTTCAACTTCCTGGGTCTCGACCTCGGCGAGCAGCCGAGCTACAGCCCGATCAACCTGCTGGCCATCCTGCCGGTCATCTCCGCGATTACGGCGTATCTGTCCAGTATGCTGACACAGAAGCTGAACGGCAACTCCGTCCAGAGTGATGCGGCAGCCAGCGCAGCGAATACCTCCAAGACCATGCTCTACTTCATGCCGATCATGTCGCTGGTCATCGGGTTCACCCTGCCGGCCGGCCTGACCCTGTACTGGATCGTGAACAACATTCTGTCCGGTCTGCAGGAGCCGCTGCTCATGTATGTGGCCAAAAAACGGTACGGCGTCGTGGAGCCGGAGCCGGTCAAAGGCGAAAAAAAGAAGAAACCCGTGATTGAAACCGTCGGGACGGAAATCGAACCGGAAGAGGAACCGGAAGAAATTGAGGAAACTGTCGAAGAGGAGCTCGACGACGAAGAACTCGAGGATGAGCCGGATGCTTCCGAACAGGATGAAGAGGATGAAGACGACGATGAATAATTATATTGATGTGGAAGGCAGCGCGAAAAACATCAACGATGCACTGGAAAAGGCCGTTGAAAAAGCACTTGCGCAGCTGAACCTTTCGCGGGATGAAATTACCTATGAGCTCATCGACCAGAAAAAGGGCGGATTTTTGGGTCTCGGCGAGAAGACGGCGACGGTTCGCGTCTTCTACGAGGCGGGTCCGGCTTATCGCACGGAGAAATTCCTGCAGGGTCTGTTTGAGCGGATGTCTGTTCAGGCCAAGATGAAAATCGAAGAAGAGGAAGGCCGCGTCAACGTGACGCTCGAGGGCGACGATATGGGGATTCTCATCGGCCGCCGCGGCGAAACGCTCGATGCCATCCAGTACATCACGGCGCTGGCTGTGAACCGTGGGGAAGAGACCTACGCGAAAATCTCCATCAATTCCGAGAACTATCGGGAGAAGCGCGAGGAATATCTGCAGCATCTGGCCGCCAAAACGGCTGACCGCGTGCTGAAATACAATCGCAGCATCGCACTGGATCCGATGGCCGCTCATGACCGGAGAATCGTTCACGCCGCCGTGCAGGATATGCCCGGCGTGACAACCTTCTCGACGGGTCAGGAGCCGAACCGCCGCGTCATTGTGGCACCGGAGGGCAAAGCCGGTCAACCGAAAAATGATCGGCCGGCCGCCGGACAGCGCAACGGAAAGTCTCACGGTGGATACCGCCGTGGGCGTCGCGGACATGGAACGAATGGCGGAAACGCTAAATCGGATTCCGAGGTCAAAACAGAGGCGAACTGAGCCAACGGGGGCGGAAAACTGGGTTTTCCGCCCCTTTTTTTTGAAAAACGGGCAGAAATGGGAAACCTCCAGAGCCGACCGTGTGCGGCCGTAGAGACGGGCCACGTTTTGCCACATCAAAATATCCTCACTTTCCACCTTTTGCTGCCCAACGCACCCTCGTGCCGTGGCTCCCAGCTCTCATCACTCCTCACGTGTTCCGAAGGAACGCATATCACAGCGTCGTTCGGTGCGCATCACTTTCCAGAGCCTCCCTTGTGTAAGAGGGACGGAGGGATTGCTGTTCGATGGGTGGAAAGCTACGAATGCAAGTGAGCACTCGGAAACAGTCTTCTCTCCCTCAACTCCCATCGTCAGAGGGAGCTTTGGAGGTTATACAAGGTTGGCAACTGAATTCGTAGCGGAAACAGTTGGTAGTGCGTAGGGCACAAGGCTTGCTCCCGCCGGGGTTCTCTACTCTCATCACTCCTCACGTGTTCCGAAGGAACGCATATCACAGCGTCCGCAGACGCGCATCACTTTCCAAAGCCTCCCTTGTGTAAGAGGGACGGAGGGATTGCTGATATTTGTGGAACTACATTCACCATTGCCGCCGAGCTTGTCCGTGCCAAAAATCCTCACATTCCACCTTCCACCACCCACTTCACCCTATCGCCTTGGCTCCCCCTCTGGGGGAGCTGTCACCGAAGGTGACTGAGAGGGTTAGGCGGCTTCGGTTGAAGGTGATTCCACAGGCAAACTTTTCTCTCCCTCAACTCCCATCGTCAGAGGGAGCTTTGGAGGATGCGGCACTGTGGGTGGCTACGGGTGAAGGTGATGCCACAGGGTATAACAATCCCTCAGGCACTCCGTGCCAGCTCCCTTTACACAAGGG
>CAYUXI010000034.1:0-6245 GCA_964448855.1 uncultured Oscillospiraceae bacterium | reverse complement strand
AGCCTTTGGCGTTTATCCAAGATTGCCGCTACGAATCATGCAAGGGAGCCTTTGGCGTTTATCCAAGATTGCCGCTACGAATCATGCAAGGGAGCCTTTGGAGGGTGTCTGAAGTTGGCAACTACGGTTGAAGGTGATTCCACAGGCAAACTTTTCTCTCCCTCAACTCCCATCGTCAGAGGGAGCTTGATGGTTTGTCCTCTGCGGGTGGCTATTAGGAATGCCAGAACACAGATGACAGCAATCCCTCGTCCCTCTTACACAAGGGAGCCTTTGAAGGATGGGACGATGTGGGTGGCTATGCTATTTCAAGTGCCAAATGATCTCGCACTTTTCCATCGCCATTCCAGCTTTTTTTCATAGATTCTAAAACTTGCCAGATTCCGGACATCCGAATTTTCCCCACACTCTTTCCCAACTCTTTCCCAGCACTATCCCAGCACTTTCCAACGCATTTTCGCGTTTCCCATACATTTTCAAATCCCGACAACTGACAACACACGCCACACAGGCAATGGATTCCAACAAGGAGGGCACGGTATGCAAAACCGGGGGCAGGCAGCCAACACACAAACAGAAGAAGCGATGGAACGGGTCGTGATCGTCGGCCTGAACACGGGGGACGAGGCATTTGCCTCCGACGACCGGACGCTGGACGAGCTGGAAGCGCTGCTGATGACGGCGGGCGGCGAGGTGGTTGGCCGTGCAATTCAGAATCGGCCATCGCCGGAACCCGCCACGCTGATCGGCGACGGCAAATGCACAGAGATCGCCAACGCCGTCCGCGACCTGCAGGCGGAGCTGGTCGTTTTCGACAACGACCTCTCACCGGTACAGATGAAAAACCTGGAGGAACGCTTGGACTGCCCGGTCATGGATCGGACAGGCGTCATTCTCGACATCTTCGCCGCCCGCGCCTCAACGGCAGAAGGGAAGCTGCAGGTGGCGCTGGCGCAGTATCAGTATCTGCTGCCGCGGCTGGCCGGACAGGGGAAGAACCTCTCCCGGCAGACCGCATCCGGCGGGAAAAGCCCCATCGGCACGCGTGGCCCCGGCGAAACGAAGCTGGAAACCGACCGCCGGCACATCCGCGCCCGCATCACGCGGCTGGAGGAAGATCTGGAAAACGTGCGCCGTGTGCGCGGCGAACAGCGCCGCCGCCGCGAAAAGAGTGCCATCCCGCTCGTGGCGCTGGTCGGGTACACCAATGCCGGAAAATCCACCCTGCTGAATGCGCTGTCCGCCCCGACCGGCGGCGAACCGGTTCATACGGCGAACCGCCTCTTTGATACGCTCGACCCGACAACGCGCAGCATCCGCCTGCCCGATCGCTCCAGCATCCTGCTGACCGACACCGTCGGCTTCATCCGCAAGCTGCCGCATCAGCTGATCTCCGCCTTCCGTGCGACGCTCGAGGAGCTGACCTACGCCGACCTCGTGCTCCACGTGGTGGACGCCTCCGACCCGGAGCATGAGGAGCAGATGCGCGTGACGGATGCACTGGCGGAGGAGCTCTGCGCCGAGGGCGTCCAGCGCCTGATCGTCTACAATAAATGTGACCTCTGCCCGCCGGAGACGATACCGGCCGAGCATGACGACGCCGTCTGCATCAGCGCCGCAACGGGCAAGGGGCTCGACCGGCTGGCCGAACGCATCCAGACGGCGCTCTCCGACCGGCAGACGGATTTCCGCTTCCTGCTCTCGTATGATAACGGCGGCATCCTGACCCAGCTGTACGACCGTGCGCGTGTGGATCATGTGGATTACCAGCCGGACGGCATCGCCGTAGCTGGCCGCTGCGACCGCAAGCTCTACGGACAGATTTGCAAACAGATCGGAGTGAAACCATGAGCGTTCCCATCTATTCAACCGTTTTTCCCGGCGAAGCCGAGCTGATTGAGAAAAAATCCCGCTTCATCGGCACCCTCCGCCCTGTGGAACATGAGGAAGACGCCAAGCGCCTGGTGGCGGAAATCTCCAACCGCTACCGCGACGCCACCCACAACGTCTACTGCTACCTGCTGCGCGAGCAGAACACCATCCGCTTCTCCGACGATGGGGAACCGCAGGGGACGGCCGGTCGCCCGGCACTGGAGGTGCTGACGCGTGCCGGCGTCACCGACTGCTGCCTGGTCGTCACCCGGTATTTCGGCGGCACGCTCCTCGGCGCAAACGGACTGGTTCGCGCCTACGCCGGAACGGCCGCCGCCGCACTCCGTGCAGCCGGCATCTGCGACGTGATGGAACGCGCCGCGATCGACTGCCGCATCACCTACGCCGACTGGTCGCGCATCGAACCGGCGCTCCGCCGCACGCCGGAGGTGGTCATCGGCGAACCCGCCTATGCAGCCGATGTAGCCGTATCGCTGGAAACGCTGCCGGAAAGCGCGGACGCGGTCATCGGTATGCTGCAGGAAAAAACGGCGGGGCGCGCCATCGTATCCAAAGGCGAAGCCAGACCCGTCTGCATTCGGCGGGAATCGTAAAAAAAGAGACAGGAGAGGGAGCCTTTATGAATCAGGAACAAATCAGCCGCTATCTTTTGCGCATCGGCCTCGAACCGACACCGCTCCGCCCGACGGCGGACAACCTGTCACGGCTGCAATACGCCCACCTGCAAACGGTGCCGTATGAAAACCTCGACATCCTGGCCGGGATTCCGATCTCACTGGAACCGGACGACCTGTATGAAAAGGTGGTCGAACGCCATCGCGGTGGCTTCTGCTTCGAGCTGAACCGCCTGTTCGGCGAGCTGCTGCGCGCACTCGGCTATGCCGTAACCGACTACGTCGCCCGCTACTGGGACGGCGACGAAACCGTCATCCCGAAGCGCCGCCATCAGGTGCTGCACGTCCGTGCGGAGGACGGCGAATTCCTCTGCGACGTCGGCGTCGGTGCCCGCATTCCGCTGTACCCCGTCCCGTATGAAATGGACTGCCCCGCGGAAAACTCCGGCCTCATCTACCAGCTGCACCGCGACGACACACACGGCGTCCTGCTGCTGGTACAGCGCGACAACCAGTGGCGCCGCCTCTATTCCTTTGAAGAGGTGGTGCAGTTCCCCTGCGACTACCGGTTCGCCAGCTTCTGGTGCGAACGCGCACCCGACTCGATCTTCAACCGGCAGTACATCCTCTCCATCCGGCATGGCGACGAACGCCATACGTTTGACGGCCCCACCTACAAGCTCTTTACCCCGACCGGCGTCACGGTCAGCACCCCGGACGCGGCAGAGCGCACGCGCATCTTCGCCGACGTCTTTGGCCTGACAGAACCCATCAATCCAACAAACAGGGAGGAATTTCAAAATGCGTGATCTGAAACGTATCGTGCTCGGACTCTCCGGCGGTGTCGATTCGGCTGTCGCCGCGAAACTTTTGAAAAAGGAAGGCTATACGGTGCTTGGGGTGTACCTGAAAAGCCGTCGCTGCCGCGACGAATCGGACGCTGCGCGCCAGGCGGCCAATCAGGCCGGCATCGACTTCTGCACCATCGACATCAGTGACTCACTCGAGGGCTGCGTCGTGGAGCCGTTCATCCGCGACTACCTGCGCGGCCGGACGCCGAACCCCTGCATCTTCTGCAACCCGGCAGTCAAATTTCCCATGCTGATGAAGGCGGCCTACGGCTGGGGCGCACAGACCGTGGCGACCGGCCACTATGCCCGCCTCGTCTCCCTCCCCACCTACGGCGGGAGCAAACTGATTGCGGCCATGCCGTGCGCCAACGACCAGTCCTATATGCTCTACCGCCTGCCGATGAACCTGCTGCAGCACCTCGTCTTCCCGCTGAGCAGCCTGACCGATAAGGATGCCGTCCGCGCACTGGCCTCCGACCAGCAGGTCGCCGCCAGCGACAAGCCCGACAGCATGGAAATCTGCTTCATCCCCGACAACGACCGCATCCGCTTCATCGAGAACGAAGCCGGTGCCGCCGCCGTCGATGCACTGCGCGGCGAATTCGTCGATCAACAGGGCAACGTCCTCGGCCACCACGAGGGCATCCACCGCTATACCGTCGGCCAGCGCCGTGGCCTCGCCATGGCCTTCGGCGAACGCGCCTACGTCACCGCGATTGACCGCGACCGCCGCCGCGTCGTACTCGGCAACGCGGACGATGTCGTGAAAAACATCATCCGCATCACCGAATGCATCTGGCACATCCCCATCAGCGTGCCGATTCCGGTGCGTGTCCGCGTCCGCCATTCCCGTGGCTTCGCCGATGGGATGCTCTATCTCGAAAACCGGAGCCGCGTCGCCTATATCAAATTCAAAAACGGCGTCCGTGCCCCCGCGCCGGGTCAGTCCGCCGTCTGCTATATGGACATCGACGGCGAGTCGAACGTCATGATCGGCGGCGGCTACATCGCCGAATAATCACACCGGAAACCGGACGGAATGAGGTGGAAACTGTGGGAAAAACAGCCGGACAAAAGCTGAAGCTGCTGACACTGTATCAAATTCTGCACGAGGAAACCGATGAAGACCACCCGATGACCATCCGCCGGATGATCGCCGGACTGGCCGCCCGCGGCATTGCCGCCGAGCGCAAAAGCGTCAGCGAGGATCTGAAGGCCCTCGCCGACTTCGGCGCGGAAATTCTCGAGCGGGACGGCCCCCGCGGCTACTACTACCTCGCCTCCCGCACGTTCGATATGACGGAGCTGCAGCTGCTCGCCGATGCCGTCGCGTCCAGCCAGTTCCTCACCGAGAAAAAGTCGCAGCAGCTGATCGAAAAGCTCATGACCCTGACCAGCCGCCCCGCCGCAGGTCAGCTCACCCGCCAGATCTATCAGCTCAACGGCCGCAAGCAGGGGAATGAACGCATCCTCTATAACGTCGATGCCGTCTCCCGCGCCATCACCGAAACCCGCGAGGTCTCCTTCCGGTACTTCGAATACACCGCCGACAAAGCCCGGCAGTACCGCCACGACGGCGCACGCTACACCGTCATCCCGTATGCGCTCTGCTGGGACAACGAGAACTATTACATGATCGCCGATTACCCGCGCTACGGCGGTATCAGCAACTTCCGCGTCGATCGGATGGAGGATATCCGCCCCGGCGACGTCCGCCCGCCCGATGAACGGCGACAGCAGTTCAATATTGAAACGTATACGCAGGGGCGCTTCTCCATGTTCGGCGGCGACCGCGTGCTGGCCGCACTCGAATTTCGGGACTCGCTCGCCGGTGCCGTCCTCGACCGGTTTGGCCGCAGCGCCGCCATGGAAGCTGCCGACCGGCCGGGCTGGTTCCGCCTCTGGACGGATGTCGTCGTCAGCCCGCCCTTCTGGGGCTGGCTCTTTCAGTTCGGTGATGAAGCACGCGTTGCGTCCCCGCCGGAGCTCGTCGATGCCGCCGGGGCAGAAGCCCGCCGCATTGCAGCATTGTATGAAAAACACAACCCAACCAATGAAAACAAAGAAAAGGAAGCATGAGTGCCATGGATTTTCAGGAACTTTCAACACAGGTGCAGAAGGGCCGCGCCAAAGCGGTCAAGGAACTCGTTCAAAAAGCAATCGATGAGGGCATCCCCGCACAGGAGATTCTCGAAAAGGGTCTGCTCGACGGTATGACCGTCGTCGGCGAAAAGTTCAAAAATAACGAGCTGTTCGTCCCCGAGGTCATGATCGCCGCCCGCGCCATGAGCCAGGGCACCGCCATGCTCAAGCCCCTCCTCGTTCAGGCCGGTGTCGAAGCCGCTGGCCGCGTCTGCATCGGAACCGTCAAGGGCGACCTCCACGATATCGGTAAAAACCTCGTCAAAATGATGATGGAGAGCAAGGGCCTCGAGGTCATCGACCTCGGTACCGATGTTGCACCCGAAACGTTTGTTCGTACCGCCGTTGAAAAGGACTGCAAAATCATTGCCTGCTCCGCACTGCTCACAACGACCATGAACGCCATGGAGGAGGTTGTCAAACAGGCCGAAGCAGCCGGCATCCGCGACCGCGTGAAAATCATGATCGGCGGCGCACCCGTCAGCCAGTCGTACTGCGACCGCATCGGCGCCGATGCCTATACCCCCGACGCCGCCACCGCCGCCGAAACCGCTTACCGCTTCTGCCAGGAGTGAAATCCGTAGCAGAAGACAATGGACAGCCCCCCAAGCTCCCTCTGACGAGGGAGCTGGCGCGAAGCGCCTGAGGGAGAGAAAACTTTCCCCAGCTGCTCACTTCCACCCTTCGCCGCCACCTTGGGTAGCCCCCCAAGCTCCCTCTGACGAGGGAGCTGGCGCGAAGCGCC
>CAYUXI010000033.1:0-14013 GCA_964448855.1 uncultured Oscillospiraceae bacterium | reverse complement strand
TCAGAGGGAGCTTGGGGAGGTTGCCCACTGTGGGTGGCTGCGGAGAATGCTGGTGGCTTTTCGAGTGTAGGAACGCTGGAAAACAGTGTCCATTCTGACCATAGCTACTCCTCATCGAACGGCAATCCTTCAGTCAGCTGCGCTGACTGCTCCCTTTGCACAAGGGAGGCTTTGGTGGTTGCACAAAGTCGACCTCTACGACTACACAAGGGAGCCTTTGATTGCTGCCTAAAGTCGACCTCTACGACTGCACAAGGGAGTCTTTGGTTGTTGTCTGAAGTCATCCGCTACGGGGCATAAGGGGCGCTTTGGAGACTCTCCGAAGTTGGCAGCTGCGGGGAACGCTGGAGCACAGATACCACCCGCCCTGTCTTCGCTTCTGCACCACCCTCTGCTGCGTGTTGCTGCCCGTCGTGACCCGCTCCATCCCCCCCGTTTTTGTTTTCTACAACTATGCAGCCTGCTTTTCGCGAAACGGGCTGAAAACCCCGGTTCAATCTGCCGAAACCTTCAGGCTACGGCCGCACCGGTATCAAAAAACGCAAAAAAGTCTACCGGATTCATCAATTGACCGTTGACAACGCCTGGAAAATGCAGTATAATGTGTAGCGCGCTACAAAATCAGCAAGAAGGAGGCACAGGCAATGACGCCGCACGTCGGCTACCTGATCAAACAGATCAACGACAAAATCCGTGCCCGGGCAGATGCGAATCTCCGGGCAGACGATCTGACACTTGCGCAGAGCCGTGTCCTGAAGTTTCTGAATGCCCGCGGCGGGGTTGCAGCCCAAAAAGAAATCGAAGCATTTCTGGGTGTTTCCCATCCGACGGTTGTCGGAATTGTTGCGCGGATGGAGCGCAGCGGATACCTGTGTGCAGAAACGGACGAGTCGGATCGCCGCAACAAGCTCGTTTCCCTGACAGAAAGAGCCCGACTCTGGAACGCGCAGATGTCCGATGTCATTGAAAGGCAGGAGGCGCTGCTGCTGTCGCCGCTCACCCCGGAGCAGATCGATGCACTGACTGCCATGCTCATCACCATTCTTGAAAATCTGAACAGGCAGGAACCGCCGCAGGCTGAACAGCCCGCTGAGCGCGAACTGGCCGGAAAGGAACCCACTGAGATATGACGATCCTTCGAACACTGGCGAAATCACAGCGCCAGTACAAAAAGACCGCAAGAGCCACCATGTTTTGCGCCATGATTGAAGTGGTCTTTGAAATTCTGATCCCCCTCTGTATGTCGCAGATGCTGGACAAGGGAATTGATCAGGGTGCCATGTCTGCCGTCTGGACATACGGAATCTGTCTGCTGGCGCTGGCACTGCTGCAAATGCTCACCGGCATTCTGGCGGCCAAGTTCGGCGCCAAGGCCTCTGTCGGCTTCGCGGCGAACCTCCGCCACGATATGTATGCCAGCGTGCAGACCTATTCGTTTGCCAACATCGACAAATTCTCCACCTCCTCCATCGTCACACGTCTGACAACGGACGTGACCAATGTCCAGAATGCGTACCAGATGCTCATCCGGATTGCCATCCGCGCACCGTTTATGCTGATTTTTGCAATGATTGCATCGTTCCGGATCAGCAAAAGCATCTCCATGATGTTCCTGCTCATCGTCCCGATTCTGGGCGCACTGCTCGCGCTCGTCGTCCGGGCGGTGCATCCGATTTTCGTCCGTGTCTTCCGGACGTACGACGAGCTGAACAATGTCGTGCAGGAAAACGTCCGCGGCATCCGCGTGGTCAAATCCTTTAACCAGGAGCAGCACGAAATCGGCCGCTTCCACGCCGTTTCGGAGCGCATCTACCGCGGCTTCGTCAAAGCAGAGCAGATTATCACGCTCAACACGCCGATCATGCAGACGTGTATGTACACCAGCATGATTCTGATTTCCTGGCTCGGTGCCAAGGCGGTTGTGGCCAGCGGGAACAACGCCGCGCTCGGCCTGACAACGGGCGGCCTGACCGCACTGTTTACCTACGCGACACAGATCCTGTCCAGCCTGATGATGCTGTCGATGGTCTTCGCCATGATCACCATCGCGCAGTCCTCCGCGCAGCGCATTGTGGAAATTCTGGAGGAGCAGACAGACATTCGCAACCCCGAGCAACCGGTTTACGAGGTGCGGGACGGCGAGCTGCAGTTTGATCATGTGGATTTTGTCTATGCCTCCAAGGCGGACAAAAAGGTCTTGAACGATATCAACCTCCACATCCGCTCCGGCGAAACGATCGGCATCCTCGGCGGCACCGGCTCCGCCAAAACCTCGCTCGTGCAGCTGATTCCGCGCCTGTACGACGTGACCAGCGGCAGTCTGACGCTCGGCGGCGTCGATGTTAGGAATTACGACATCGAAACGCTGCGGGACGCGGTCGCCATGGTTTTGCAGAAAAACGAGCTGTTTTCGGGCACCATCGCCGAAAATCTCCGCTGGGGCAACGAATCGGCCACCGATGAGGAGCTGCGCCACGTCTGCCGCCTGGCCTGCGCGGCGGAATTCATCGAAGCCATGCCGGACGGGTACGAAACCCACATCGAGCAGGGCGGCACGAACGTATCCGGTGGCCAGAAGCAGCGCCTCTGCATTGCCCGTGCGCTACTGAAGAAGCCGAAGGTGCTGATTCTGGACGATTCCACCAGCGCGGTCGATACGAGAACCGATGCGATGATTCGCAAAGCATTCGCAGAGGATATCCCGGATACCACCAAGATTATCATTGCCCAGCGCATCAGCTCCGTGCAGGATGCTGACCGGATTCTGGTTCTGGATGACGGCCACATCGACGCCATCGGCACGCATGAGGAGCTGCTGGCGACGTGCGCAATCTATCGGGAAGTCTATGAATCCCAGCAGCAGGGAGGCGAAGAAAATGCCTGAAATGAATGCAAATGCAAAGAAAATGCCCGGAACGCCTGAAAAAGGTTCGACAAAAGCGGGAGCGCCGATGCGCAGACTGGACTGGAACGCGCTGAAACGCGTGATGACGTATCTGAAGCCGCACCGCGTGACGCTGATTTGCGTGGCGCTCCTGATTCTCCTCAGCGCAGTGGCCGGTGCCGCATCGGCCATGTTTTTGCAGACGCTGATCGACGACCACATCGTGGGGCTGCTGGGCGTGGAAAACCCGGTCTATACCGGTCTGATTCACGCACTGATCACCATCGGCGCAATTTATCTCGTGGGGATTGTTTCCAACTGGCTGTCCAGCCGGTTGATGGTTCGCGTGGCGCAGAAGACGCTCCGGGAAATCCGTGATGCCATGTTCGAGAAAATGCAGACGCTGCCGATTCGCTACTTCGATACACACACGCACGGCGACACCATGAGCCTGTATACCAACGACACCGACACGCTGCGCCAGATGATCGCGCAGTCGATGTCGCAGCTGATGACCTCGTGCTTCACCATCGCCGCCGTGTTTGTCTGTATGCTCTGCACGAGCATCTGGCTGACGCTGCTGGTCTGCGTGGCACTGATCGGCATTCTGCGCGTCGCCAAGCGGACAGCCGGGCGCATCGGCGTCTACTTCATTGCCCAGCAAAACGCTCTGGCTGACCTGAACGGCTACATCGAGGAAATGATCAACGGCCAGAAGGTGGTCAAGGTTTTCTGCCATGAGGACGCAGCGCAAAAAACGCTGGACGAGAAAAACCGGAACTGGCAGGAAAATGCAACAAATGCCAACGGCCAGGCCTATTCGCTGGGGCCGCGCATGAACGCGATGGGCTATCTGCTGTACGTCCTGATTGCCGTCGTGGGTGGCTATATGGCCGTCTCCGGCCTGACGAACGTCAGCCTGACCGGTGTCAACACGCTGAAGCTGGGGATGCTGGCCTCCTTCCTGACGCTGTCCCGCAATTTTGTCAACCCGATTTCCCAGATTTCCAACCAGTTCAACTCCATCGTCACGGCACTGGCCGGTGCTGCGCGAATTTTTGCGTTTCTGGACGAAGCGCCGGAGACGGATGAGGGCTATGTTACGCTCGTGAATGCCAAGGAGGAGCACGGCCAGCTCGTGGAAACGGATGAGCACACCGGCCTGTGGGCGTGGAAGCATCCGCACGGCGACGGAACGCTGACCTATACCCGGCTGGAGGGGCGTGTCGTCTTTGACCACGTCGATTTCGGCTATGTGCCGGAAAAGGAAGTGCTGCACGACATTTCGCTCTACGCGGAGCCGGGGCAAAAGGTGGCGTTTGTCGGCGCAACCGGTGCTGGCAAGACCACGATCACCAACCTGATCAACCGGTTTTACGACATCGCGGACGGCAAAATCCGCTATGACGGCATCAACATCAACAAAATCAAAAAGGCCGACCTGCGTCGAAGCCTCGGCATTGTCCTGCAGGACGTCAACCTGTTTACCGGAACGGTTATGGAAAACATCCGCTACGGCAACCCCGGCGCATCGGACGAGGACTGCATCGCGGCGGCTCGGCTGGCCAACGCCGACCACTTCATCCGGATGCTGCCGAACGGCTATCAGACGGTGCTGCAGGGCGACGGCAGCGGCCTCTCACAGGGGCAACGCCAGCTGCTCTCCATCGCCCGCGCCGCCGTTTCGGATCCGCCGGTCATGATCATGGACGAGGCGACCAGCTCGATCGATACGCGCACCGAAGCGCTGGTGCAGGACGGCATGGATAAGCTGATGAAGGGGCGAACCGTTTTCATCATTGCCCACCGGCTGTCCACGGTGCAGAACTCCGACGTGATCATGGTGCTGGATCATGGCCGCATCATTGAGCGCGGCAACCATGAAAAGCTGATCGCGGAGCGCGGCTCCTACTATCAGCTCTATACCGGCGCATTTGAATTGGAATAAGCCGCAACGTTTAGGCACCGCAGACAAAGAATCTGCGGTGCCTTTCATATTTCAACGCCTGTCCGAATATCCTGATACAAACGCAGGACGGATGGAGGCTGGACGATGATGACGGAGAGAAAAGGGTTGACCGCTGCGGAGGCGGCTGCGCGGCTGGAGCAGGCCGGGCGCAACGAGCTTTCGAGTGAACGGCGTTCCCGGCTCGGTGCAATCATTCTGGAGCAATTCAAGGATTACATGATTCTCGTGCTGATCGGCGCGGCGATTGTCAGCGCGCTGATGCACCAGTTCACGGAATCGTTTTCCGTTCTGGCGATTGTCCTGATCAATGCGCTGCTCGGCGTTCTTCAGGAATACCGGACGGAAAAGGCGCTGGAACGATTGAAGGCGATGAACGCGCCGACAGCGCGTGTCCTGCGAGACGGCATCGTCTGCACGATTCCGTCCGCATCGCTGGTACCCGGCGACCGGATGCTGCTGGAGGAGGGCGACCGGGTCGGCGCGGACGGCCAACTGGATGTCTGCGCCGGACTCACCTGCGACGAATCCATGCTGACCGGCGAATCTGTCCCCGTTCCGAAAAGCCTCCGCGCCGGGAAGGTCTGCATGGGCACGATGGTGACGGCGGGGCGCGGCGAGGCCGTCGTGACGGCGACCGGGATGAAAACAGAGATGGGGCAAATCGCCGCGCTGCTGGACGGTACCGGTATGGAGCCGACGCCGCTGCAAAAGCGGTTGAAAAGTCTGGGGCGCGTGATTCTGGTCGGCTGTCTGGCGATTTGCGCCTGCGTGACCGTGACGGGGATTCTGCGCGGAGAGCGCGTGCTGGAAATGCTGCTGTCCGGCATCAGCCTGGCCGTCGCGGCCATTCCGGAGGGGCTTCCGGCCGTCGTCACCGTTTCGCTGGCCATGGGCATTTCGCGAATGTCCCGCTTGTCCGCGGTCATTCGCCGGTTCCCGGCGGTGGAGACGCTCGGCTGCGTCGATGTGATCTGCTCGGACAAAACCGGAACGCTGACGGAAAACCGCATGACCGCCACACGGCTCTGGCTGGATGGCGCCTTTCATGAGGCGACCTGTCCGCCGTCACCGACAGTTTTGCAGCTGATGCGCTCCGGTGTTCTCTGCTCCAACGCCCACCCGATTCGCAGAGGGCGTCAGACGGAGCGAATCGGCGACCCGACCGAGGTGGCCATTCTGGCTGCGGCAGAGCCGTTCGGCCTCACCGAAAAGGCGCTGGCACCGGTGGAAACACGTGTGCGCGAGTTCCCGTTCACCTCCGAGCGGCGGCGCATGAGCGTCGTAACACGCCGGGACGGCCAGCTGACCGCGCATATGAAGGGCGCGCCGGACGAGCTGCTGCGCCGCTGCGACCGCATTTTGTGGAACGGTGCCATTGTACCGCTCACGCCGGAGCACGCCGCGCACATGACAACAGCGGTGCGTCGGATGGCCGAAGGGGCGCTGCGCGTTCTGGCGGTCGCCTATCGGCCGGAGCTGCCGGACGTCAGCCTTGCGGAGGCGGAGTCGCACGCGGTGCTGATCGGCCTGATCGGGATGATGGATCCGCCGCGCCGGGATGCGCGGGAGGCCGTCTTAGAGTGCCGCAGAGCGGGCATTCGCCCGGTGATGATCACGGGCGACCACCGCGCTACGGCGCAGGCCGTCGCGGAGCAGCTGGGAATTGCCCGCAGCGGCGACCGGATTCTGACCGGCGAGGAGCTGGACGCGCTCAACGCAGACGAGCTTGCGCAGCTCGTGGAAAACGTCAGCGTCTATGCGCGTGTTTCGCCGCGTCACAAGCTGCGGATTGTGCAGGCACTGAAGCAGCGCGGCCTCGTCACGGCCATGACCGGCGATGGCGTCAACGACGCACCCGCCGTGCGGGAGGCCGACATCGGCATCTGCATGGGCAAAGCAGGGACGGACGTGACGAAGGAGGCCGCTGACGTGATGCTCCTCGACGACCGCTTTTCTTCCATTGTCAGCATCGTCCGACAGGGGCGCATGATCTACGACAACATTCGAAAGTTCATCCGCTATATGCTGTCCTCCAACCTCGGAGAGGTGCTGACCATGCTGGCGGCGATTCTGCTCGCACTGCCACTCCCGCTCCTACCGGTGCATATTCTGCTCGTCAATCTGGCGACGGACGGACTGCCCGCCATGGCGCTCAGCATGGAGCCAGCAGCGCCGGACGTGATGCGCCGCCCGCCGCGTGGGCGCGGCGAGAGCATTTTTGCCCACGGGCTGGGGCTGCAAATTCTGCTCCGCGGCCTTCTGATCGGCGGCTGCACCGTGGCCATGTTCCGGCTCGCCTGGCGCCAAAGCGGCGATTTGTCGCTGGCGCGCACGGTGTCGTTCGTGACGCTGGCGGCCAGTCAGCTGTTTTTCGTCTTCGAATGCAAATCCGAACGGCAGGGGATGTTCACGCGCACCGTCTGGAACAACCCGTACCTGCTGCTGGCGGTGCTGTCCTCCTTCCTGCTCCTGTTTGCCGTGCTGTATTGGCCGGCGCTGGCCACCTTCTTCTCGCTGACGCCGCTCCCCGCACGGCTGCTGAGCATCTGTCTTGGCGTCTCCGCGCTGGGTGCCGTCTGCTCCTCTCTGCTGACGTGTCTGCTGCGGAGACAACGAACCCGATGAATGCAAAAAAACGCGGCGCCCTCACCGAGGGCACCGCGTTTTTTTATTTAGCAGGCTTTGTCCGGCACCAGCGCCGAATCAGGAAGAGTCCAACGCAGAGCAGCAAGGGGAAGATGATCGCGGCGGTCAGGCCGGATTTCAGGTTGCCGCCAGCCGCATCCGCGATGGTTCCGACGAGCGTCGGGCCGGTCGAGCAGCCCAGATCACCCGCGAGCGCCAGCAGCGCAAACATGGCCGTGCCGCCGCCGGGACAGGAGGCAGCCGCCAGACTGAGCGTGCCGGGCCACATGATGCCCGCGGCAATGCCGCAGCAGGCGCATCCGGCCAGCGCCAGCGCCGGAATCGGCGACAGCGACGCCAGCAAGTAGCCGAAAATGCTCAAAAAGCCGCAGCCGATCATGAAGTGCGTCAGGTTGACTTTTTCGCTGAATTTGGCGTAAAACACGCGCATCACGCCCATGCAGACGGCAAACAGGCACGGGCCGGCCAGATCGCCGATCGTCTTGGAGACCTTCAGCCCCGCTTCGGCAAATGCAGAAGCCCACTGCCCCATGGCCTGTTCGGCGGCACCGGAGCAGACCATGACCACGGCGAACACCCAGAAAAGGCGTGTGGACAGCAGCCGCTTCACCGGCTGCGGCGCTTCCCCGTCATTCAGGCGGGCAATCGGCACGAGCGCGAAATAAAACGCATCCACGAGCGGGATCAGCGCCCAGATCACGGTCAGAATCCGCCAGTTTTCCACGCCGAACACAGTGAAGAACAGCGTCGAGGCGGCGACAACAAACACGTGCCCCCAGCAGTAGAACGAGTGCAGCAGGCTCATGGACGCCGACTTTTGATCGGTCGGGCAGGCCTCGATGATCGGGCTGATCAGCACTTCGTTCAGCCCGCTCCCGATGGCGTACAGAACCGTGGCGGTTGCCAGGCCGATGTAGGCGTTCGGAAAGAGGAACGGCAGTGTGGCCAGGCCGAGCAGTCCGGCGGTCGAGAAGAGCTGTGCGGCGACGGCGGAAACGCGGTAGCCAATCTGATCGACGAATTTGGCAGACAGCAGATCGACCAGCAGCTGCACGCCGAAATTCAGCGTGACCAGCAGCGAGATCTTTTCCAGCGAGATGCCAAACGTGGATTGAAAGGTCAAGAAGAGCAGCGATGCATAGTTGTTCACCGCGGCACTGCCGATATAGCCGAGGTAGCAGGCCTTCATGGTATGACGAAAATTGGTACGAATGGACTTCATAATGTCTCTCCCATACAGCAGCCGACCGCTTTTCGAAAAGCGGTCAACAGGTTTTCCGCAGCCAAACGGCGCTTACAGGCCGTAGGCTGCGGCCTTTTCCTTCATCAGCGCCAGCGCTTCCGGCAGCGTTTCGCGGTATTCGCCGAGATTGCCCTCCACGCTCATCCGACCGTGATAGCCGCAGTCGGCCAGACCGGCGAAGAATGCATCGTAGTCAGCCGCATCGCCGTGCGTCATGGAGACACGGCCTTCGGGGTTGGCAATGTGCGTGTGCTTCAGATGGCCGCCGCAGGCTGCCACCTCGGCGCGGCCTTCCCCAGCCAGGGACAGATGATAAAAGTCGGACAGGATTTCAAAGCTCGGCCGATCGATATCCTGCATCAGACGCAGCCCGTCCACCTGCGTATTGATGACGTTCGTTTCCATGGTGTTCAGCGGCTCCATCACGATGGTCAGCCCGTGCCGTGCGGCTGTTTCCGCTGCCAGACGGCCAAACGAGATCAGCTGATGCCAGGCGACTGCCCGGTCAAACCCATCCGGGATGCACCGTGCGCCGCCGCTGCCGAACACGACAGGGCCGACGCCCAGCCGTTCCAGCCGTGCAAAGGCGTGCTCCAGATAGGCGGCCTGCTGCGCCGGATCCACATCCGGCCCGGTCACGCGCACCGTAGACGGCAGCAGCACACAGGCCGCTTCAATCTTGAGGCTGGCCGCGTCGTTCTCGGCGGCCAGCGCCTGGAACGCGTCCTCCTCCATGGCGGCAATTGCGGTCACATGGCATTCGAGATAGTCAAAGCCCAGCTCCTCCAGCAATGCTCTGTTTTTCACATCGGTGACGACACCAAATTTCATAATGCTTCCTCCTGTTTCAAAAACCTGATTGGTTCAAAAATGATGTTCGGTTGATTTATCGGAACCGCACCAGACGGATGCGGGTGCGCCCTTTGCGTGTTTCGCCGGAAAGGGCTTCCAGTCGGAGACGTCCGTACCCCCTCAGCGAGAGCAGATCGCCGGCCGATACCGTTCGTTCCGGCTTGTTGACAGCTCGGTGGTTGACCGTACACAGCCCCTGCAGCACGGCGTTTTTGGCCGTTTCCCGCGCCATGCGGAAGCCGACAGCCAGCACGGCGTCGAGCCGCAGCGACATGACAGTGGCATCCAGGTCTTCGCCGTCCTGTGCAGCGGCGGCGGCAGCCGCGTCTGTGCGCTCTGCAAGGGATACGGTCAGCCGTTCGCGCCCGGCCTGCGTCAGATTTTGCAGCAGATAGGGCGTCAGCTCCGACAGACAGAAGACAAATGCGCCGTCCGGCTGGACAAGAATGTCGCCCAGCGCCTCCCGCTGAATCCCGGCACCCATCAGAGCACCCAGATAATCCCGGTGCGAAAGGGCGGTATGACCGTGCGGCTCCAGCCGCAGGACGGCAATCGGGTTGTCCGGCGCGGACATGGCGTCCTCCGGCTCGACCCAGGCCGGAAGCAGCAGCATCACGCAGCGCTCTGCGCCGTCGTAGCCGCCGTCCGGAACGGCGGGGAACCCGGCACGCTCACAGACCCGCAGTGCAAAGTCGGCCTCCGCCGGGGAAAGAAATTTCGTGCCGGACAGACGGCCGGCCTGATCGGCCAGACGCGCTTTGTCCCAGAGCTGCCCGGCCAGCAATCGTTCCTCCGGCGTGGCGGCCAGATTCAGAATTTCATCTCGTTTCAAGCGTCTGCAGCCCGCTTTCTTTACCGATAGCCCAAAAAGACCAGCATATCGGTCTCTTCCCGGTTGGCAAATGCGTAGTAGGGAATCAGGGTCAGCTCCGTTTCGATGTCGTTCTCCGACAGCGGATAATACAGCGAACCGGTTGGGTTCATGCGGCGGAAGCCGTGGCCATGGAAGATCGGACAGCCGTACAGCGGGCTGAATTCCTTCTGCCAGTTGGCGGAGCGGGTGTCGAAGCAGAGCGTGTGAACGTCATCCTCATGATCCAGACCCTCGACGCAGTAGATCAGCGGCCCGTATTGCAGTGCGGCCTTGCCCTGATTCGCAAAGACGCCGACAGCCGACTGCATCAGCGTCGGCTCCATGTGCAAATCGAACACGATTTCGCCGTCACCGCGGAACACGGCATAGCCCTTTTCGACGACATACGGCCGACTGGCTGTGAATTTCCGACACCAGGACGGAATCCGGACGCAGACGGTGCCGGTGTGCTCCGCTTGCAGCACGATTTTCCCATCCGTCGGATAGGCGGTCGATTGGCTGACCTTCAGCTGGCCGTTGTCCAGGACGCTGTCGCCGAACTGATTGACCCAGACGGTGTCGCCTTCCCAACCATAGAAATACTGTCCGAGCGAGGAGAGCACGCGGTTCAGGTTCGGCGGGCAGCAGGAGCAGGAAAAGACCTTTTTGCGCTGCGTAATCGGGTGGCGTCTGGTCGGAATGGTGTTGAGCGTCCGGTTGATTTCCAGCGGATTCTCATAGAAGAAGGCATCGCCCGACAGCGACAGGCCGGACAGCATCCCGTTGTACAGCTCTTTTTCGATGGTGTCGGCGTATTTGGCATCGCGCTCAATGCGGTTCATCCGATGGGCAAAGAAGATCATCGCGATGGAGGCGCAGGTTTCGGCATAGGCCTGATCATTCGGCAGGTCGTAGGGCACCGTGAAGGCTTCCCCGTTGCAGGTGGAGCCGAGGCCGCCGGTGATGTACATTTTGCGCTCCACCAGATCATTGTACAGCTGCTTGCAGGCAAACAGGAGCGCTTCGTCCCCGGTTTCGGCGGCCAGGTCGGCCATCGCCGTATACAGATAACCGGCGCGAACGGAATGCCCCTCTGCCGAGAACTGCTCGCGCACCGGCAGATGCGCCTGAATATTGCTCGAAGTGCCTTCGGCGGGGTCGGTTCCGCGGGTATTGATAAAATGGGCGCACAGCTCCAGCCAGTCGCGGTTGCCGGTGCAGCGGTACAGCCGGTACAGCGCCAGCTCGATTTCCTCATGTCCCGGTGTGCGGAAGGCGGGCTTGGGGCCTGCGGTGCCGTCCATGAAGACGGCCTTGATGTAGGCGGCGTATTTTTCGGCGATTTTCAGAAAGCGATCCCGCCCGGTGG
The DNA here is from genome assembly GCA_964448855.1 of uncultured Oscillospiraceae bacterium. Taxonomy (GTDB): domain Bacteria; phylum Bacillota; class Clostridia; order Oscillospirales; family QAMX01; genus QAMX01. The sequence goes on along the minus strand of CAYUXI010000033.1, from coordinate 2,197 downwards.
CTTCAAAATAGGCGACGGCGGCTTCGATCAGATGCCCGGCGCAGTACAGCTCGTGCCAGTCGCGGTTGGTAAAGCGTTTGTCCGGCTCCACGACGGTGAAGTGCGTGTTGAAATAGCCGTCAGCGCCCTGATTCTGCTCTATCGCATCGATGAGCGATTCCACCTGTGCCTGCAGCGCCGGATCCTCCCGGCGGGAGAGGCAATAGGCCGCGCCCTCCATCCATTTGACGACGTCGGAGTCCCAATAGATATGCGGCTGGTTGGGCATCCCCTCCTTCCAGTTGCACTGAAAGGCCTCGATTCGCCCCGTCTCGTCAAAGCGATGATAGACCGCCGGAATGGTCACATCGCGGTTCAGATCTTCCTTTTGTTTCCAGAATCCGCCGGTCAGGCGGACAACTCGGTAATCTGTTTTCATTTGAGCATCCTCCAAGATTTGATCAGCAGCGGGACGCCGCCGCTTTCTGATGAACCGATGTCAGCGCCTCCGCGAGCGCAGCGGTCAGACGTTCATAGCCGAGGGGCGAAAGGTGATCGCCGTCGGCCTGATAAGCTTCGGGATTCGGTGTACCGTCCGGCTTCTGTACCAGCCGCGGCAGATCGACATATGCTGCAAACGGCCGACGGTCAGCCCATTGGCGCAGCAGACGGTTATAGCGCAGGCGCAGACGGTTCTCGTCCGCCTGACCCATGACGGGCTTCACGCCGATCAGCAGCACCTGCAGCGCCGGAAAATCCGACCGCGCCGCCCGCAGCAGCCACTCTGTTATCAGGAAGGCGCGCTCCGGCGAATAGCCGTGCAGCGGGTCGTTGTCGCCGGTATAGAGCGCCAGCACCGCCGGTGCGCAGGGACGCACCAGCCGGGGATAGTAGAAGTAGGCTTCCTCCGCTGTGCTGCCGCCAAATCCACGGACAGTGACCGGAACCGGGTGCAGCGCATCAGTCAACCGTTCACGCGGCCAGCGCGCAACGGTGGAGCTCCCGTATAAAACGATGCCGCCAGGCGTGACCTGCTGCGCCTCCAGCGCACAGACAGCCGCCTCCAACCGCCGGATATCCTTCACAGCCACCCGCTTCACTCCCATTCGCAACGCTTCTCTTCTCAGCTTTTCATTATATCATATTCCATGACGTTTTTCCACTCTTTCCGCAGGAAACCGCCCCGCCTTTTTTGCTACGGCAGGAAACCAGCGCGGCTTTTTGACAATTGTAGGGAAACGAGACGCCTTGGCGATGGTGGGACGCACCACAGCGTTTGCTTCAATCGTCGCGGGCTTCCCACCGCTCCCTGTACCGCAGGGAAGCGTGTCGGTTTTGGCAGATACAGGAAACGGAGACGTTGTGGCAGCTGTGGCAGCGGCCAAATTGTCGCAGACGTGCTTGACAAACGACCATCAATCTGGTGCAATACAGTCACGGATCAACGCGGCTGATTGTACGATGGAGATTATAAGATTCTAAAAGCGTTTAGGAAAAAACGCAGCGCGATATATGGGATTTTCGGAAATCATGATACATTTGGAGGGTGAACCATGAAGAAAAAACATAGGCCGGTAGATTTTGACATGGAAGCAGTCATTCAGGAAATGAAAGAGTATTGCGTCCAAAAGGGATACGACATTAATAAGATTGACCGATATCAACGCGCATGGGACATTGTCGCGGCAGCACAGAGCAAGGGAATAGAACCGGACGGCTTGTGCAACGACATGGAGACCATGCCGTATTGCGTCCTCTACTATGACGCCAACGGCGTGATTCATGAGACAGAGCATACAGAACGCATCCGAAAGGAGGGGGAGAAGAAATGATAGATGTCTGGCAGTACGCCAATACGCATCCACGGATTGCACTTACAACCACCAACGGTAGGGAATATATCGGTGGAGTCATTGCGGTTTGGGATGCAGAAGAATCTGACGATGAACAAGACAGCATTACCATTGAAATGGACAGTGGAGAAATCAAATCTTTCTACCCGGACGAAATCGAAAGCATTGAGGTGCTTGATGGGGGAAAATAGGCTGATAGAGTTTGACACGGATGCAGTCATTCGCGACATGAAACATCACAACATAGAATTTAACCTGCGGGTAACTTGCGAAAAAAAGAACCACGAAAAAGAACCAAAGAACCACTGTCAAATGATGAGGTGCCGTAACGAAGGTTTTGAAAATAAGTTGTAAAGACAATCGTT
>CAYUXI010000032.1:0-15664 GCA_964448855.1 uncultured Oscillospiraceae bacterium | reverse complement strand
AAAACCTCATCGCACTCAACCAGGACGAGGAGTGCAGACCGCCCTACATGGCGTGCGAGCGCGACGACCTCTACGTCTTCATCCGCCACCTGTCCAACAACGAATTCGCCATTGCCGCTTTCAACCTCAGCGATCAGGAAAACAAGACCTGGACCTTTAGCGGCTGCACACTGGACGAGTTCGGCGTCCCCTGCGAATCCGGCTACGGCTTCCGCATGACGGACTGCTTCACCGGTGAATCGGTGGGCTTTTTGCGCGATGTGCTCGATTTTGCCGTCGAACCGCACGGCTGCCGTCTCTGGCGCGCCACGCTCGAGCACGCATGAGTACCTGCTTTCGCTGTGGGCAGACGCTGTCCGCAGATGAAATCGCCATTTACCGGCGCATGGTCAACCGCGGCGCGGAGACGTTCCTCTGCATCCCCTGTCTGGCGGAGCACTTTCAGGTTTCGGAGGCGCTGATTTTCGAAAAGATCGAGCACTTCCGCGCCATGGGCTGCACGCTGTTTGCCCCGGCTGCTTCGCCAACTTTTTCCACACATTCACAATCCGGTGTTTCCACACCAGAACAGCCGTCCGTTTCCGCATAAAACAATCTCATTTTCCAGCCCCGGAACAGTCCAATTTCGACCGTTCCGGGGCTTTTTCATACCTTTTCGACCATGTACTTTTCCCGGCAAAACCCCTGTTTTCAACAGGCACTTCCACCTTTTCCACAGAGTTTTCCACACCCACTCTCAATTTTTTTCCGCCCCTTTCTCTCTTTTTTCTCATTCGGATTTTCCCGTTTTCTCATGGTTTTCTCCTGTTTTTCACTTAAAATTATCCATTTTTCGAAAATTGAGTGAGAAAATACGTTTGTTTTGGTGTGGAAAGCTGTCTATTTTTCCCTTGCAAATTGCGTGGAAATCTGTTATTATATATAGTAGTATATAATCGCGGCAGGAGTGCCCTTTCCGTGGCACACCGGTTTCCACCGGTTCTGTGGATGTTTTTCGCTGCCGCTTTTTTCAGGATCCCTGATGATCACGCGCACAAATCGCGCCAGAAGGAGACGTAAGGAGCCGTTATGAATTCCGCCGACGACGTATTGAAAAGTCTGTTAACCCTGATGGAGAAGGAAATCCAGAAAATCACGATTGATATCTGGTTTTCGGACGCTTCTGCCGTAGATTTGCGGCAGGACTGCTTCATCATCCGCACCACCACCGCCTACAAAAAAGAGATCATTTTGACGCGCTACGGCGACCTGGTTCGCAAAACCCTCAGCCAGATTTTCTCCGCCGACATGGATTTTATCGTGCTCGACGCCGATGAGCCGGTGCCCGGTGAAGAAAATGTCCCGCTCCCCACTGACAACCTGCCGCACGTCCCGAAATTTACCTTTGACGATTTTATCGTCGGTTCCTCCAACCGCTTCGCCCATGCCGCCGCGCTGGCCGTTGCCAAAAATCCCGCCCGCGTCTACAACCCGCTCTTCATCTACGGCGGCTCCGGGCTCGGCAAAACGCACCTGATGAAGGCCATTTCCAATACCGTCCAGAGCGACCAGCCGCATTTCCGCGTCCTGTACCTGAAAAGTGACGATTTTACAAATGACCTCGTTTCTTCGCTCCAAAAGGGTAATATGGAGGAATTCCGCAACAAATACAACCTCGTAGACGTCCTCCTCATCGACGATATCCAGTTCATCGCCGGGAAGGAGCAGACGCAGATTGAATTTTTTAATACCTTCAATACGCTGTACGACGCACACAAGCAGATTGTCCTCACCTCCGACCGGCCGCCCCGCGAAATCTACACGCTGGACAAGCGCATTCAGTCCCGGTTCGAAATGGGGCTGCTTGCCGACATTCAACCGCCGGATTACGAGACCAAAATTGCCATTTTGAAGCAGAAATGCAGCCTGATTCACCTGGATGTCCCCGATTCGCTGCTGAAATACATCGCCACCAACGCCACCGCGAACGTCCGGCAGCTGGAGGGCATTCTGAACCACCTCAAGGCCGACCACGATCTGGAGGGCGGCGAGGTCTCCATGGAAACGGTGCGCCGCGCCATCAAGGATATCCTGATCGGTACCGGCACCAAGCCGACGCCCTCGCTCATCATCGAGGAAGTCTGCAAGTACTATAACATTAAACCCGACCGCATCCGCGTCAAGAACCAGTCCAAGGACGTCGTCATGCCCCGCCAGATCGCCTGCTACATTCTTCAGCAGCTGACCGACCTCTCCCTGAAGGAAATCGGCCAAGAATTCGGCGGCCAGCACCACACCACGGTCATCAACTCCATCAATAAAATCAAGACCGAGATGCGCGACAACCCCGAAATCGCCAACATCGTCAAGGACCTCATCAGCAACCTCTCTGATGCCGAAGCATCCACATAATCCTCAACCTTCCACATTTTTATTTCCACACCGACCACACTGCAAAAATGGCCTGTGGAAACGAAATCCGGGGGCGGTCATTCTTCCACACCCCCCTGTTGACGGGTTTTTCCTTGTCTCCCCTGGACTTCCAGACTTTTCCACACGCTCGACAGCCTCTACGACTACGACTATAAAACAATACGGGAAGAGAGAAAGAAGCGGCTACCGGTTTCCCTTTCCTCCCGGAACGCTATTTCCCGGCGACCTGCGCCGGCCGACAACCGGAGGTTTGATACACCATGAAATTCAACTGCACCAAAGCCGCACTGCAGGAGGCGATTTCCGCCGCCGGCCGTGCCGTTGCTTCCAAGAGTACCATCCCCGCACTGGAGGGTCTGCTGATCCGTGCGGATGAAACGCTGCGCATTACCGGCTTCAACCTGGATCTCGGCATCACCTGCATTGTCGAAGCGGAGATTACAGAGGCGGGTGTCGCGGTTTTCAACGCCGCCACCTTTACAGATATCGTCCAGAAGCTGCCGAACGACGTCGCCTACATCGAGGTGGACGAGGATTTCAAGATTTCCGTCCGCTGTGGCATCGCCCGCTTCAACCTGATCGCCATGCCGCACGACGAATTCCCGGAGCTGCCCGTCGTCGATAACGGCGAAGGGCTGACCATTGATTCCGCCACGCTTCGCTCCATGATCAACCAGACCGTCTTCTCGGTCTCCATTCTCGATACAAAGCCGGTGCTGACCGGCGTGCTGTTCGAGGTCTCGGATATGGTCTTCCGCGCCGTCGCCTCCGACAGCTCCCGACTCGCCGTCCGCCAGGAGCCCGTCAATGAAACCGACGACAAGGACAAGAAATTCAACTTCATCGTCCCGTCCGGCGCGCTCCGCGAGGTCGAAAAGCTCCTGAAAAAGGACGAATCGCCCGTCAAGCTGCGGATTTCCAAAAAGCATATGACTGTCCAGACGGAATCTGCTGCACTCGTCACTCGCCTGTTGGAGGGCCAGTTTATTAAATATGAGCACTTTTTGACGTTCTCTCACGCCAACTGCGTCACCGTTGACCGCGAGGCCTTCGCCGAAAGCGTCGCCCGGATGGACGTCAAGAATTCCGACCGCGTGAAGAATTCCATTCGCTGCCGCTTTGAAGACGGCATCATCCGCTTCAACTACGTCTCCTCCCGCGTTACCGGCTATGACGAATGCCGGTATGAAGGCGAATGCGAACCGATCGAGATCGGCCTCTCCAACAAATTCATGTCCGATGCGCTCCACGCCATCGAGGATGAAAAGATTCGCCTCTGCTTCAACTCCCCGTCCTCCCCGTTTGTGATCAAGCCGCCGGAGGGCGAAACGTACCAGTATATCATTGCCCCGGTGCGGCTGAACTGAAAGGCGGGATGAATATGCAGGAAAAACAACCGACCGTCATTGAAATTCACACCGATTTTATCCGTCTGGATGCCTTTCTCAAGCTCTCCGGCGCCGTCATCACAGGCGGTGAGGCGAAGCTGGCCATCACCGGTGGGCAGGTCTGCGTCAACGGGGAACCGTGTACGATGCGCGGAAAGAAGCTGCGGGACGGGGACACCGTCCTCTATCAATCAACGTCCTATATCGTGAGGTATGCTGCTGTATGACGATCACCGAACTTCGACTGTTAAACTACAGAAACTACGAAAATGAGGTCATCAACCTCCATCCGTCCGTCAACATCATTCTCGGCAACAATGCCGAAGGAAAAACGAACCTGATCGAGAGCATTTTCTACATCTCGACGCTGCGCCCGATTCGTCCGGCCAAGGATAAGGAGCTGATTTCGCACGGCTGCGGCTTTGCCAAGGTTGAAACGACGCTGGCCGGCGCCGACCGGCGTTGTGCGCTGGAAATTACGCTGAGCCAGACCGAGCGGAAGCAGGTGCTGAAAAACGGCGTTTCCATCCGGAAAGCCGCCGACTTTATCGGCCTTCTCCGCACCGTCCTCTTCTGCCCGGACGATATGAACCTGCTGCGCGACCCCAGTGTTCGCCGCCGCCGCATGATCGATATCGCGCTGAGCCAGCTCCGCCCGAAGTATATGCTGCACCTGCAGGAATACAACCGCGCACTCGACATGAAGTCCCGCCTGCTCCACTCGCTGGAGGAGAAGCCGTCCATGATCGAGATGCTCCCCGCCTATAACGAGCAGATCGCCGTTCACGGCGCCATGCTGATCAGCTTCCGCCATCAGTACCTCCGCCAGCTGGAGGAGCATTCTGCCGCGATGGCCTCGTCCATCAGTGGCGGAAAGGATCACCTGCAAATCCGGTACCAGTCGCTTTCCACCATCGAAGACACCGGCGCCTCGCCGGAGGAGCTGGCGGAATGCATCCGGATTCACCAGAAAAGCCATTATCAGGCGGAGCTCGCCTCGAAAATCTGCCTGACCGGGCCGCATAAGGACGATTTCGAGGTCCAGATCAACGGCACACCGGCCAAGGGCTTTGCCTCTCAGGGGCAGACGCGCACCGCTGTTCTGTCCATCAAGCTGGCCGAACGCGACATCGTCAAGGAGGAGACCGGCGAATACCCGGTGCTGCTTTTGGATGACGTGCTGTCCGAGCTCGACGCCGACCGGCAGAACTTCGTTCTGAACCGCATCAACTCCGGACAGGTGATCATTTCCAGCTGCACGATGGACCGCTACACGGAAATCACCAAGGGCCGCGTCTTCAAAATCCGCGGCGGGACGGTCATTCAGACACAGGATCTCTGAGCAGGGGGAAGCGTTTCATGTACCTGCATCTCGGCGCAGACACCGTCGTCCGGACGGACGAAATCATTGCCGTATTCGATCTGGATCGTGCAACCGTCAACTCCAACAGCCGCGGGTTTCTGGCAGCGGCAGAAAAACAGAAAAAAGTCGTGAATGTCAGCGATGAACTGCCAAAATCCTTCGTCGTCTGCTCAGACGGGCGAATTTATCTCTCTGCCGTTTCCTCTCAGACCATCGCCAAGCGAAACGACCGCTGACCACATCGGGTTTGCAGAAGCGAACCGAAATTGAACCGGAGGTTTTCAATGATCGAACAATATGATGAGAAACAAATCCAGGTACTTGAAGGCCTGGAGGCTGTCCGGAAGCGTCCCGGTATGTACATCGGCACCACTTCCGTGCGTGGTCTGCATCATCTCGTGTATGAAATCGTCGATAACGCCATCGATGAGGCACTGGCGGGTGCCTGCGATACCATCACCGTCACCATTCTGCCGGGGAACGCCATCCGCGTCACCGATAACGGCCGCGGCATCCCGACCGGCGAAAACGAAAAGTTGCACATTTCCACGGTGGAAGTCGTGTATACCGTCCTGCACGCGGGCGGGAAATTCGGCGGCGGCGGGTACAAGGTCGCCGGCGGCCTGCACGGCGTCGGCGCAAGCGTCGTCAATGCGCTGTCGGAGTGGCTGGAGGTCGAAACCAACTTTGACGGCCAGTCCGTCATGATGCAGCGCTACCAGCGCGGCATCCCCTGCTTCCCGCTGAAAAAGATCGGCGAAAGCGAGCAGCGCGGTACAAAGGTCACGTTCCAGCCGGATCCGGAGATCTTCGAGGAAACTGTTTTCGACTATGAAACGCTCCTTTCCCGCCTGAGAGAACAGGCGTTTCTGAACCGCGGCATTCGCATCATTCTGGCCGATGAGCGCGAGGAGGAGCGCAAGGAATCCGACCTCTTTTACGAGGGCGGCATCTGCTCGTTTGTCGAATTCCTGAACAAGGGCAAGGAAGCTCTGCACCCGGACGTCATCTATGTTTCCGGCAACAAGGGCACTTCCTTTGCCGAAATCGCATTGCAATACAACGCCAGCTACAACGAAAACATCCTCTCCTTCGCCAACAACATCCATACGGGCGAGGGCGGTATGCATGAGCTGGGCTTCAAAAACGCACTGACCAAGGTCATCAACGACTACGCCAGAAAGCGCAACTTCCTGAAATCGGACGACAAGAACCTGCTGGGCGAGGACGTCCGCGAGGGGCTTTCCGCCGTCATCAGCGTCAAGCTGACGGATGCGCAGTTCGAGGGCCAGACCAAGACGAAGCTCGGCAACTCCGAAATCCGGACGCTCGTGGAGGGCATCATCAACGATAAGCTCGAAGCCTTCCTGGAGGAAAACCCGTCCGTCAGCAAGGCGATCCTCTCCAAGGCCGTGGACGCCTCCCGCGCACGGGAAGCCGCCCGCAAGGCGCGGGAGAATACGCGCCGGAAGTCCGTGCTCGAATCCGGCAACCTGCCGGGCAAGCTGGCCGACTGCCAGGAGCGCGACCCCGCCAAGACCGAGCTCTACATCGTCGAGGGCGACTCGGCTGCGGGCAGCGCGAAGCAGGGGCGCGATTCCAAGTATCAGGCCATCCTGGCGCTGTGGGGCAAAATGCTGAACGTCGAAAAGGCGCGTGTCGATAAGATCTACGGCAACGACAAGCTGTCGCCGATTATTCTGGCGCTGGGCGCCGGAATCGGTGCGGAATTCGACCCGCAGAAGCTCCGGTATCACAAAATCATCATCATGGCCGATGCCGACGTCGACGGAATGCACATCCGCTGCCTGCTGCTGACGTTCTTCTACCGGTTCATGCGACCGGCTGTCGAGGGCGGATACATCTACATCGCACAACCGCCGCTGTATAAGCTGACCAAGGGCAAGAAAATCTGGTACGCGTACAACGAGAAGGAATTCGCCTCCCTGCTGGAGGAAAACGGCCCGTTTAAGGATGAGGACATCCAGCGGTACAAGGGTCTGGGTGAAATGGACGCCGAGCAGCTCTGGGAAACCACCATGGATCCGAAGCACCGGACGCTGCTGCGCGTGGAGCTGTCCGACGCCGTCGCGGCCGATCAGATGTTTACCATGCTGATGGGCGACGAGGTCGGCCCCCGCAGAGAATACATCGAAGCCAACGCAAAATACGTGGAAAATCTGGATATTTAACCGGGTTCGCCCAATTTCCGATTCCCGATTTTTGAAAGGATCAACAGAAATCATATGGAATTTGATTTTGAAAATCAGAAAGTCATAGACGTCGATATTGAGCGCGAAGTCAAGAAATCGTTCATGGAATACGCCGTCAGCGTCATCATCAGCCGCGCACTGCCGGATGTCCGAGACGGGTTGAAGCCGGTTCAGCGCCGCATCCTGTATACGATGCATGAGACCAAGCTGACGCCGGATAAGCCGTACCGCAAATCCGTTACCGCCGTCGGTGACGTGCTCGGCCGGTACCATCCGCACGGGGACACCTCCGTCTATGATGCCATGGTTCGTCTGGCACAGGATTTCTCGCTTCGCTATCCGCTGGTGGACGGGCACGGCAACTTCGGTTCCGTCGATGGCGACCCACCGGCTGCCTACCGTTACACGGAAGCCCGGCTGCAAAAGCTCAGCCTGGAAATGCTCCGCGACATCGAAAAGAATACCGTCGAGTTCATGCCGAACTTCGATGGCCGTCTGAAGGAGCCGACTGTTCTGCCGTCCCGGTTCCCGAACCTCCTGGTCAACGGCTCCGTCGGCATCGCCGTCGGCATGGCGACCAACATTCCACCGCACAATTTGGGCGAGGTCATTGACGGCGCCATTTGCCTGCTCGACAACCCGGACGCCGGGATGGATGAGCTGATGCAGCACATCAAGGGGCCGGACTTCCCGACCGGCGGCATCATTCTCGGTATGTCCGGCATCCGCTCCGCCTATGCGACCGGCCGCGGCCACATCAAGGTGCGCGCCCGCACGGAAATTCAGGAGGAGCCGTCCGGCAAGAGCCGCATCATCGTGACGGAAATCCCGTACATGGTCAACAAGGCGAAGCTCTGCGAATCGATCGGCACACTCGTCAAGGAAAAACGCGTGGAGGGCATCACCGCCATCCGCGACGAATCGAACCGCAACGGGATGCGCGTGGTCATTGAGCTGTCCCGCAGCGCCAATGCGAACGTCGTTCTGAACCAGCTCTTCCAGTATACGCAGCTGCAGGACACGTTTGCCGTCAATATGCTCGCCATCGTCGATAATTCGCCGAAGGTGCTGACGCTGCGCGAAGCGCTCTCCTACTACATCGCCCACCAGAAGGAGGTCCTCCTCCGCCGAACCAAGTTCGATCTGGAGCAGGCCATGGCACGGGCACACATCCTGAAGGGTCTGCGCATCGCCGTCGATCACATCGACGAGGTCGTCCACATCATCCGCGCCTCCGCCTCCGTCAATGACGCGAAGCAGGCGTTGATGGCGCGCTTCTCCGGCGAGGATGTCTCCAACCTGCTCCGCCGCGGCGACGCATATGACGACGAGGCCGACAACACCGTCGGTCTGACCGAGGAACAGGCCTCGGCCATCGTGGCCATGACGCTCGGCCAGCTCACCGGACTGGGCGTTGACAAAATCGAGAAGGAACTGGCCGAAAAAATGGCCATTATCCGCGAATGCCGCTTCATCATCGGCAACGAGGCGCATATGTGCGAAATCCTGAAGAAGGAGCTGAACGAGATCAAGTCCCGCTTCTCCGACAAGCGTCGAACGGTGATCGAGGCCGTTGACAACGAAATCGACGTCGAGGATCTCATCAAGCAGGAAACCTGCGTCTACACGCTGACGCGGCTCGGCTACATCAAGCGCCTGCCCGCCGACACCTATCGTGTCCAGCGGCGCGGCGGCAAGGGCGTTTCCGGTATGACCATCCGCGACGAGGATACGGCGGACACGCTGTTTGTCGCCGGAACGCACGATTATATCCTGTTCTTCACGGATGCCGGACGCGTTTTCCGGATGAAGGGCTACCAGATTCCGGAGGCCGGGCGCACCGCCAAGGGCACCAACATCATCAACCTGCTCCAGCTCGACCAGGGTGAACACGTCACCACCATGCTTCACATCGGCGAAAGCTCGTCGGAGGAGCAGTACATGGTCATGGTCACAAAGAGCGGCATTGTCAAGCGTCTGTCCGTCTCGGAAATCCGGTCGTTCCGGAAATCCGGTCTGCGCGTGCTGACGCTCGGCGAGGAGGATCAGCTGATCAGCGTCCTCCTGACAGACGGCTCGAACGACATCCTGCTCGGCACGAAGAACGGCCAGTCCGTCCGCTTTACGGAAACCGCCGTCCGCGCCATGGGTCGAACGGCTACCGGTGTCATCGGGATCCGCATGGACGAGGGCGATGAGGTCGTCGGCGCATCCGTCGTTCAGCCGGGCGATTATGTCCTGACGCTGACGGAAAACGGCTATGGCAAGCTGACCGAGGAAGACCGGTTCCCGACGCATCACCGCGGCGGGAAGGGCGTTGTCATGCACCAGCTGACGGAGAAAACCGGTACGCTGGCCGGCATGATGATCTGCAAGCCGGACAGCGGCGTGTTCATCGTGACGAGCGAGGGCACCACCATCCGGACGGAGCTGTCCGCCGTGCGCGTCTGCGGCCGCAATTCGCAGGGCGTCATCATCATGCGGACGCAGGCCGGCGAACGCGTCATCGGTCTGGCACCTGCACCGAAGGATGATTCGGATGACAAATCGTCTGAGGAAATTGAGGAAGTCCAAACAGCCGAAAATGAGACGATTTTGGAAAATACAACCGAAATCGACAAGAACGGCGATGAATCAACAGATTCCACGGAAAACTAAAACTTCAACAGATGTGGAAAACTGTGTGGAAAATGTCAACAACCGGAGATAAGGCCGGGAGAAACGGGAGAGAAGCGCATGAGAAAACACGTTGATATCTATACAGACGGCGCCTGCTCCGGCAATCCCGGCCCCGGTGGCTACGGGGTGATTCTGATGTACGGGTCGCTGAAGCGCGAGCTGTCCGGCGGCGAAAAGCAGACAACCAACAACCGGATGGAGCTGAGCGGCGTCATCCGCGGGCTGAGTGCGCTGCGCGAGCCGTGCGAGGTGGCCCTGTACACAGATTCCCAGTACGTCGTCAACGCCATGACCAAGGGCTGGGCGAAGAAATGGCAGGCCAACGGCTGGATGCGCAACAAGCGCGAAAAGGCGCTGAACCCGGATCTCTGGGAGAAGCTGCTGGCGCTCTGCGAACAGCACGAGGTCACGTTTCATTGGGTCAAGGGGCACGCCGAGAATGCCTACAACAACCGCTGCGATGCGCTGGCGGTTGAGGCAGCGAGGTTAGCCGCGAATAACTAACAGGGTGATATCCGCCCAAAAACGGGATTTTCAGATATCTGGCAACTACAAAAGAAAGGAAATGACACAGTTTTATGGATCAAAACGGATATGTTTATGCAGACAATTCCGCGACGACGCGTGTCTGCGACGAGGCTCTGGAAGCCATGCAGCCGTACTTCCGCGAGTATTACGGCAATCCGTCGTCAATCTATTCGTTTTCCAACAAACCGCGTGAAGCGTTGAACGAGGCGCGCAAAACCATTGCGGAAATCATTCATGCCGAGCCGGACGAAATCATTTTCACAAGCGGCGGAACCGAGTCGGACAACTACGTTCTGCTGGGCGCGGCCTATGAAAATGCAAAGCGCGGACGCCATATCATCACATCGCAGATCGAGCATCATGCGATTCTCTATACGGCAAAACGCCTGGAAAAAGAGGGCTTTTCCGTCACCTATCTTCCGGTGGACAGCGAGGGCTATGTGTCGCCCGCAGCGCTGGAAGCGGCGATTACCCCGGAGACGACACTTGTTTCCGTTATGATGGCCAACAACGAGGTCGGCACGATTGAGCCGGTCGCGGAGCTGGGCAGAATCTGCCGCGAGAAAAAGGTGCTGTTCCATACGGACGCCGTACAGGCCATCGGCCATATCCCGGTGGATGTCAAGGCGATGAACATTGACCTGCTCTCCGCCAGCGCCCATAAGTTCAACGGGCCGCGTGGCGTGGGCTTTCTGTATATGCGCCGCGGCTCGAAGGTTCGGCACCTGATCGAGGGTGGCGGACAGGAGCGCGGCCGCCGCAGCGGGACGGAAAATATCCCCGGCATCGTCGGCATGGCCGCGGCACTGAAGGCCGCAGCCGACCGGATGGAGGAGGAAACCAAGCGCCTGACCGCCATGCGGGACAACCTCTTTGACCGGCTGCTGCAAATCCCGAAAACCATCCCGACCGGCAGCCGGACCGATCGCCTGCCCGGCCTCGTCAGCCTGACGGTGGAGGGGATTGAAGGCGAGTCCATGGTGCTGCTGCTCGACATGAACGGCGTCGCCGCCTCGACCGGTTCGGCCTGCTCGACCGGCTCGCTCGACCCGTCGCACGTCCTGATGGCGCTCGGCATGAAGCATGAAACCGCGCACGGCTCCCTCCGTCTGTCGCTCGGCCGCTACAATACGGAGGAAGATGTGGAAAAAATCGCAAAGGTTCTGCCGGAAGTGGTGGCGCGTCTCCGCGAGATGAGCCCGGTCTGGAACGGCTGAACCATCAAAACGGACAGCAGATCAGAAAGGAATGACAATCGATGTATTCGGAAAAAGTAATGGACCATTTTACGCACCCGCGCAATGTCGGTGTGATTGAGGATGCCAACGCAGTCGGCCAGGTCGGCAACCTGAAATGCGGCGATATCATGAAAATCTACATGAAAATCGAAGATGGCATCATTCAGGATATCAAATTTCAGACCTTTGGCTGCGGCGCAGCCGTGGCCACCTCGTCCATGGCGACGGAGCTGGTCAAGGGCAAACCGATCGAAGAGGCGCTGAAGCTGACCAATTCGGCCGTTGTCGAAGCGCTGGAAGGTCTGCCGCCGGTCAAGATTCACTGCTCCGTGCTGGCGGAGGAAGCCATCAAGTCGGCCATTGCGGATTATTATCATCGGCAGGGCATCGACCCGACGCCGATCATCGGCTGCACGGGCGACTGCGCCACCTGCCACGGCCACGATCACGGCGAGGAAGAAGCCGAATAAAGAGCGACAATTGAAAACCGGCGGCGGGCTGCATCGCTGCCGGTTTTTCTCCGTGCCCTGCCCTGCATAATTGCACGACCCTGAGCATACGAAACAGTAGAAAGCAATCCGAAGGGATCAGGGAACGGAGCTGAGATCATGCAGGTCACCGGGACGGAATGGTGGATCGGGTGGACGTTTCATTCAGCCGCAGCGGCACTGGCACCGCTGCTGGCCACTGTCGGCAGCGCCACCCATCCCGCCGCAAGCGCCCGCCGCGAACGAATACGGACGCGGTGCATCCAGGGCGCATTGGTGCTGGCCGCGCTGCTGAGCATGGCGCACCAGGACGGCATCCCGCGCATCGGCGCCAGCCTGCTCGGCTTTGCGGTTGGCTCGGCGATTCTCTGCCTGCACGGCCGATGGACGGAGCGGACGGCACCGGCCGCCGCCGCGTGTATCGCGTCTGTCGAGGGGCTGCCACCGGAGGTTGCAGCCTGTGGCACGCTCGTCGGTTTCGGCATGGCGCTGGCTGTCTGTCGGCTGATTCGACACGGAAACGAGGAATTCTGCAACATTTTGCAGGGAATGTGCGGCGCGGCACTTTTCTGCCTCTCCGCGGCAGAGCTGCTGATTCCGTGAAAACGCAGATTTCTGCCGGTTTGGCGTTGCAAACGGGATCAAGATATCAAAAACGGCGAAAAATGTGAGGGGGATGATGAAAATGACGGAGCTTCACGGGATGATTCCCGCGGTCAACGATTTTCCGCAGCTGCGCCGATTTCTGGAAAGTGAATACGCGGTCTGCGTGCTGATGCACCTCCACATCACCTGCCTGGAGGAGATTTTTGCCCGCCTGCACGCGTCCGGCAAGCGTGCGCTCGTACACATCGACCTGATTCGCGGGCTGGCCGCCGATGAATTCGGCGCGGAATACCTGTGCAGCCGCTGCTCGCCGTGCGGCATCATCAGCACACGCCCTGCGATGGTGGCCACCTGTCGGCGGCTGGGCGTGACGGCTGTTCAGCGCTGCTTCCTGATCGACAGCAGTGCGCTGGAAAAGAGCATGGCGGCCGTGGAAAAAGCGCGGCCGGACTATGTGGAGCTGCTGCCCGCGCTCTGCACACCGCTGTTCCCCGTGATTCGGGAGCGGCTGGGCATCCCGCTGATTGCGGGCGGTCTGATTCAATCCCGCAGCATGGCGACGGAAATCCTGCAATCCGGCGTGAACGCCGTCACGATTTCCATGAACACCCTGACCAGAGAGGAGACGGAGCCGTGAAATGGAAAATCCGCGAGGCTGTCGCGGTGGAAGGGCGGTATGACGCCCATGCCGTCCGTGCGGCAGTCGATACGCTGGTCATTGAGCTGAACGGCTTTTCCGTGTTTCACAATGCGTCGCGCCGTAAGCTCCTGCGCGAGGTGGCCGAGACGCGCGGCCTGATTCTCCTGACCGACAGCGACGGCGCCGGTCTGCTGATTCGCACACGGCTGCGCGACCTGTTGAAAAGCGACCGCGTCCGGATGGCCTATGTCCCGGCGGTTGCGGGGCGGGAGCGGCGCAAGAAAAAGCCGGGGCGCGCCGGGATTCTGGGCGTGGAGGCGATGGACGTTGAATGCATCCGTGCGGCGCTGCTGGCCGCCGGTGCCACGGTCGAATCGGATGAGACGCAGCCCACACAGCCGATGTGCGAACCGGTCACGCGCGTCATGCTGTATGAACAGGGCTTTTTCGGCCGCCCAAACAGCGCGGAGCACCGGACGGCGCTCTTAAATGCACTCGGACTGCCGCCGGAGCTTTCGGTCAACGCGCTGGTCGAGATGCTTTCCATGCCCGTGTATGCGGAAAAATACAGACAGTATCTTAAAAATACAGAAGAATCGGAACGAGAAAACGGGGGAAATCCGGTATGAATCAGGAAGTTTTGGAACAGCTTCTCACATTGTTTGTTTTGATGGCCATTGGCTTTGGCGTGACGAAAACGGGGCTGATGGACAAGGTGGCGTCGGATAAAATCTCGGCGCTGATCTCCCGCGTGGCCATGCCGGCCATGTACCTCTCGACGTTCATGTCCCAGCAGTTTTCCGCCGACAGCCTGAAAAAGAGCGGCATCCTGATCGCCATCAGCGTGGTGTACTACCTGCTGGCGACGGTGATCGGCTTTTTGTATGTCCGGCTCGTCCGTGCGGATGAAAAGAGCCGCGGCGTGTATCATTTCATGGTGATCTTCGCCAATGCCGCGTACATGGGCTTCCCCGTTCTGCGGGCGGTCCTCGGTGAGGAGGCCATTTTCTACGGCGCGTTTTTCAACCTGCCGTTCAATATTCTCGCGTATTCGCTCGGCATTTGGCTGCTGCGGCGCGGCCGGTCGGATGTCACGCTGCGGAAGCAGGAGATGTTTTTGAATCCGGGGACGCTGGGCGTGCTGCTGGGCGTCGTGCTGTTCCTGCTGTCGCCGCTGTTTGAGGGGACGGCGGTGTATTCGTATGTCTACCAGGGCGTCATCTGGAAGGGGCTCGACCTGATCGGCGATATGACGGTGCCGCTGTCCATGCTCGTGATCGGCAGCGTGCTGGCGACGGTCAAGCCGGGCGCTGTGGTCAAAAATGGCCGGGTCTGGGGCGTCTGTGTGCTGCGGCTGCTGGTCATGCCGGTCATGATGTTCCTGCTGCTGCAGCCGTTCCACCTCGACCCGATGACGCTGGGCATCCCGGTGCTGATTACGGGTATGCCGTGCGCGGTTTTTTGCGTGATTCTGTCGAAGGAATACGGCGGAGACGAGAAAACCGGGTCGGTCGGCGTCTTTTTGTCAACACTCTGCTCCGCCGCCACCATCCCGCTGATCACCTGCCTGCTGAAATAACCGGTCGCACGGCCCATCAACGGAAATGCAGAACGCTGCGAAAGAAAAACACCGGTCGGATTTGGTTCTCC
Source organism: uncultured Oscillospiraceae bacterium (assembly GCA_964448855.1). Lineage (GTDB taxonomy): Bacteria > Bacillota > Clostridia > Oscillospirales > QAMX01 > QAMX01. The sequence goes on along the minus strand of CAYUXI010000032.1, from coordinate 459 downwards.
GACCGGTGTTTTGTGTTTTACGGAAAATGGAGAATTGGGGGAATGATGCGGAAGGTGTAGGCGCGCACACAGAAAAAGTTTTCCCTCCCTCAGGCGCGGAGCTCGGGTGGTTGGGCGATGTGGACGGCTACGGAGAAGGTGATGCCACAGGGTACAGCAATCCCTCAGGCGCTTCGCGCCAGCTCCCTTTACACAAGGGAGCCTCGTGGGGTGGAATGTGGCGGGTGAAAGTGAGCACACACAAGAAGTTTTCTCTCCCTCAGACGCTTCGCGCCAGCTCCCTCGTCAGAGGGAGCTTGGGAGGTTGGGGTGATGAGGGCGGTGTATTCGTAGCAGCCAGCTTCTCTACACGCCTTGGCTCCCCCTCTGGGGGAGCTGTCACCGTAGGTGACTGAGAGGGTTAGGCGGGTGAAAGTGAGCACACACAAGAAGTTTTCTCTCCCTCAGACGCTTTGCGCA
>CAYUXI010000031.1:0-18155 GCA_964448855.1 uncultured Oscillospiraceae bacterium | reverse complement strand
CAGCAAGAGCCAGTGCAAGAATGCGAAGCTTTTTGCTCATTTGAATTTGCCTCCTAAATGTAATATGTGGCATCGTGACAATCCATTCACACGATGGCTGAGTACATATTAGCAGACTAAGAACAAAATGTCAAACGCCGAAAATAAAAGATAAAATGACAACAACAAAGAGAATTGAACGAAAAATCGGTAAATCATATGAGCGGAAATTCAAAAAAATTGCTTTTTCAAGAAAAAATCACATGATAAAAAAATACGCCAAAACCGGGCGATCAATCATGTGACCGTCCGCTCTTGGCAAAGGAGAGAGGTAAAAAACAAATGGAGGCCAGGAAAAGCCGGAAATACCGACTGTTGAAATGCCTCGAAAGAACTGAGCGTGGAAAGAACGAAAATTCATCATATTCCTTCAGAGAAAGAATATACTCAAACCATTCGGAAGCGCAATCGAACCGTCTGAGCAATGCAACGCTCAATCTTTGATATATTCTAAAACAAAACAGCTGGAATGTCAAATGACGAAAACGAATAAAAAGTGGACGAAACACATCGAAACAAACTGAAAAATGAAGACATAAACGGAAATTCGAAAACACATAATGACAAAATACGACGAATCTCAAGAAAATCTGCTGACCCGTAAAAATTTATGAAGTAATAAAACCACAAACCGAATCGAACGATGACTAACGGGAATCTGGGGTCAAAATATATGAACATGAAAATCGGAAATATTTTCCCGGTTCCAGCCCCAGAGAGCGCGTGACAATAAACAGAAGAAATTGACAGCGAACAGAAAATGTGATATGATATAATATTGTAAGAATCCGTGAGAAATGCGGGAAAAAATCGAAGCAAACATTCGAACCCTGACGGTTCGGGAAAACGAAAGGACTGTTGAAGATGGACGCTTTACGGCCGGAATCGCTGTTTGACCTCCAACATAGTGCAATTGGCAGCCTGCTGGCAGCGGTGCAGTATCCCTGGGAAATTCTGTCGACACTGCGCAGCTTCCTTGTGACATATGGTCAGACGCTGTCGTCGGAGATTTATGAACAGCGCGGAGACGGCATCTGGATTGCCCGAACCGCCAAAATTGCACCGTCCGCCTCCATCACCGGGCCGGTCGTCATCGGTCCGGATACAGAGGTTCGCCACGGCGCCTACATCCGCGGCAGCGCACTGGTCGGCACGGGCTGCGTTGTCGGGAATTCCTGTGAGCTGAAAAACTGTGTGCTGTTCGATGAGGCGAAAACACCGCATTTCAATTATATTGGCGACTCCATTCTGGGACACGGCGCACATATGGGTGCCGGTGCGGTGACGTCCAACGTCAAAAGCGACAAGACGAATGTGGTCATTCGCTGGAAGGAGCCGACGCCGGGCGAGCTGGCGACCGGACTGCGCAAGCTGGGTGCCATGCTCGGCGATTTCGCCGAGGTCGGCTGCAACAGCGTCCTCTGTCCGGGGAGCGTGGTGGGCAGACATTCCATCGTCTATCCGCTCTCCCGCGTGCGTGGCGTCCTGGCGGCGGAACGCATTTGGAAAGAAAACGGAATCATTGCCGTGCGGGAAATGCGCGGCTGATTGAACTGAGTTGATTGGACTGAAAGGAAGGAAACGATATGGGCAGATTATTTGGAACGGACGGGATTCGCGGCGTTGCCGGAAAAGATCTGACGACGGAGCTGGCCATGAACATCGGGAAGGCCGCCGCCACCGTTCTGACGGAGGGCTGCCGCCGCAGACCGGTATTTGTCATCGGGACGGATACGCGCATTTCATCGGATATGCTGTCCGCTTCCGTGTCGGCCGGACTCTGCTCGGTCGGTGCGGACGTCATCAGCCTCGGCGTCGTCCCGACACCGGCGGTGGCGTACCTGGTTGAAAAGTACAAGGCGGATGCCGGCATCATGATCTCCGCATCGCACAACACCTCGGAATATAACGGCATCAAGATCTTCAGCGGGGACGGCTTCAAATTGCCGGATGCGCTGGAGGAACGCATCGAAGATCTGCTGAACCGCACGGAGGAACCGCAGACGGTCAGCGGCGACGGCATCGGCAAAATCACAATGCGGCCGACTGCTGCGAAGGATTATATCGACCACCTGAAGTCCAGCGTTCCGTATTCGCTGGACGGCCTGCGCGTGGCGGTTGACTGCGCCAACGGCTCTGCCAGTGTGACGGCTGAAAAGCTGTTCACCTCGCTTGGCGCGGAGGTGCAGCTGCTGTTCCATACGCCGGACGGCGTGAACATCAACTGCGGCTGCGGCTCTACCCATACGGAGGCGCTGGCGGCCTATGTGGTTGAGCATCAGCTGGACGCGGGCATCGCCTTTGACGGCGACGCGGATCGCTGTCTGTGCGTCGATGAAACCGGGAAGCTGGTGGACGGCGACATGATCATGGCGATTTGCGCCGCAGACATGGCCGGACGCGGCAAGCTCTCCCGGAAGACCGTCGTTGGAACGATCATGAGCAATTTCGGCTTCAGCCGGTTCTGTGAGGAAAACGGCCTGCGCTTCATTGCGACGAAGGTCGGTGACCGGTTCGTGCTGGAGGAAATGCTGCTGGAGGATTATTCGTTCGGCGGGGAACAGTCCGGGCATATCATTTTCCGCGACTTCGCAACCACCGGCGATGGCCAGCTGACAGCCGTTCAGCTGCTCTCCATGATGCGGAGAAACGGCAAAAAGCTCTCGGAAATGGCCGCTGTCATGACCCGTTATCCGCAGGAAATGGTCAATGTCAAGGTTTCGGCGGAGGGCAAGCTGCTGTTCTATACCGACCGCGACGTGCGGGAGAGCATCGATGAAGCCAAACGCACCCTCGGCCGCGATGGCCGCATTGTTGTCCGACCGTCCGGGACAGAACCGCTGATTCGCGTCATGGTGGAAGGCCAGAACGTGGAGGAAATCCGCAAAATTGCGGAAACCGTTGCCAATGTCATCCGGGAACGCCTCGGACAGGCAAATGAATAGAAAGCTGGGACATCCATGAAACCATTTGACAATCAACTGCTGGAGCCGGTCTGTGAGGCCGTCCGCGAAGCCGGAGCCATCATTCGCGGCGCAGCGTGCTATCAGGGCGACGGAATGCAGACAAGCGGTGACCGGAACTACGTCACGGAGTATGACATCCGCGTACAGAACCATCTGCATGAAGCGCTGACGCGGATTTGCCCGGAAGCCGCCTTCTGCGGGGAGGAAAACGGCGAACAGGGTGACGGGGAGCTGGCGTGGATTGTTGACCCGATTGACGGCACCTCCAATTTCATCCACGGCACCGGGATGAGCGCCGTGTCGGTTGCGCTGGCCAGACCTGCGGAAAATGAGCCGCTGCTCGCTGTGATCTACTGCCCGTATACGGACGAAATGTTTACCGCGCTGCGCGGCGGCGGTGCCTTCCTGAACGGCCGACGCATCCACGTCTCGACACACGACTACGCACACGCGCTGATCGCGTTCGGCACCACGCCGTATGAACGCTCCCGTGCGGAGGCAACCTTCGCCCTGCTGGCCGCCGTCTATCGGGATTCGCTGGACATCCGCCGGAGCGGAAGCGCCGCTCTCGATCTGGCCTATGTTGCAGCCGGGCGGCTGGACGGTTTTTTCGAAATGACGCTCCAGCCCTGGGATTTTGCAGCGGGCGCTCTGCTGATCACGGAGGCGGGCGGAACCATTACCCGGTTCTGCGGCGAAACGCCGGATTTCCGCCGCCCGTCCAGCATTCTGACAGGCAATCCGACCGTCTATCCCGTGCTGGCCAGGCTGGCTGCGCCCTATGCGGAACAGGTCTGGTGACGGCTGCCGAATCGGACACGCTTCTCAATCATACGAAACGGAGGATGCAATTCTATGGGACTTCTTTCTGCACTGGAATCCATTCGGACTCCTTTTCTGGATCAGGTGTTTCTCTGCATCTCACAGCTCGGCGGAGAAATCGCATTCACAGCGGTCATTCTGATCGCGCTCTGGTGCGTGAATAAGCGCGCCGGGTTCTGGATGTTTTTTTCCTGGGGCTGCGGCACCGCGCTGAACCAGACGGTGAAAGCGCTCTGCAAAATTCCGCGCCCCTGGGTGCGTGACCCGTCGCTGACACCGGTGGATGCGGCGCTGGACGGGGAATTTGCAGCGCGGGATTATTCCTTCCCGAGCGGCCATACACAATCTGTACTGGGGCTCTTTGGCTCGCTGTCGGTCTTTGCCCGCCGCCGCTGGCTGACCATCCTCAGCGCCTGCCTCGTTCTGCTGACTGGCCTGTCCCGGCTGTATCTCGGCGTCCACACACCGACCGATGTTGTCGGCGCCATCCTGATCGGACTGGCCATCGTCTTCCTGATGGCGTGGCTCTCTTCACTGGAAGCGGACAAACCCTGGATTTCCTGGGTGGCCGGGGGAATCCTGATTGCGCTGTCGCTCATTCTGCTGATCTATGCATCACTGAGCGACCTGACGGATCCGAGCATCGCGGAGGCGGCCAAGCACGGCTGGGAGATGCTGGGCGCGTCGATCGGCCTGACCGCAGCCTGGCAGCTCGACCGGAAGTGGCTGCATTTCGACACGCGCGCTGTCTGGTACGCGCAGATTGCCAAAATGGCCGTCGGTCTGGTCTTTGCTCTGCTAATCTGGCAGGGGCTGAAGCAGCCGCTGCTGAACCTCTTCCATGGCAGCCACGCGGCGGACGGTGTGCGCTATCTGCTGCTGGCGCTGTTTGCCGGATTTGTCTATCCGCTGACCTTCCGCTTCTGGTCCCGCTTGGGCTCCAAAAAATAAAGACAGGAAACAGAGCCGTGTATCCGCGTGGATATGCGGCTCTTTCTGGATGCACCCTTCCGGAAACCCGGTCATATGCTGGAGTGAGGGGGGATCTTCGACCGTGAAAGCTGCAATCATCGGCGGCGATCTGCGGCAGCTGTACGCTGCGGATGCGCTGGAACGCCGGAACTGTCAAACCAGCCTGTTTGGCCTGGAACGGTGCGAACAGACGGGCAATCGCCATCAGTCGCAAAGCCTTTCAGAGGCGGTGAACGGTGCGGATTTTCTGCTGCTTCCGCTCCCAATGGAAGAAGAGGCGCAGCGGCTGAATGCACCGTTCGCCCAGATGCCCATTGCACTGCCGGAGCTGCTGGAATGCGTTCCGGCACACACACCCGTCTTTGGCGGCAAGGTGCGTGAAGCATGGCACCGGATGCACCCGAACCTGTACGATTATGCCGAAGAGGAGACGTTTCAGATTCAAAACGCCGTACTCACGGCGGAGGGGGCCCTTCAGCTCGCGATGAAAACGATGCTCGGCACGCTGCACGGCTCCCGGTGCCTCGTGATCGGCTATGGCCGCATCGGCAAAGTGCTGGCCGGAATGCTGCACGGGCTGGGGGCACAGGTCTGCGTTTCGGCCAGACGCCCGGAGGATCGAGCGTGGATTCGCGCAGCCGGATATGAGGCGCTGGAAACCGGCGCACTGGACGGATGCCTGGACGGTATGCAGATGGTCTTCAATACGGTTCCGGCGCGGATTTTGACCGATGCACGGCTGCGGGAGCTTCCGCCGGAGACGCCGATTCTGGATTTGGCCAGCCTGCCGGGCGGCGTCGATTTCGAAGCGGCACGCGCACAGAACCGAAAGGTGCTGCACGCACTGGCCTTGCCCGGCAAGACCGCACCGGCTGCGGCGGGGGAAGCGATTGCGGACACTGTGCTGCAAATGCTCCGGAAGATCAGAAGCCCCGGATGAATCGCGGCGAAGCGGCAAGACCGCAGCCGACCGCACCGCCGCGCATTTCTCGGCTGCGGGGAAACGGTGAAAAATGGATGGATAGCAAGAGCAGCGGACGCCGAATGGGCTTTGCACTGTGCGGTTCGTTCTGTACATTTGCCCGCGTGCTGGATACGCTTGCGGCGCTGGTGGCAGATGGCTGGGAGATTACGCCGATCATGAGCACACAGAGCGCGACAACAGATACACGCTTTGGCACATCACAGTCCTTCCGCACACGGCTGTCGGAGCTCTGCGGTCGGCCGGTGATCGATACCATCGCGGCCGCAGAGCCGATCGGGCCGAAAAAAAGCCTGGATGTGCTCGTTGTGGCACCGGCAACCGGCAACACGCTGGCAAAAATCGCCGCCGGTATCGCAGATACGCCGCCGACGCTGGCGGTGAAATCACACCTCCGCAATGAACGCCCGGTCGTTCTGGCGGTTTCCACCAATGACGGACTGGGCGGCAATGGTGCCAATATCGGCGCACTGATGGCGCGAAAACACATCTATCTGGTTCCCTTCGGACAGGATGACCCGAAGGAAAAGCCAAACTCGCTCGTCGCAGATTTCAGCCTGATCGGCGCGACGGCCGAAGCGGCACTCCGCCGGACGCAGCTGCAACCGCTTCTGCTGCGGGGAACCGGTCAATAAACGGCGGCGGAACGGGCTCGTAACCCGCTCCGCCTTTTTTTTCTGCGCTGTTTACAGAAAACACTTTACTTGTTGCATGAAATCGGCTATAATGACAGCATGATAAATGTAGAAGCTTCAATCGGGAGTTCGCTCCCGAAAATCGATCCATTTTCAGGAGTACTGCTATGAACAGAGAACCAATGGAAACCATGGAAATCAGACGCCCGCTGGAAACGGTGGAGCTGCCGGAGTGGGGCAGACTGATTGCAAAAACGCCGGAAGCGGCGGTACAGCAGGCGGAAACCGCCTATGGAGATGCGGTGGCTGCCGTCGCACGGACGTGCCTTGAGCGGAACGCATCGGTGATTTTGCTGTGCGGGCCGTCGGCAGGCGGCAAGACAACGACGGCGCAGCGGATTCGGGCGGAGCTGCAGCATCTGGGCGCAGAGGCGGTGCGCGTTTCTCTGGATGATTTTTACAGGCCGCACGACCAGATGCCGCGCTGGGAGGACGGAACAACCGACTATGAGAGCGTGGAATGCCTGGACATCCCGTGCTATGAATCGTGTATGCAGAGCCTGCTGCAAACCGGTACCGCACAGCTGCCGGTCTATCACTTTCAGGACGAAGCATCCCGGACAACACGGGAACTCTGCTGCACCGCCGACAGCATCCTGATTGTGGAGGGGCTGCACGCGCTGAATCCGTCTTTGTCTACTGTGCTCGAAGGTCGCACCATTCTGCGCGTCTACCTCAGCACGCATACGAATTTCTGCCGACAGGGGACAGTGTGCCTCCCGGCCAAATCCCTGCGCCTCTGCCGGAGAATGCTGCGCGATATCCGCCATCGCCATACGGAGGCGGACGAGACGCTGTCGCTCTGGAAATACGTCCGCATGGGCGAGGAGCGATACATCCATCCCTTCCGCCATACGGCAGACTGCTACATCAATACGGCGCACGCCTATGAGCCGTTTTTGTATGCAGAGGCGCTGACGGAGAGCCTGCAGCACAGCGCTTTGTCGGCTGAAAACCGCGCCATGGCTGATCAGCTGCTCGCAAGCTGTGCCGACCTGCCGCGGCTGGGGAGCGAATGGATTCCGAAAACATCCCTGATTCAGGAGTTTATCGGCTGAACCGGTTGTTTTTCGGTATGCGGGGAGTTGCTTTTAGGCGGGATTTGTGATATAATCAAAAGGCTATCAAAATCGTTTCCGCTTCCGCCACCCGGCGGAAAGCGCCAGAGCATAAAGGGGATCATATATGGACTATCACGCGCTGGCCGATTTATTATATCCCGCCATTCAGACACTCCCGGAGGACATGGAAAAACGCTACCCGCCGCGACAACTGCCGGAGGGTGCCAAGGTCACCCGCTTTGCTCCGTCGCCGACCGGCTTCCTGCATATCGGAAACCTGTACGGCGCTTTTACGGATGAACGCCTTGCACACACGACCGATGGCGTTTTTTACCTCCGCATCGAGGATACGGACGCCAAACGCACGGTGCCGAACGGCGTCGCACTGATCATTGAAACGCTGGCCAAGCTGGGCGTCTGCTTCGATGAAGGCGCCGTTATCGATGGCGACCGCGGCGCATACGGGCCGTATCGCCAGAGTGAACGCGCCGAAATTTATCAGACCTACGCCAAACAGCTGATCCGCGAAGGGAAGGCCTATCCCTGCTTCTGCACGGAAGCGGAGCTGGAAGAGATCCGCGCCCGTCAGGAAGCGGAAAAGAAAACGCCGGGGTATTACGGCGAATATGCCGTCTGGCGTGACGCACCGATGGAACGGATTCAGTCGGCGCTGGCCGAGGGGAAGCCGTTTGTCCTGCGCTTCCGCTCGGAGGGCGACGTTTCCCACAAATTCAAGTTCACCGATGAAATCAAAGGCGTCATTGACGTCACGGAAAATGACGTCGATCATGTCATTCTGAAAAGCGACGGCATCCCGACCTACCATTTCGCACACGCGGTGGATGATCACCTCATGCGGACGACCCACGTTGTCCGGGATGAGAGCTGGCTGTCCACGCTCCCGTTCCATATCCAGCTCTTCCAGGCGCTGGGCTTCCGCCTCCCAAAATACTGCCACACGGCGCAGGTGCTGAAGCTGGAAGACGGCAACAAACGGAAAATCTCTAAGCGCAAGGATCCGGAAGCTGCCCTGACGTTCTATCATGCAGAGGGCTATCCGTCGGCTGCCACGCGCGAATATCTGATGACGCTCCTAAACTCCAACTTTGAGGAGTGGCGTATGGCGAACCCGACCGCCCCGATTGAGGCGTTCCGGTTTACCACCAAAAAAATGAGCGTTTCCGGCTCTCTCTTTGACCTGGACAAGCTGAACGATATTTCCAAAAACGTGATTTCCCGGATGACGGCGGAAGAGGTGTACACACAAGCGCTTCGCTGGGCGCAGGAATTCGATCCGTCGTTTGCAGCCGTCTTCGGCGAAGACGCCGCATACGGCCAGTCGATTTTGGCCATTGGCCGCGGTGGTGCGAAGCCCCGAAAGGATTTGACCACCTGGAAGGACGTCCGAAACTACGTGGACTTCTTCTATGAAGCACTTTTTGAACCCAAATATGACCTGCCGGTGCAGTGCAGCACGGAAGACGCAATGGCCATCTGCCAGCAGTTTGACGCGGTCTGGGATCCGGCAGATGATCAGCTGACCTGGTTTACCAAAATTAAGCAGATTGCGGCCGATCTCGGCTATGCGCCGGAAACCAAGCTCTACAAAAAGGATCCCTCTGCCTATCGCGGCCACGTGGGCGATGTCAGTATGGTGCTCCGCGTCGCGGTCACCGGCCGACAAAATTCGCCGGATCTCTACGAAGTTATGCGCATTCTGGGTCGCGAGCGGACATCTGCACGCTTGCAGACCATGATTCGAACTATAAAGGACTGATTTACGATGGAAACCAACACTTCCTCTCATTTTATCCACGAAATTATTGACGCAGATCTCGCCGCCGGACGCGAAGACCATGTGCATACGCGTTTTCCACCGGAGCCGAACGGCTACCTCCATATCGGCAGCGCCAAAGCCATCTGGATTAACTACAGCACAGCCAAAAAATACGGCGGCCAATTCAACCTTCGGTACGATGATACAAACCCTGTTCGCGAGGATGATGAGTATGTCCGCTCGATCTATGAGGACATCTGCTGGCTGGGCGCCAAGCCGGATGCTGTTTTCTACGGCTCCGATTACTTTGACACCTGCTATGAAATCGCCGTTCAACTGATCAAACAGGGTCTGGCCTATGTCTGCGACCTCTCCGCAGATGAAATGCGCGAATATCGCGGCACGCTGACCGAGCCCGGCCGGGAGAGCCCGTATCGGAACCGCAGCGTCGAGGAAAACCTGGAGCTGTTTGAACGGATGAAGCAGGGCGAATTCCCGGACGGTGCCAAAACGCTCCGCGCCAAAATTGATATGGCCAGCCCGAACATGAACCTACGCGACCCCGCGATTTACCGGATTCTCCACAAGGAGCATCACCGCCAGGGCATCAAGTGGTGCATCTACCCGCTGTACGACTTTGCCCACCCGATTCAGGATGCAACGGAAGGCATCACGCACTCCCTCTGCTCCATTGAATTTGAAAACCACCGCCCGCTCTATGACTGGGTCGTGGAGCACAGTGGACTGGCACACCATCCGCATCAGTATGAATTCGCCCGCCTGAACGTCACCAACACCGTGATGAGCAAGCGCTACCTGCGCGAAATGGTTGAAACCGGTCTGGTGGACGGCTGGGACGATCCGCGGATGCCGACACTCTGCGGCTTGCGCCGCCGCGGCTTCACGCCGGAATCCATCATTGAATTCGTCAAACGCGCCGGTGTGGCCAAGTCTTATTCGCTCGTCGATATCGGCCTGCTTGAATTCTGCATTCGCGAGGAGCTGAACGCATCCGCACCGCGCCGGATTGCCGTCGTTGACCCGGTGGACGTGGAGATCACCAACTACCCGGAGGGCAAAGAGGAATTCTTTGAGCTGCCGAATCACCCGAATGACGAACAGGCTGGCACACGCATCGTCCGCTTCTCCAGACATCTGGTTGTTGACCGTGAGGATTTTGCACTCGTTCCGCCGCCGAAGTTCTTCCGCCTCAAAAAGGGCGGCGAGGTTCGCCTGATGGGCGCATATATCATCCGCTGCGACGAGGTGCAGACCGATGAAAACGGCCGCGTGACCAAGCTGCTCTGCACGGCCGATCTGGAAACCGGAAACGGCAACCCGGTCGATGGCCGCAAAGTCAAAGGGACGATTCACTGGCTGGATGCGGAAACCGCCGGTACGTGCGATGTCCGGCTGTATGACCGGCTCTTCACGCTGGAAAACGTCTCTGATATTCCGGAGGGCAAAACCTATTCCGATTACATCAACCCGGATTCTCTGCAGCTCATGCAGGGCTGCCGGATTGAGCCGTGCCTGAAAACGGCGAAACCGGGTGATCGGTTCCAGTTTGTCCGCCTGGGTTACTTCTGCGCGGATTCCCGCTATGAAAACAGCTTCAATCGGATTGTCACACTCCGTGACAGCAAAGGCCGATAAACATCCAATGGGAGGGAAAACATGTTGGAAATGCTGAAGCAATACCTTGTTCAGGCACTGTATCTGCTGCCGGGCATTGTCGTGGCACTGACCTTTCATGAGTTTGCCCATGCGTTTGTCTCGACGAAGCTGGGCGACCCGCTGCCCCGTGCAACGGGTCGTCTCTCCCTGAACCCCGCCAAGCACATCGATCCGCTCGGCTTTGTCATGCTCTTTCTCGTTCGCTTCGGCTGGGCCAAGCCCGTCGTTGTCGATTCCCGGTATTATAAGCATAAAAAGCTCGGCATGAGCCTCGTTGCGCTGGCGGGTCCCGTCGCCAACCTCATCATGGCCTTTCTCTTTACGGCCTGCTCCATGCTGGTTGCCGTCCGCTACAATACGCTCTGGGCAGCCGGTACCACCGGAAAGGGCATGACGGCGCTGCTGGTCATTTATCAGCTGCTGACCATTGCTGTCAGCCTGAATATCGGTCTGGCCGTCTTCAACCTCATCCCGATTTCACCGCTGGACGGCTCCAAGCTGCTGGCGGCGTTCCTACCGATGCGCGCATACAACAAGGTGCTGCAATATGAACGCTACGGCTTCCTGATTCTGCTGCTCCTGCTGCTGGATGTCCCGGGACGTTTGCTCGGCATCTGCGGCGTGCCGTCCTCCATTACTCAGTATGTCGATCTCAGCTATTATCTGAACTATGCGCGGGCGTTCCTGATGAATCTGTTTCAGGACATCTGGACGCCGGTGTTTGAGCTCTTTCTGTAAACGGCGGAGCGGGAACAATGGATGTATCGTCTCTCACCTTTAAGCTGGATGTCTTTGAAGGTCCGCTCGACCTTCTTATGCATCTGATCACCAAAAACCGCGTTTCCATCGATGATATCCCGATCGCCCTGATTCTGGATCAGTACCTTTCCTATCTGGAAACCATGCAATCCATGAACATCGAGGTGACCAGCGATTTCATCGTGATGGCCGCGCAGCTCATTCTGATCAAATCCCGGATGGTGCTGCCCCGCCCGGAAGCACCGGAAGCGGAGGATCCGCGCAGAGAGCTGGTTCAGCGGCTCGAAGAATACAAGACCATCAAGCTGGCTGCATCGTGGCTGCAAAAACGCGCTGACCATCTGGGCGAGCTGCTCACCAAGGAGGCAGAGCCGCTGCCCGGCCGGCCGACCTATCAGCGCCGCCATACAGAGGATGACCTGAGAAACGCGCTGGCGTGGATGCTGGCCGCTCAAAACGGACAGGAGCAGCCGCTGCCGCCGATCTTTTCGGAGCTGGTTGGCCGCGAAAGTGAAACCATTGAGGACGCCGCACGGCGCGTCGTCGCACTTGTTCGCGATTTGCGCCGCATCAGCGTGACCGATATCCTGGCACAGACCGGGAACCGCCACGCCGCCATCGCGGCATTTCTGGCGCTGCTGGAATTATGCCGCGACAGCGTGATTTATGTGGATGATGCGGATTGTGCATCCCTCGTCCCGACGGACGGGGAAACCAAAACAGAAACGGAATAGAAACGATGGAGTTTTATCAGTTGGTTGCAGCCGCGGAGGCCATCCTCTTTGCAGCCGGTGAACCGGTTCGCTGCGAACGGATTGCACTGGCGCTGGAAATCCGCGAAGAAGAAACCGAAGAAGTGCTGGCCGCACTGGCCGCACGTCTGGAAACCGAAAACAGCGGTCTGCGCCTCGTTCGGATGAATGAAAAAGCGCAGCTCTGCACCCGCGGCGAATATGCCTCCGCCATTCGCGTCGCACTCGAAACACGGAAGCCTCCGGCACTTTCACAGGCGGCCATGGAGGTTTTGGCGGTGGTGGCCTATCGGCAGCCTGTCACACGCGCCTACATCGAACAGGTGCGCGGCGTGGACAGCGCGTATACGGTTTCGTCGCTGGTTGAAAAAGGGTTTATCGAGGAAGCCGGACGGCTGGAAGTGCCGGGACGCCCGACACTCTTTCGAACAACGGATCAGTTCCTGCGCGTGTTCGGCCTTTCTGCACTGTCCGACCTGACACCGCTCCCGACAGAGGGAGCAGACGGGCAGCTGACCCTGCCGAATCCGGAACTGGAGGCGCTGGCCGAACAGCCGGAACGCGAATCGTCCGAAAACGCCTGAAACCATCAAAAGGGAGGGAAGCATGATCGTGCTGGCAGTCATTCTTGCCATTCTACAGGTTCTGCTCTGGCTGCTGATCGCAGTGGTCGGTCTGCTGGTACTGGTGCTTCTCCTGTGCTGCATACCGGTCGGAGCGGCTGCCTCCAATCTGCGCGGCGAAACATGGGCCTGGCTGAAGATCGGCTTCCTGCGTATCCGCCTGACGCCGAAAAAACCGCTGACCGAGAAGCAAAAAGCAAAAAAAGAGCAGAAAAAGAAACGAAAAGCCGAGAAGAAAGCGCTGAAAAAAGCGAAAAAACAAAAGGCGAAGGCGAATCGAAAATCGCCTGCAGCTGCGGGAAAACACGCCGGGAAGCAGAAACCGCCCAAGCAAAAGGATACCAAACTGACGCTTCGGGCCGCTCTGGCCGCTCTGGCTGACTATGATGACGAATACCTGAAGCTCATCTGCATTCGTCGCCTGAACGTGACGCTGGTTGTCGGCGGCGGCAGCCCGGAGGCGACCGGAAAACGGTACGGAAAGGCAGCGCAGCTCTTTGGCTGGCTGTATCCGCTCATGATGCGCCGGATGAACATCAAGCAGCATCAAATCGCAGTCCGCCCGGACTTTGTCACCAACCGCACATCGTTTTTCTATGACGTGGTGGTAACGGTTCGGCCGATCTGCCTCCTGAAATCGGCGATTGTTTTCTGGCGTGCATTCTGCCGCAACCGCCGCATTTACCGGACACCGAAACAGGAACAGACCATTTCTACGGATCAGCGGCCGATCCCCGCAAAGGAGACCGCGTAACCAACAACCTGACTAAAATGCTTTCTCCCGCCTCAGGGAGATTGAGGAGGATTTTTATGGCGGAGACTACGAAAAAAGTGCCAAACGGCGGAAACGGACAGCCCATCAGCAAAATGCTGGAAGCCACTCTGGCGAAGGTTCGGGAGCTGGGCGATGCGGAAACCATCATCGGCAAGCCCGTTGTCACAGACGGCGGCGTCACGATTATCCCGGTTTCCCGGCTGACCTGCGGCTTTGGCGCAGGCGGCTCAGACTATAACACACGCCATAACGCAAACGCCGTGCTGTTTGGCGGCGGCGGCGGCGCCGGTGTTGAGGTGACGCCTGTCTCCTTTATTGTTATTCGCGGTGATCAGGTCGATGTGCTGCCCGCCAGCGGCACGGTGACGGCCCCGGCTGCGGCCAGCGGCATCGTGGCCACCGTGGAAAAGGCCGTTGATGCCTTCCCGGGCATTCTGGACAAAATCGATGCTTTCCTTGCGGAGCGCAAGGCGAAAAACGAGGCACAGCAGGCCGAAAAGGATGCAAGCGAGATTCCCGTGGGCGGGACGGAAGCAGACGCATAAAACCGGGCAGCCTGCCATATAGATGGAGCAAATCCATCAAAGGGCGGAGGAACCGAATGCGAAATCGACGCTGGCTTGCGGTCATCATCCCTATTTTCCTGCTGATACAGACGCCTGCACAGGCCGCAACGGCTGTACCAGACGTCTCTGCACAGGCGTATATCCTCTACGATGCAGAGAGCGGCACCGTACTCGCAGCGTCCAACGATGAACAGCGGCTGCCCTGCGCCAGTACGACGAAGATCATGACGGCGCTGGTCGTGCTGGACACTCTGCCACTGGACACCTGTGTCACCATCACGGCGGAACAGGTGCGCGTCGAGGGCTCACGGATGTATCTTCGCGTCGGCGAAACGGTCACGGTGTCGGATTTGCTCTATGGCCTGCTCCTGGCCAGCGGTAACGATGCCGCACTGGCACTGGCCGAGGCCGCAGCGGGCTCAACGGAACAATTTGCCGCTCAGATGAACCGAAAAGCCGCAGAACTGGGTCTGAACCATACGCATTTTACCAATCCGAGCGGCCTGCACGAACCGGAACATTATACAACGGCACGCGATTTAGCGGTACTGATGGCTGCCGCCATGCAAAATCCCGTCTTCGCCGCCATGACCGGCACAAGGGAAGCGGTCTTGACGGGCAGGACGGTCGTCAATCACAACAAGCTGCTGCATCAGGTGAACGGCGTCGATGGCGGCAAAACCGGTTATACGAAAGCGGCTGGCCGCTGCCTGGTATCCACGGCGCGGCGCTGCAACAGACGGCTGATCGCCGTGACGCTGAATGCCCCGGACGACTGGAACGATCATGCCCGCCTGTATGCGTATGGCTTCGCACAGTATCAGCCGACTCTGCTCTCTGAGGGCATCATCTGCGATACGCGCTTGACACTCGTCGGCGGCAGCGAAGCGTCCGTTGCGCTGAGGGCTGACCGCGTGGAGGTCTGGCTGACCCACGACGAGCAGCAGCAGCTGACACAGACGATTTTCCTGCCGCATTTTGAATACGCTCCGCTGCGACAGAACTGCGCCGTGGGGCAAATCCTGTGGCAAATCAATGGCCGGACGGTCGCGTCGGCGGAACTGCGAACTGTAGAAACGGTGCCGGGCGATTTCCCGGTGGTAGATCTGAAGCAATATTGAATGGTGAGGGTTGGATTCTTGAAAGAACGAGTACAGAAGATTATTGCCGAACGCGGCGTTTGCTCCCGGCGCGCAGCCGAAAAGCTGATTGCCGAAGGTCGCGTCAAGGTAAACGGCAGGAAAGTGCTCCTCGGCGCTTCCTGCGATTCCAAAAACGATCTGATCACGATTGACGGCAAACGAATTGCCGGAAAACGCCAGAAGGACGTGTACCTGCTGGCCTATAAACCACGTGGCTATGTGACAACCGCCTCCGATGATCGCGGCCGGAAGACCGTGATGGAGCTCCTGCAGGATGTGGAGGAGCGCGTGTACCCGGTCGGACGGCTGGATATGGCCTCCGAAGGGCTGCTGCTGCTGACGAATGACGGCGCGCTGGCGCGTGTCCTGACGCATCCGTCCTGTGGGATTGAAAAGGAATATCAGGTCACGGTGCTGGGCGACACGGAAAAGGCGATCCCGATGTTTGAAGCGGGGATGACGCTGGAGGATGGCTTCCAGACGGCTCCGGCTCGCGTCCGTGTCGTGAAGCTGATCGACGAGAAAACCGTCCTGTCCGTCGTCATTACACAGGGGCATAACCGCCAGATTCGAAAAATGTGCGAAGCTGCCGGCCTGACCGTTCGCCGCCTGGTTCGCGTCTCCATCGGCCAGCTGAAGCTCGGCGATATGCGCTCCGGCACCTGCCGCCCGGCGACGCAGAAGGAAATCAATTACCTGCAGAGCCTGACCAGACAGACGGACGAAGACGAAAAACGGGACTGAAAAAAATCTGAGAAAAAGTGCAAAAGGGTCTTGACAAACGACGATGAATCGTGTATAATATATCTTGCTTGTGTTGCTTCACACGGCGTGCGGAGCGGGCAGATATGGCGGCATAGCTCAGTTGGCTAGAGCATTCGGTTCATACCCGACAGGTCGTTGGTTCAAGTCCGACTGCCGCTACCAAATATTTTACAGGGTAGTGCCGCTGCTCTGTAAAATTATATGGCCCGATGGTCAAGCGGCTAAGACACCGCCCTTTCACGGCGGTAACGGGGGTTCGATTCCCCCTCGGGTCACCACTTCGTCTCCTGTTGATCGGGAGACGAACTGCTATCTGGCAGTTTGGAGGCATAGCTCAGCTGGTAGAGCATCCGCCTCACACGCGGGAGGTCACAGGTTCGAGTCCTGCTGTCTCCACCATAATTGGACACCAGTTTTGATACAATGAGTATTGAAGCAGGTGTCCAGTTTCTTTTTGCAAAAGCCCCTATTTACAAGGGTTTTCCTATACTATTTAACGATAAAAGGCTCTACGGTGGTTCTGAAATGGTCACCGTGGAGCTTTTTCCGTTTTTCCCCCCTATACCATTTAACGAAAGGTCTATGGGGTGTGCATTTTGAGCCGAGGGGTGTGCATCTTTTAATTATTCCTCGGAAAAGAAAAAAGCCGGAGCAGTTACGCTCCGACCTTGATTTCCGTGCCGTTCTGGAAAATAAATGTGATTTGTCCATCCTTGTGAACGATGGCCTTTTCAATCATTACCGTCCAGATGGTTTCATTCCAGTCGTGCATCACTTCCGGCTGTTTCTTGAGGGTGCGGATATAAAGTGCCATCTTCTTATCCTGCTGACTGCGGGCAGTGCGTAGGCTCTGCAACCGTTCCAGTTCCGCAGCCGCCTTCTCGTACCGTTCGGTGAGGGCTTCGTACTTTTTGAGATAGGCTTCTTGGGACTGCGCCGTGGATGCGTTTTCCTTGACTGCCGCCTTGACCAGTTCGGCAACCACCTGGGTCTCTTCAAGCTGCCGTTCAATATCGGCATCCAGAGTTCCGAAATCCATCAGTTTCTGCCGCCACTCTTCGCACTCCTTGATAATCTGTACTCGATCCTGCATCATCAGATTGTAGGCTTTTATGAAAAGCCGCTGTATGGTTTCGGTGTCCAACGCAGGAGTGTGGCAGTGTTCCTCGATTGCGAATTTGCCGTTGCACTGCCAAATGGTACGACGGTACTGGTCGGTGGAATGCCAGACCTTGGGGCCAAAGAAGGCACCACAGTCCTCGCAGACCAGTTTGGCTGAAAGGACGCTCTTGCCGCTGTAGGCTTTGCCCAGGGTCTTCCGTCTGGCGAACTCTGCCTGCACCTGCTCCCATTCGTCCGGCTCAATGATGGCAGGATGGCTACCTGTCACATAATACTGCGGGACTTCACCCTCGTTGGGTTTCATTTTCTTTTCCAGAAAATCCACTGTGAACTTTTTCTGGAGCAGTGCATCGCCCTTGTATTTTTCGTTCTGAAGGATACTGGTGACCGTGGTCTTGCTCCATGTCTGCTTGCCACCCGGAGATGGGATACCCAACTCCTCCAGATACTTGCAAATGCCTGCCTGGGTCTTGCCCTCAAGAAAAAGCCTATAAATCAGCTTCATGACCCTTGCTTCGCTTTCCACAACCGCAGGCCGTCCGTCCTCGCCCTTTTCATAACCGAGGAAGCGTTTGTATGGCAGATGCACTTTGCCATCGGAGAAGCTCTTGCGCTGTCCCCAGGTGATGTTTTCGGAAATGCTGCGGCTTTCTTCCTGTG
>CAYUXI010000030.1:0-18456 GCA_964448855.1 uncultured Oscillospiraceae bacterium | reverse complement strand
TCCAGAGGATGGTTTCCGGCGTATGCCAGAGGCCGGAGGGCTGCTCGGCGCTGGTTTGGCGGGTGTCTATTCCTCATTGGAATCGGTTGCGTCTGCGAAGAGGATGCGGCAGGCGCGCTGCATCCGTTCCGTTTTGGCGGCGTCCTCTTCGGCGTCCGCCGTATCCAAGCCTGGCGCATCCGACCCCGTCGTATCCGAGCCCGGCGCATCTGAACCAGCTGCATCTGTGGCGGTGCGGCGTCCCAATGCGCAGAGTGCAGACAGCGTCAGGCCGCGCTTCCGGCACATCCGCTGGAAGCAGACAATCCCGATCAAAAGCAGCAGGGAGAGCCCGGACAGGATGCAGGAGTAGACAAAATAGTCCGGCAGGAACCGGAGCGTGATGCTGTGCGTGCCGGCGGACAGGTTGATGCCGATCAGCCCATCCTCGGTGCGGAAGACGTCTGCATCCTTGCCATCCACAGTGACGTGCCAGCCGGGTTCATACGGGATGGAGAAATAGAGCAGATCGCCCTCGTTTGCGCTGATATCCATCGTGAAGCGCGTTGTGCTCGTCTGCGTGAAATTCTGTACGGCAGCGCGCAGCGGTGCGAAATACTGCTCAAACAGCTCCGCATTGAAGGAATAGAACAGCTCATCCTTCAGGAAAACCTCCTCGCTGCCGCCCTGACTCTTGAGCGGCAGTCCGATCAGAAGCGTGGCTTCCTCGTCCGATGCGTACTGGCCGAGCGGAACAATGCCGTCATCGTCGTTGCTGGTGAGGTAGGTATCGAAAAATTCACCGTTGAGCCAGAGGTTGACCTTGCGGTAATAGTCCGTCGGGAAGGCGGCATACAGCGTCTGTCCCTCCACACCGCGGATTCGGTATTCGATGTGGCAGTTCTCGTCGGAGGTCTCCGCATAATACTTGGTGTAGCCCTGCGCATAGGCGCGGGTTTCAATGTTTTCATAGCTGACGGTCACCTGATTCGACGGGATGGGGCTGTAGAAGGGGAGAACCTCCTCACTGCCGACCATGGCGGACAGCATGGTGTTCTGAATCACAAACGGGTTATCCGTCTCCAACTCCGCGTCATAGCCGTTGTATTGGGCGGAAACCGGGAAGCAGAGCGGCATGGCGTGTTCATTTTCGTAGATATAGATGTCGCCCTCCTGATGCAGCAGCGTGAGGCCGTTGTTGGAGGCGTTCTTCTGGAACACGTATTTGATGCCGATGATGGAGTCCGTTGACAGCACCGGCGCGGAATATTCCGTCCAGTGTGCGCCGACCGGATACCCCAGCTTTTTGATGTAGTTGATGCCGTCACTGTTCAGCGTGGAGCTGGAGTGGCTGATGCCCTTCATGCCGAGCGCAAACGGGTCGTTGACGCAGCGCATATACGTTTTTTCCGACCGGTAAAACCCGGTATCGTATCCCTTCAGCCATTCGGCTGCGGGCAGCGACTGATCGACAAAATCGCGGTAGGAGGTGCGGGAGGAAAAGACGACGTCCTGATCGACCCGGACGAGCGTCGTGATGCCGTTTGCATACAGCTCCATGCAGACGAGCCCCAGCAGAACGCCCATGGTGACCTTGGAACGCGCACCGTCCCGATAGGCGTCGAAGGCCAGAAAGCTGAAATACAGCATCAGAATCAGCAGGCCGCCCCAGACGGTGATGCGCTCATCGACATACTCGAACACATCGCCCTTGGCCTGCGTATAGAGGATCATAACCAGCACCAGCAGCGCGGCACGCGCAACCGATGCGACGGTGTAGCCGCCCTTGACATGGGAAAACGCGTCATACGCCATGACCAGCAGGAAGGCGCAGAAGAGGAAGGAGTAGCGGTAGTTCAGCCAGTTCGGATTCTGGAAGCCGTGCCAGACGAGGTCAGCCGTCGAGACCTGCATACTCATCAGCAGGAAGAACAGCATGGCCGCAGCGCCGATTTTTTTGCGGACGCAGATGTTGCGGTTGGTAAAGAACAGCGGAACGAGCAGCAGCGTCAGCGTCCCGGTGAAGAGCGTCGGCAGCCCCTCCGGCCGACAGGTGTCATATGCACCAAAGAGCAGCTTCGGAATCAGCTCCACAAAGTCGAATTTGGCCTTGGGTGTGAAGTTCGGGGAGGAAAAATCCATTTTGCCGAGCGTCAGCGAATGGTACGCCGGAATCAGCATAAACGCTGCAATCCCGGCGGAGAGGATGGAAAAGAAGGCAAACAGCAGTCCCTTTTTCACAAAGCGGCGGCCACTGCCCTTGCCGCCCTCCCGCGTCGTAAACCAGACGTAGAGGAAATAGGCGGCCGTGAAAATCGCGACCATGTAGCCAATGTAAAAGTTGGAGATGAAAACGAGCGACAGCACGACGGTGTAGAGCAGGTATTTGTTTTCACGAATCAGCTGCTCCACGCCGAGCATGATCAGCGGCAGACCGATGACGGCGTCCAGCCACATCGGATCCATCTGCTGCATGACCATGTACGTCATCAGCGCATACATACAGGAGACAATCAGGATGCGGGTCGTTTCGCCGCCGCGTGTTTTCTTCAGGTAGTAGGCAAAGGACAGCGCGGCGCAGCCGGTGCGCAGGAGTGCCGTTGTCAGCAGCGCTTCGGTGATCAGCGTTTTCGGGAACAGCAGATAGACCAGCATGAACGGGCTGCCCATGTAATAGGCGTTGAGCCCGAACGTTTCCCCGCCGAGCGTCCGGCTCCAGCTGTAAATCAGGCTGCCGTCGCCCAGAATGGCGTCGCGGAAGCCCTCATAATAGTAGATGTACTGCGCGTTCAGATCGAGGACGAGCAGCGAATCGTTGCCGAACGGGAACACCTGAAACGTGATGTAGCACAGCTCCAGCACGGCCATCGGCAGGAAGAACGCCAGCAGGTACAGCTTGCGGTTCTGTCGGTCGCGGCCAAGCATCAGCCGGTCGCGCAGGCGGCGCTTCCGGGATGCGGATCGTTTTTCAAAAAAGGTTGTGCGTTCCGTAGATTGCTCCATAATAGAATCCTCCGTTGAGATTGGGTCAGGATGCGCGGTCGGTTCGTTCCGAAATCAGATAGCGCGGCCGATGCTTCAGCTCCTCATAGATGCGCGCCAGGTAGTAGCCGAGAATGCCAAGGGCGATCATGATCAGGCTGAGGAAAAGCCCGATGACCGACAGCGCGGCGCAGAGCATCTCGACGCTTTCACGCCCGAATGAATGGAAGATGGTGAACACGCCGAGGATGACCGACAGCAGGATACCGATCAGCCCGGCGGCGGTTACGAATTGCAGCGGCGCCGAGGTAAAGGAAGCGATGGAGGAGAGCGCCATCCGGACGAGCTTTTTCGGGGAGAATTTGGACGCTCCGGCGTTGCGCGCCTGCACGTCAAACAGGACGGTTTCCGTGTGAAAGCCGACCCAGCTGCTCATGCCGCGGAAGAAGGTCTGGCGCTCCGGCATCTCGTTCAGCGCGTCCAGCACGCGGCGATCCATCAGCTTGAAGTCGGACGCGTCGTTCAGGTCAAAGCCGCTCATGGCCCGGAGAAGACCGTAAAAGGTTTTGGTGAACAGCTTATAGATCAGGCTTTCCTTGCCGCGTGTCCGCTTTTTGGCTTCGACGATATCGACAGAGCCGTTTTGCCAGATTGCGTACATTTCAGCAATGACGGCCGGCGGGAATTGCAGATCAGCATCGGAAATCACGCAGCAGTCGCCTTTGACGGCGGACAGCCCGGCAAACATGGCGCCCTCCTTGCCGAAATTGCGCGACAGCCGCAGACCGCGGACGCGATCATCCTGTGCGGCGGCGTCGGCAATCACCGACCAGGTGCGGTCAGTGGAGCCGTCATCGACGAGAATCAGCTCATAGGGAATGGAATGCGGCTCCAGCGCTTCGGCGACGGCGGCGAGCAGTGCCGGAAGGTTGTCCGCTTCGTTCATGGCGGGGACAACAATGGACAGCAGCCCATTGCCCCGACGGTTTGTTTCAGTCATGTGCTTCACCCTCCCGATTCTGTTTGGTTGGCTGTTTGAAAATCAGACATTTGCTGAGCACGTAGTTGATGATGACGACGAGAACGCTGGCTGCCAGCTTGACAAGCCAGACGTTGATGCCGAGCAGGTTGTCCCCCAGATACATGATCAGGGTTTCCAGCCCGAGCGAGCAGAGCCGCGCCGCGAGGAAGGAGAGCGTTTCCCGCGTGACGGTGGCGCGGTCGGAAGCGCGGCTTTCAAAAACCAGCAGCTTGTTCGTCACGAAGGCGAACAGGACGGCGACAATCCAGGCTAACGCGTTGGCACCGAGCGCCTTCAGCAGCCGAATGTGCAGGACGTCATAAAAGAGCCAGAGCGAGGCGTAATTCACAAGCGTGGTCAGCCCGCCGAATATGAGATACAGCAGCACTTCCCGATATTTTTTGCAGAGACACCGAATGGTTTCCATGCCTGTAACCTTCCAATCCGATCAAGTATGGCGGCGGCAAAAAGCCACCTGGAAATATGATATAACAAAACCGCGAAAAAATCAAGGAACGAAGGGCGGAAAATGCGGACATTGAAAAAAATTACGGGTTGCGCCGAAAAAAACAGACAACGTTACCAAACTGTAACGTCATTCGATTTTCAGCTGTGGTATAATATGCTTATCGGGCGAGCCGTCTGACGCGGTGCATCCTGCACCGGTTTGCCCCGGATTTTCCTGCTGGAGTATGTGCGATATGGTTTTTTCAACATTGACCTTTTTATATGTGTTTTTCCCGATTTGCCTGGGGCTGTATTTCCTGATGCCGTCCCTCCGCGCCAAAAATACCGTGCTGCTGATCATGAGCCTGATCTTCTACGCCTGGGGCGAGCCGATCTGTCTGCTGCTGATCATGTTCACGGCATTTGTCAACTATCTCTGCGGCCGTCAGATTGCGGATGCGCGGGACAGCCGTGGGCGAAAGCGATGGCTGATCGTTTCCGTGGTGATCAGCCTGGGGCTGCTCTTCTTCTTCAAGTACACGGGCTTCCTGCTCTCCAACCTGAACCGCATCCCCGGCGTGCATCTGCCGGGCTGGAACATTGCTCTGCCGATCGGGATTTCCTTCTATACGTTCCAGGCCATGTCCTACACCATTGACCTGTACCGGAACGAGGCACGCGTCCAGCGCTCCTATGCGGACTTCTTGCTGTACGTTTCGCTGTTCCCGCAGCTGATCGCCGGGCCGATCGTCCGCTATGTCGATGTGCAGAACGAAATTGAAAAGCGCACCACGACGGCGGAGGAATTCGTGATGGGCATCACGCGCTTTGCAGTCGGGATGGCGAAAAAGCTCCTGCTCGCCAACTACTGCGGCAGCGCAGCGGACAAGCTCCTGAAGGGGACGGATGCGTCTGCGCTGGGCGGCTGGCTCGGTCTGGTGCTGTTTGCCTTCCAGATTTACTTCGACTTTTCCGGCTATTCGGACATGGCCATCGGCCTCGGCCGGATGTTCGGCTTCCGCTTCCTCGAAAACTTTGATTACCCCTATACCTGCTCCTCCATCACGGATTTCTGGCGGCGCTGGCATATTTCCCTCTCGACCTGGTTCCGCGACTACGTCTACATCCCGCTGGGTGGCAACCGCCGTGGCAAGGCGCGTCAGGTGCTGAACCTCCTGATTGTCTGGTTTTTGACCGGCTTCTGGCACGGTGCGAGCTGGAATTTTATCCTCTGGGGTCTGTATTTCTGCGTGCTGCTGATGCTGGAGAAATTCGTCTTCGCCGGGCTGATGCGGAAAATGCCCGCCGTGCTCCGGCACGTGCTGGCGCTCTTCTTTGTCCTGATGGGCTGGGCGCTGTTCTACTTTGAAGATCTGGCCGCGCTCGGCGCGTTCCTCACGCGCATCTTCGGCGGCGGTACGGCGGTCAGCACACTGTCGCTCACGCTGCTCGAAAACAATTCGCTGCTGCTGCTCGTCTGCATTCTGGCATCCACGCCGATTGGCCGCGTGATTCACTCCATCCATCTCGGCCTGATTCACGCAGGCGGCCCGCTGCGCAATCTGTCCATGGCGCTCCGCCTCGTCTTCAACACCGTGATCATGACCGTCTGCACCATCGTCATGGTGACAAACTCGTACAACCCCTTCCTCTATTTCCGCTTCTGAACCGCTCAGAAAGGACGCTTTTATGAAAAAATGGTATGCCGTTATCATCATCACCTTTCTTCTTCCGATTTATGCCCTGTTTTTCTATTCGGCCTTTGATGTCGATGCCACCGTCTCGGAGGACGAGCACCGGATGCTGGCCACGATGCCGGAGCTGTCGCTGCAGTCGGCGCTGACAGGCGATTTTGAATCCCAATTTGAAACGTACTATTCGGACACGTTCCCCTTCCGGGAGAATCTGCTGAAGGCCAGCCGCGTCGTCAACCGGCTGTACGCCATCAGCTTTGGCGACGAATCCAGCATCCTGATCGACCGTGATGACCAATGGGAGGGCGGGAACACGCTGATCGACTTCAGCCAGACCGATCAGACCACCGCATCCTCTGCGGTGACGACACCGCCGCCGACGATGCCGACATCGGATGTCTCCGCGCCGACGGATACGACGCCGACAGAAACCACGCCGACGGAGACAACGCCACCCGCCACGATGATCACGTCGTGGGTGGAGGTGACGAAACCGGACACGGATGACACGTCGTCGGATGTGACGGATACGCCGAGCGATGTCGGCGCCATCCTCATGATCGGGAATGCCGCCATGGAGCATTATTACGGCGTGAATGACTCTCTGGACTATTACGCAAACTCCATCAACCGCCTGAATGCGGCGCTGCCGGACGTGCAGGTCTATGCCATGTTCTGCCCGACGTCCATTGAGTTCAATGCCCCCACCAAATACAGCACCGGCATTCGCTCCCAGCTCCGCGCCATGAACTACGCCTATTCCAAGCTCGATCTCGGCATTGTGCCGGTCAATACCTGGTCGTCGCTGTATGCGCATCAGGACGAGTACCTCTATTTCCGCACCGACCACCACTGGACGCAGCGCGGCGCATACTACGGCTATCGCGCCTTCTGTGAAGCGGCGGGGCTGACGCCGAACGAGCTCTCCGACTATGAAACCGGGTTTGTCGATGGCTTTGTCGGTACGATGTACTCCTTCACCGCCAAATACGCGCAGAGCGAGCGGCTGCTCAACAATCCGGACTCCGTCGAGTACTTCATGCCGCTGCATTCGGCGACCATGACGGCCTATCCGGATGCGACCATGACCGGCGGTGTCACGCGCTCCGTGATTGCCAGCCCCTCTTATGTGGAAAAGCTCCACCGGAGCAGCAAATACATGATGTTCCTCTGGGGCGATACGCCGCTTGTCCACATCGTCAGCGATACCGTCAAAAACGGCCGTGTGCTGGTCGTGATCAAGGAGTCCTATGGCAACGCGCTGGTGCCGTTCCTGACGGATCACTTTGAAGAGATTTACGCCATTGACCCGCGTGAATTCAATGGAAGCGGCGAACCGACGCTGAATATCGTGGATTTCGCCAACGAGCACGGCGTGACCGATTTCCTCTTCGTCAACTACGCATTCTCGGCGCAGCCGTCGTTTATGAAGCTGTTCAATCAAATGCTGCCGGAAACGTAACCCGATCGCCGAAAACCCCCGTTCCAGAAGGATTGGAACGGGGGTTTGTTGTGGAAAAAAAGGAGGGAGCGCAAAAACGCATATCAGTGATCAGTATGGCAGCTGCGGGTGAGGGTGATTCCACAGGGTATAACAATCCTTCAGGCACTTCGTGCCAGCTCCCTTTACACAAGGGAGCCTTTAGTGGTTGTCCGATGTTCGCCACTGCGAATGGTACAAGAGAGCCATTGGTTGCTGTCCAAAGTCAGCCGCTGCGGGCGTAGTGAGCCTTGTGGAATGCCAGTCCGGTTTTCGCGTCTGCGGGCGTAGTGGGAATGTTGAGGTATTTTGTAGGGCACAAGGCTGCCTCCTGCCGCGTTTTTCTCACGGTGGCGTTTGACGTAGCGGCGTTCCGCGCATCTCCCTCACGCATGGAGATCCGGCGCAGCTGTCGCGTTTTTGACAAACAAACCCCCGTTCCAGATATGCCGGAACGGGGGAGTCACATACCGCCTTATCGGGCGGCAAACATCAGGTTGGAATCGGTCACGAAATTGGCAAGCGAATAGGAGACGAGCACCTGATCAATCTGGTTGTCGCGGAGATAGTCTGCGATGCTTTTTTTATAGTAGCGCAGGTCAATCAGGTGGATTTCGGAGAAGGACGAGGTGAAATACGGCACACAGGCGTTGGCGTAGGAGTCCTTGAGGTACAGCAGCCGTCCGCCCGATGCGTTGGCGGAGCGGATGACCACGCGTGGGCTGTTGCCGCCGAGAAACACCGTATATTTGTCGGCCTTGTCCAATGCCGACAGGTCGTAGAGCGTCGATTCGACGCCGTCTCCGCCCTCATAGACGGTGACGGACGCGACCTGCGCCTCCGGGACGCGGAGCTCAATCGTATCGCCGCTGCCGGGGCGGACACCACAGGCGGATGCGGCGGTTCCGTAGAAGCCGGAGTGCGTCAGAAACGGCTCCGGCAGCGCTTGCGGCGTGATGCCGAGCGCTGTGCCGATGGCACCATAGCCGTAATACGCGCCCAGCGTATTCCAGTGGTGGTCGGTTTGGAAATAGATCGGCTCCTCCGCATGAGCAGCCAGCGCAGACATCACATCCACATGGGCGGCGGAGGGTGTCAGTGCGTAAATCGTATCAATCAATGCCTGCTGATCGGCGGTCTGCGCGTTGGCGGGCAGACGATCCGGCCAGATGGCGGCAACGCTGGGAATGATGGCCAGCGTAACCGGCAGGTCTGTGTTGGCGGCCAGCTTTTCAATGAACCCGGCATTGGCGCGGACGCGCTCCGGATCCGGCTCTTCCAGCGGCTGAACCAGCAGCCCATCCTGGCCGAGCAGAACGCCGTTGACATCGGTCTTCAAAAGCGCCTGCTCCGCCGCAGCCTTCAGCGAAATCCAGGCATCTCTTGCAAAAAACTGGTCGGAAATATACGTCTCCGTCTCGGTGATGAATGTGCCGGAGAGCAACGCCTCCCAGCTGAAGGTCGGGCGCTGTGCCAGCGTGCGGTTTTCCCGCTCCGACATGGCCTTGTCCGGTTGGATGCAGTTGATCAGAAAACAGACGGAGCAGAAGGCACAAAAGAGGAAGGCCGGGCTCCATTTCAAAAATTGACGTTTCAAAGCGAGTCTCCTTGCAGGTGTGAATCAGTCGCGCAGGAACGAAAAATGATATCCCTGGAACAGACCGGATTCGATCACGCCGGGCAGCGCCTTGATCGCCTGCTCCAGACCGGGCTCCACGGCGGCAAAGGTGCAGTCGAGCAGCAGGTTGCCGTTTTCCGTGATGACCGGGCCGTCCTTGGAGGTGGCCAGGCGCAGGCGCACATCGTTTGCGCCCAGGCGGGTCAGGCCAGCCTCCACCAGATGGACAGCCTGCGGGAACACCTCGACCGGAATCGGACAGGCGCCGACGCGATCGACGAATTTGCGATCCTCCGCAATCAGCCAGCGCTTGTCGGCGGCGGCGATGATGAGCTTTTCCCGGAACAGACCGCCGCCGCGCCCCTTGACGACGCTTCCGTC
Organism: uncultured Oscillospiraceae bacterium; assembly: GCA_964448855.1. GTDB lineage: Bacteria > Bacillota > Clostridia > Oscillospirales > QAMX01 > QAMX01. The sequence goes on along the minus strand of CAYUXI010000030.1, from coordinate 8,854 downwards.
GGCACCGATTTCGTCGGCGCCGTCAAAGCACCAGTCCGGCTTGGCGGCGTCCAGCGTGGTCATGGGGACGCCGAGCGATGCGCAGGCCAGCTCGATTTCCGATGCGGCCGGAATCACGGTGACCTGCAGCCCCTCCGTCTTCATCCGTTCTGCAAGGGCGCAGAGCCCGACATAGGAGGAAGAACCGGTGCCGACGCCGATGACCTGGCCGTTTTGTGCCTCGGCAACAATGGTGCGGGCACGTCGCTGTTTGGTTGCAAGATCGCTGATCTCACGGCACCAGTGGTAGCCGTGCAGCAAATGATTGTTCCATCTCATGTGTTTGAACCTCTACTTAGTCCGGCAGATTGTCTGTTTTATCGTAGCCGCCGCGGGATTTCCGGAGAATTTTGCAGTCGGAAGCGTGGTACTCCGATGCAGGCTGATCCGGAGCCTGATCCAGGCGAACCTTGATGCGCTCTTTTAAGAGCGTGGCTTCCGTCACGATGCCGCGGCCATCCGGTGTTTCGACCAGAGAGCCGACAGGCGGCACGCGCTTGGTCAAATCCTCGTAGGCGGCCTGCTCATACTTCAGGCAGCACATCAGGCGGCCACAGGCACCGGAGATTTTCATGGGATTCAGCGAGAGCGACTGCTCCTTGGCCATCTTGATGGAAACCGGCTGAAACTCCTCCAAAAAGGAGGCGCAGCAGAACGGTCGGCCGCAGATCCCGATGCCGCCGAGCATCTTGGCCTCGTCGCGGACACCGATCTGACGCAGATCGATGCGGGTGCGGAAAATCCGAGCCAGCTCCTTCAGAAGTTCCCGGAAGTCCACGCGACCGTCCGACGTGAAATAAAACATGAGCTTTGCGCCGTCAAACGTGTATTCCGCATCGACCAGGTGCATATCGATGCCGTGCTTTTCGATGCATTCGGAGCAGATGACGAATGCTTCCTTTTCTTTTTGCCGGAGCTGTTCGGCGCGGCGGATGTCTTCCTCCGTTGCGATGCGAACCAGCGGCTTCAGCGGGGAGACGATTTCGCTGTCCTCCACCATCTGGTTGGCCTGTGCCACTTCGCCCAGCTCCAGACCGCGTGCAGTTTCAACGATGACCTTCTGCCCCTGTGTAACAACTGCACCGTGCGGGTCAAACGAGTAAATTTTTCCGAGTTCCTTGAATCGGACACCGATGATTTCTGTCAATGTGAGTTCCTCCAGAAACGCCCGTCTGGGCGTATACCTGTCATACAGGCAGCGTTATTTGATGCGTGCGGTGACGGCGGCGAACATTTCCGCGACGGTCGCGGCCAGCAGATTGCCCGGACTCAGATAGAGCGCGGAATTGTCGTAGGCGCGCCGCGCCTGACGGTGCAGCAGCGCGAGCCGTGCCGGTGAAAAAGCGGCGCGCAGGCGGCCGGAGATGTCCGCAAACTGCGGCAAGGCAGGCGGAGCCTGTCCGGTACGCTGTGCGAGCGCATCGCCGATGATGCTGGCGACCATGCCGAAAACCGCCTCCAGATCGTCCCGCGTGAACCGTTCTGCCGAGAAGTACGCCGCATACAGCGCCGCCTCGTCCGTTGCGACCAGTGCCTGACAGCAGGCCACTGCGACGCGCTCCGTTTCCGGCGGCCCGGCGAGAAACGACAGGGCAGCGCCGACCGAACCGTTGGCAGAGCGCACGGCCTCCGCCAGCGCATCCGCAGATGCATCGGGGCAGCGCTCCGCGAGAAGCGACCGCAGCGCAGCATCAGGCAGCGGCTCCGTCCGGATTTCCATGCAGCGGCTTCGCACCGTTTCCAGCAGGGAAGCCGGATTTCTGCACAGAATGAGGATGACGGCATAGGCTGGCGGCTCCTCCAGCATTTTCAGCATGGCGTTCTGCGCGGCGGGCGACAGATCATCCCCCTCGGCAAAGACGGTGATTTTGTGCCGCCCTTCGTTGGGAAGAATATAGAGCGCCTGACGCGCAGCGCGCACACCGTCCACGCTGTAGCCGGTTTTGGTATCCCGGTGCAGCGTGACGAAATCCGGATGAATGTCCTTCTCGACCTTGCGACAGGCGGTACACACGCCGCAGGGGCGGTCGCCGTCCGCCGTACAGACCAGCGCCTGCGCCAGCAGCCGCGCAGCTGTTTGCTTACCGCTGCCCTCCGGGCCGCTGATGATGCACGCGTGCGGCGCTGAAGAGGCGGATGCTTCAATCAACTGCCAGATGGCATCGTTGCCGCGGAGCCTGCGGCGCAGGGCATCAGGAATCATACTTTTTCAAACCGCTCAACGTTCAGAACGAAAACAGTCGCGCCGCCGACGGTGACCTCGACCGGCATGGACGGATACAGCTCCATCCCGATTTCGGACATACTGGGCATGACCTGCTTCCGGCTCTTGGAGTATTTGTCAATGATTTTAATGACGGTGTTGACCTTGTCATCCGGGACACCGATCAGAACGGTCATATTCCCGACCATCAGAAAGCCGCCGGTGGTGGACAGCTTGGTGACGAGAAAGCCCTCTTTTGTCAGGTTGTGAACGACGACGTGTGCATCATCATGGTTAATAATCGCAAGAACAAGTTTCATGGCTGATACCTTCCTTTTCTGAATCCGGAGAAAGCCTCCGGGGCGATAAAGAGGATGCGAATATCGAATCAGGCGCGGCAGCTGCCGGAGGCCGAATTGCGCGATTTCAAAACGCGGAGCGTGGGCGGAAAGGCATCCGGCTCCGACCGCAGGACGGCAAACACGTCGTCCGTGACGGCTTCGCCCGGCGCGACGAGCGGGATCCCGGGCGGGTAGCGGCCGACGGTTTCCGCGGCGATGCGTCCGCACGCGTCGGCGATCGGAATGGTTTCCGATTCGGCCAGCCACGCGGCGCGGGGTGAGCAGACGCAAACGGGGTCGAGCCGTTCGGAAAGTGGCTGCGGGAGCGGAATGCCGGGGCTTTCAGCGGCGATCTCCAAAAGTGCCGAGCGCAGTGCGGCGAAATCGGCCGGTGTGTCGGCGGGGGAGAGAATGAAGACCACGGAGACGCGGTCACTCATTTCACAGCGGATGGAGCGGGCAGCCAGCTGCCGTTCCACCTCCTTGCCGGTGAGCCCGGCGGACGCTGTATAAACGGTCAGGCGGAGCGGGTCGAGCAGGCCGGAGGCGGTGCGATCGGCCGTCAGCGGGAGGAAACGCCCCTGCGTGAGCAACGACTCGCGAATCTCGTCGGCTGCGGCGATGCAGCGGGCAATGTCATCCTGCGCGGTTTCCATCCGCGCCCGTGCCGCATCGGCCGAAGCGGCGATGAGGAACGAGGGGCTGGACGAGCCGAACACCTGCAGAAAATGGCGGACGGTGTCGCCGTCCACCGATTCGGATGCTGTGAGCAGTGCTGCACCGCCGAGCGCGGGCAGCGTCTTGTGCAGGGAGCAGACGGCCAGATCCGCCCCGGCGGCGACAGCCGCCGTACAGCCGGGGCAAAACGGGAAATGCGCGCCGTGCGCCTCATCGACCAGCAGCAGCGCGCCATGTCGGTGTGCTGCGTCGGCCAGCGCGGCCACATCGCGGCGCACACCGGTATAGGTGGGGGACGTGAGAATGACGGCGTGTGCGCCCGTCTCCTCCAAACGGCGCTCCAGGCCGTCCACCGACAGATCGGCGGCGATTTCCGCAAAGGGCGGAGCAGCCGGTTGATCACAAAACAGAAAATCGGGTTCCAGCCCGCAGAGCGCCATGGCGTGAAAGACGCTTTTGTGGCAGCCGCGGTCGCAGAGCAGCCGCCGCTGCTCGGTGCCGGAAAAGGCCGTGGCGATCATGGACAAAATGCCGAGCGTGGAGCCACCGGCCAGCAGAAAGGCCTGCGGCACCCTCCAGTCCGCGGCAAACAGCCGGTTGGCATCGGAAAACGGCGGTGCATCGTCATACAAACAGCCGGTTTCGGCCAGCTCCGTGACGTCAAGGGCTTCCGGCGTCAGCGAAAGCTGCGGAAAAACGGGACGCCCCTTGTGCCCTGGCATATGGAAGCGGTGCGGCGCGGCTGCCGCATAGCGGCAAAGCGCGTCCAGCAGCGGTGTATTTGAATCAGACATATTTCTTGGGAATCATGGCACCGGCCAGAATCGGATTGACCTCGAACCGAACCGGGTCGCCGATGGCGCAGTCGATGTGCGTGACGTCAACGACCGTGTGCTGCATCCCGACGTGCCCCAGCACGCGGGCGGGCTTGCCGTTGACAAGGACGGTCAGACGCTTTCCGGTCAGCCAGGCCTTGATTGCGCTCAGGCAGACAAGCGAGGTGGAATGGAACGTATACTGGTCGCGCTGCTTCTCCGTGCAGAAGCCGTCGGCATAGCCGAGCGGGACGACAGCGGTGCGCGTGCCGTGACGGCAGACATAATCGCCGCCGTAGCCGACGGTCTGATTTTTTTGCAGCCAGCGGATTTCGACGATGTTGCTCTCCGCATAGCCGGTTTTGGCCAGGCCAAAATTGCCCTTGGCGGCGACACGACCAGTCAGCGCGGAGCCGACGCGCACAGCGTCGAGCACGGTATACGGGTATTTGAGGAGCGCGGACGAATTGGCAGCGTGCAGGGTGCCGGGGTCAAAGCCGGCCTGACGGACAGCCTCAACGGCGCGCTGAAACTCCTGAAACTGGGTGCGGGTGGTTTTGCTGCTGGAAAATGCCTTGTAGAAGTGGGTGTACATCCCGGTAACGTTCAGCGATGAGAGATATTTGAACACGCTGATGACCTTGTCCGATTCGCCGGGGAGGAAGCCGTAGCGCCCCATCCCGGTATCGATTTCAATGTGCGCCTCGGCCGTGGTGGAGTTCTTTTCGGCAATGCCGTTGATGGCCACGGCGGCATCGTAGGAGCCGACGGTGAAAACGCCGTTGTAGTCGAGAATCTTTTCGATTTCTTCCGGAATGGAGGTGGAGCGCAGGACCAGGATTTCTTCGTCCACAAAGCCGGAGTTCCGGAGAATCACCAGATCCCGCGGCTCCGTCACGGCAAAGTGCGAGATCCCTTCATCGCGCAGCATATCGGCCATTTCCAGCAGACCAAACCCGTAGGCGTTGCCCTTTAGAACGCCGTAGATGGTCGCCGCACCTGCGCGCTGACGAATTTTTTTGATGTTGTTGCGGACCTTGTCCCGTTCGACCACCAGATATTTCGCCATAGCGTTCGACCTCTCTTCTATTGGTAATGATGCGTTATCGCTTGCCGAGCAGGGCGGATTTGGCGCGCCGCGTCAGGCTGAGCAGCTTGCGCGCACGGCGAACCGTAGAGACAACGCCCGGCTTGAGGACGTAATCATATTCGCCGAGAAATTCGGTAAACTCACCGGAAAAGCCTTTTTTGAACCGATACAGGCCGTACAGCGGGTTTTCCGGCGACAGATCGCCGGAAACGCCGCGGAAGTCGTACAGGAAACAGCCGGATTCCAGCGCCCAGCGAATCATCTCCCATTGCAGGAGGTAGTTGGGCATCAGGTTCCGATGCGCATTGGAGGACGCGCCGTAGAGATACCAGACCTTTCCGGCATAGCGGATGGCGATGGTTCCGGCGATGGGCTGCTCCTGATAATACGCCATATACAGACGGGCGTTTTCACCCAGGCAGTGCAGCATCGAACGGAAGTAGTCCGGTGTACGGACGATGAAATTGTCGCGGGCACCGGTTTCGTTCATGATGCGGCTGAAATCGTCCACCGCGTCATCGCCGCAGATGCGGACGACAACGCCCTTGCGCTGCGCCAGGCGGATGTTGTAGCGGGTTTTGGATTCGAACGCATTGAGCAGATTCTCCTCAGTGCGCCCGGCGACGTCGAGCCGGAAGACGTAGCGCGGCTGAATGGATTCAAAATTCTTATGGTTGGGCGGCGGCGTGAAGCCGAGCTCCGAAAGGAGCGACGCAAAATCGGTATGGTCGGAGCGGATGTCGGGATCGACCTTGAAGATATAGCAGCGGCGCTTTTTGGCCAGCGCCTGTGCAGCCGTCAGCAGCTCCCGTGCAGTGTCCAGATCGTTCTCGTCACAGACCGGGCCACGGCAGCCGTACATCATCGAATAGGGCAGACCGGGCACACGGCGCAGCATGAGCGCCATCGAGCCGATCACAGTGCCTTCAGCGTTGCGGCAGAGGAGACCTTCCCATTGCCAGCTGGATTTATGCGTTCCCCACATCCGCGTCTGCATAAAATGGCCGCGGGGGTGGGAGGCGACGAACTGGTCGTAAACATCGAAATTAGATGGGGTGACGGATTCGATCATGTCGGAAAAACATACCTTTCTCGGTGTGCCGGGCGGGTGGCGGTTCGGACAGCCGAACCCATTCGCAGGGCAAACCAGTTTCTTATATTTTACACTATTCGAGAGGAAAAGTAAATATATCCGGCGCACCTTTTCCGGGGAATTCCACGGATTTTCAGCGCGCTGCGGGCAGCGTGAAGGAAACGCCGAAACAGTTGCCGTTGGTGGAGGATTCGAGGCTTCCGCCGTTCAGCGCCAGATATTCGCGGGCGAGCGTCAGGCCGGTCGAGCATTTGGCGGCGGAGCTGTCCGCATCGCCGGAGGAAGCGAAGCGGTTGACCAGGACGAACCGCCAGCAGTCGGCTTCGCGGAAGATGCGGAGATCGGCGGTCGAACCGGCCAGCGCATACATGGCGAGGTTCCCGTACAGAATATCGAGGACGGCGTGGATGTGGCGCGGGTCGGCGGTGATCAGCACCGGCGCGGACGGCAGATGCTTTTCAAAGGTGATCTGCGCGGCGATGATTTCCGGCATCCGCGCATTGGAGACCTCGTCCAGCGCGGCGAGAAGATCCATGCGCTTCATGACCGGCGCAGTGGCGGGCATATCCTGCAGGACGGTGTCCTGAATCTCATCGGTGAGCTGTGACAACCGGCGCAGGCAGAGACTGGCCTCTGCGGCGGAAGCGTCGGGCATGGCTGATTCGAGGAGACGGAGCTGCTCCTTCATGGCGCTGACCGAGTCGGAAATCTGGCTGAATTTCTTGAGCGAACGGCTGAGCATCCATTCCGCCCGCGCCTGAACGGCCTGATCGACCTGCGTCAGATGCGTGGCGAGCGGATAGAGCGGGTCAGATTCCGGCAACGAGTGGTCGGGTACCTGATCGCCGAGGGGCAGAACGGCGCTGAGGCGTTCGAGCTCCGAGATGCCGTTGGCCAGCGATGCATAGCGGCGGTAAAACAGGCCGAGCAGGACGGCAAAATACAGAAGATAGAACGGGAGCAGAAGCCGGACGACAGAGATGCCGATGAGCAGATCGGCGAGGAAAAACAGCAGCATCGGCAGACAGAGGCCGAACAGCAGCAGCCGCACCGCCTGCAAGCGCAGGTCACGCTGCACATGGGTGATTGGCAAAACGAGGTCGAGCTGCGTGCGGATGAAGCGAATCAGCTGCGCGATGGCGCTGTGCGCGAAAAACGGCGCATTGCCGCGATAGCGGACGGAGCAGCGCAAAACATACAGAGCGGGCACCAGCAGGAACGTCAGCGATACGGTCGTCAGGAAGGACGGCGGGAACGACCAGCAGCGCACACAGATCACGCACACGGCGAGCAGGAGCGCCAGGCGCACCTCCAGATAGAGCCAGGAAACGAGGTCGGAGATGCGGCGTTCGATGCGGCGACGGCGGGAACCGTTGGCCAGAACGACGGAGAGCGAGAGCAGGAAGATGCCGATCGACACAAACAAAGTGGCCAGCCCGTTCTGCAGGAGGTACCATTCCAGCAGCGATGCGCCGAAACCGTCCAACGTCATTCGGATCGGCTGCCGCACGGCGACGAGGATGGCGACATCGTCGAAGTCATGTGCAGTGCCGTCAAACAGCTCGGTGGCGGCGTTGAACGCCGAATATTCAAAGGGAACGCCCTCGCCGGTGGCGAAGGACGTACCGCGGTAGGTGCCGGAGGTGTAGCGGCAGAAGTAGGCGAGCGATTCGTTATCGGAAAACGACGCCTCGAACGACGGGATGTCGGCGATCCCCGGTTCGGAGCAGAGGGCGCGGTTCGTGCGCAAGGAATAGACGAAATACGCCGTGCCGTCCGGGAGGTTCGTCGGAGCCTCTCCGGAGATCGCCGACTCGTACAGCGTCTCGAATGTCTCCCGCAGCGTCCGGCGGAAGATTGCGGTCTGGGTATAGTTGGAGACGTCCGTGCGGTTGTCCAGCTGTGCAGAGAAATAGCCGCACCCCAGAACGCAGCAGAGCGCACCGGAAACCCAGGATATCAATAGAAAGAACAAAACCAGAGCATAGGAAATCGCCCGCAACAGCCTGCGCATGGCAAATGAACCTCCTTCTGCGGAATGTCGGCAGGAAAACTTACAATATATATTATACCATATTTCTCCAGACAATGGGGAAGAGATCGAGAGAAAGAGGGAAAGAACAGGGCTGGGAAACGGGTGAGAAAAATTTTTTTTGGAAAAATCGAAAAAAGGCTTGCATTTTCCGCGAAAGTGTGGTATCATATCTCATGCGCCGCAAAACGGCGCCAACGCTGAGATGAAAGAATGAGGTGAATACTGAATGAAGCAGGGAATTCATCCCAATTATGGCCAGACCAAGATCTACTGTGCCTGTGGCGAAGTGATCGAGACCGGCTCTACGGCAAAGGATATGCACGTTGAAATCTGTTCGAAGTGTCACCCGTTCTTTACCGGTAAGCAGAAGCTGGTTGATACCGGCGGTCGTGTCGATAAGTTCAAGAAGCGTTTCGGCATGAAGTAATCGCTGGATGGCCGGGCTGGAAGGCGAAGCCTGAAAGCCCAGCGTCCTGTTGATTCAAACCGGCAAAGACGTTGGTCGCGAAGCGAGCGAAAAGGCACCTGAAAGACGGTCGAGAAAAAATCGAAAAAATTTC
>CAYUXI010000029.1:0-19354 GCA_964448855.1 uncultured Oscillospiraceae bacterium | reverse complement strand
GGTGTAGAAGTAGTGTATAAATAATGCACGAATTACCTACATTTCTCGGCTTTTTTACACTTCTAACTACTTTGAAAACCGTGTAAATAAAGGCTTTTAGATGTGGTTAAGTCGTAGGAAGTTTCTATTATGTATTCAAAAAATTAGAACTATTCGAAGCCTATCCAAGATTAGATGGAAATGTGGAAAAACACAAACAGGATATAGCAGAATACGAGGAAAGACATAAAGGCATTCCGTTTTTGACGCCACCTTTGGTAGCAAATGGTACTTTGGCGGCAGAGCTTGCTCTGAAATACCTTGTATTCAAAGAAAAAGGGGAATATGAGTGTAGCCATCAACTACAGTTTCTTTTCAATCAGCTCGTAGAGCCGCACAAAACTGTTTTAATCGAGCGGATTTGTAAAGAAGCACAGCAAAATGAAACTACCCTTACTGAAAACCTAAATAATATCTCAAATTTGTTTGAGGATTTTCGTTATTTTTACGAACATGGCACATTGGGATATTCGAACTTTTGGAACAGCTTTGTTCACGCTGTTTGTGATTACGCATTATCATTTCGATCAGAATGCGAAGCAAATGATTAATGATGAACAAAAACGTATCGCCACCAAACTGGAAGAAATCCTCCCGTTGTGTGAACGGCTGAAATGAGGTACTGCAATGATTTCTGATGGCAGATGGAAGTGGAAATTGAAAAAACAGTCTTGGGCAATATCTCTTTGGAAAAAGGCCCCAAGTTACAGCGAATATGGAAAGCATCAGCTGAACCGTGCTGTGTTATACTCTGCCACCGTCCTACGAAAAGTCATTGATGACGAAATTGAAGCAGATAAAGTTGCTAAAGAGCAGAACCTGATACTTCCCGAATGCAAAATCATGAGTGGCGTAATCTCGGCTACGAAATATCCATACACCGACGAAGACGGATGGGCTTTCCGTGGTAAAATCTGCGCGTCAAGCTATGGTAAAGGGCAAGCCATCTCACTCAAAGTAAAGGATGTGTGCAACTGGCTATTGCACTCCTATGTTTGGGGTGTCGCAGGCTATGCAGATCAAAAAGGATTTGCCGGTTTCTTGGTAGCATCGGACTTTGATAAAGAGAAGTTCGTTCATTTTGTTTCATTTGACGAATGGCAGAAAGTAATTGAAGTAGCTATCAAAAATGGTACGTTTTGAACATCAAAAACACAATTATTTCACGCATAATTCAATACTTGAGAGGATGGTTATCAATAGCTCACAATAATCGAGAGCAATTTTGGAAAACATTATGTTCTTTGCCCGGAAATAATATTGTGGCAAAACGAGAACAACTATCCAAATCAATTAAGTATTCGAAGTTGCTTTTTCGCTATCGACCTGTCAGCACAAAAAGCTTGGAAGCGCTCAGAACAAACAAGCTCTATTTTTCTTTTGCGAATTATTATGATGATCCTTTTGATACCTTTCTTCATATCGATGTTAAAGCGATCCGGAAGGAGTATCTAAGTGCATTCCAGACTCCGGAAAATACATAAGCTGTTGTGGAGGGAGTTAAGTCATTGCTTGATGGCATTCTTTCCGAGGAGCAAGCAACGCAGTTTACGGTGGAGAATGTGACAAACGCACTTTCTCACGGGCTTACCGAAAGCTTTCTGAATGCAGAACTTTCAAAAAGGCACTAACCGTAAAAAGTTAGTACCTTGCTTTTTGTCTTGAGGCAAATTCATTTTTTTTGCAAATTGCATAGATGTGATGTTGGATGCTGGGCTTTCGACCAAGTTGGTCGGAAAGAAGTTCCCGCCTTCGCCAGCAGCGACGAATGTCGGGCATCCTATGAGACTCCTTTGTATCATTCGTAGGGGTAACTTCAGGTAGCAACCAAAGGCTCCCTTGTATTATTCATAGCGGCAGACTTAGGAAGGGGGACAGCCAAAGGGGCAGATTGTCAAGCAAGTGCAACACTTTTTCTGAAAACTTCGGCGGGAGTATGCCAGCCAAGAGACTTTCTGGGGCGATGATTGATGAGGCCTTCAACGAGCTGAACGTCCTCATCGGTGATCTTCCGGAAATCAAACCCTTATTGTGGAGACAGAGAGCCTTTTCCGCTCCGGGTATTTGTATGCCAAAGACCCGGAGCTGGTCTCCGGTGGCCAGCTACGACGAAGATTTTCGATGATATAACCCCATTCTTTCGTGACAGGGTGCAGTGTAAAGTGTTTTTGAGCCCGTCTGCGTTGGGTGTACAGAGTCTGCGCACGCCAGTAGTTGTACCAGTATGGATTGTTCGATTTGCTTTGGGGTTTGACCTTGGTTCGGTTTCGTTTGACTTCTCTACTGATCGTGGATGGGCTTCTTTCGAGTCAATCTGCATTTTTTCGAAAATTCAAACCATCAGCTAACAATTGCTGTAGACATTTGCGCTCTTTTATGGTAAAATATGTGTAGGACAATATGCTCACCTCGTGTATTTGTTGGTGCGGTAACTACATTGTACACCAAGGTTTGCATATTGTCTCTTCCTATTTTCAGGGTGTTGCACTTCATATTGTAACCTGCGAGGCTCCCTTTACACAAGGGAGCCTTTGGTTGTTGCCCGAAGTCAGCCGCTGCGAATGGCGCAAAGGGAGTTTTTGGAGGTTGTCTGAAGTCGGCGCTGCGAATGGAACAAGGGAGCCTTGTAGGTTGTCCGAAGTCGGCCTCTGAAGGGAAAGCGAGAACATTGGAATATTTGTAGGGCATGGGGCAGTCTCCCACCGCGTCACTCCCACCTCGATCACCCCTCACGCGTTCCCACCCTCTCCTCACCCCCGCACCCCACACTTCGCCCTGCGCTTTCATTCGGCAGAAGTCGCAAATCTGGCACATCACCGTGCCTTGGGTTTGACTTTTTTCGTGCCGTGTCGTATAATACAATCATTCCAACAACCAATGACAGGCGGTGATTCACCATGGTTCGACTGATTCTCGGCCGCGCCGGGAGCGGCAAAACCACGCGATTGTTAGAAAACGTCCGCACCCGCTCGGCGGCCGGTGTGACCGGTCAGATTTTTCTGGTGCCCGAGCAGTTTTCTCTGAACGCCGAACGCGCACTCTGCCGCGTCTGCGGGAACGCCATTTCGCTTTCCGCAGAGGTGCTGACCTTCCGCAACCTCGCCACCCGTGTCTTCGAAGAGCTGGGCGGCTGTGCCGGAGCCTTTCTGGATGCGGGCGGACGGCTGCTGACGATGTACCTTGCGGTGCAGAACGTCCAGAGCCTTCTGCGCGTATACGGTCAGACCGGTCTTCGGCCGGAGTTTCTGATGCGGCTGATTGCCATGTCGGACGAGCTGAAAGCCTGCCGTATCGACCCCGCCGCTTTGATGCAGCCGGTCGATGCCGGCGGAACGCTGTCGGATAAGCTGCACGATATCGTCTGCATCACCGGCGCGTATGACGCGCTGATGACAGCCGAGCTGCACGACCCGGCAGACCGCATGACGGCGCTGGCCGATGTCCTGCGCGGGAGCGGATATTTTCGCGGTCGAACCGTTTATCTGGACGGCTTCAACGGCTTCACGGAAGCGGAGCTGGACGTTCTGGAGGTGATTGTTTCCGAAGCGGAACAGGTCGAAATCGCACTCTGCACCGACAGCATCCACGATACCAAAGCCGGTGCCGATCTGTTTTCGCACGTCCGACAGACCATTGCCGCGATCTGCCGACGCTGCGAACAGGCAGGGATTCGCTGGGAGGCCGACCTGTCTGCCGTCACCAGCCGACGCTTTCTCCGGCCGGACGGCGATCTGGCTACCGTTGAAAAGAGCCTCTACGATTACGCAGCCGCCGTGCGCGACGCAGCGCCGGACGGCAGCATCCGTCTGTATGAGGCGGATTCCGTCTATACCGAATGCGAAGCGGCAGCGGCGCAAATCAAGGCGCTCCTGATGCGCGGCTGGCGGCAGCGGGAGATTGCCGTGGTGACACGCGACTTGAACACCTATGGCCGGACGGCGCAGATCGTCTTCCAGAAGTACGGGCTGACCGTTTTTCTGGACGCCGCGCAGGACGTCTCACAGACGACGCTGTTCCGCCTGCTGGTCACGGCGCTGGAAATTGCCGCAAGCGGCTGCTCTCTGGCGCGGATGCTCCGCCTGATCAAAACCGGACTGGCCGGTATCACGCTCGAAGAAGCCGACCGTCTGGAGCAGTATGCCGTCTTTTGGAACATCAACGGAACCGCCTGGCTCTCCGAAACGGGCTTCACCGCCAATCCGTCGGGCTATGGTCAGGCGATGGACGACACCGATCGGGAAACGCTGGCGGCGATCAATGCGCTGCGCCTGCGCATTGCGGAGCCGCTGCTCCGGCTCATCGAGGATGGGCGCAACCAGACCGCCCGCGCCCGCGCAGCCGCTCTGTACGCCTACGCGGAGACGCTCGGCTTGCCGGATGCGGTCGAAGCGCCGCTGTGGGATGCGTTCTGCGCCTGCCTCGACCAGATTGTGATGATTCTCGACGAAACGCCGCTCCGGGACGATCAGTTTGCCGCGCTGTTCCGCCTGCTGATCACGCAGTATTCGGTCGGTCGGCTGCCGACAACAGCCGATTCGATCACCGTGGGCGATGCACTGCGCAGCCGCGCTGACCGTCCGCGTGCGGTGCTGGTTCTGGGTGCCGCCGACGGCGTTTTCCCGCCGAGTCTGCCGGAGGACGGCATCCTGACGCAGGCCGATCGTCGGCGCCTGGCCGACGATTACGGCATCCGGCTGGCACCCGCCAACGAGGAACGCGTGGTCTGGGAGCAGCTGATTGCCTACCAGACGCTGGCCGCACCGAGTGAATTTCTCTGGCTGTCCTGGGCAAAGCCATCACAGCCTTCCTATTTAGTTACCCGCATTCGGACGCTGCTGCCACAGCTGCCGATTGCGTCCGAGGCTGGCGACGGCGCTCTGTTCCGGACGTTTGCGCAGATCCCCTGCGAGGAGCTGGCAGCCGCCTCGCTGCGCCCGCACGGTGCGAATGCCCTCTCCGTCTCCGCACGCGACGCATTACAGGACATCGGAGGCCGCGATGTCCTGCAGCGGGCGGTTCTGGCGGCCTATGCCGAACGCGGCCAGCTGCGCTCACCGGAAACGACCCGACTGCTGTATGGCACGGAGCCGGTTCTGACGGCCTACCGCGTGGAGCGCTTTCAGGGCTGCCGGTTTTCCTATTTTGCACAATACGGGCTGAAGCTCCAGCCCGATCTGCCCGCATCGTTTGATGCGCTGGAAACCGGCAACTTCCTCCACTATGTGCTGGAAAAAACGTCCGGCGACATCGTCGCATCCGGCGGCTTCGCCGGAGACCGTGCGGAGCTGTTGGCGCGGCTGGAGGAATCTGCCAGACGCCACATTGACGAATACATCGAAACCTGCCTCGGCGGTGCGGCTACCTTGTCGCCGCGCCTGCGGTATACGCTGGAACGCCTGACCCGCACGGCGATGAACGTTCTGCACGGGCTGGTGGACGAATTCTCGGTCAGCAAATTCCTGCCGGTCGGCTTTGAAGTCCCGCTGGAGGCCAACGATCAGCCGATGCGCTGGGATACAGGCGGAGAAATGGTGCTCATTTCCGGCCGGGTCGATCGCATCGATTTGTGGGAGGTGGACGGGGTGCGCTACGTCCGCGTCGTCGATTACAAATCGGGGACGAAGAATTTTTCCTATTCGGAGATCGAAAATGGCGTCGGCATTCAGCTGCTGCTGTACCTGTTTGCAGTGGCCGCAAAGGACAGCGCCATGCGCCCGGCCGGTGTGCTGTACAAGCCGATCGGCGGTCGTTCGACACCACTGCATCCGGGGCTTTCGCCGGAAGCGATGGCAGACGAGGCGCGCAAAGCGCGGCGCAGCAACGGGATTCTCCTCGACGATGACGGCGTGATTCTGGCGATGGAGGCCGTGGCACCCGGCGAGCATGAACGGTTCCTCCCAGTCTCCATCGACGGCGGCGCGGTGAAGCGTGGCAAGCGCCCACCGCTCGTCAGTATGAAGCAGTTTGGCATTTTGAAGGGGCATATCGCCCGCCTGCTGCGCGAAACAAAGCATGAAATTCAATCGGGCAGCATCGATTGCAATCCGACTGAGGAGGCCTGTCGGTTCTGCAATTTCCGCAGGCTGTGCCGGTTTGACCCGACCAATGGCCGGGATTTCTGGCGCGAGACGCTCTCTGCAAACAGCGATACATTCTACAATCGCCATGAATCGGAAGAAATGGAGGTGTGATCATGAATTGGAACGATCGACAGAGACAGGCCATCGGCAGCAAAAAGCGCCGACTGCTCGTATCCGCCGCCGCTGGCTCCGGCAAGACCGCCGTGCTCGTGGAGCGCGTCTTTTGCCGCATCACCGATGAAACAGACCCGTGCGACATTTCCCGGTTCCTGATCGTCACCTTTACCAACGCCGCTGCCGCCGAAATGCGGTCGCGGATTCTGGCGCGCATCACCAGTGCGCTGGCGGAGGATCCGGACAACCGCCATCTGCGCCGACAGATGAATTTGATTCACACCGCAAAAATCACGACCATCCATTCCTTCTGTTTGTCGCTGGTGCGTGAGAACTTCCACCTGCTCCACCTGCGGCCGGATTTTCGTCTGGCCGATGAGGAGGAGACGGCGCTCCTGCTGGAGGAAGCATCTGAGCAGCTGATGGAGGAGGCACACGCCCAAAACGACGCGGACTTTGCTGCGCTGCTGGACGCCGTCACGCGCGGCGCAAGCGACCGGGAGCTGCAAAAGCTGCTGCAAAACGCGTGGAAGTGGCTGGAATCCGAAGCAGACCGCGACGGCTATATCGCATCGCGGCTGGCCGAAAATGAGATTGCCGGTGTGACGGATCCGGGGCAGACGCCGTGGGGACGCGTCCACCTGTCCGAGATCGCCCTGCAGACGGAGGCGCTGATCGCCGAATACCGTCAGGGGCTGGCGGCGCTGTGCTATGCGCCCGATACGGATAAGCGCCGCAATGCGGAGCAAACCGTCGGGGCAGAGCTGACGAAAATCGAAGCCATTCACGATGCGGCGGTTCGGGAAAGCTGGGAGGACTGTCGCCGTGCGCTTCAAATTTTTGATGACGGAGCGCGGAAAATCTCCATCCGTTCCAGCAAAAACCTGCCGGAGGATGTGTTGACGTCGCTGACCGCTGCCCGCGCAGACGCATATGACTGGCGAAGGGTGATGCGCAAAGATATCCTGCCCGTGCCGGGTGATCAGATTCTGGCCGAGCTCAACGCATCCGCACCGGTTCAGCGCGCATTTTTCCGGCTGCTGGAACGGCTGGGGACGCTCTTTGAAGCGCGTAAGCGGGAGGCCAATCTGCTGGACTTCTCCGATCTGGAGCATCTGGCCGTCCGCCTGCTGGCGGAAAAGGACGAGAGCGGCACCTTCCGGCCGACGCGCTTTGCCGAGGAAAAGAGCGCGGAGCTGGCGGAAATCATGGTGGACGAGTATCAGGACACCAACGGCCTGCAGGATTTGATCTTCCGGATGCTGTCCACGCATTGCCGGCTCTTTGTGGTCGGAGACGTCAAGCAGTCCATCTACCGCTTCCGTGGCGCAGACCCCACCATTTTCCTCCGCCGCAGACAGCAAGCCGACCGGGACGGCGACCAGCAGTCCATCTTTTTATCCGAAAACTATCGCTCCCGCAGCGAAGTCCTTGACGCCACCAACCTGATCTTTTCGCACCTGATGAGTGAGCGGCTCGGCGAAATGGACTACACGGAGGAGGAACAGCTGAACTGCGGCAGACACAATCTGCCGGACGAGCGCTACCGCACCGAGCTGGCCATTCTGTCACTCACGGAGCCGTCCGGGGAAGCACCGGAAGAACCGTCCGAGGAAGCATCGGAGGAGGACGATGCGGTGGCCGATGCGCTGACGCGGGAAGCCGCATTCGTTGCCGAGCGGATTCGCACCATGATCGATGAGGGCTTCCCGGTCGGAACCGGCAACGGAACCGAGACGCGCCCCTGTCGCTGCGGCGACTTCGCCATCCTGCTCCGGTCAACGAAAAACCGCGCCATGGTTTATCAGCAGGCGCTTCAGGCGTATGGCCTGTCCACGGAGCCGCTGGCCTCGGAGTCATTCTTCGACACCACGGAAATCACCGCGCTGACGGCGCTGTTCCGAACCGTGGACAATCCGACGGGCGGCCTCGACCTCCCCAGCTGCATGGCGTCCCCGCTGATCGGCTTCTCATTCGATGAGCTGGCGCAGATTCGTGCGGCCAACCGGCGAAGCGGCTCGTTTTTCGAATCGCTGCGCATCTGTGCGGAGGGCGATACACCGATGGCTGCACGCGCCGCTGACTTCCTCACACAGCTGAAAACCATGCGCACCGCCATCGCCGGACTGTCTGCCGGGGATGCCGCCGCCTACCTGATCGAGACGACGTCGGCTGTCGCCGTCTTTTCGGCGATGGAGGGGGGCGACCTGCGCGCTGCCAATATCCGTCGGCTGCTCGGCATGGCACAGAGCTATGAGGCCATCGGCAGCTTTGGCGATTTCGTGCGGTACCTGCGCAAGCTGGAAATGCGTCAGCAGCCGATGCGCCAGCAGTCAGCCGCCAAGCAGAGCGACGGCGTCCGCGTGATGACCATCCATGCGTCCAAGGGTCTGGAATTCCCGATCGTCTTTCTGGCGGGGCTGTCCAGCCCCATCCGAAAAGATCGGAAGGAAGACGTCGTGCTGCACCCGACGCTGGGTCTTGGTCTAATCGATTGCAGCAGCAGGGACGGCGTGGCGCTGACCACGCTGCGCCGGGAGGCTATTTTTGATGCGAAGCTGTCCGAACAGCTCTCGGAGGAGCTGCGCCTGCTGTATGTCGCCATGACGCGGGCGCGGGAAAAGCTGATTCTCGTT
Source organism: uncultured Oscillospiraceae bacterium (assembly GCA_964448855.1). Lineage (GTDB taxonomy): Bacteria > Bacillota > Clostridia > Oscillospirales > QAMX01 > QAMX01. The sequence continues at coordinate 10,485 of CAYUXI010000029.1, read as the reverse complement.
TCGCGGCTCAGAAAGAACCAGAAGAGCCTGCGCCGTGCAGAGGAGGGGCTCCCGCCCGTCCCGGCGGCCTATTGCCGGAATCACAGCTCGCTGGCGGAATGGGTCGCGGCGGTCGCCATCCCGGTCGGCGGGTCGCTGATTCAGATCGACCGCACAGAGCCGCCGATGACGCTCTGCACGGCGGAAACGGCTGCGCCGGACGCACCGACGGCGGATGCAGCGCTCTGCGACGATATCCGCGACCGGCTGGCGTTCCGATATCCGCAGGAGGCCGCCTGCACACTGCCCGCCAAGCTGACCGCGACCATTTATAAGCGGCTGATGACGGAGCCACCCGAATCGGCACAGCTGACGATTCCGGAGCCGACTGCCGCCTCCCACACGTCCCATACCGTCCCGCGCTTCTGTACGCCGAACCGGACGCTGCGCCCGGCGGAGCGGGGAACCGCCACGCACCTGGCCATGCAGCTGCTGCCGATGCGCGCCTATGCGTCGGAGGACGAGATTGCGGAAGGCATCGACGCGCTGCGCCGCCGCGGCCAGCTCACCTCGGCACAGGCGCAGGCGATTCGATGCGCCGACCTGCTCCGCTTCTACCAGTCGCCGCTCGGCCAACAGCTGACAGCGCTTCCGCCGGAGCGGATTCGGCGCGAATTCAAGTTTTCCATCCTCACGGATGCCGCACGGTACTTCCCGACATCCGGCGTCGGCGAATCCATGCTCCTGCAGGGCGTCATTGACCTGTATTTCGAACAGGAGGACGGTGCGCTCTCCATCCTCGATTTCAAAACGGACGCCGTCACACCGGCCGCCTCACCCGGACGAGCCGCAGCGTATGCGCCGCAGCTGGCCATTTATGCGGATGCACTGGCGGAAATCACAGGGCGTCCCATCCGATCGCGCACCGTCTATTTCTTCGCGACGGGCGAATGCATGGAGGTCTGAAACGTATGGCAATCCCTCTGAAATACCGGCCGGACGGGCAGTTTACCATCCTCCAGGTCAGCGATCCGCAGGATCTGCATTTTGTTCGCCGGACGATGTTCCGGATGCTGAATCGCGCATATGACCGCGTGCAGCCCGACCTGATCGTCTTCACCGGGGACAATGTCCTCGGCAACCATCTCGGTGACGCCCGCTTCGGCCATTGGCAGTCGGCGGTGTCGCACAAGGCGATTCACCGCCGACTGCGGCGTGCGATTCGCCATCTGCTGCGCCCGATCGAGCGGCGCGCCATCCCGTTTGCCTATGTGCTGGGCAACCACGACGACATGAACTGCCTGTCTGCCCGCGAAATCGCCGAAATCTATGCGGAATCGCCCTGCCTGGCCGGGTGGAATGCGGACAATCCGGCGCTACCACCCGACACCTGCCTGCTGCCGATTCAATCGTCGGACGGGAGCCGGACGGTATCCTGCCTCTGGCTCTTCAATTCCGCCGGGTGCGATGACGCGGGGACGCCGTCCTATGCGTATGTCTCGGCGGAATCCGTCCGCTGGTTCGAGGAGACGTCGGAACGGCTGCGTGCAGAAAACGGCGGCAGCCCGGTGCCGAGCCTTGTCTTTCAGCACATCCCACTGCCGGAAACCATGGAGCTGCTCGAAGAAACCACTGCGGACGACCCGGAGGCCGTCCCCATGCAGGGTCGCCTGCTGCGCCTGAACCGGGAGCTGGCTTCCGGCCGCCTGAAGATGGATGTCCACGCCTGTGTGGAGAACTTTGGGGAATTTCAGGCGTTTGTCCGGCAGGGCGGCGTGATGGCCGTCGCCACCGGCCACGATCACCGCAACTGCTTCGTCGGCCACCTGCAGGGCATCGACCTCGTGCAGACGCCCTGTGCCAGCTTTCGCTGCTACAGCGAGCATATGCGCGCTGTCCGCGTCTTCCGGCTGCAGGAGCAGCAACCGAACACCTACCAGACGGACGTCCTCACCTATGAAGACCTGATGGGAAACGGCTGGCTGTCGCGGCTGCGCTATTTCTGGGATGCGGACGAAACGGAAGAGAAAAAAGCCCGGCTCCTCCGCATTGCCGCGCTGACTGCGGCGGGTGTGGCGGTTGCTGTCGCGGCTGCGCTGCTGCTGCTCCGCTGATCAGCTTGCCCGGCGCAGCTTTGAAAACCGATCACCAAAAAGACCTGACACCTCGTGCAGTTCAAGCACGGGCGTCAGGTCTTTTCCTATTATATTATATGGAAGAGATGGCGGTTTCGGGCAACGACACCGCCCGATGCGTCAGGCCTTGGCGGTCACGTCCGGCGCGGGCTTCATCGAGAGCTGATAGGCCTTCACGCTGTCCATACCGAGGACGGACAGGATGCGCTCCCAGCGGGCGCGGGCATCATCCGTCCAGAGCACCGGCAGGTAGCCCATGGACAGGTAGGTGTGCAGCGCGGGGACGCGGAAATCGTCCGTCGTCAGATAACAGCCGGACAGCCCGTCCGATGCGTGCGTCTGGAGAACCTTCGCAATCAGCGGCTTGGCCAGCCGATGGCCACGGCGATCCGGACGAACGGATATATAATGTAGGAACGGCTCACCTTCATGCACACGCGCCGTGGCGGTGGCGACGGGGACGTCGTTTTCACAGATGAAAAAGATGCGATCCTGCGGGATGAGCAGCATCCCCTTTTTGGCAAATGCTTCCTCACAGGCCTCTTCAATGCCAAATTCTCCCAGACAGCAGGCCGCCCATGCGGAAGCCTCGCCGTCGCGCATGGTTCGCATGGTAAATCCGTCCGGCACAGGGATGGAAGGAACCGGGACGTCCGCCGGACGCCACATTTTTAATTGCATATCAGCGCACTCCTTTGTCAGTTGAGAGGGGAAGCATCCAGGCGATGCCCCCTGTCTTTTATGTAGTATATCATATGCAGAGGGGCTTGTCAATGCCCGCGCTGTAACCAATTGTAACCGTTTGTAACCATGCGGTTTTCCGGGATATGCGGGAAAACCCTCCAAAAGAATGGGTAAAAATCAACAAGAGAATGTAGATCTGAAGTGTGCATATCGGGCAGGATGGCCAAAATTTCGCTGGACGCCCCATTTTTTTCAGAAAACACATTGACAAACCGGTAACAGAGTGGTATACTACTGATGCTGGCTGTAACCGAATTGTAATCCAAGCCGGCCCACAGAGCTGAAACTCCTGCGGAGGAACACATATGAAAAACAAGCTGAAGATTCTGCTGACAGCAGCAGTGATGATGGTTGCGGCTTTCGTCCTGATGACGGGAGCATACGCAACGGAAGCCCGCTCCGGCAACGTGACCGGCAGCGTGGTCAATATCCGGGAGACACCTTCCGCCAGCGGCAAATGGCTGATGAGCGTCGCCAAGGGCGAAAAGGTCATTATTCTCGACCAGACCAACAACTGGTTCAAGGTCGGCTACAACGGCACGGTCGGCTACATGATGGCGGACTACGTCGAGCCGGTCTGTGACGATGAGGGCACCTACGGCTCCGGCGTTGTCACCGGATCGTTTGTCTACCTCCGTGCGGAGCCCTCCTCCACCTCTCTTGCCCGCGCAACGCTGAGTGAGGGTCTGAACGTCCAGATCAAGGGCATCAAGGACGGCTGGTATCACGTGAAATACGGCAGCTTTGACGGCTATATGCATCCGGACTATGTGGAGCCCATCAAGGTGGCCACCACCACCCGCGTGACGCGCACCACCGTGACCGAGGGGCAGAAGATCGTCAACATCGCGAAGAAATACATCGGCACGCCGTACGTCTGGGGCGGCTCCACACCGAAGGGCTTTGACTGCTCCGGCCTCGTCACCTACGTTTACAATGAATGGGCCGGGTACAAGTTCAAAATGAGAACGCGTCTCTACCTGAACGGCACCAGCATTTCCTACGCCAACCTGACAGCCGGCGATCTCGTCTTCTTTGACACGGCCGGACGAGGCAATATTACCCACGTCGGCATCTACGTCGGCAACGGTCAGTTTATTCACGCCCCAAAACCGGGGACAAAGGTTCGAATCGAGTCCATGGCATCCGGCTCCTATTACGCCCGGACATTCGTCTGCGCACGGCGCATTGCCTGACGGTTCGGAAAACCAGAAAATCGAGGTGATTCTTCATGCAGAAGTGCATGAAACTGTTTGTAACGTGTAGTCTGTTGATGATGCTGATGGTTCTGATCGGCGTCACCGCCTATGCAGACGAAATCCAGTCGGCCACCGTGACGGGCTCTGCGGTCAATCTGCGTGAGGATTCCGATCTGGACGCAGCCGTGCTGGCCAGTGTCAAAAAAGGCGCAACCGTCGGCGTGATCGGCTCGGAGGATGATGGCTGGTACCGCGTGAGCACCAACGGCAAAACCGGGTATATGTCTGCGGAATATCTGGAAATTGAGGAAGATTCGACGGATGTCGTCGGCTCTGTCACCGGCTCCTACGTCTACATCCGCGATACTGCTGGCAGCAACGGCAAAATCGTGGGCGGCCTGAGCAAGGGCGCAGAGGTTCGCGTTTCGGGTCTGGAGGACGGCTGGTATCACGTTTCCAGAAACGGCGTCAGCGGCTATATGAGCGCCGATTATGTCGCGCTGGGCGAAGCAGCTGCACCGGTCGGCGGCGAACAGGTCGTCGCAATTGCAAAGCAGTATCTGGGCTACCGCTACGTGTACGGTGCATCGTCGCCGTCCGTCGGCTTTGACTGCTCGGGTCTTGTGACCTACGTCTATAAAAAGTACAACGGCTATACCTTCAAATGCCGGACGCAGCTCTATCTGGACGGCGTCAGCGTGCAGTATGCCAACCTGCAGCCGGGTGATCTGGTCTTCTTCGACACCGTCGGCCGCGGCAACATCACCCATGTCGGCATCTACATCGGCAACGGCCAGATGATTCATGCGCCGAACTCCCGCTCCTATGTGAAAATTGTTTCCATCGAGCCGGGCACGTACTATTACAAGCGCTATAAGGGCGCACGCCGCGTCCTCTGAGTCAGCCTTTCCAAACGGGCGGAGTTTTGAACTCCGCCCGTTTTTTGCGGCCGTTTTGCGTGCAAAGCGTGTTGCGAGTCAATCGATCAGGCATGAAACGGCCTACCGTGCGCATAGAGATAGCGGGAGGAGGGATGCCTTGTGTTGTCTGTGATTTGGGTGATCATGGTCTGCGTTTCACTGGTCACCGGGCTGTGTACCGGTCGGCTGGAGGCGGTGGGCGCTGCCGCACTGACGGGCGCATCGGAGGCGATCACGCTGTGCCTGGCCATTGCCGGGCCGATTTGCCTCTGGTCGGGCGTGATGGAGCTGTTGCAGAGCGCCGGAATCGCCGCACGGCTGAGCCGCTGCCTGCGCCCGCTTCTGCGCCGACTGTTTCCGCAGGGCGCGAAGGAACCGGATACGCTCGAAGCAATCAGTGCAAATGTCAGCGCCAACCTGTTGGGGCTCGGCAATGCCGCAACACCGCTCGGCATCGCAGCGGCCAGAGCGCTGCACCGACCGAATGGAGGCGGCGCGGCTTCGGATGAGCTGTGTCGGCTGGTGGTGCTGAATACGGCGTCGCTCCAGCTGATTCCATCCACGATTGCAGCCGTCCGCGCCGGGCTCGGCGCAGCATCGCCGTTTGATATCCTCCCGGCGGTCTGGCTGTCCTCACTGGCGGCGCTTGTGGTCGGACTGGGCACCGCATGGCTCTGCGGCCATGTCGGCAAGCGGGTGAAACCATGCTCCTCACACGTCTGAGCGCATTGACGCTCCCACTGCTGCTCGCGCTGATCGGTATGGCTGCGCTGTACCGCAAGCAGGACGTCTTCGGAACGCTGACACGCGGCGCGGCCGCCGGGCTGAAAACCGTTGCCGGTCTGGTGCCAACGCTGGTCGCGCTGCTCTGCGCCGTGCAGATGCTGCGAGCGTCCGGTGCGTTTGATCTGCTCGCATCGCTGCTGCGCCCGGTGGCGGAGCGATGCGGCATCCCGGCCGAGCTGATTCAGCTGATTCTGATTCGCCCGTTCTCCGGCAGCGGCGCACTGGCGGCGGCTACGGATATCATGCAGACAACAGGCGCCGACAGCCTCGCCGGACGCATGGCGGCGGTGATGCTCGCGTCCAGCGAAACCGCACTGTATACGGCGGGCGTCTACTTCGGTGCGGTCGGGATTCGCCGGACGCGCTACGCGATTCCGGCAGCCTTTGCGGCGGAATGCACGGCATTTCTCGCGGCTGCGGTGACTGTGCGCCTGTTTTGGGGGTGAAACAGCCGAATGAAAATGTAAAAACTTTCCGACAGGTCAAAAAGCGCTTTACTATTTGCGGAAAATGGTGTAAAATATAGAGAGGCGTTTGTCCGTAGACGGACAGCGCCGGGAATACAGCCGCGCCTGAACCGTTGGACAGGCAGCTGCGCTACCCATCCGCCGGTTCGATGTTCGTGCCGTCGGGGCTGCCGCGGCGCGGGGACATTCGGAGGTTAACAAAGTGGGAAAAGCTGACAGAATTCGCGAAGAAAGAAAAACCCGTCAGGCGGATATGGCCGCCACTCAGTCCGGCAAAAAAGGCATGAGCCCGAGACTGAAGCAGATTCTGATTGGTGGAATCTGCATCATCCTGGTTGTCGCATTGGCAGCGGGCATCGTCGCCAACACCCGCCGCAAGAACGGCACCGCGCTGAAAAAATCCGATGCCATCACGGTCAACGACGTCGATTACAAGGCGCTGGATGTAAGTTTCTATTATAATGTCTTCAAGAACCAATACGCAAGCTACAACGACCAGATTTATGCTTCCTACGGCTTCAAGCTGTATGACGCCGACTTCTCCAAGTCTCTGTTCGATCAGACCTATGATCAGGAGACGGGGCTGAGCTGGGGCGATTATCTGGTCGATCAGGCCGTTGAAACGCTGTATAACTACATCGTTCTGGAAACGGCTGGTAAGGCCGCTGGCTATGAAATGCCGGAGGAGGCCTATACCTCGATCGATGAAACTGTGAAAGCGCTCGAAACGTCTGCTTCCAACAACAACGTGACGGTTGCCTATCTCCTGACCGCCAATTACGGCACCGGCGTCACGCTGGAAAAATTCCGTGAAATGGCCGAACGGGAAGCGTATGCCTCCTATTACGGCCAGTATGTGCGCGACAACATCGAAGTGTCGCAGGACGATATCGACAGCTACTACGGCGAACATACCGACGATTTCGACGGCGTGACATACCGGAGCTTTGTGCTCGAGGTCGAGCTGCCGGAGCATACAGATGAAAACGGCAAGGTCGTATCGGACGATGCAACCAAGGCCGAGGACGAAGCCATCATCGCTGAAAAGCTCGCCGAGCTGAAAAAGCGCGTTGATGAAGTGACGTCCGAAAAGGATTTCACCGACCTGGCAGAAGAAATGACACGCTCCACCGACAGTGAAGGCAAGGAAGTTCCGGGCGTGACGCCGGAAGAAACGCTGACGGAGGACGTCTCCTACTCCTCCATGAGCGAAGACCTGCAAAAGTGGATGTTTGCGGCAGAGAGAAAGGCCGGCGACACGACCATTCTGGAAAATTCTGCCAAGCTGACAGCCTATTACTTTGTCGAACGCGATACGCATGAATACCTGACGCGCAACGTGCGCCGCATTCTGCTGACCTCCGATGAGGAAAGCGATGAAGTCAAGGCCAAGGCGGAAGAGCTGCTGGCGCAGTGGGAAACCGGCGACAAGACGGCGGAAGCCTTTGGCGAGCTGGCCAAGGCCAATTCGGCGGATACCGGTTCGGTCAATGAGGGCGGCCTGTATGAAAATGTCGGCCGCGGCGAAATGGTCGAGGAATTCGACGCATGGCTCTACGATGAAGCGCGCAAGCCGGGCGATACGGGCATTGTTTTCACCGACGATTCCGGCTACCACATCATGTACTACGCCGGCGAAGGCAGAGCATACCGTGACGTCCTCGTCGATTCCACCATCCGCGACGAGCGGTACGAAGCGTATACGGAAGAGCTGGAAAAGACCTACCCGCTAACGCGGATTGAATCCGGCCTCTCCAAGATCAAGTAAATTCCCCTCAAATCCAAAACAGAAAAAGGAATGACACAAATGGATCACAACGAAGCAGTCCTGCTCCAGAATCGGGCGGATGATATTCGTGCGCTGGCACTGAAAATGTTTCAGAAGATCGGCAAAGGCCACGTTGGCGGCGCCATGTCGATTGCAGACGTACTCAGTGTCCTGTACTTCAAACAGATGAACATCGATCCGGCCAACCCGCAGTGGGCCGACCGGGATCGTCTGGTGCTTTCGAAGGGTCATGCGGGCCCCGCCCTGTATGCGGCGCTGGCGCTGCGCGGATACTTCCCGGAAGAGGAATGCCTCACGCTGAACCAGCCGGGCACCAACCTGCCGAGCCACTGCGATATGCGCAGAACGATCGGCATCGATATGACAGCCGGTTCCCTGGCTCAGGGCTTTTCCGCCGCAGTCGGCATGGCGCTGGCCTGCCAGCTCGACCGGAAAACCAACCGCATCTATACGATCATCGGTGACGGCGAAAGCCAGGAAGGGCAGATCTGGGAGGCCGCCATGCTGGCGGGCAACCGGAAGCTCTCCAACATCACCGCATTCTGCGACAACAACGGAATGCAGATTGACGGCTACACCAATGACATCAACTCCATTGAACCGATTGCGGACAAATGGCGCGCCTTCAAGTGGAACGTCATTGAATGCTGTGGCCACGATGTCGCCTCGCTGGATGCGGCGATCGAGCTGTCCAAAGCTGAAACCGAACGCCCGACCATGATTGTCATGAAGACGATCAAGGGCAAGGGTGCCAATTTCTGTGAAAACACCGTTGCGTCGCACAGCACGGCCGTGTCCGCTGAACAGCTGGAGAGCGCATTGGCGGCGCTGAAGCGATAAGGAGAGGAATCCGGAAATGAAGATTGAAAAAGATGCAAAAGAGCTGCGTGCGGTCTATTCAGAGGGCCTGATTGCACTGGCTGAAAAGGATGACCGGATTGTTGTCTGTGAGGCAGACCTGATGAATGCCAACGGCACAAAATCCTTCCTGAAGGCTTTCCCGGAGCGGACATTTGATGTCGGCATCGCCGAAGCCAATATGATCGGCGTCGCAGCCGGTCTGGCCGCCTGTGGCAAAATCCCGTTTGCAAACAGCTTCACGCCGTTTGCAACGCGGCGCTGCCTCGATCAGGTCACGATTTCCTGCGCCTATACCCGTCTGCCGGTCAAAATCGGTGGTACGGATCCGGGCATCTGCGCACAGCTGAACGGCGGTACGCACATGAGCCTGGAAGATATGGCACTGATGCGCGCCATTGCCAATATGGTCATTTTTGAGCCGACCGATGCGGAACAGTTCCGTCAGGCCATTCCGCAGATCGCCTACAACGACGCACCGACGTATATCCGCATTCTGCGGACGGCGGCTGATCGGGTGTACGGCCCGGATTATCAGTTCCGTCTGGGACAGGCTGATGTCCTGCGCGATGGCAGCGATGTTGTCATTTTCTGCAGCGGGATCATGGTCATCCGTTCGCTGGTCGCGGCAGAAATGCTCGCGGAAAAAGGCATCAACGCGGCGGTCGTCAATGTTCACACACTGAAACCGCTGGACGAAGCGACTGTCCTGCAATATGCGGCCAAATGCCGCGCCGTCGTCACGGCGGAGAACCATTCCGTTGTCGGCGCACTGGGCGGTGCCGTTGCGGAGCTGCTGGGCGAAAAATGCCCGACCGTGATGCGCCGTGTCGGCGTTGCCGGTCACTTCGGCGAAGTCGGTAAGCTGGATTATCTCGAACAGAAATTCCACATGACTGCGGCTGATATCGCTGCAGCCGCCGAAAGCGCCATCGCAGCCAAAAACTAACCAAACCGAGCCCCCGCCGCAGTCCAGCCGACTGCGGCGGGGTTCGATGACTTCACTGTCAGCGGGTCGATACGACCGCTTGAAGGCGAGATATTTGCATCGACGCTTCGTGGCGTTCTTGCCCCACGCTCAGTGCGGAACAAGTCGATCAAACGGACTTCGCGCCGAGACTTCTCGATCGACGATCAAACCTCGACCTTGTGTCGAACACTCCTATGCGGGTATGGCGAAATTGGCAGACGCGCAGGATTTAGGTTCCTGTGAAGAAATTCGTGTGGGTTCGACCCCCATTACCCGTACCAATTTTCAAACCATCCAAAGACTGGATGGCCAGTTTTTCATCAAAAAAGACGGTATTTCGTTGCAAACACGCATACGAATATACCGTCTTTTTTGCAAATATCGGTTTTTTGAAACGCCTTATGCGGCCTCCGAACGATGGTGGATGAAGGAGAAAACAATGCCGTCAGCTGCCCTCTCAGTCACCTACGGTGGCAGCTCCCCCAGAGGGGGAGCCAAGGCGCGAAGAGAAGGTAGCTGCTACGGATACACCGCCCAACCTTCCCTCCCCCCCAAAAAAAACAACAAAGCTTGCTGTGTCATTCGTAGCGGCGAACATCGGACAGCATCCAAAGGCTCCCTTGTGTAAAGGGAGCTGG
>CAYUXI010000028.1:0-19723 GCA_964448855.1 uncultured Oscillospiraceae bacterium | reverse complement strand
CTTTTATCCGATTCTCACATTTTTTTCTGGCGTAGGTAACAAAATGGAAACAGAAAACGGCAGCGCGGAAAGAATCTGTTTCCGCGCTGAAAAGAAACGCTTGCACTTCCGGCGAGAATATGGTATCCTATACACAGGGCGGTGCAGCATCGCCCAACGGATGATTTTTGACAGAAAAGAGGCTTTCGATATGGTAAAAAAAGGGGAATCTCTGCGGGTGCAGGAAAATGTGCAGATGCGCGGCGGAGACGGCACGATCATTTTGCAGCACTTTCTGAATGCGGACGAGATGCACGGCAAGGGCCGGCTCTTTTCGCGCATCACGGTGAAACCGGGCTGCTCGATCGGATATCATGAGCACCACGGCGAATCGGAGATTTTCGCAGTACTCAGCGGCTCCGGCCGGTTCAACGACAACGGGACAGACGTTTCGGTATCGGCGGGGGACGTGCTTGTGACCGGGAGCGGCACCGGCCACGGAATTGCCTGCGTCGGGGAGGAACCGCTGGAGCTGGTCGCGCTGATTCTGTTCGATGAATCGACAGGCGGCGCAAAATGATCGAGGACGATGCGGCCAAATCGGCTCGCAATGACTTTTCCACCGGCAGCGTTGTCGGAACCATCTTTCGCCTGGCGCTGCCGATGATCGGCGCACAGGTGATCAATGCGCTGTATAATATCGTTGACCGCATTTTCATCGGCCGGATGGAGGGAATCGGGCGCGATGCGCTGACGGGCGTCGGCGTGACCTTCCCGATTCTGATGATCGTTTCGGCCTTCACGGCGCTGTGCGGACAGGGCGGTGCGCCGCTCTTCTCCATATCCCGCGGTGCGGGCGACCATGACCGCGCCGAACGCATCATGGGAAATTCGCTGACGCTGCTGATTCTGTCCGGCATTCTGGTGACCGTGGCGGGGCTGCTGTTCAAGCGCCCTGTGCTTTACCTGTTCGGCGCAAGCGATGTGACGTACCCGTATGCGAACGAATACATCACCATCTACCTGCTCGGCAGTCTGTTTGTGATGCTGGGGCTGGGGATGAACGCCTTCATCAACGCACAGGGCTTCGCGACCACCGGGATGCTCAGCGTGCTGATTGGCGCAGTCATGAACATTGGGCTCGATGCGCTCTTCATTTTCGTGTTCGATTGGGGCGTGCGCGGCGCGGCCATAGCCACGGTGATCTCTCAAGCGGCGTCGGCGGTCTGGGTGATGCTGTTCCTGACGGGGCGTCGGACGATTCTGCGCCTGCGCCTGCGGAATATGCGGCTGCAATGGGACATTGTCCGGCGCATCCTGATGCTGGGGCTGACGGGCTTCTGCATGAAGCTGACGAATTCAGCCGTGCAGATCAGCTGCAATGCGACGCTGCAGCTCTTTGGCGGGGATTTGTACGTCGGCGTGATGACCGTCGTCAATTCCGTGCGGGAGGTGCTGATGATGCCGATCAGTGGCCTGTCCAGCGGGTCGGAGCCGTTCATCAGCTTCAATTACGGCGCTGGACAGATGGAACGCGTCCGGCGCGGCTTCCGCGTGATGGCCATCGGCTGCATCGTGTACAGCGTCTGCGCGTGGGGACTGATCGAATTGCTGCCTGCGCTGGCCATCCAGATTTTCAATGATGAGGCAGAGCTGCTGCAGGTGGGCATTCCGGCGGTGCGGATTTATTTCTCCGCATACTGGGTGCTGAGTCTGCAAATGGCCGGACAGTCCGGCTTTGTCGCGCTGAATCAATCGAAACAGGCGGTGTTTTTCTCCCTGCTGCGGAAGGGCATCATCGTCGTGCCGCTCGTTCTGCTGCTGCCGCGACTCGGCCTGGGCACCGACGGCGTGTTTCTGGCCGAACCCATTTCGGACTTCATCGGCTCCACCGCCTGCTTCACTACCTTCATGCTGACGATCTGGCCAAAGCTGAAATCGCCAACGGCAGAGCTGCGCGCCGATCCAACCGAACCGACAAAAGGCTGACCGTAGCCGCCCGGCGGGGAACCGAGCTTCGGTAAATTTATATGAATCATCAAAAGGGAGCGACAAAACGTCGCTCCCTTTTTTCATCGTTTTATGGATTTATGCGAACTGGCTGTTATAGAGGTCGGCATAGAAGCCGCCCTTGGCCAGCAGCTCTTCATGCCGCCCCTGTTCGACGATGTGCCCATCCTTCATGGCGAGAATCCGATCGGCTTCGCGGATGGTGGAAAGGCGGTGCGCCACGACAAAGCTCGTGCGCCCGGCGGTCATCCGGTCAAACGCGTGCTGGATGTGCATCTCGGTACGCGTGTCGATGGAGCTGGTCGCTTCGTCCAGAATCAGAATCGGTGGCAGGCAGAGCATCACGCGGGCGATGCAGAGCAGCTGCTTCTGCCCGGCGGACAGGCTGCCGCCGTCCTCGGAGAGCACCGTATCATAGCCCTGCGGCAGACGGCGGATGAAGCCGTCTGCATAGGCCGCTTTTGCGGCGGCGATGATCTCCTCCTCCGTGGCGTCCGGCTTGCCGTATGCGATGTTTTCCCGGACGGTACCGGCCTTCAGCCAGGTCTCCTGCAGCACCATGCCGTACTGTGCGCGCAGGCTGGCACGGGTGATGGAGTCAATCGGATGGCCGCTGAGCCGGATTTCGCCGCTGTTGACGTCGTAGAAACGCATCAGCAGGTTCATCAGCGTCGTTTTGCCACAGCCGGTCGGCCCGACAATCGCAATTTTGGCACCGGCGGGGACGTCGAGGTTCAGATCCTCAATCAGGCGCTTCTTTTCGGGGTCATAGGAGAAGAAGACGTGGTCGAAGCGGACGGTTCCGTCTGAGGCGGTCAGAGCGGGCAGACCGGTGTCGGGCGTCTCCGGCTCCGCATCGAGAATGGCGAAGGTGCGGCGCGCACAGGCTATGGCGTTTTGCAGCTCCGTAATGACGCCGGAAATTTCGTTGAAGGGCTTGGTGTACTGGTTGGCATAGGTCAGGAAGCAGGAGAGCTGCCCGACGGAAATCGTCCCGGAGATGGCCGAAAGCGCACCGAAAACGCCGACAAACGCATAGACAACGCTGTTGACGAAGCGCGTGGAGGGGTTGGTCAGGGACGAAAAGAAAATGGCGCGGATGCTGGCCGTGCGGAGACGGCCGTTGACCTCGTCAAACCGGGTCTGTGCGCGATCTTCATAGGCAAATGTCCGGACAACCTTCTGGTTGCCGACCATTTCATCGACCAGCGCTGTCAGCTCACCGCGTGTTTCCGACTGCCGGGCAAACATATCGTGCGTACGGCTGGCAACGAATCGGGCGACAAAGAGGGAGAGCGGTGTGACAATCACGACAATCAGCGCGATCAACGGGCTGATGGACAGCATGAAGCCGAGCGTCCCGAGGATGGTGACGACGCCGGTGAACAGCTGCGTAAAGCCGAGAATCAGCCCGTCGGAAATCTGCTCCACATCGGTGACGACGCGGCTCAAAAGGTCGCCCTGGCTGTGCGAATCGATCAGGCGGAGCGGAACCGAGATCAGCGACTCCAGCGCGCGGATGCGGATGTCGCGTACGGTGCGGAAGGCGACACGGTTGATGCAGAGGTTCATGAGCCACTGTGCCAGCGCCGCCGTGACGATGACAACGGCGAGACGAAGCAAAATGGGCATGAGCGCGTCAAAGTCGACACGCCCCGGCCCGAGCATCAGATCGACGCCCCGACCGGTCAGAACCGGTGCATACAGAGACAGCGCGATGTAGACCAGCGCCAGCAGCAGACCCAGCAGAAGGCTGGCGCGGTGCGGGCGGACGAATGAGAGGATCCGACGAAGCTCCCCGGAACGGGTGGATTGTTTCATAATTGACCTCCAGGATTCAGCGGTTGCCGGAAAGCTGGGACTGGCAGATTTCACGGTAGATCGGGCAGGTGTCCATCAACGCATCGTGTGTGCCGGAGCCGACGATGCAGCCGTCGTCCAAAACGAGAATCCGGTCGGCGTTCATGATGGTTGCGGCGCGCTGAGAAATGAGAAAGACGGTGGCGTTTGCGGTGGCCGAGCGGATGGCTTTGCGGAGCCGTGCATCGGTCGCGTAGTCCAGCGCCGATGCGCTGTCATCCAGAATGAGCACCGGCGGCTGGCCGACGAGCGCCCGCGCAATGCAGAGGCGCTGCCGCTGCCCGCCGGAGAGGTTCCGCCCCTCCTGCTCAATGACGGCATCCAGACCGCCGTCCAGACGGTGGACAAAGTCGGCGGCCTGCGCCGTTTCGAGCGCAGCCTCGATTTCCGCATCCGTGGCGTCCGGCTTGCCCCAGCGGATGTTTTCGCGGACGGTACCGCGGAACAGGACGGACTTCTGCGGCACAACGCCGAACATCGCCCGAAGCGTGGGCTCATCATAGGCGCGGAGATCGTGGCCAAACAGCGTGATCTGGCCGCTTGTCGGCTGATAAAAGCGGAGCAGCAGCTGAATGAGCGTGGTTTTGCCCGAACCGGTACCGCCAATCACGCCGATGGTCTGGCCGGGCTGCACCGAAAAGGACAGATCAGAGAGCGAGGACGCCGCCGTGCCGTCATATCCAAAGGAGACGTGGTCGAAAATGATCGCATCGGCCGAGCGATTCGGCTGGGGGCCTTCGGCGGGTGCTTCGACGATCGGCAGCTCCAGCACGGCAGCCACACGTCCGGCCGAGGCGAATGCACGCGACAGCGTGAGAATCAGGTTGGCCAGCGCCACCAGCGCGATGAGCACCTGCGACATATAGTTGACGAGCGCCGTGACTTCGCCCTGCGTCAGCTTCCCGGTATTGACGCGGAATGCGCCGCCGTAGAGGATGGCGATGACGGCCAGATTGATGATGACGTAGTTGATCGGCGTGAGCAGCGCGGAGATGCGCCCGGCGCGGTTCTGCATATGCAACAGCCGATCGCTCTCTGCGCGGAAGCGGCGCTTTTCGTCCTCCTGCCGGGAAAATGCGCGAATCACGCGCACACCGGACAGATTTTCACGGGTGAGGCGGGAAACCTGATCGACACCGCCCTGAATGTCCCGGTAATAGGGGATGGAGCGCCGCATGATGATGAAAATGACGAAGCCGATCAGCGGAGCGGTCACAGCAAAAATCACAGCCATCCGGGCATCCACCAGAAACGACATGACGATGGCGCCGATCACGATGAACGGCGAGCGCAGCAGCAGCCGCAGTCCGAGGTTGACACCGGCCTGCACCTGGTTGATGTCGGCGGTTACACGGGTGATCAGCGTCGGCGCGCCGATGCGGTCTATGTCGGTGTGGGACAGGTGGAGAATCCGGTTGAACACGGCCTGACGCAGCAGCGTCCCCATGCCGACGGAGGCCTTCGCGGCAAAATACTGTGCACAGACGGCGCAGACGAAGCCGAGCAGACCGAGCCCGATCATGAGCCCCGCCATGCGGAAAATGTACCCCCGGTCGCCCTGGGCGATGCCGACATCGATGATGCGGGCCATGACCAGCGGAACAATCAACTCAAAGCACGCTTCCATGAACTTGAAAAACGGGCCGATCAGACATTCCTTCTTGTAATTTTTCAGATAAGCGAGCAGCTTGCGCAATGAAAACACCTCACAACGGCCGCAATCAGTCTCGGCCGGATATCAAACAAACCAGTACCCATAAGGATACCATAAACTGATGAAAAAATCCAGATGCAACCGCCTTTTTTCGAAGCGAACCGGTGAGAATTTTCTGAGAAAATCGCGCAAAAAAGACGGTAAGACAAATGCGCCCCGCCGTGCTATACTAAATCCGCAGCATCCCACCCCGGCAACTTGCAGAAATGCAAGAATACGCCGGAAGCGGCCGGTGGAGATGCGGAAAGGAAGACAGTATGCAGACAGGTCAATTTCTGGGCATCCCCCAAGGGGGTGTTCCCACATCCTATACCACCTCCTATCTGCGGTTCCGCGGCGTCGATCTGTCCACGGATCCGGCCATGATCGATACAACACGCAGCCCGGACGCGCCCAACCTGATTTCGGATACGGGCGGCTATCCGGAAAAGCGCCCCGGCTGGAAGACGGTCGTGCAGGCGCCGGGCGACCACCCCGGAACGGTTCACGGAATGCACCGCGCCGTGCTGGCCGACGGCGAGGTCCGGCTGGTACACATCGGCACACGGCTGTACCAATGGACGGGCTGGGACACCACAGCTGAAGCGCTGACGGCGCTGTCCGTCACCTGCGCCGACCGGCGCAGCACGTCTGTGGCCTGTGCCGGCAAGCTCTGGATCCTGACCGGCAGCGAGTATCTGGTCTACGATGGCACAACCGTCCAACCCGTCTCGAACATCGCCTATGCGCCGCTGACCACCATCGGCGCACCGCCCGGCGGCGGCGGTCAGGCGTTTGAAGCGGTCAACCTGCTGACGCCCCAGCGGCGAAACGCATTCCTGTCCGACGGGAGCTCGGTGGTCTATCAGCTCGACCGCGCACCCGTGGACAGCGTACAGAGCGTCACCGTCAACGGCACACTCCTGCCCGCCAGCGCGTATACCGTTCAGACGGAGAGTGGGACGGTTCGGTTTCAGACCGCACCGGCACTACCCGCCGTGACGGGTGAGGACAACGTGGTGATTGCGTTTTCGGCGACAACGGCGGGCTATGCGGAGACGATTCCGAAATGTCGGTTCGCCGCGGGCTATGGCTTCGGCGGCGACATGGGCGAACGCATTTTCTTCGCAGGCAATCCGGAGCAGCCGAACGTGGACTGGCACTGCGAAATTCATGCGCCGGACTATCAGCCGGATCCGGCCTACATCCCGGATACCTCCTTTGCGCGCATCGGGAGCGACACCAACCCGATCATGGGCTATCGCCGCATTCACGCCTATCAGGCCATTCTCAAAGCGTCCGACCACGCCGACGCAACGGTTTTTCTGCGGTCAGCGGGAACGGATGGCGATGGAAAAGCAGTCTTTTCCGTGACACAGGGCGTTGCCGGTGCAGGCGTCTGTAGCCCGTGGAGCGTTACCAATCTGGGCGATGAAAGCCTGTTTCTCTCCGAAAACGGGATTTTCGGCATCGCATCGCAGGAGATCGATACGCACTACGCGCTGCAAAACCGCAGCGCGCTGGTCGATGCGCGTTTGACAAGGGAGGCGGAACCCGAGGAAGCGGTCGCCGTCGAATGGAACGGCTGCTACCTGCTGGCGCTCAACAACGTCTGCTATGTGCTGGACGGTCGGCAGAACAAATCCTATCGCCCGCAGTCCGGCGGCGACTACGTCTATGAATGCTATTACTGGACGAATATCCCGGCGCGCTGCTGGCTGGAATGCGGCGGGCGGCTCTGGTTCGGCACGGCGGACGGCCGGATTTGCCGCTTCAAAACCGATGAGACGGGGATGCGCCGCTTTTCCGACGACGGCGCGGCGATTCCGGCGCGCTGGACGACCAAGGCGGATGACGACGGCGATTTCGCCATGCTGAAAAGCATCCCGCTGCGCGGCACCGCGATTCTGATGAAGCCGTATACGCGCTCCGGCGCAACGGTCACCATTCGAACCGATCACGATTTCGGCACACCGATCAAAAGCGAGCGGATGAACATCTTTGACTTTGCCGACCTCGATTTCGCCAGCTTCACGTTCGAGACCAGCGACAGCCCGCAGGTCATCCCGATCAACCGGAAGGTCAAGCGGTACCGGACGTGCCAGATCATTGTGGAAAATCAGGAGGCGAACGAGGGGTTCGGCGTCTATGGGATTGTGAAGCGCTTTGTCCGTCTGCGCCCGGCGCGAACCTGATCGGCCAAACAAACAGGAGGGGAATTCATGACCATTCAAACGTATTGCGTCCGGGACACCGATTATCCCGGAAACGACATTGCCAGTCTGCCGGTCAAGCCGCAGATGAGCGCGGCGGAGCTGCAGGCGTCGTTTGACCGACTGGTCAAGCGGGTCATTGCGCCGAAGCTGAACGCCCTGATCGAAGCACTGACGGCGGTGACAGGCGGCGATGAAATCGGGAAAACCGTCAGTGGCATGACCGGCACCACCGTCGGCGCACTGCTGGAGGAGCTGTACGCCGGAAAGGCGTCGGCGAAGGATGCGGCGCTGACCGGGATCCCGACGGCACCGACACCGGATTCGACGGCCAACAATGCACAGATTGCCACGGCGGCCTTTGTCCGCAGCGTGGTGGCGGATGCGGTATTTGCCACGGGCGCTGCCGACATGACGAAGGCGGTCTATGACACGCAGAGCCGGGCGGAGGACGTCTTTGCCTATGCAGAGCGCATGGCGACCATGCGCCAGGCCGAGCTGACACTGCCGGTGGCCGGGTGGAGCCAGCAGACAGACGGCAGCTGGCAGCAGACGCTGTCGGTTGAGGGACTGCAGGCGGTGGGCAGAAGCTACCTGGTCAGCCCGGCACCGGCCGCATTTTCCGCGTTCGGCGCGTGCGGCATCTGTATGCTGGATGTCGAGAAGGACGGCGAAGCGATCTTTACGGCGGCGAATCTTCCGGACGCTGCGGTCACGGTGTATCTGCTGGAAATCCGAACGACGTCCTTCGAAGGATGAACCATACGGGAGGAGAGACGTTGAAACGCAGAAAACGACAGGGGCGAGTCGGCGGCGCAGCCTTCTGCCGCCGGGCTGATGCCTATCTGCAGGAATGCGAGGACGCAAAAAGGCCGGTTACGATCGGCGGCTTCTGCCTGGCAACGGAGCTGCCGCTCGATACCCTGAAGGCCTGGACGGCGGCGCAGCGGCGTGGACAGGCCGCCGATGACAGCCGGACGTCTGCCGTGGCGGAGCGGCTGGAAGCATTCTGGACGCGGTATTTCGCGGCGGCCGAGGCGGCGCTGGATGAAAAGGACAGCTTCAACGCCTCCAAATTCAAGCTCGAACGGCTGCTGCCCTTTTTCGAAAACGGGGAGAAGGAAGCGGCAGACATGGCGGAGCGGGAGGGGATTTTCGTGACATTTGACAGCAGCGTGGAGCCGTACAGCCGGTGAAGGTCTATCAGCTTGGAGAGCCGAATGCGCGGCAGCTCGAATTCTTCGGGGCGCAGACGCGCTACGTCGCATATGGCGGCGCACGCGGCGGCGGCAAATCGTGGGCCGTGCGGAAAAAGGCCGTTCTGCTGGCGCTGCGCTATCCCGACTGCCGCATCCTGATCGTCCGCCGCACGCTGCCCGAGCTGCGCGAAAACCACACGCGCCCGCTGATGGCCGACCTGAACGGAATCGCCGTCTACCGCGAGACGGATAAAACGTTTACCTTTTCAAACGGCAGCCTGATTCGTCTGGGCTTCTGCGCCAATGAAGCCGATGTGCTGCAATATCAGGGGCAGGAATACGATTTCCTCTTTCTCGATGAGGCCACACAGCTGACGGAATACCAGTATATGTGGATCGCGTCCTGCTGCCGCGGCTCCAACGGCATCCCCAAACGCATCTACCTGACCTGCAACCCCGGCGGCGTCGGCCACGCGTGGGTCAAGCGCCTGTTTATTGACCGGGACTACCATCCCGGCGAACGCGCCGAGGATTATACGTTCATCCCCGCCCGCGCATCCGACAATGCAGTGCTGCGAGAGCGGGATCCGGGCTACCTCAACTGGCTGGACAGCCTGCCGGACGGACAGCGTCAGGCCTGGCGGGACGGCGACTGGGACGCCTTTCTCGGCCAGTATTTTTCCGAATTTTCCAGAGCGCTTCATGTGTGCGAGCCGTTTCCCATCCCAAAGGAATGGCGGCGGTACGTCTCCATGGACTATGGGCTGGATATGTGCGCTGCGGTCTGGCTGGCGGTTGCACCGGATGGGCGCGCCTATGCCTATAAAGAGGTGCATCAGAGCGACCTGACCATCTCGGATGCGGCGGCGGAGCTGCTGCGCATCAACGACGGCGAGGAGATCTATGAATTCCTGGCACCACCGGATCTCTGGAGCCGTCAGCGCGAGACGGGTCGAACCACGGCGGAGATTTTCGAGGAAGCGGGTATCCCGCTGACGCGGACGTCCAACAACCGCGTGGCCGGGTGGCTGGCGGTCAAGGAATGGCTGCGCCCCATCCCGGACGGCACCGGCGGCAAAACCGCACGCCTGCGGTTCTTCCGCAACTGCCATCACCTGATCAAGCACCTGCCGCTGCTGCGGCACGACGAAAAAAATCCGTCCGACTGCTCCACCGAGCCGCACGTCATCACCCATGCGCCGGATGCGCTGCGCGGGTTCTGCGTCTATCGGGTCGATGCGGCACAGCCGGGAGCGCCGCGCACCTTCCACGCATTTCAAACAGAGGCTTCGCCGGAACGATATCCGGATGGGTTTGGCGACCGCATCCGCGTGATCTGAGCCGAAGCCGGACAAAAAGGAGATTGAAACTGATGAGTCGAGTGATGAATCTTTTTGCCGGCATCCCGAAGGATGCTCAGCTGCTGCCGGAAAACATCCGGCGAGGCGTCACCATTCAGAACGTGACCGGCACACTGCCGCCGACGGTCGTGCTGACGCAGACGGCGTATGATGCGCTGCAGACAAAGGACAGCAACACGCTGTATCTGGTGAAGGAATGATTGGGACAGATTTTACCGGCGTGACCGATGCCCGAATCGGGACGGCACGCGTGAAACGCATCTGGCGGGGCAGCGCGCTGGCCTGGGATCGGTACCATTGGGAAAAATGGAGCTGTATGCAGGAGCCGGCGAAGACGACGAGCCTTGACTGCCGCGCCACTGTTGCCTACAACCATGACACCGTCAGCGGACGGTTCTTCCGGGAAATGGGCGGCTGCCTGTCGTTTGGCGTCATTTTCCAGAGCTACAGCGCGAAGGAGGTGACCAACGCCTCGCTTGCAGAGCTGTATGCGGACGGATACCGGTATTTCCATGTCGGCGACGACAAGCTGGGGCCGAACGTGGTCGCGCCGGGCAACTACTTTTACGAGCTGGCGGGGCCAACGGACGGCGTTATGCAGGTGCGCGTGGTCTATGTCGTGCAGACGACCAGCGGCTACGACTATTGGCGCGGTAACACGATGTACGGGGTGGTGCGGGGCGAACCCGGCGACTACCCCGCCAACGGACGGCACTCGGACGGCTACTGGTACGTCCAGATCGGCGCGAAGGGCTATCCGACTGAAACGGAAGAGGGGGAATCGACATGACCGGAAAGGAAGCGCTGAAAATGGCAGCCGGTATCGTCCACGAGACGGACTGCTCCATCTATGAGGAAACGGCCGTCATCTGGCTCAATGTGATATTAGCGGAGCTGTTTGACGTGGCCAACCGCCGCCGGGAGGCCGACGGCGGAGAAACGCTCCGGGTAGTCCCGCAAATCACGTCGCTGGAGGAGGAGCTGCCCTATGACGCGGAGCTGACGCTTCGCACCATCCCGAAGGGGCTGACCGCCCGGCTGTTTGCAGAGGATTGCGACCCGGTGCAGCTGGCGATGTACCGGCAGGATTATCAGAACGCCGTGGCCGCGTGCGACCGCGCCATTTGCCGGATTGAGAGGGAGGGCGATGAAAACGACGCACAGCTTCGATCGTTCGGCTGGTAGCCTCGTATGGCCGGGGACAGACGGGAGACGGGAGGGATGGACGTGCATCTGACGGTGATTGCACTGGTCATTTCCGGCCTTTCGCTGGCGCTCAGCGCCTATCTGGGCTTCGGCGGTCGAAAACGCGACCAACAGGCCGACACGGCGGCGGAAACAACGACGCTGACCACGCTGCTGGTGCGGCTGGAACACATCGGAGCCGGGATTACGGAGATCAAAACGCAGATTTCCAGTCTGCAAACGGATACCCGTGAGCTGCGCGAACGCATTACACGCGTCGAGGAATCCGTGCGGCAGGCACACCGGCGACTGGATGAAACCGGAAAACAGAAAAGGGAGGGAACCGTATGATCGAATCCATACAGCCAGAGCTGCTGATGATCGTCCCCGTTTTGTGGGTGCTCGGTCGGCTGCTGAAGGAGGCATCCTTTCTCCAGAATCGGTGGATTCCGCTGATTCTGGGCATCGTCGGGATGCTGCTGGCCGTCTGCCAAATGGCCGGTGCAGCGGAAACGCTGACGCTGACGGAGGTCTTTACGGCGCTGACGCAGGGGCTGCTCTGCGCCGGAGCCGCCGTCTACGGCCACCAGCTGGTCAAGCAGACGAAGAAACCGACCTCCGATGCAGGGATGGAGGACACAAAGGAACCAACAAAGGACGAAGGAGTGTGGGAAGATGACAGAGACGATTCGATACGGCATTGACGTATCGGAGTGGCAGGGAACCATCCAGTGGGAGCGGGTCGCTGCGGCAGGCGTGGAGTTTGCCATGATTCGTGCAACGCACGGTCAGAAGCAGGACGCGCGGTTTGAAGAAAATATCCGGGGCGCACTGGCCGCCGGCGTGGATGTCGGCGTATACTGCTGCTCCTATGCGACGGACGTGAAGGGGATGCAGGCCGAGGCGGCGTTTTTTCAGCAGACCATTCTGCCCTACCGCGAGGAGATCACCTATCCGGCTGCGCTCGACGCGGAGCAGACTGCACAGTTTGCGCTGGGAAAGGAATGCGTGACGCGGCTGGTGCTGACGTTCTGCGAATCGATGACAAAGGCGGGATATTTCCCGCTGCTGTATACCAACTGCAACTGGCTCAATCATGTGATTGACCGTGCGGCGCTGATCGATGCGGGCATCGACGTCTGGGTCGCATGGCCGAAGGCAGCGCGCAGCTTTGCAGAGCTGCCGGAGGACGGCGTCACGCGCCATGCGCATACGATGTGGCAGTTTTCGTCCAGTGGTCAGCTGGACGGCATCGACGGCAGTGTCGATCTGGACGTCTGCTATGCAGATTATGCCGGGCGCAGCTTGGCGGAATGTCTGCCGGAGGAACCGGCAGACGGCTACTATCTGTCGCTGGACGAGCTGGGCGACCTGCTGAGCGACCTGGGCTGCGAGGGGATTCTGCTATGACGGGCATCTGTCTGTTTGTGGGCTTTCTGGCCGGTATCGGCAGCTGTATGGCCGCACTGGCGCTGCTGCCGATGCTGCTTCGGCTGCGGGACAGACCCATGCATTCGGAGACGGCACCGACGCAGGAAAACCGCGACCTGCTGCGGCTTCAGCGACAGCTGGCTGAAATTGAGCGGTATAACGGGACAGGAAACGGAGACGGTCAGCGATGACAGAAAGGAGAAGCTATGGCGCAGGAATGGACGGAAACGCAAATCTGGCAGAAGTACCGGCGCGGTGTCGATCACCACAGCCGCATGAATCTGTATGAAAATACGGGGAAAGCCTTCCGCTTTTACGAGGGCGATCAGTGGCACGGCGTGTCCAACGTGGACGAGCTGCCCGCGTACAACTTCATCGCGCCGACCGTGGCGTACAAATCGGCAATGGTCAGTATGCAGCAGATGCAGATGGTCTACACGCCGAACGACGCTTCCGGCGGCAGCGCGGCGGAGCGCATCTGCGCGGATTTGAACCTCTATGCGCGCCAGCACTGGGAGGCGCAGAAAATGGATGCGCTCTGCTGGCGGGTGGTTCGGGATGCCTGCATCGCGGGTGACGCGTATGTCTACTTTTATAACCGAAATCTGGACGCGCAGGTGGTGGACAATACGGCCATCTATCTGGCGGACGAGCAGCAGCCCGACCTGCAAAAGCAGGCGTACATCCTGCTGTATGAACGCCGCCCGGTGGCCGATGTTCGGCGGGACGCCAAACGGAACGGGCTGAGCCGCGCGCAGATTGAGGAGATCAACGCGGATGAGGAGACGCAGACGACAGTCGGGCAGGATCCCGAGGTCGAGGGGGACGGCAAATGCTCCTGCCTGCTGTATCTCTACCGCGCGGAGAACGGCGAAATACACGTCGCCCGCTCCACCCGATATGTGGTCTACCAGCCGGATACGGCGATCACCGGGATGACGCGCTATCCGATTGCATCGTTTGTCTGGATTCCGCGCAAAAATTCGGCACGCGGCACGGGCGAGGTGCTGCCGATGATTCCCAATCAGATCGAAGCAAACAAGCTGCTGGCCAGACGGCTCATTTCTGCGAAAATGAACGCCTTTGCCAAGCCGGTCTACGTCAAAAACCTGATCGAAAACCCCGCCGACGTCGATCACGTCGGCAAGGCCATCGCCGTGAAGACGTCGAGCGTGCAGAGCGTCCGCGATGTCTTTTCCTACATTGCACCGGCGCCGATGAGCCAGGAGGCCGGGATTCTCCAGACGGATATGATTCAGACAACGCGTGAGCTGGCCGGAGCGGGCAATGCAGCACTCGGCCAGGTGAACCCGGAGCAGGCCTCCGGCGCGGCCATCATTGCGGTGCGCGATCAGGCGTCCATTCCGCTGAATGAACAGGTGGCCATGTTCAAGCAGTTCGTCGAGGATATCGCCCTGATCTGGATTGATCTCTGGCGCGCCTATCACCCGGACGGCCTGCACATTTCGGAGCAGCAGGCAGACGGCCTGGTGCGCATCGACCGCATCCCGCCGGACGCGCTGGATGCACTGCGGCTGCGCGTGAAAATCGATGCGAGCCCGACCAACCCGTTTTCCAAATATGCCAGAGAAGAGGCGCTGGAACAGGCGCTGAACAACGGCCGCATCACCTTTGAGGAATACGTGGAAGCGCTGCCGGACGATGCGTCTGCACCGAAGGCATCGTTCCGGACGATTCTGGAACGGCGCGCAAGCCGCGCTGCATTCCCAGCGGACGGAAATGCGGAAACAGCAGAAAGGAGCTTTATATAATATGGAAGAAAACCTTGAAACCACCCAATCGGTCGGCGCAGGGCAGGGCGGAGACGTTGACGTCCACACGGAATCTCTGAACGCGGAGGCATCCGCGGACGCAGAGCGGCCCGCAGGCGAAGGCGGGCAAAAGCAGGAGGATGCACTCCACAAAAAGGATACGCAGTCGCGGGCAGAAAACACGGCCTTCAAGCGAATGCGCCAGCGCATTGAAGCGCTGGAACGTGAAAATGCCGCATGGCGCGAGCAACAGACCGGGGCAGCAGATGCTCCCACGCCGCAGAGAGATGCGGCCGACCCTGCATCTGCACCGGACGATGCGCAGCTGCGGCAGACGCTGACCGACTGCCAGCGCCAGCTGCTGCAATATCGGCAAAAGCAGGAGCTGGACGAGCTTCGGGCACATGACCCGAGCCTGTCCGTGGAGAGCATCCAGGCACTCGGCGAAGCGTATCTCCGGCTGCGCTGCGCAGGCATCGGCAATCTGACGGCCTATGAGGCCGTGCGCCGGACACAGGAGCCCCGAAAGGCCCCACCACCGGATACGGGCGCTGTCGGACGGGATACGGAGCAGGAGCCGACCTACTACACGCCGGAGGCGGTGGATCGTCTGACTCCGCGGGAGCTGGACAATCCGAAAATCATGGAGCGGGTCATGCAGTCCATGACCCGGTGGAAGAAATAAGGAGGAACGATTCGAAATGGCATATGACAATTTCAAACCGACCGTATGGGCAAAACGAATTCAGCAGGAGCTGGGCAAGCTGTGCGTCATGCAGGAGGACTGCAACACGCACTGGCAGGGCAGCGTCGGCGTCGGCAAACGCGTCAAGATCATCGGCGCATCGCGCCCGACCGTCAAGACGTATGAACCGGGCACGGACATTGAACAGGCGGAGACACCGGCCGATACGTCCATTTTCCTCGATGTGAACCAGTACAAATACACGCACTTCATCGTGGACGACATCGATGAAGCGCAGTCGATTGAGGGGCTGATGGATGCGTATATGAAGGGCAGCGCCGAGGAGCTGGCCGAGGAGCGCGACACCTATATCGGAAGCATCGCCGTCAACGGTGCAGGCGGCCGAAGCACCTCCACCAAGGTGGATACCTCGGACGCGGCCAAGACGCTCGTTGATGAGGCCTTTGTCTGGCTGTGGAACAACGGCGTCAAGATCAACGCCAATGTCTCCATCGTCATGACACCGTGGTTCTACAATCTGTTCAAGAACCGCCTGACGGAGCTGAGCACAAACAACACCGATCAGATTCGGAAGGGTATTGTCGGGATGTACAACAATGCGACGGTCAAGCTGTCGAACAACCTGCCCAAAAGCGGCTCCGACGACTGTATGCTCGTCCGCACCGGCGATGCCGTGGCGTTTGCACACGGCATTGAAAAGGTCGAACCGTACCGCCCGGAAAAGCAGTTCGCAGACGCCGTCAAGGTGCTGGATACCTATGGCGCGAAGGTGGTTCGCCCGAAGGAAGTGTATGTCATCCGCGCTCACCAGTCCTGAGCCGTGCGATGAAAAACGAGGAGGAAAGACGCAAATATGGCAGCATCCAAGGCGATTACCAGGCGTTTGAAGTGGAATGAAATCGGCAGCGTCAGCCTGACGGCGGTCGATGCGACGGATGGCGCAGAGCTTCAGCTGGCAGGCGATGAATCCAGCCTGATCATCCTGTCATCGACGGCAAGCCTGAGCGTGACGCTCCATGCGGGCGACGGGCCGCAGGGGACGGACGACCTGGTCGTTGCGCTGACGGCTGGCGTACCGCAGTATCTGGCGGTCGAGTCCGGCCGATTTGTGCAGACACACGGAACAGACAACGGCAAAATCCGGATCACCGCCTCTGCATCCGGGCTGTCCGCCGGATGTCTCGTTCTGCCAAGATAACGAAAGGGGCGGGTGGCCGGTTACCGGTCACCCGCCCATCAGAAAAGCAGAGGGAGTGAAACAAGCATGGGAAACAGCAGCATTGAAACGCGGTATCTGGATCCGGAAACAGGGGTGGAATCGAGCCGCAACCCCAAAGCAATCCAGCTGACCTATACCGATGCATCGGGACGCCGCCGGATCGGATATTCCATCGACAACCGGATGTACGAGGATGAAGCCGGTCGCCGACGCATCGAAAACGGCTCCATCGTGACGAATGCAGCCGGCACACAGACGTGGGTCATGACGCCGAAGGGCGGCGTGGAGTACAGCGCATGGCGCGAGCAGCAGCAGCCGGCACGGAGCGATGCGCAGAACCGGCTGCAACAGGCGCAGTCGGCCGCGATGCAGGCGGCGCAGACGCGAACGGCGCTGGAGGTGGAACAGCTGGAAGCGCAGCGGCCAGACATTAGGCGGCAATACGACGCGCTGGCCAGAGAAAATTATCTGGGCTACCAGAACAGCCGGGAGGCGCTGGCCAACAGCCTGGCCTCACAGGGACTGTATAACAGCGGGTATTCCGACAGCGCGCAGATCGCCCAGCAGAATGGGTATCGAACGCGCAGCTTTGAAAACGAGCAGGAGCGATTGCGTGCGCTGGCCACGCTGGAGCAGCAGATCAGCGCCGCACGGCAGAACGGAACGGCGGAGCTGTCGGAGCTGGAAGCGTCATACCTGCTGCGCTTGCAGGAGCAGGCCAATGCAGACCGCGAATACGAGGAAAAGCAGCGGCAGAATGCGCGTGCGGCGCAGCAATACGCGGATCAGCGGTCGGATGTGGCGTTTGAGCAGCGCCTGAAGCTGCGCAATGCCAAAAGTGCGGAGGAACAGCAGGCCATCGAAAACGCCTACGCAGCCGCCAAATACGGCGATTTCAAACCGCTGCGATCGCTCGGTATCGATACGACCGCCGCCGAACGCGCATACGCGGGGGAAACGCAGAAGCTGTACCAGACGGTCTATGGCCGTCAGACGGAGACGACGGCAGAGGGGATGGATCCGGTTCAATACGAAGAAATCGCCGGACTGGCGCTCTCCTTCGCGGAAAATCAGAAAAATGCGCCGAGGCAGGAGGTGCTGAATCAGCTGAGCGGGTTTGAATCGTATCTGACCCGTCAATACGGCGAAGAGGGCTACCGCCTCTACCGCGACCTGATTCTCAAGCAGATGCCGTGGAGCCAGACGTACGAGGCGCCGCCCGCGCAGACATACGCCTACCATTTCGACGACCTGTACAGCCGGTTTTACGGCCAGCTCTATCGAAAGGATTCGTCCGGCAAGACCGTCCACAATGCGGCGCAGGATGACAATGTACGGGGCAGCATTGCAGCCATGCTCCGCAACGGGCAGCTGTCGGCGGAGGATGGAGAGGCACTCTGCCGGGCGCTCGGCCTGGAACCGGTGCAGCCCTCGAACCCATAATCGGGCGCTGCGCCAAAAGCCACCCCCTGATGCCGATTGCTGCGGCGTCAAGGGGTGGCTTTTTTGTCGGGATTTATGCGGCGTCCGACTGCACCGGCAACCTTCGGTCATAATAGGGGGAGGTGTGCTGCCGATACAGAAGCACCAGCCCGCGGACGCACAGCTCGACGGCCATGGCAATCCAGATGCCGTGCAGCCCGAGCGGCCGCACCAGCAACAGCGACAGGCCAATCCGCACCACCCAGATGCTGCCTAAATTGAGCAGACTGGGAATCAGCGTATCGCCGGTACCGCGCAGCGCACCGGCGGCAACGATCGAAATGCCAAAGAGCGGCTCCGCGAACAGCTCAATGCGCAGGACGCTGGTCGCCAGCGTTTGAACCGGCAGCTCCGGCGTCAGCAGCCGGAAGACAAACGGACAGAGCAGCATCATCAGCGCCCCGGTGCAGCCCATCAAAATACCGCCCATGGCCGTGCAGATGATGCCGTAGCGCCGGGCGAGCTGCACATCTCCGGCACCCATGCTCCGCCCGACGAGCGTCGTTGCGGCGGAGCCGATGCCGTAGCCGGGCATATAGCACAGACTTTCCGCCGTGACCGCAAACGAGTTGGCCGCAATGGCGACCGGGCCGAGCGGCGCGAGAATCATGGTGGAGACAACCATGGCACCGCACATCGCGATTTCCTGCACGGCGACCGGTGTGCCGATTCGCAGGGCGGACTTCAGAATGGCGAAGTCCACATGAGCGCGCTCAGCGCGGTGCAGCCGGAGCGACGGACGGCGAAAGCAGCAGAACCATGCCATCAGCAGGCTGACAACCGCACAGGCCAGCGCCGTGCCGATTCCGGCGCCGAGGACGCCGTAGGACGGGATGAAGAGGGCGTTGAACAGGATGTCCAGAACGCACATGACGGCGTTCAAAATGCTGGGCGTGACCATGTCACCGCTGCATTGCAAAAACGAAGCGGTCAGCGAGTTCAGCTGATGAAAGGGCAGCATGAGCGCGAACGTCAGGAAATAGAGGGAAGCGTCGGTGCGGATGACCGGGTCGCCGCCGAGCCAGCCGGGCAGCGGGCGGCAGATCAGCACCCCGGCGGCACAGAGGATGCCGGAAAGCAGGAACGCCGTCACCAGACCGTGCCGGACGACATTCCGCGCATCCCGGAGCCGCTCTGCGCCGATGCAGTGCGCGACCTGAACGGAAAACCCGGCCGAAACGGCATAGGGGATGCCGTTGAAGAGCCAGGTGGTGGATGAAACAAGACCGATGGCCGCCGATGCGTTGGCGCCCTGCGCGCCGACCATGGCGGAGTCGATGTACTGCATGGCAATGGTCGTGATCTGTGTTAAAATGGCGGGAAGACTGAGATGCCAGACCTGCCGAATCTGCGGCTTCAGAGAATGCCAAATGGACTTTTTCATGCGATTTCCTCCGCTTTTGATTGATAGGGTCATCTAAACCGGGAACGAGGGGTGATAGGTGAAAGTGATAAGTGATGGGTGATGAGTGCGGCAACTACGGTCAAAGGTGAGCACTTGAAAACAGTTTTCTCTCCCTCAGACGCTTCGCGCAAGCTCCCTCGTCAGAGGGAGCTTGGGAGGTTATAATATGAAGTGCAACACCCTGAAAATAGGAAGAGACAATATGCAA
>CAYUXI010000027.1:0-20222 GCA_964448855.1 uncultured Oscillospiraceae bacterium | reverse complement strand
TGTTGCACTTCATATTATAACCTCCCCAGCTCCCTTTGCACAAGGGAGCCTTTGGAGGCTGTCCTGTGGAAGCGGTGTATTCGTAGCGGGAACTTTGGGTAGATGCCAAAACCTCCCTCTGACGAGGGAGGTGGCGCGGCGAAGCCGTGACGGAAGGAGAGAAGACTGATAGTAGGTGCTCAGCTTGGAAGTTTGGGTTGCGCCGCTGCGGGTGAGTTGCCGACAGTGGTGCGGCGAAGCCGTACCGGAGGGATTGCTGTTCGATGGAGAATCACATTCCCTCTAATTGCCTACCTTCTCGTTACGCCTTGGCTCCCCCTCTGGGGGAGCTGTCACCGAAGGTGACTGAGAGGGCGTGGGATAAGTGATACACGCGTAGGGCGCAAGGTTACCTCCTGCCATGCGTGGGTGGCAGGTAACGTTGTAATATTCACTGAAAACGATCAAAATTGGGCAATTCCCCGTCAATTTTGTGCTGATGGCTGGCCGACAATCGAAAAACCACCAAAGCATCCCAATGTCAGCGGGAGCTTTGGTGGTTTGTGTTATGTGCAGCTGGGGGGCGATGGCCGAATCAGTCGAAGACTTCAAAGCCGGTGAAGGAGAAGGCGGGGATATCGCAATCGAAGTGTACCTGCCGGCCATCGATCTGGCCGGACGCATTCCAGAATTCCACGCGCTGGCCGGGGCGATCGAGTGTCACGGTGGGCGTCAGCACGGCATCGGGGAAGAGGTTCCACAGCCCGACGGACATGGAATGTTCTCCGCGCTTGCAGAGCAGGTACAGGTCTGGATTTTTGGGACAGGAAGCCGGAATCGGTTGGCGGCCAAGCCATTCGATCGCTTGAATCAGCTGGCTCTGGCGGTAGTAGCTGCGCTGAAAGCGGGCATTGGACACCGCCTCAGCGGCGCGGAAGCCGAGCACCAGAACGCGCAGTCCGGCGGCATTTTCGTAGCGGTAGGCCGAGGGGGTACGCGTCTGGCCAACAAACCAGGAGAGTGTCTCTGCGCCGGGCTTTGGGGTCAATGCGGCCAGGCCGTCACGGCTGCCAAGCGGCACGACGTCGGTTTCCGGTGCGGACGGTTCCGGCGCGGCCATCTCCGCGCCGGGGCGAACTGCGAACGCTTCCGTTGATGGTGTCTCCTGCAGCGGCGCGGCGGCGGCCAGGCCGACATCCAGCCCACGCGCCTCCAGCATGGCGGCTGCATCGGCGTCCAGCAGCAGCCCCTTCGGCAGCGCGGAGAGATCGAGATGCCGGGCGTTTTCGCCGAATACCGCCTGGACATCGGCAGCGCCGTAGGCGATCGGAATGGAATTGTTGGTCAGGAGCTGCTGCTCCGGCTGCAGGAAATGGCTGCGCCGGTAATCGCAGTCCAGCTCCTTTTTGGGATTCTGAAGCACACAGTGCATCAGCTTTTTCATCGTACACGCAACGCCGACGCCGACATCCGATTTCCCCGCAAACCGGCGGGAAATTTCTTCGGCCACGGCGCGATTGCGCTCGGCACGATCGGCATAGCCCGTCTCGTAGCGCGGGAGGGAGCAGTAGTCCACGCCGTATTTCAGGATGCCGCCGATTCGGCCGTCGGCGCGGAGGATGGTATCAAACGCTTCCAGATAGGCGGCGGGCACGAAGCTGCGCGGGCGCGGATAGACATCGCCTTCCGCCATCAGCTCCAGCCCCGCATCGGCGCACCAGAAGCCCTGCATCCGTTCCAGCTCGGCGACATAGGCCAGTCGATCGGCGGGCGGTGCCCAGAAGGTCGGCCAGTACGCCGCACCGATCAGTCGGAGAAATGGCCGGGTCTGACCGGCCAGAATGTGCGCCAGCTCGATGGAATCGACGCCGTCCCCGTCCCACACGGTGCAGCAGGCGCACGCCCCCAGACGGATGGCGGGATTCACGCTGTCCACGGCGGCGCGCAGCTGCCGTGCAAAGCCACGGAGTGTGTCGCCCATGCAGTCGTAAAACACCTGACGATAGCGGTTCGGCTCACCGGAAAATGCGCGGGTCAGCACGTCCTCCGGTGCAAGCTCCTCACCCAGACGGCGGCGGTATTCCGCCATGTGGCGGTCGCAGATGCAGCCGCAGTCGGCGCGGGTGCCGAGCCGGAAATCGTCATCCAGCATGATCATCCGGGCACCGGCGGCAGCGATGCCGCGCACCTGCCGACAGATGGCGGCTGAAAAATCCGGGTCGAGCGGACAGAACGAGTCCTCGCCGCAGATGCGGCCGTGGAGCCCAACCAGACGGGTAAAGTTGCGGGCTGTATCGCCCTGAACGCCGGTCAAAGGCCCGCCGTGGCCGATGCTGCTGAGCCAGACGCCGACCTCCAGCCCAGCTGATTCATAGAAGGGGATGGCTTCGGCCAGCTGTTCCAGCTCCCGGCGGTTTTCTGCCGCACTGTTCAAGCCGCGGGAAACGCACAGAAATACGCGGGAAGCACCTAAACGGCGCACCTCGCGGAGACTCTCCTCCGGGTGATCCCAAAACCGCACCAACGGGACGGAAATCAGATGGGAATGCATGAAAAACACCTCCTTCGAAGCTGAAAATGGTGATCAGAAGCGGAAATAGAGGAAGGGGTTGTAGGTGGAATCGACGAGATAGGCGGTGGAAACGAGCAGACCGGCCAGCATGAGGATTGGCGACAGCCAGTCGCGCACCCGCTCCGGAATGCGGCGGTACAGCCGAACGCAGAGCGGCGTCGAGCCGATGATCAGCAGGACGAGCAGCACCGCATAGGAGCGCAGATCGTACAGCGCGGCGCTGTTGGTCAAGGCGTGACCGCCGCAAAAGACGCCGAGGTAGGCGCGGAGCTGGCCAAAATCCTCAATGGCAAAGATCGCCCAGCTCAGCATGACGAGCAGCATGGCGTAGAGATGGCTGAAAAAGGCGGGGATTTTTTGCAGCCAGCGGAGCAGAAACGCCTTTTCGAGCATCAGCAGCACGGCAAAATAGGCGCCCCAGAGCAGGAAATTCCAGCTGGCGCCGTGCCAGAGGCCGGTTAGCAGCCAGACGATGGCGATGTTCCGGTAGTGCTTCCAGCGCGCCACGCGGTTGCCGCCCAGCGGGATATAGACGTAGTCGCGGAACCAGGAGGAGAGCGAAATGTGCCAGCGCCGCCAGAAATCGGTGATGCTTTTGGCGAGGTAGGGATAATTGAAGTTTTCCAGAAATTCGAAACCGAGCATCCGGCCAAGCCCGACGGCCATGTCGGAATACCCGGAAAAATCGAAGTAAATCTGAAACGTGAAGGCGGCGATACCGAGCAGCCCGCCCAAAACGCTCAGCTCCGATGTGGGGGTGGCAATGACGGAATCCCACAGCCGGCCGATGCTGTTGGCGAGCAGCACCTTCTTGCAGAGCCCAACGGTGAACCGCAGCGCACCGGACGAGAACTTTTCGAGCGAATGCGTGCGGAGGTTGAGCTGATCGGCCACGTCCTTATACCGGATGATCGGCCCGGCGATCAGCTGCGGGAACAGCGTGACAAATGCGCCAAAGCGCACATAGCTGCGCTGCATCTCCGCATCGGAGCGGTAGACGTCGATTGGATAGGTCATGGCCTGGAAGGTGTAGAAGGAAATCCCGATGGGCAGCCCAAGGCCGAGAATCGGCAGGGAAATCCCGGTCAGACTGGTGAAGCTGGCGGCCAAAAAGTCATAGTACTTGAAAAAGACAAGCAGCGCCAGATTGATGACGGTTGACCACAGCACCACGCGCCGCGCCGTTCGGTCGCGGCTGCGATACGTTTCCACCAGACGCCCGGCGGCGTAGTTGAGGGTGATGGAAAAGAGCATCAGCAGGATGTAGACGGGCTCGCCCCAGCCGTAAAAGACCAGACTGACGAAAAACAGAATGAAATTCCGCCAGCTGCGCGGCACGATGTAGTAGATCAGCAGCGTGATGGGCAGATAGAGAAACAGGAACGGAAGACTGGAAAAAACCATGGAGAAAAATCCTTTCGGATCAGAATTTCAAAGCACCGGCGCAGGTCAGCGGTCCTGCGTGAACACGTCGCGGATGGCATCATAGGCCGGCTTCCGGCTGCCGTCTACGCGGGTAATGCCCCAGGCCGTTTCGCAGGGGCAGTCCTCTGCGCCGCAGTTGCCGCAGTAGGGGCTGTCCTGCCAGCAGTACAGGATGGCACCGGCCAGATGCTCATTTTCGAGCAGCATGGGCAGCAGCTCCCGGTAAAACGCGGCCTGTCCCTCTTCGGTATGCGGCAGCGTGCCGTGAGAGAACCATTTTTTCAGCAGATGCTCCCAGCCGCTGCGGATGAAGCTCTCCAGATCCTCCGGCGCACACGTCTTCGCCTCCCTCTGA
This sequence comes from uncultured Oscillospiraceae bacterium, assembly GCA_964448855.1. Taxonomy (GTDB): domain Bacteria; phylum Bacillota; class Clostridia; order Oscillospirales; family QAMX01; genus QAMX01. The sequence continues at coordinate 15,891 of CAYUXI010000027.1, read as the reverse complement.
AGCGGTTTGGGCAGCGTCTCGATGTATTCGTCTGCGCGGCGCACGGCATCGTCCAGATCGGCAAACCCACGCGCATTCAGGTAGGCGCGGATTTCAGCATCCGGATCCAGCACCTGACCGCCGATGGAGGCAAAGCCGAACTCCATCAGGATGACCGGCGTATGGTCGGCTTCCTCGTACAGCTCGTCAATTCTGCGGATGTAATCCGCAGGGCCGCCATCGCCCCAGCTCCCGGCATAGAGATCCAGCCCGATGTAGTCGCTTCGGCCGGCCTCCTGCTCCACGCGGGGACGATACCCGCTGTTGTGGCCGACAATGCCGTCCGGGTCGCCACGGCGGACGCCGCGGGTGCAGGCGATCAGAAAATCGGTCGCTTCGCTGTCGGTCAGCGGTGCGCGGAAGCCGATGACCCACATTTCATTCGTGATCTGCCAGCAGCCGACTGCACCGCGCAGCGCCTCGGCGATGCGCATACAGACCTCCTCGGCGGCAGCCAGTCCCTCCGGTGTGCGCGGGTCGATGCCGTTTGCCAGAAAGGCTTTGGGATACGGCGTGATGCCGACGGTGCGGATGCCGCGTGCGGCGTAGGACTCACACGTCGCCTTGTAGGTCAGAAAGGCCTGTGTCCATGTGCCGTCGGCGTTGAACGGATAGGGAATGTCGAACCGGATCCATTGCAGTCCGGCCTCCAAAAGCCCGTCGATTTCGCCACGCGGATGGCAGATGCCCTTCAGAAAGCCGCCGGTTCTGCGGTAGATGTTGTCCAGCTGAGAATGAGTGGAAGAAGAATTCGACATAAAAACAAGCTCCTTTGAAAACGAGGTTTTTCGTAAGAATTGACGGTCAAATCCGGCGATCCAGCCGACCGGACCAGGTTTCCCGGAAGGCGGCAAAGCGATTCTCTTCGAGCGCCTGACGAATCTGCGCCATGAGATCGTTATAGAACCAGAGGTTGTGCATGACGCAGAGGCGCAGACCGAGCACCTCACCGGCGCGCAGCAGGTGGCGGAGGTAGGCGCGGGAATAGCGCGTACAGACCGGGCAGCCGCACTGCTCGTCAATCGGGCGGGGGTCGTCCGCATATTGCAGGTTGTTGAGGTTGATGCGGCCGTCGCGGGTGTGGAGATGGCCGTGCCGGGCGTTGCGCGCCGGCATGACGCAGTCAAAGAAATCGACGCCGCGCCAGACGGCTTCAATGATGTTGGACGGGGTGCCGACGCCCATCAGGTAGCGCGGACGGTCGGTCGGCATATGCGGCGTGACCGCGTCGATGATGCGGTACATATCGTCGGTTGATTCGCCGACGGCCAGCCCGCCGATGGCGTAGCCCGGCAGCTCCAGCGCGGCGATGGCCTTCATGTGCGCCACGCGGATTTCCTCTGAAATGCCGCCCTGATTGATGCCCCAGAGCATCTGACCGGGGTTGACGGCGTTGCCGGTGCGCTGAATGCGCTCCAGCTCATCCCGGCAGCGTGCCAGCCAGCGGACGGTTCGCTCGCAGGAACGGCGGACGTACTCGTCCGGGGACGGATTCTCAATGCACTCGTCAAACGCCATGGCGATATCGCTGCCGAGCGCGGACTGGATGCGGATGCTCTCCTCCGGCCCCATGAAAATGCGGCGGCCGTCAATGTGCGAGGCGAAGGAGACGCCCTCCTCCGTAATTTTTCGGAGCGTGGCCAGGGAGAAAACCTGAAAACCGCCGCTGTCCGTCAGAATCGGGCGCGACCAGTTCATGAACCCATGCAGCCCGCCGAGCGAACGGACGATCTCTTCGCCGGGGCGAAGATGGAGATGGTAGGTGTTGGAAAGCTCCACCTGGCAGCCGATCTGCTCCAGGTCTGCGGCGGCCAGACCGCCCTTGATGGCGGCCTGCGTGCCGACGTTCATAAAAACAGGCGTTTCAACAACACCGTGTGCACAGGTAAAGCGACCGCGCCGGGCGCGGCCTTCTGTCTGCAAAACTTCAAACAAAATCGATTACCTCCGAGCGTATATATTAGAAAATCGGGTGAAAACCGGCGACAGTCCGCAGACGGCCAGCCGGCTATTTTCTTCTGCCTTCAATTATATCATGATGCGGTTCGGTTGGCAAGCGCCAAATGGCCGATTCTGAACAAACTGCAAATTTTGCGGGAGAACGGTTGCAATGATGGGGGAAAGGGTGTACAATAACCGTATTCGTCGGCGGCGGTTCTGCGCGCCGACTGTGGAGGTCAGCATGGACAACGAAACAAATCACGCGGCAACCCCGAAAATCAGCGCGGGGAAACGCTGCTGCGCGGCGCTGGCACGCGGCGCATACTGGCTCTGGCTGGCGCTGGTATCCGTCGGCACACTGGCCATCATCATCTATGCGCTGTTTTTGAAAACGCCGCTGATTTAAGCGCCGCTCAACGCGGCGTGATGCGGGAAATAGAATTCTATATTTGACAGGAAAACCATACGGATATAGTGCATACAGAACTGTATCCTACGCAAACTTGACAAAAACGGAATTTTATGGTAGAATATCCATAGCCCCGTAAAACGGGCGAATGGAGAGCGGCTCATGCCCGGCACGGCTCGGCGACACGATGGTCTGCGTCACCTCTCTGGAACACAGAAGGAGGTGACAGACATGAAGCGGGTGCAATCGGCGTGCCTTTTTCAAACGCTGGTGTTTGCGCAGAAGGAAGACTGCGGCCTGAGCGCGGCGGAACAGCTGAAGCTCAACCGCAGCGAAGCGGAACGGTACCGCGCAGGGCTGGATGCGGCCAAAACCCGGTATCAGATCGACGAAACGTGCGAACGGCCGGATGGCTCCGTGCTGCTCCGTGTACGGAAGCAGTACAACGACCGGACAGACGTCAGCGAATATTTTGCATAAGCGAAAACAGAGCGGTTCCATTTTGGAACGGCTCTGTTTTTTTGCGCATTCAGGGGCGCTGGACGGTAACGACAAAGCCACTGTCGTTGTCGCCGGAGAGGACAGCTGGGTCGTTGGCGGGGACGAAGACCTCGCCGGTGCAGACATACAGCTCATAGGAGACGCCGAGACAGGAAACCATCAGGTGCTCACCGTCAAAGGGGTAGGCTTTCAGAAAGTCCAGATATTCCTCCAGACAGAAATCCATGTCCGCCATGAGCATCGAATGCGGGAGGCCGACATAGCGGTAATGCCACGTCTCGCCGGAAATCCCGGTGACGGCGGCCTTCTCCGCCGGATAGCGCTGAACGAAGCCGTAGCGCCGGGCGTTGTCTGCAATCCAGGCATACGCGCCGGAGCCGGTGAAGTCATCGCTCAAACCCGTTTCCGGAAAATACAGCGCCAGATCGACGGCCAGACCGGTGTGGTGCTCACTTTCGCCGGGGATGGCCAGATACGCGGCGGCGTGCTGCTCGCCCTTTTGCGCCAGTGCCTGCTGATACAGCGCCCGCTGCTCGTCCGCCGAGCGCCAGGCTGCGACGATGTTGACCGTTTTCAGCCCGCTTTCCGCGGCGAAATCGTCGAGCATCCGGTTGAGCGGCGAAACCATCACCTCTGCAACGCGGAGCTCCGTGGAGCGGAGCCAGTAGGAGCTGCTCTTGACATCCGCAAGCCGAACCGGCGACTCGACCGCATCCGCGTCAAACGGCAGCCCGGCGCGCACGCAGATCAGTGTGCCGCGGGAGAGATCCTCAGCGGTGACGGCGAGACGCATCCAGCCGGTATCCGGAGTGCCGGAGGAAGCGGGTGGTAACGTCTGCGGCGGCGATGTGACAGGCGGCGTGGCGGGCTGCGTGGAGAATGCCGATTCGGAGGGTGCGGACTCCGCCGGAACCAACAGCAGCCAGAGCCCGGCAATGACGGCTGCCAGCACGGACAGAGCAGTCATCACCAGCAGCAGCGGATGGCGGACTTGCAGAAAATGCAGACGAAAACGCATGAAAATACTCCTTTTTTCAGAAAACAGTGGATTTAGATGGACAACAGCAACCGGATGCAGCAGAGAAAGCGGTCGATGTAGTCACCGGCGAGAAACGCGTCCAGACTGCGGACGGAGCCGGGAAACTCAAACAGACAGGCGTCATAGCCGAGCGACGCTGCGTATGCAGTCAGATAGCCGCTGCCGTTGCGGCAGTCCGCCCAGGTGTTGTCCGGAAACTCTGTCCGGAAGGCGCAAAACAGCCAATCCTCCGGGCTGTCGGAGGTGATGGTCTGCCCGTACCAGCCGTGGACATCGATGCAGACGCTCTGCTCATTGCAAAAGACCGTTTGCAGAAACTCCGCCACCGCGACCGCCTCCGAACAGGCGAGCGGCGCATCGCCGTTGGCGTTGCGGGCGGTGTGCTGCTTTTCCCATTGCTCGGGGAAGCAACGGTTCAGATCGACGCCGGACATCCGCTCTGTGCCGTCGGGATTGAGCGAGGCGACGGTGCAGCGCCCGGGGCCGTTGTTGCTGCTGCCGTCGAGAAGCCCGTCCGGGTTTAGACAGGGCAGCACCCACACCGTCCAGCTGGCCGCTGTCAGCGCATCCTCCGATGCGGCCAGTACGTCCATCAGCTGACCGGCCGTCAGCACGAGCGCACCGCCGTCCGCCGGGAAGGCGTCTTCGTAGCCGTGCATGGCAAACGTCAGAACCATCACGCGGCTGCCGCTGCCGAACGCATAGGCGTACAGGGGACGACCACACCCGGAACGGCCGTATTCAACCGCACCGCTGCGCTGCGACAGCAGAGCCCGCACAGCATCCGGCACGTCCTTTGCGGAGGGGCGCTGCAAACAGCTCCGGAGGAAGGCAAGCGCAGCGAAAAGGGTGCCAAGCGCAAGCAAAAACCGCCGACAAAAATGCGGCCAATCGAAGGAACGTGACATCAAAAATCCCCGCCAGTCCGATATGCACCGCGAGACGCGTGGATGCATATCCCATGAAATGCGAACCGCAGTGCAGTACACCGGGGCTCGGATATCATGATAACATGGCGGGGAGTCCAAACAGCAGCGAAACGGCATCCAAACGGCATCAGAGCTGCTCAATAGGGATTCCAGAGGATTTCATAGGGCGTGATCTCAAGAGTCAGCACGGCGCTGTGCCCGGCGGCGTCGGTCAGACGGATTTCCCAGGTACAGGCGTAAAAACCGCGGCTCAGATGCGTTTCCAGACGATGGGCGGTGCAGTCGGCGAGCGCGTTGCGGTCGCGGAAGCAGTCGGCGAGGTGCTGCGCCAGCGCGTCCAGCCGTTCCAAAATGACGGATTCATCCGTCTCCTTGCCCTCCGAACCGACAAGCTCTGCATAGGCGGCGTCCGGCATCGGCCAGATGGCCGTGTCACCATCGAATAAATCCCGTGCAACGGCAAAACAGAGCAGCGCTCCGGTGGAATCGTCGATGGACTGCGTGAGCGAGACAAACGGGATGTCCGCTGTCTGCGAGGTGTTCCAGCAAATCTGCGTCCGCCCGTCGCTCCAGACGAGCAGTGTGGGAGCGGGTGCGGAGGGCGACAGCGCGTCGTCTGATAAAACGCCCAGCCGAACCAGGTCGGCGGCGAACGCTTCGGCGCAGGCGGAAGCGGTGTCGGCGTCCAGCGACAGCCCCTGATCCAGTGCGAAGGAATGGCTGTAGGTGCTCAGCTGTGCCATCTGCTCCGGCAGATTGAGATCCTGATCGTTGGACAGACGAATCTGCTCCATTTCATAGACGCCGAGTTCGCTGCTGTGCGGTTCAGCCTGACGGGCCAGCAGCGGCGGCAGCAGCAGGCCGACGGCAGCCGCTGCAAGGAGCAGGAGCAAGGCGGTCAGGGCGCTGCGCAGGCGGGGCAGCTTCATACAATTCCTCCATTCAGAGTGGCCGTGACACACGTACCGGCGCCGGGGTGACTTTCAAAGGACAGGGTGCCGCCGTGCTGACGGACGATTTCGGCGCAGAGCGCCAGACCGAGCCCGGAACCGCCCTGCGCCCGCGACCGCGATTTGTCAACGCGGTAGAACGCTTCCGTCAGATGCGACAGCGATTCCGCCGGCATTCCCCGGCCGTTGTCCGCGATGCGGAGGACGCAGCCGGAATCGGTCATTTCGCCGGTCACGCGGATGACGCCGCCGGCTTCGAGTGCCTTGCGGGCGTTGTCGATTAGATTCAGAAGCAGCGAACGCACCAGATCCGGCTCCAGCATACACCAGCCGGGCGCACCGTGCCCGACCAGCTGAATGCCCTGTGCGGCATAGACCGGGCGCAGCGGAGCGATCAGCGATTCGATCAGCTGCGCCGGTTCCACAGCGGAAAATGTGAGGTCGCCGCTTTTGGCGACCAGCAGCTCCAGCAGCTTCAGGGACAGCGTTTCCAGGCGCTTGCTCTCCGTGAAAATATAGTTGGCGGCCTCCATCTGCTCATCCGGGGTCAGTGCCTGTGTCCGAAGCAGGTCGGCATAGCCGATGATGGAGGTCATCGGCGTCTTCAGCTCATGTGCAAAGCTGCCCATGAACCGCTCCTGTCGCTCGACGGACTGCTGCAGCTCCGCCATGCTGCTGTCGAGCTTTTCTGCCATGTGGTTGAAGTCTGCGGCCAGCGCGCCGACCTCATCCTGTGAACGAACGCGTGCGCGGAAATCGAGATGGCCGCGTGCCAGCTCCCGCGAAGCGCGGGAGAGTGCGGCGAGCGGGCGCGTCAGCAGCCAGGCCAATCCCCAGGCTGCCAGTGTGCCGATGCCGACCATGGCAAAAAACAGGCGGCGGCACAGCGCGAGCTGCTGAGCACGCATCTCGTAGACGGAGGAAATCTCACAGGCGATGTCCAACGCCAGCGTTTCGCGCCCGACGGTCATCATGCCGCCAATCTGCAGGTAATGGGCGCCGTCCGGCTCCTGAAAGGTGGCGGCGTGGTAATGCGTCAGGTCGGAGGCGAGCGACAGCATCCGGTCGGCGACGGCACCCTCTTCAAACACGGACACGCCGTCCACCGTCAGACGCACCGAGGCCAGGACATTCTGCCGCCGGAGCGTGCTCAGTGTTTCGGTGATGCCGTCCAGATGATCCGGCTCGGCGGTTTCGTGGATGAGGCGCAGGGCTTCCGTCGTCATGCAGAAGACGCTGCGCGCATTGAGCAGCTCCTGATCGAGGGTGCGGCGAAAGGAGAGCGATATCATCAGCCCGCTCCCAATGCCGAACACGACGGCCAGCAGCCAGATCATGCAGACGGTGATCTTCAGGCGAAAACTCAAACAGGACACCACCTTTCCAAATTGCGGGGAGGCGCGGTCAGCTGGGCATCAGGCGATAGCCGACCTTGTTGACGGCAACCAGCTGCTTTTCCCAACCGACTTTCTTGCGCAGCCGCTGAATATGCAGATCGACCGTTTTGCTGCCGAAGGGGAATTCCTCATGCCAGACGCGCTCATAAATCGTTTCGCGGTAGAGTGCAATGCCCGGATTGCGGGCGAACAGCAGCAGCAGGTCATACTCCTTCCGGGTCAGTGCAATGTCGGAGCCGCTGCGCGAGACGAGCATCGCCTCGGTGTCAATCGTCAGCCCGCCGATTTCCAGCACAGTGTCGGTCTTATGGTAGCGCCGGAGGACGACGTCCACACGCGCCAGCAGCTCCAGCACTTCAAACGGCTTGACGATATAATCTTCTGCGCCCATGCGCAGGCCATGTACGCGGTCATCGACGGAGCTGCGCGCCGTGATGAAAATGACCGGTGTGCCGGTTGGACGGATATCCTCCATCAGCTCAAACCCGTCCGGGCCGGGAATCATGACATCGAGCAGAATCAGATCGAAGGAATCGGACGCGAGCAGATTGGCGGCGGCATGGCCGTCATAGACGCAGGTGCAAAAATAACCGGCCTTGCGCAGGCTCAGGCGAATCAGCTCGGCAATGGGCTTTTCGTCCTCGACAATCAAAATCCGGATCATGCACATCACTCCTTTGCGAGGTTTTGAAATATTTTACATCATTCCGGCATCGAAACGGCATCATGCATCGGCTGAACGATATTGTAGCACGCCGAATGCGATGTGTCAAACGGGGGTATTGACAGAATACAAATGTTCTGATATAATGAAATCCGCACGACAGAGCATGGATTTTGGGAGGCGTTTGCAGATGGAACGATTTGAGCTGGTATCTTCCTTTACACCGGCGGGGGATCAGCCGGAGGCGATTGACAAGCTGGTTCAGGGCATAGAAAACGGCCTCTCGGAGCAGACGCTGCTCGGCGTGACCGGGTCGGGGAAAACCTACACCATGGCGCAGATCATTCAGCGGGTGCAGAAGCCGACGCTTGTGCTGGCGCACAACAAGACGCTCGTCTCCCAGCTGTATTCGGAGTTCCGCGCCTTCTTCCCGCACAACGCCGTGGAATATTTTGTCTCGTATTTTGATTATTATAAGCCGGAATCCTATCTGCCGCAGTACGATATGTATATTGAAAAGAACTCAGAGCGCAACGAGGAAATCGACCGGCTGCGCCATTCGGCCACCTGTGCGCTGTTTGAGAGGAAGGATGTCATCATCGTCGCCAGCGTCTCCTGCATCTACGGTCTGGGCGACCCGGAGGACTACACCTCCATGGTGGTCTCTCTGCGGCCGGGGATGGAGATCGGGCATGATCAGCTGATTCGCCGCCTGATCGACATCCAGTACACGCGCAACGACCTGACGCTGACCCGCGGCACGTTTCGCGTCCGCGGCGATACGATTGAGATCATCCCGGCGTGGAGCGAGGAAACCATCGTGCGCGTGGAGCTGTTTGGCGACGAGGTGGAGCGCTTGAGCGAGGTTCACGCGATCACCGGCCGCCGCCTGCGCGACCTGAACCACGCCATGATTTATCCGGCCTCTCACCATGCGACGTCGGATGAAAAGAAGCAGCGCGCCCTGAAGGAAATTGAGGCGGAGATGTGGGAGCGCGTGCAGTGGTTTGAGGCGCACGGCAAGCTGATCGAGGCGCAGCGCATCCGCGAGCGGACGCTGAACGACCTGGAGCTGCTGGGGCAGATTGGCGTGTGCAGCGGCATTGAGAACTATTCGCGTATTTTCTCCAACCGCGCACCCGGCTCTGCGCCGTATACGCTGTTGGACTACTTCCCGAAGGATTATCTGATGCTGATTGACGAGTCGCACGTGTCTGTGCCGCAGGTGCGCGGGATGTATGCCGGAGATCGCGCACGGAAGGAAACGCTGGTGGAGTACGGCTTCCGCCTGCCCAGCGCACTGGATAACCGTCCGCTGACGTTTGACGAATTCACAAGCAAGCAGAATCAGGTGATTTACGTCTCGGCGACGCCGGGCGAATATGAGCGCGTTCGGAGCGGGCAGATTGTGGAACAGGTGATTCGCCCGACCGGGCTGCTCGATCCGGAGGTTCTGGTTCGGCCGGTCGAGGGGCAGATTGATGACCTGATCGGGGAGATCAACCAGCGCACGGTGAAGAATGAGCGGGTGCTGGTGACCACACTGACGAAGAAAATGGCCGAAGATCTGACATCCTATCTGGAGCAGGCCGGGATTCGCGTCCGATATCTGCACCACGACGTCCACACGATGGAGCGGATGGAGCTGCTGCGCGATTTGCGCTTGGGCAAATTTGACGTGCTGGTGGGCATCAACCTGCTGCGGGAAGGGCTCGACCTGCCGGAGGTGTCGCTGGTGGCGGTGCTGGATGCGGACAAGGAGGGCTTTTTGCGGAGCGAAACCTCGCTGATTCAGACGATCGGCCGTGCGGCGCGAAATGCGGAGGGCAAGGTCATTCTCTATGCTGACAAGGTCACGGACTCGATGGCCGGTGCCATCCGGGAGACGGAGCGGCGGCGCAGCCTGCAGATGGCGTTCAACGAGGCACACGGCATCGTTCCGAAGACCGTCCGAAAGGACGTCCGCGACCTGATCGACATCGGGACGCCGGCATCCGACAAATCGGCCGACAAAGCGGACAAGCCGCTGACGGCCGAGGAAAAAACGCAGGAAATTGAGCGACTGAAGCGTCAAATGAAGGAAGCCGCCAAAAATCTGGAATATGAATACGCGGCGCTGCTCCGCGACCGGATTATTGAGCTGAACGGCGGAAAGGCATAAGAAATCGATATGGAACAGAAAAACGCAATCATCATTCGCGGTGCGAGGGAGCACAACCTGAAAAACATCGATGTCACCATCCCACGGGACAAGCTGGTGGTGGTGACCGGGCTGAGCGGGTCCGGCAAATCAAGCCTGGCCTTTGATACGATTTATGCCGAGGGGCAGCGGCGCTATGTCGAGAGCCTGTCCTCCTATGCCCGGCAGTTTCTGGGACAGATGGACAAGCCGGATCTCGACTCGATTGAGGGGCTGTCCCCCGCCATCTCCATCGACCAGAAAACGACCTCGCGCAACCCGCGTTCCACCGTCGGAACGGTAACGGAAATCTACGACTATCTGCGTCTGCTCTGGGCGCGAATCGGCCACCCGCACTGCCCGAAATGCGGCAAACCGATTGCCCAGCAGACGATTGACCAGATCATTGACGCTGTTTTGACGGAGGAGCCGGGGACGCGGATTCAGATTCTGGCACCGGTCATTCGCGGGCGAAAGGGTGAATACCAGAAGGTGTTCGAGGATGCGCGGAAGAGCGGCTATGTCCGTGTGCGCGTGGACGGCAGCCTGTACGACCTGTCGGAGGACATCACACTGGAAAAAAATCGAAAGCACAACATTGAGATCGTCGTCGATCGTCTGGTCATGAAGGAGGGTGTGCGCCGCCGCCTGACGGATTCTGTCGAGATTGCCTCCGGGCTGGCCGGTGGGCTGGTCATCGTTCTGGCCGGGGACACCGAGACGCTGTATTCGCAGAACTACGCCTGCGAGGACTGCGGCATCTCCATCGAGGAAATGACGCCGCGGATGTTTTCCTTCAACAACCCATACGGCGCCTGTCCGGTCTGCGGCGGGCTGGGCGAGACGTATGTGGTGGATCCGGCACGCATCATTCCGGATCCGTCCAAATCGATTCGCGAGGGTGCCATTGACGTCAGCGGGTGGCGCTATACGGAGAAGACGACGCTGGCGTCGATCTATTTTGACGCGATCAGCGATGCCTATGGGATTCCGTTGGATGTGCCGGTGCGGGAGCTGAAGCCGGAGCAGCTGGACGTGTTTCTCTATGGGACGCAAGGAAAAAAGCTGAACCTGAGCCAGCCGGAGGAAAGCGGCGGCGGCTGGCGCGCGGCGTTTGAGGGCGTGATTCCGAGCATCGAGCGCAGGAGCCGCGAAGCGGCCAGCGAGAGTATGCGCGAATACTATGAAAGCCTGATGTCGCCGGAGTGCTGCCGGGCGTGTCATGGAGATCGGCTGAAGCCGGAGGTGCTGGCCGTGACGGTGGGGGAGATGAACCTTGCGGAATACACCCGCCTGCCGATCAACGAGGCGATGGCGTTTTTTGATCGGCTGCAGCTGACAAAAACAGAGGCGATGATTGCGGAGCGCATCATCCGGGAAATTCGCGTGCGGCTGCAATTCCTGACCGATGTGGGGCTGTCGTACCTGTCGCTGTCACGCGGCGCGGCCACGCTGTCCGGCGGCGAGAGCCAGCGGATTCGTCTGGCTACACAGATCGGCTCCGCGCTGATCGGCGTCATGTACATTCTGGACGAGCCGAGCATCGGTCTGCACCAGCGCGACAACGCCAAGCTGATTGAGACGATGAAGCACCTGCGCGACCTTGGGAATACGCTGATCGTCGTGGAGCACGACGAGGAAACGATGCTGGCGGCGGATCACATCATCGATATCGGCCCGGGTGCCGGTGTGAACGGCGGTCAGGTGGTGGCCAGCGGGACGGCGGCGGACATCATGGCGTGTGACGCGTCCGTGACGGGGCAGTATCTATCGCACAAAAAGTGCATCCCCGTGCCGAAGGTTCGCCGGGAGGGCAACGGCCATGCGCTGGTCGTCCGCGGTGCGCGGGCGCACAACCTGAAAAATATCACGGTCAGCTTCCCGCTGGGCAAGCTGATCTGCGTGACGGGCGTGTCCGGCTCCGGCAAATCGAGCCTGGTCAACGGCATTCTGCACAAACGGCTGGCTGCGGAGCTGAACCATGCACGGACGCACGCGGAGGCGCATGATGGGATTGACGGCATCGAATTTCTCGACAAGGTCATCGAAATCGACCAGTCGCCCATCGGGCGGACGCCGCGCTCCAACCCGGCAACGTATACCGGGCTGTTCAACGATATTCGCGAGATTTTTGCGGCGACGCCGGATGCGAGGGCACGCGGCTATGGCGCAGGGCGGTTCTCGTTCAATATCCGCGGCGGACGCTGCGAGGCGTGCGCGGGGGATGGGCTTGTCCGGATTGAGATGCACTTCCTGCCGGATGTGTATGTGCCCTGTGAGGTCTGCAAGGGACACCGCTATAACCGGGAAACGCTGGAGGTTCACTATAAAAACAAGAGCATTTACGATGTGCTGGAAATGACCGTGGATGAAGCGCTGCCGTTTTTTGAAAATCTGCCGAAGCTGCGGAAAAAGCTGCAAACGCTGTCCGACGTCGGTCTGGGCTATGTGAAGCTGGGCCAGCCCGCGACAACGCTGTCCGGCGGCGAGGCGCAGCGGGTGAAGCTGGCGACGGAGCTTTCGCGCCGCGCAACCGGCCGCACGCTGTATATCCTGGACGAGCCGACCACCGGCCTGCACGCTGCCGATGTCCACAAGCTGACGGATGTGCTGAACCGCCTGGCCGACAACGGGAACACCATCGTCGTCATTGAGCACAACCTGGACGTCATCAAGACGGCGGACTATCTCATCGACCTGGGGCCGGAGGGCGGAGACGGCGGCGGCGAAATTGTCTGCACCGGGACGCCGGAGGAAGTCGCGCAGTGCGAACGCTCCTATACGGGGCAGTACCTGCGGGCCGTGCTGGAAGCAGCACAGCCGAAGCAAAACGCATAAACCACCCAAAAAAACAAGACCCAATTCGACTGGGTGTTCCCGGTGGAAAACGCCGTATAAACAGCAGAATACGAGTGATCAATCCACAAAGGGAACATTCCCTTGGGCGGTTTGACAGACAGATAAAGAAGCAGGGCTATCATTCTGAGAAGGGTGGTAGTCCTGTTCTTATATACTGGAATGGTGGCAGCATGGTATTATGGGGTCAAAAAAATGTGTGAGATTGCGGTTCAAAAGTTGTGTATATAGGTGAAAGGGTCAATTTGAAAGTGAGGTGAACACGGATGGATGACGCAAAGATCGTCCAGTTATACTGGGACAGGGATGAACAGGCGATCCCTGCAACGGCCGCGAAATACGGCAACTACTGTACCTCAATTGCCAAAAACATACTGGGTAGCCGCGAGGACGCAGAAGAATGTGTGAACGATGCATACTTGAACGCATGGATCTCCATACCACCGAATCGCCCCAGCATTCTGTCTGCATTCCTTGGGAAAATCGTCCGAAACGTATCGCTTAACCGATACAAGCACAATGCTGCCGACAAACGAGGTGGTGGAGAATTGCCTGTGGTTTTGGATGAGCTCTCTGATTTGGTGTCCGGCAAGGATGATGTGGAGCAAGAAATGGACCGCAAGGAACTGGTAAAAGCCATGGATGGTTTTCTGGGCAGCCTTTCGCCTGATAAGAGAAGCATCTTCGTCAGCCGATACTGGTACACCAACAGCGTTTCGGAGATCGCCGAGAGGCATGGAATGACCGCCGGTGCCGTATCAATGACCCTGAACCGCCTCCGCCTGAAACTACACAACTACCTTTTAGAAAGGGGATTTGAACTGTGACGAACGAGAAATTGTATGAAGTCCTTGGCGACATCAACGAGAAGTATGTCAAAGAGGCGAGAGAGTACCACAAGGCGAAGAAACCCGTTTGGATTAAGTGGGGTGCGATGGCTGCGTGTCTGTGCCTTGTGGTTGTGGGCGCTTTGGGTGTTCCCGCATTGCAGGGTGAGTATGGTGGTGCAGGAAACCGACAGCCAGGTGGTACTCCTGAGACCAGTGTTGGACAGTTAGAAAACAACCATGCAACGACACCGCCTGCGAGAATCAATCTGCTTGCTGTAAATGAAGTCGAAAATGTGATCACTGCAGATATGGATGTGCAACTCTCTCACTATCATGACATCTCCACGCTTGAGCGGGAAACTGTTTTGAAAGAGTTTGAAACAACGATTGGCCTGAGTTATGACGATTTTACAGCAAAAATCTCAGATACCTATGTCAACAAGTCTTTCTATTCTGTGGATGTTCCTGCTGACGCTGCAAGAACAGAATATGTCCCTCACGATTATGTCTTTGAGTATCAGCACAAAAGCGGCGGGGAAGCAAAAATAGCAATCTGTTCTGCCGAAGAGCCGTTGAGGGATTGTTTCATCAAGTGTGACAATCCGAAACAATCCGAAATCAATGGCATCTCAGTGGTGATCTATGGTTATCAAGGCACTTTCATGGTGGAATTCTCCTGTGAAAATATAAATTATGATATTGAAACAAGGAATATCACAATAGAAGAACTCGAAGATTTGCTGGTTGGTATGATCGAGTAAAAAACACATACTGACCAAAAGGAGCAAGGTTGAAATACACCTTGCTCCTTTTGATTAGCCGCCCCGAACCTATACGTCGGAAACACAAAAGGAAATTGGGAGAAAAACAAAAGAGAGCCCCTGTCCCGCAAGAGAGGAAACGGGACAGGGGCTTTTTGCGCGCTCAGAAGATGAAGGAATCAGTCTTCGTAACCTTTCAGGATCACGATGTTGTTGCCGAACCATTTTTCGGAGATTTCAGCGGCCTTGCCGTTGTCGATCAGTGTGCCGATGGCTTCGGAAATTTTGGCGGCCAGCGCCTTGTCGCCCTTGCGGCAGCCGATTGCATAGAAGTCGTCGCCGAATTCGAAATCGCTGAACGTCATCGGCGTGGACATTTTGGTGTTTTTGTAGTCCGCAAGCACCTGGTCGACGATGATGACGTCCACACGCCCGGCCTGCATATCCAGAATCGCTTCGTCATACGTCGGGTATTCGGTGATGTTGGCCTTGAAGCTGTCGTAGTCGGCGTGAGCCATGACCATTTCCAGTGCTGCGCTGTCGCTCTGAATGCCGATCTTCAGGGAAGCCAGCTCGGCTGCGCTCTTGACGTTGATGGAGGCGTCGAGCGAGGCGACGCGGATGATGTTGTTCAGGTACTGGCTGGTCAGCGCCATCTGCTCCTGGCGCTCCGCAGTGGCGGACATACCGTTCCAGACGCAGTCGATGCGCTTGGAGGAGAGCATCATTTCCTTGGCGTTCCAGGAGATCGGTTGGAATTCAATCTGAATGCCGAGGACTTCGCCGACGGCTTTGGCCAGATCGATATCGAAGCCGACCAGCTCACCGGATTCGTCGCGGAAGCCCATCGGCGCGAAGGTGTCGTCCAGGCCGATGATCAGCTTGCCGTTGCCCTGGATGTACTCCCAGGAGGTGTCAACGTCCAAAGCGTCGGACGCATCCGGGTTGGAGGGGTCGTCAGATGTGGAGCCGCAGGCGGCCATTGCACAGGCCAGCATCAGAATGGCCAGCAGAAGCAGCAGCGTTTTTTTCATCGTTTTCATGGTTGGGTTCTCCTTTAATTTTGCACTTTAGTATGGTGAATCAATGAAGTGACAATATGATACCACAAAGCATTCCGTTTGTCAAGGGGGGAAATCAAAAAATGCGGAAAAAATCAGCCGGACAGAGAGGCGCTGGACACTGCAATATGCGCCGAACACTGCGATATGCGCCGGACACCGCCGCGAGAGAAACACGCCGGGAGCGAGCTTTGTGCCCTACGCGTGTAGCGAAGCTGGCTGCTACGGGTACATCGCCCAACCTTCCCAAAATGAAAAAAGCTCCCTCTGACGAGGGAGCTGGCACGAAGTGCCTGAGGGAGAGAAAAGTTTCTGTATGGAGTCGCTTGTACTCG
>CAYUXI010000026.1:0-22630 GCA_964448855.1 uncultured Oscillospiraceae bacterium | reverse complement strand
TAGCCCTCTACTATATATGGCATGAGAAAGGCTGAATTGTTCCAATGTTTCCAAAATTTTTTGAGATTTTTTGAAAAAATCTCGGAATGGAAAGAATAGAAAAGATATGAGTTAATTATACACGAAAAATGTGAATAAATCTATTGCTTCCACGCACAGGCAAAAAATAACGGGTACTCGGCTTTCACCGAATACCCGTTATCTCGTTTACCAACCCCGTCTGACAGATGCCATAATCGTAATTTCTGGAATTACTTTCTTATGAGCACCCATGTAAAAGCTCGGTGCGTTTTTTATTCACTTACAGAGATTCCTGTTGCTTATCGTCATTTTTCTCGCGGAAGAGTGCTGTCAGAATGCGAATGGAGAGATAAAAAATAACAAGTGCGAGGAAGACGCCGCCCAGGCCATAGGCCATCAGCATCAGGCCGCCAACAATTGGACTCATAGAGAAGCTCCTTTCCTGAGATCTGCTTTACAGCAGGTTGGCAATGACCGGAGCGATGGACAGAACCACGCCACCGGCGATGACAGAACCGATCTGGCCGGAGACGTTCGCGCTGACTGCCGGCATCAGAATGAAGTTATACGGGTCTTCTTCCTTGGCCATGCGCTGGACAATTCGCGAAGACATGGGGAACGCGGAAATACCGGCTGCGCCGATCATCGGGTTGATCTTCTTTTTGGTGAACAGGTTGATCAGCTTGGCGAACAGGACACCACCAGCTGTATCGAAGACGAACGCGATCAGGCCGATCAGCATAATGATCAGTGTTTTCACCTGAAGGAAGGCGTCATAGCGCATGGTTGCGCCAATGGTGATGCCGAGGAGGATGGTAACGATGTTGGCGAGCTCATTCTGTGCCGTCTTGTTCAGACGTTCCACAACGCCGGATTCCTTGATGAGGTTACCGAACATCAGCAGGCCAATCAGCGGAGCGCTGATCGGTGCCAGAATGGCCGAGATGATCGTGATGACAATCGGGAAGACGATCAGTGCGACCTTTTTCACCTTGACATCTGTGTATTCCATGCGGATCATGCGCTCTTTTTTGGTCGTAACGGCGCGAATCACCGGCGGTTGGATGATGGGAACAAGCGACATATAGGAATATGCAGCAACCGTGATGGGTGCGAGCAGATTCGGCGCCAGCTCATTGGCAACAACGATGGAGGTGGGCCCGTCGGCGGCACCGATGATCCCGATGGAGACGGCTTCCAGGAAGCTGAAGCCGATGCCCGGGAACAATTTGGAAACCAGAAGAACCATCAGAATGGTAAAGAAAATGCCGAACTGTGCGGCTGCACCGAAAAACGCCATCCTTGGGTTCTGGAACAGCGGGCGGAAATCGGTCATTGCGCCGATGCCGATGAAAATCAGGCACGGAAACAGCTCTGTCACGATTCCGGACTGATACAGGAGTTGGAGAACGCCGGGTGCTTCTTCCGAGCCCCAGACCATGCTCAGCGGCAGATTGACAAGAATCGCGCCGAAGCCGATCGGCAACAGCAGAGCCGGTTCATAATCCTTTGCAATGGCCAGGTAGATCAGCAAGCCACCAATTGCGTACATGATCAGGTATTGCCAGTGGAACTCGAAAACACCTGACAGCAGATCTTTTAACGGTACCAAAATAAATTCCCCCATCTTATATCTTATAATTTGTGAAACTCTTCGGTATTATAGCATACTTTTTCAGGGAAGTCAACGCACGAACCGAAGTTTCGACATTTTTCCGTCTTCAGGCGTTCGGAGACTGGACAGATGGCATCTTTTGTGGTATGATATGATGGAATCGGAATCGGCCAGGCTGGTTTCGATCCAATATGGAATCATTGAGGTATGGGTATTTATGACCGTTCTGCTCCTTGTTTTGACCGTTCTGTTTTCCCTGCAATCGCTTTTCTGCAAGCTCTATTCCGACCACACGTCCCTGCGCGATCACGCCGTCATCCCGGTCGTTTTTGCGGTATGGTACGGTCTGTTCGCTTCGCTGGCTACGCTCTGTCTGAACGCGTTTCGTTTTGCGCCCTCTCTGCAGACGGTTCTGTACGGGCTGGTGAACGGCGTGATGCTCTTTTTGTACAATTTCTCGCTGATTCGTGCCGGTGAGCAGGGTTCCTATGCGTTTACGCAGATTTCTGCGCTGTTCGGCGGCGTCATTGTCCCGACCTTTGCGGCGCTCATCTGGTCGGAGCGCTTGACAACGATTCAATGGATTGGCACGGCCATCACGCTGGTTTCCTTCCTTGTCATCAATGCGGACTCCCTTTCGCTGAAAAATGCAAAGCGTTCCTTTTTTCTCTGGTGTCTCTGTCTGTTTACGGCCAACGGGCTCTACAGTGTGTTGATGACGGCGCAGCAGCGGGCACACGACGGGGCGCAGCGTTCGGAAATGATCATCATCACCTTTGCCTTCAGTGCGGTTGTGGCATTTGGGTATCTGCTGGTGATGAGAGGGCGGCGCACCTTCCAATGTTTCCGCGTCGGGCTGCGCGGCGGCGTCTTTGCCACGATGTCCTGTATCATTGCGACAGCCGCCGCGAACGTCTATGTCTACCTGCTTTCCCGGATGAACCTCTCCGTTATGGCCACTGTGAGCAACGGCGGTACGCTGATGCTCTCTATTTTGTACTCGTTCCTGCTGTTTCGGGAAAAGCCGGCACCGCTGCGTCTGGGTGGCATGGCGCTCTCCCTGCTCGGCATGGTTCTGCTCTCTCTCTGAGGATATTTGGCGATTTGAAACGCGGAGCACTCCCCTGATTCGGAGTGCTCCGCGTTTTTTTGATTCAATTGGCCAATCAGCAGCGGCAGGCCGCCTGCATACAGGCAATCTCTTCGGCATAGCCGTCCAGGTCGTTTGGCGTTTCCAGGCAGAACGGCAGGCCGCGCAGGCGTTCGCTGTTGACGATTCGGACGAGTGCATCCATGCCGATGGTACCCTGGCCGAGCTTTTGATGGCGGTCCTTGTGGCTGCCGCGTGGGTTCATGGAGTCATTCAGGTGAATCGCCTTCAGGCGTTCCAGTCCGATCACCCGGTCGAATTCATCGAGCACACCCTCGAAATCGTTCACGACGTCATATCCCGCATCATTCAGATGGCAGGTATCCAGGCAGACACCCAGATGCTGCTGTAGCTTTGTGCCATCGATGATGGCGGCCAATTCCTCGAAGCGGCCACCGACCTCACTGCCCTTCCCCGCCATGGTTTCCAGCAGAACCGTCGTGTGCTGATCGACGGTCAGCACCTCGTTCAGGAGGTCGCAGATCTGGCGGATACCGGTTTCGACGCCCTGTCCGACGTGGGAGCCGGGATGGAAATTGTACAGGTTGCCCGGCACATATTCCATGCGTGCCAGGTCGTCCGCGAGCGTCATGCGTGCAAACTCGCGGATGCGTTCATCCGCGGAGCAGGCGTTCAGAGTATACGGTGCGTGGGCAATCAGGCGGCCGAAGTGATGCGTCTCGGCAAATGTGCGGAAAGCGGCGGCATCCTCCGGATCGACCGGTTTCGCCGCGCCGCCACGCGGATTTCGTGTGAAAAACTGGAACGTATTGGCGTGCAGTGCCAACGCGGTTTGACCCATTTTGAGAAATCCGCCGGAGGCAGACAAATGACATCCAATTGTCAGCATGATCGTTTCATCCTTTCCTGTGGTTCAGTGGCGCATGGCCGGTTGGGTTGTCTTGAAAAAACGGTCGGCACACGTATGTACCGGCCGTTTGTTTGAAAGACAAGTCTGTCAATAGCGCTCAAATTGATCGGTTTCCTGCTGATAGAGGTAGATGGACAGGCCATCCAGCGAAATCGCAAATCGGCGCATCTCGCTGTCGGGGTCGGCCGCACTGGACACAGAGATATCGTAGAAGAATTCTCCGTCCATTTCAAACACCTCGTTCAGCTGAGCTGAAAGGGTGATGGACGTATCGCCCAGGATGCCATAGGTCAGGTTGATCGCGCAGGTTTTCGCGTCCTCCAGCGACAGTTCATCCTCCCCCGGTTCCGGCAGCGCCTGCTGCGCTTCGGTGTATGGGGTGGTGCCGGAGAGGTCGATGCCATATCGCGTCTGTCCGTCGCCGACGGTGAAATACACAGTTTTATCCCGGCCATAATTCTGGCGAACCGTCAGGAATACGCTGTTCAGCAGGCCTCGCAGCTCCGCCTCCGATTCACAGAGGGTCAGTGCGGACTGTTCGCCGAAGACGAGCTGCGCTTCAGACGGCTTGATTTCCGCAGAGACGAGATCCCAGGACACGTCCAGCTGCATTCCCAGCGCCTCAATGATGGCGGATAGGGTGGTTGTATTTTCATAGCCATAGTAGACCGTAGCCGGTGTGCCGGTTCGGTCATCCACCAGAACGGCGGTGTAGTTTTGAACCGCATCCGGCTCCGGGTTGGAGTTCGCCGGATCCTCCTGCCTGTTGCAGGCTGTGCAGTTCAGGAGAAGCGTCGCGGCCAGTCCAACAAAAAGGGCTCTTTTGTTCATGGTTTCGCATCCTCTCAGACAGACGCCGTGTCAACGCGCATCGTAAATTTCATTTTCCATTTCTGTCAGACGATAGCAAAGCGTCAGCAGAGAATCGGAGAAATGGACATTTTGAACCAGCAGGTTGGATTCAAACCGCGCCAGGTCGCCTTTGGTGAAGTTCCAGATGGCCTTCACGCCGCATTTTTTCAGCAGCTCAGCGCATTCGACTGCCGATTCGTTCGGAACCGCGAGGACGCCGATATCCGCCTGATTGCCGCGGCCGGTCAGCATCTGCTCGGCCTGAGCCATGTCGGAAACGAGAACGCCGCCGAAGGTTTTGCCGATCAGTTCCGGATCTCTGTCAAATGCGGCGACTACCTGAAATCCGCGGCGTTCAAAGTCGAAGTTTTCCAGCAGCGACTGTCCGACGCGGCCAACACCGATCATCACCACACGGTAGCTCTGATCCAGACCGAGAATTTTGGTGATTTCCCGATGGAGGTGTTCCACGTCATAGCCACAGCCCTGTTGACCAAAATCTCCAAAGCAATTGAAGTCCTGTCGGACCTGAGAAGCCGTCAGCTCCATGCAGTCCGCCAGCTCGCGGGAAGAGATCTGCTTCATGCCGCCCAGATACATCTCATGAAGATATCTGTAGTAACGCGGCAGTCTGCGGATCACTGCCATGGAAATGAAACCATGTCTACTCATGTTCTTGACTCCTTTGTTGCCGAAACCGGTTGTTTCGGCCAGTTTACACTCGTTTTGGTCGGCACGGCTGCTGATTCAATCAGCAGTGACCGGCCATCGTTTCCATAACATAATTGGCAAATTCCGAACCGGTTGCGCCGGTGGAGCGGCCGGTCATATGCAGCCGTGCATTTTCGCCGGTGCAGATATCGAGCGCATCTGCCAAGGCTTTCGCTTTGTCGGCGTAGCCGATGTGCTCAAGCAGCAGGACGCAGGCGCGCAGCACAGAGGACGGATCCGCATACTGCGCTCTCCCCTGCTCCACCATACGCGGAGCCGAACCGTGAATCGCTTCGAACATGGCGTATTTTTTGCCGATATTGGCGCTGCCGGCGGTTCCGACGCCGCCCTGAATCTCTGCGGCTTCGTCGGTCAGGATGTCGCCATACAGGTTCGGCGTGACAATAACGCTGAAATCCGTGCGGCGTTTTTCGTCGATCAGCTTGGCGGACATGATGTCTACAAACCAGCTGTCATGTGTGATGTTCGGATATTCTGCGGCAATCCGCTCAAAGATATCGAGGAATTTCCCGTCGGTGGCTTTGATGATGTTGGCTTTTGTGACCACATCGACGCGGGTGCGGCCGGTTTTCACGGCGTATTCAAATGCCAGGCGAATCAGGCGTTCTGTGCCCTGTGTGGTTGTGACGCAGAAGTCAATGGCCAGATCGTCATTGACGTGCAGACCCTGGCTGCCAACGGCATAGGAGCCCTCGGTATTTTCGCGGAAGAAGACCCAGTCAATGTTCTCGGACGGAATTTTGATCGGGCGGACGTTGGCAAACAGATCGAGCGATTTGCGCATGGCGACGTTGGCGCTTTCGATATTCGGCCAGGGATCTCCGGCTTTCGGCGTCGTGGTCGGCCCCTTGAGGATGACGTGGCAGGCCTTGAGCTCTTCCATGACATCATCCGGGATGGCCTTCCCGCAGGCGGCGCGGTTTTCAATGGTCAGGCCGTCAATGGAGCGGAATTCGACTTTCCCGCTCTCGACCTCGTCCTTCAGCAGGAAGCGCAGGACGCGTTCGCCCTCCGCAGTGATTGCAGGGCCAATTCCGTCGCCCCCGCAAATCCCGATGACAATGGGCGACAGCGATGCATAATCGACGAAATCGCCCTCATTTTTCATGTGTTCAATCCGCGCAAGCTGCGTGGCAATGATTTTTTCAAAGGCTTCTTGCGAAAAACTGGTCATTGTATATTCCTCCATATGATTGATCACGCGTTGTATGAACAGAAGCGCGCCAAACAGCACGCGTATGCGCAGGGATTCATGCGATCAGATATATTTTACATGGAAACGGGCAAATTGTCAAGCGCACATCTGAAATTACAAGAGGTTATCCTCTGTTTCCACACAGATTTCCACACCCTCTGATTCCATGTGCGCCAACGGAAAACGACGTTTTTTGCGCTTTTCTGCCACTTCCGGGAATCCAGCAGCTGTGGAAAACTTTGGTGGTACGTCGGGCGATTTTCCTCCGGGGTGCTCCGTTTCGCGTAGCATTCAACGAACTGATTCCGGCAAAATCTGCCCAAATTGGCGTGATTTTGCTTTTTTACTGGCAGATTGAGTTGCATTTTTCGTGCATTTCCGGAAATACAGGATGTAATACCGGTGCGTTCAGAACGAATCCGAAACCGGCATGGTGGCGCAGGCATTCAGCGAAAGATCTGCGCGTTCGCCGTTCTGCCATGCGTAATAGCCGGCACAGCCAATCATCGCGGCATTGTCGCCGCAGAGCTTCAGCGGCGGAATGAAGACGGAGCGCCCTTTTTGGGCGGCGCGTTTTTGGACGGCCTCCCGCAGGAAGGAGTTGGCTGCGACGCCGCCGCAGACCGCAATCCGGCTGCGTCCGCACTGCTCGGCGGCCAGCATCAGGCGGCTACTGAGCATATCGGCGATGCGCACAGAAACGGCACGCGCCAGAGCGGCGTGGTCGAACGCTTCTCCTCGCGCTTCACAGGTATGTACAAGGTTGATTACGGCTGTTTTCAAGCCGGAGAAGGAGCAGTCCAGCGGTGCATCCGAGAAGCCCGGCGATGGCAGGCGGAAATCGCCGCAGGAATCGGTGGTGCGGGCGAGGGTATCCAGCGCTTTGCCGCCGGGGTACGGGTAGCCCAGGATGCGTGCAACCTTATCAAAGGCTTCCCCGGCTGCATCGTCCCGCGTGGAGCCGAGAATTTTCAAGTCGCAGTAGTCCCGGACATCGACAAACAGTGTATGGCCGCCGGAAGCCACCAGGCAGACAAACGGCGGCTTCAGCTCCGGGTAGGCAATGTAGTTCGCCGCGATATGGCCGCGGATGTGGTGCACTGGAATCAGCGGGACATTCCAGGCAAAGCTGACGGCCTTGGCGAAGCTGAGTCCGGTCAGGAGTGCGCCGATCAGTCCGGGGGCAGCCGTCACGGCGACGGCGTCAATGTCCCGGCGGTTGCAGCCGGATTCCTGCAGCGTGTGCTCAACGGTCTGTGTGATCGTTTCAATGTGGCGGCGCGAAGCGAGCTCCGGCACGACGCCGCCGTATTCGGCGTGCATCTGAATCTGCGAATAGACCGTTTCGGCCAGGACGGTTCGCCCGTCCTCCGTCAGAGCGGCCGCCGTTTCGTCACAGGATGACTCTATGGACAGGATTTTCATCGTTCATTTTCCTTCTGTTCCGTCTAAATTTGTTGAGAAGAGGCTGTCAGCTCCAGCGTCATCAGGATGGCATCCTCGACCGGGCTGGTGTAATAATCCCGGCGCTGTCCGACCTGACGAAAGCCGCGGCTGGTATACAGCGATATGGCTGCGGCGTTGGATGCCCGCACTTCCAGATGGATGCGCGTATCCCCGAGCTGGCGGGCGTGAGCAATCAGCGCATCGAGCAGTCGGGCGCCAAAGCCGTGGCGGCGCTGTTCCGGATGCACCGCCAGCATCGTGATTTCGAATTCGCAGCTGATGTCCATCCCGCCGCAGAAGCCGACGCAGGCGCCGTTCTGCATCAGGACGAAATAATACGCCAGCGGGTTATTGAGTTCGCCCTCCAGTGCGGCATAGCCCCACGGATCCGTGAAGGAAGCAGCTTCAATCGCGGCGACATCGTCCAGCACATATCGGGTCATCGGCATCAGAATCGGTTGTTCAGGCTGCATGAGCCGTCACCCCCTTGGGAAAAGTTTGCGTCTGCCGCCGTTTGACTGGCGGACAGATCGTCCAGGATGGCATCAATTTGCGTTTGCAGGCACCGCGCCGTATGGCGGTAGACGTCTGCGCCGCAGCCGAACGGATCGGGAATCGGCGGCGACATGACGTGAATGCGGTCGGCGGCAGTCGGCTCCAGTGCAAGCAGCGCGGCTCGATGGGCGGGTGTCATGCATTCGATTCGGTCGGCCCAGGCGATTTGTTCCCGCGTGGCACGAGTGGCGCGGTGACCGGTCAGGTCGATACCCGCGGCGTGCAAGGCTGCAACGGCTTCCGTGCTGGCTCTGTCTCCGTCCATCGCGGCCACGCCGCAGGAGCGCACCTGAACGCAGTGCTGCAGGCCGCGCTGTTCGGCTGCCGCTCGGCAAAGGAATTCTGCCATCGGGCTTCGGCAGGTATTGCCCGTGCAGACAAATAGAAGATTCATTCGGTTCCTCCCCTGTTGGTTCACCGGTTGTTTATGCTTTCGTATCCGCCCAGCTGAAGCCCACGGCGCTTGTGGCCGTCAGGCGAACGCGGAGTGTTGCGGCGTGTTCCATTTCTTCGGACAGAATCTCTGCCGCACGCGACGCCTCCTGCTCCGGTGCTTCCACAATCAGTTCGTCGTGAACCTGCAGAATCAGGCGGGCAGACAGGTGTTCATCTCGCAGGCGTCGGAACACGCGTACCATCGCCCGTTTGATGATATCCGCTGCGGTTCCCTGAATCGGTGTGTTCAGGGCGATGCGTTCGGCCGCCGTGCGGACACTGAATTTAGAGGAGCGGAGATCCGGCAGATAGCGTCTGCGGTGATCAAGCGTTTCCACATAGCCATTTTCGCGGGCGGTTTTGACCACTTCGTCCATGTACCGGCGAATTCCGGCATATTCCGTGAAGTATTTTTCGATCAGCGCGTGGGCCTCGTTCCGGGTTGTCCCGATGTCCTCCGCCAGTGCGAAATCAGAGATGCCGTACACAATGCCGAAGTTGACGGCCTTGGCGCGGGTGCGCTGCTGTGCGGTCACAGCTTCCGGCGGGACATCAAAGACGCGGGAGGCAGTGATGGTGTGGATGTCTTCCCCGTTTTCGAAGGCCTTCAGCATGGTCTGATCGTCTGCGATATGTGCCAGGATGCGCAGCTCGATCTGCGAATAGTCCGCGTCCACCAGCTTGCAGCCGTCTTTGGCAATGAACATCCGGCGCAGCTGCACCCCGGGATCCTGGCGCACCGGGATATTCTGGAGGTTCGGTTCCGATGAGCTGAGGCGGCCGGTCGCCGTCCCGGTCTGATCGAAGGTGGAGTGAATGCGCCCATCCGGCTGCACCAGCTTCAGCAGTCCCTCCACATAGGTGGACTTCAGCTTGGTCAGTGCGCGGTAGGTCAGGATGCTGCTGATAATCGGGTGGTACGGAATCAGCGGGCGCAGCGTATCGACGTTGGTGGAATAGCCGGTTTTGGTTTTCCGGCGAACCGGGAGCCCCAGCCGCTCAAATAGGACAACGCCCAGCTGGCGCGGGGAATTGATATTCAGCCGGCAGCCTGCCTGCTCATAGATCGTCGATTCCGTCTCAGCAATCTGTTCATCAAGCCAGTTGCCGAACGCTGTCAGGTCGGCAACGTCGATGCGGAAACCGTCCATTTCCATGTTGGCTATCACTTCGGCCAGCGGCATTTCCACCTGAAAAAGCAGCTCCTGCTGGTTGTTTTCGCGGATTTTTTCCTGCAGAATTGGTGCCAGCATTCGAAGCTGTTCGCTCTGCGTCAGCAGCGCATCCGGCGTTGGTGCCGGTTCCTCCACCGCCGTCAGCAGATCAAGCTGTTCGCCGTCCGCCGTCGAATCGTCCGTTGTTGCGGTCACGGACAGGAAGCGGCGCGCCAGCTCGGTGAATTCCAGCGGCTGATTCAGCAGGTAGGCTGCCAGCATGGTATCCATGGAGAAGGACGGCGGCGTGAGATCGTTTTCCAGGCAGTAGCGATAGACGCGTTTGGAATCGTGGCAGATGATGTCCTTCCAATGCGCAAAGAGCGTTTGCCATGCGGCACGTTTTTCGTCAGCTGGCAGTTTGGAGCCGTCCAGCAGATAGACGCCGGACTCCACAGACACGGCGGCGCGGTCAAAATTCCGATCCCAGCTGACGGCCACCGGGCCGTTGTCTGCGTCGAGCAGAGTCATCCATGCATTGACATCGGTCAGGGTTTGCGGCGTCCGCAGGGTGACGGCGGTGGTACCCGCTTGAACCGGTGCAACTTTCGGCGGCTGAACATTCAGCTTGGTGATCAGGCTATTCAATTCCAGCCGGGACAGGAGCGCATGGAGTTCATCGTTGTTGTATGGTTTGACCGCCAACGCGTCTGCCGTGATTTCGACCGGGGCATTTCGCACGATTTCCGCCAGCATTCGGCTCAGATAAGCGCTTTCCCTGCCCGCTTCCAATTTGGTGCGGACGGCGGCGCGCACGTCCGAATCCTGCAGGTGTTCATAGACGCCGTCCAGCGTTGCATACCGCTGAATCAAGTCCATGGCCGTTTTTTCGCCAATGCCCTTGACGCCGGGGATGTTATCCGAGGTATCCCCCATGAGCGCCTTGACTTCGATGAACTGAATCGGGTCAATGCCGTAATCCAACTGGATTTTCAGCGGGTCATAGAACGTGGTTTCCGTTTTGCCCATGCGGGAGGAGACGTATCGCAGGGTCACGCCGTCGCCGACCAGCTGCAGGCTGTCGCGATCGCCCGTCACGAGTGTGCAGGTGCCGCCGTCTGCCGCAATGGTGGCCGAAAGCGTCCCCAGCAGGTCATCGGCTTCGTATCCGGCCAGCTCCAGTCGGCAGACGTTCATGGCGTCCAGAATTTCCTTCAGCAGGGGCATCTGCACGGCCAGTTCGTCCGGCATCCCATGGCGGGTCGCTTTATAGCCGCTGTAGGCCTGATGGCGAAACGTGGGGGCTTTCAGGTCAAAGCAGACGCAGACGCCGTCGGGCGTTTCCTCTGCTATCAGCTTTGCATAGATATTCAAAAAGCCGAGCAGCGCATTGGTGTACACGCCGTCGGTATTGGAAAGAAGGCGAATGCCATAAAAAGCACGGTTGATAATGCTATTGCCGTCAATTAAAACGTATTTGTGGTCGCGGTAGGACATCCAAATCCGTCCCTCTCTTTCAATGACTGTCTGTATGGCTATATTATACCATGTTTTCCTTTCCATAAAAAGAGGGAGAGATTGAATTTTATGTACATTTCATGCCAGAGCGCATGGCGGCATGAAATGAATGGCCTGCTATTTTTCGTAGACGGCCCAGCCCAGTCTCTGACCCTTTGTAACGCTGCGGGCTCTTGCCAGCAGGGAGATGGCCTCGCCACGCGTCAGCGTCGCATCCAGCTTCGAGACGTCTGTCAGGATGCCGAGCGAGCAGAGTGCGGCTGCGTCCTCTGCCACCCATGCCGGTGTGATCGTCAGGTCGGTGGTTGCGACCTCTGCTGTGCCCATCAGGCGGGAAACGATGGCTGCCGCTTCTGCGCCGGTGATCGTGTCCTGATGGCGGACGCTGCTGATGACGGCATGATCCAGTGCAGCGGCCAGATACGTCCCCTGCCAGCCGCACGTTTCTGCCAGCGTTGCGCTGACGGGTGCATCCAGTTCCAGAGAGAGTGCGGTGGTGGCCAGTGCAATGAATTCACCGCGTGTCAGTTCCTCGTCTGCTTCTAGGATGCGGGAGCCGCCGACGATGCGACCGGTATACACGCCCTCCTCCGCCAGGTATACGGCATCGCGCAGCAGTGGCACGCCGTCCAAGTCGGCATACGATACATCCGTTGTCTGCTTTTCCACACGGATGGTCACGGTAGCCAGCTCAGACGTATTCCCTGCGCTGTCCGATGCATAGTACTGGAATTGCACCTTCCCCGTCTGATTGGCCTTCGGGTGATAGATCAGCGACGATGCCTGACTGGTCAGGGTACCGTGATCCGGCGCAGAAACCACGGTGTACGTCAGGGAATCCCCCTCAAAATCATAGGCAGAGAGATCAATCGCAACCGGCAGATTCCGGTACGTGGAGAGCGTCAGATTGGCCGCCGACGGTGCAAAGTTGCGCGTTTTTGTCAGCGACAGAACGACTTTGGATGGTTCGCCGTTTGTTTCACCGTTTTTGCACCGGAAGACCGGTACAAAATCTATCCTTGCGGTCTGTTCGGTCTCGTTGACCGGTACAAAAGAGAGTGCAGACAGGCGATTGCGCGAAATGACCGTTCCGGCTGTGACAGGCGTTTCATCCAGCCGGAGACATCCGACTGTTTCAGCCGGGATGCCTGTGATCAGGATCCCGGTCAGCTTGCCGTCGCCGAGCTGATTCGATGTGAAATCGGTTTCTGTAAAAACGATCTGCGCGCCGGGCATTCCGTGCTTGGCAAAGGGCTTCACGGCGTCTGCTGAAGTGTCTGCCGCTGCGGGAATGGCCATGGCCAGCAGCGCCAGGCAGACAGCCGTTGTCAGCCCGAGTATGATTCTTCGTTTCGATTTCCTCATCATGGGAAACCTTCCTTTCCTCTTTTTCATGGGGCTCAGCGTTATTTTTTCACAGGTCATGTACAGATAATCCCGGTAATTTTTGCGAATTTTCCGATTGGCAAGCGGCCTGCAATATGGTATAATAAAGAAAGTTCCCAGAAGGCTCACCCTCATTTTATCGGCATCTACCGGATAAGGAGAAGAATATCATGAAACAGGATATGATTTTGATTGTCGAACTCGGCGGCAAAGACAACGCCTTGTTGGCGCGTGAAATCCGTGCGATGGGCGTGTACACGGAAATTCATCCACACGATCTGTCGAAGGAAGCACTGGCTGCGCTGCCCAATGTGAAAGGCATTATTTTTGGCGGCGGTCCGAACGGCGTCATCAACGGGCAGCCGATTGATGCCTCTGATGCGTTGTACGGCAGTGGGCTGCCGATTCTGTCCTTTGATCACAAAGGCTCTGCGCCTGTTCCGGCAGATGATGCTGAGCGCCGTGCTGTATTGGACGAATTTGTTTTCGGTCAATGCAAGGCGGAAAAAAACTGGAATATGGAAAACTTCATCGCGGATCAGGTCGAGCTGGTGCGCGAACAGGTTGGCAACGGTAAGGTTTTGCTGGCGCTTTCCGGTGGTGTAGACTCGTCTGTTGTTGCGGCGCTGCTGGTGCGTGCGATTGGAGATCGTCTGACCTGCGTCCACGTCAACCATGGTCTGCTGCGCAAGGGTGAGCCGGAAGAAGTGGTTCGTGTCTTCCGCGAGGAGCTCGGCGCGAATCTGATTTATGTTGATGCGCAGGATCGCTTCCTGGACAAGCTGGCCAACGTCAGTGATCCGGAGCAGAAGCGGAAAATCATCGGTGCTGAATTCATCCGCGTGTTTGAAGAGGAAGCCCGCAAGCTGTCCGGCATCGAATTCCTCGCGCAGGGCACCATTTACCCCGATATTATCGAATCCGGAACCAAGGTCGCCAAAGCGGTCAAGGCGCATCACAACGTGGGCGGTCTGCCTGCTGATATGCAGTTCCAGCTGGTCGAGCCGCTGAAGATGTTGTTCAAGGATGAGGTTCGCCGTTGCGGTGAGGCGCTCGGTCTGCCGTCCTCCATGGTCAACCGTCAGCCGTTCCCCGGCCCGGGGCTCGGTGTCCGGTGTCTCGGTGCCATTACGCGTGACCGTTTGGAGGCCGTGCGCGAGTCGGATGCCATCCTTCGGGAGGAATTCGCCAACGCCGGTCTGGAAGGAAAGGTTTGGCAGTATTTTACGGCGATCCCGGATTTCCGTTCGACCGGTGTTCGCGACCATGCCCGCTGCTTCGAGTGGCCGGTGATCATCCGTGCCGTCAACACGGTGGACGCCATGACTGCGACGGTTGAGCCGCTTGAATTTGCCCTGCTCCAGAAAATCACGGCGCGCATCCTCGCTGAAGTGCCGGGCGTCAACCGCGTCCTGTATGACCTCTCCCCAAAACCGGTCGCAACCATTGAGTGGGAATAAATACAGAAGCCGACTTTTCCGGGTCTACACCGGAAAAAGTGGCATTTCAGAGCAGAATTGATACTGTTTTGATACTGTAAGCAAAATTTCCACGATAATCACACAAGAGGAAATCCCTCCTGTTTGAACACTTCTGTTCAGACAGGAGGGATTTTTTATGTTTTTTGTTTTCTGTTCGGGAAGGAGTCCTCCATCCATTGGATGTATTCTTCCACGGTGATTTTTCCGTCAGCACAGTCATCACGCAGAGAAAGAATATTTTCGCCAGATGCAGCGAATGGCAGATCCCAGCTACTTGCACACCGTATCCCTTAACAGCCTGTACGAAACCGTGTATCAGAGCAGACCGCCCATCATTGACGGTCTGCTCTACACCGGCACTTATCTGTTCGCCGGCGCTCCCAAGGTTGGCAAATCTTTCTTCATGGCACAGCTTGCCTACCATATCAGCACCGGTCAACCTCTCTGGGATTATGATGTCCGTCAGGGCACGGTTTTATACCTTGCCCTTGAGGATGATTACCAGAGATTACAGGAACGAATGTCCCGTATGTTCGGTGTGGATGGCACGGACAGTTTGCACTTTGCGACCTACGCAAAGCAACTCGGTGCAGGGCTGGACGAACAGCTTGAACGGTTTGTTCGGGAACACAACGACACCCGGCTTGTTATCATCGATACCTTGCAGAAAATTCGTGAAGTGGGCGGTGATTCCTACAGCTATGCCAATGATTATGACATTGTGGGGCGAATGAAGCAGTTTGCCGATAAATACGGTGTCTGCGTTCTGCTGGTGCACCACACCCGAAAGCAGCAGGCAGGTGACCGCTTTGAGATGATCTCCGGCACAACGGGCTTGCTGGGCTGTGCCGATGGAGCATTCCTCATGCAAAAGGAAAAGCGTACCGATCTGAGTGCCACCCTCGAAATCGTTGGCAGAGATCAACCCGATCAGAAGCTCCATCTGACCAGAGATGCAGAAAAGCTGATCTGGCAGCTCGATCATGCGGAAACGGATTTGTGGCAGAAACCGACCGATCAACTGCTTGCCAAAATCTCTACCATGATTACCGAGGACAAGCCCGTGTGGAACGGCAGTGCAACGGAGCTTGTAGCTCTGCTGCAAGAGGATATGCAACCGAATATTCTGACTCGACGGCTCAATGTTAAAGCCGGCGAACTGCTGAGCGAATACGGAATTGAATACACCATGAAACGCACCCGCAATGGCAGCTCTATCAGCCTGACTCGCAAGGCTGTGTGACGATTGGTGACGGTTGTGACGATTATTTTGACAGCGAGGGCGGTACTGAAAATATCGTCACAATCGTCACAACCGTCACAGAAAGGAAAGAAACGAATGGATAACGAAAAAATGACCTATATTCTCACAGAATTTTGGAAAGCAATTCGCAGCGAAAATTGGGAGCGTGTTAATAATCTGATAACGCTCAATCCAGAGTTTATGGCACTTGGCTTGGAATGTGCGTATAAGTATCTACCCGATGAGTACAAGTTCTCCATAAGAAAGCCGACAATTTCCTAGATTACAGCGATATGAATATGCGGTATCTCCGTATTTCCGGTGTCCTTCAGCGTAAAGGCAGAGGCCTTATTATCGTCCCTACCAAACACGTATTGGCAGAAAAACTTGCGAAAGCAACGGCAAGTGCAGAACCCATTATGGAACAGTATAAAATGCTTTGCAATGGTGCGCCGTTGCCGACAGATAATCTGGAGGTTGCAAAATCGCTGCTTGATGATCTGACCAAGCAGATGAAAGAACGGCATATTCTGTTCGACATCTCCGATTTGCCATTAACAACACCTGCTGAAATTAACATTGCAAGACAGCGGTTTGAAAATATCCTTGCACAAACGGATGAAATCCAGTATGCCAACGATCAGTGCAATCAGTGGAGAGAAATTGCTGATTATATGTCCCTTCTGATTAAGGGCGGCGGAAAACTGGTTTATGACGAGGATAATGCCATTGAGATTCCCAAGGATGAAACTCCCGCATATCTCGAATGGACGCTGTGGCGTGCAGTTTTGGCAATTGATCACATGATCAACAAGCCGTATGAAGTTCGTGGGTTCAAACTGGATTCTGACTTTATGCCTGTTTCTGCGGCAGGCGGTGGTAAGGGTGATTTGTACTGCGAATTTAACGATTTTACCATCTTAACAGAGGTCACCATGTCCACCTCCTCTCGTCATGAGGCCATGGAGGGCGAACCTGTCAGACGCCATGTGTCGGATGCCGTATTGAAGTATGACAAACCTGTGTATGGTATGTTTATTGCGGTTCGTATTGACACCAATACGGCCGAGACCTTCAGACACGGCATTTGGTATGCAAAGGGTGATGTAAAGCAACGGCTTGATATTGTCCCCCCCTTACTTTGGCTCAGTTCCAGAAATACTTCGTAGCAATGTTTGAAGCTAATAAGGCAGATCCCGAAAAAATCAGAGATTTGATTCTCAGATGTGAATCCCGTAGGGATATTCTGGAAGCACCCACTTGGAAACAGTATATTGATGCAACAGTTTCTGAAAAAGCAAATGAGATTGTAAGCGGAATTACTGCTCACAAAGCCGCTGAAGTACCACTCGTTCCTGCCGGTGCTATCGTCCGCCATGTAGCTTTTGGCGAGGGACAGGTTGTTGCAATTGAAGCAAGCTTCCCCGAATGCCCTGCCAAAACCGTGGAGTTGCCGTATCTGCATTCTTTGCCCGATGAAGTAAGTTTCCGCCCCGACGGTATAAGTCTGCTGCATGATCGGTTTGGCGAAGGAACTGTATATGCGTATGTGGTTGTGTTCAAGAACCACATGATGCCGATGTCCTATCCGGCTACATTCGATAGCGATATAGTTGTTCTCGAATAGACTATTACACAAAACAGTCAAGAAACGTTATGGGAGGGTTATAATGCAATTAACTGATTTAGAAATTAGAAACTTTTGTGGAATCAAGGAAAGCAATATATCTTTCCCTTTGGATACCAGAGTTATATGTATGATTGGAGCAGGAGACAGCACAAAGTCTACTATTCTGAAGGCAATTGAGTGGGTATTTTGGCCTTCTTGGAATTTGATTGCTTGCGATAACGATTTCTACGAGTGTGATACATCCTCTCCAATCATAATAAGAGGCACTTTCAAGGAAATACCTTCAAAACTTATTTCTGAGGACAAGTTTGGTCTATATTTGCGTAAACCTCATGCACTTCTCAATCCGGATATAAACGATGAACCTGAAGACGAAAAGGATTTTTGTCTTACGATTCAACTTACAGTCGATAGCACCCTTGAGCCCAAGTGGGAAGTTGTGTGTAACAGAAAGGAATCACGTCTGATTTCACATACTGATCGCAAATTATTATCAGTTGCCAATGTAGGTAATAATTGTGCCAAGGACATGGTATGGGGAAAATACTCCGTTCTTCAAAAGTATGCCGATGCAAAAGGAGTCCTTCATGATGCACACACAGCAGCTTTGCGTGAGATAGCCAGCCATGCTGATCTTCAAGCTCTTGACGATGTTGGTGAGACTCTGATTTCAATTGGTCAGCAGTATGGTGTTGACTTTGAGGCACAGATAAAGAATAAAATGTTCATTCAGAACGGCTCGTTTTCTTCTTCTGTCGGACTATTCGATGGTAATACACCTCTAAACCAAAAAGGAACCGGTAGCCAGCGACTACTTTCGATGGGCTTGAACATTCAAGCTTCAGAAGGAAATTCACTTCTCGTAATCGACGAAATAGAAAGTGGATTAGAGCCGTATCGTTTGCGTAGTTTGCTAAACGAACTCAGAATAACTCATGCTTCTTCTGGGCAAGTGATTATGACTACGCATTCCCCAATTGCGGTTGCAGAAAGCACTGTTGACGAATTACTGGTTGTGCATTCAAACGATGGGATTACCGATGTGTTATCTCTTAAAAGCGAAGATGCGAAAGCAAACGCTACCATACAGGCTCAGATTCGAAAGAATGCCGAAGCATTTTTGTGCAAACGAATAATTGTGTGCGAAGGGAAAACCGAAATAGGTTTTATTCGTGCGTTAGACACATATCTTGCAAAAGAAAAAACTATCGTATGGCATTCAAAGGGGTGGGCACGGCAGACGGCGGTGGTGATACAATTTTTACATGTGCTGATACTCTACATTCTTGTGGCTATGAGGTATGCTTATTAATGGATGCTGATCTCCCAAAAGATGAGGCGGAAAAAGCTGCTCTGCGGCAGAATGGCATTCCTGTTTTCGACTGGGATCAGCCGAATGCTTTGGAAGAACAGATCTTTTTTGATATTCCTACTGAAATTGCGACCAAACTAATCAACATTGTTGTAACCGAAAGAGGGCTTGAATCTGTTAAATCTTGTCTGATAGTAGGTACTATACCTTTTGAAATTGCAAATGAAAAATACACTTTTCTGACATGGATAGAACAACTAAAAAGAAAATCGGAACAGTCGCTAAACAAAAGGGGTGGTACAAACGAATTGCTCTTGGTGAACTCGTGTGTAATACGGTGTTCGAGTCATGGGAATCCATAGAGGAGGACACTAAGTTGAAGACTGTTGTGGCAGCAATATCGAAATGGGTGATTGACAGTGACAGAGGCGGAAATTGATAAAATCATGCAAATGTCCAGCGCTGCCATAATTGCACCGGCAGGACATGGCAAAACAGAAATGATTGCTGAAATTGTGAAATACGCCGAAGGCAAACAACTTTTGCTTACTCATACCAACGCTGGAGTAGATGCAATCGAAAAACGTTTGCAAAAGCGAGAAGTTCCGAAAGAGAAATATACCGTAACCACCATTGCTGCTTTCTGTATAAAATGGTGTGTATCGTATTATCGTACTGGAAGTTTCGATAAAACCTTGTCTCCTTTCAACGGCAAGAAAGCGTCAGAAGCATATTACGCACAACTGTACAGTGGGGCAAAGAAAATTTTCACAACCAGTTGGGCTGGTAATGTGCTGAAAGCATCATATACAGGCGTAATCGTTGATGAATATCAAGATTGTATTCAGGTGCAGCATGAAATCGTTCTTGCCATGAATAAGCATTTGCCTGTCAGAGTGCTTGGTGACCCAATGCAAGGCATCTTTTCATTTGCGGGAGATTTGGTGGATTGGAATCATTTGGAATTTCCTATTATAGATGTGGAGACAAAGCCTTGGCGATGGAGCAAAAGCAATCCCGAACTTGGCGAATACTTAATAACAATTCGAGACGCACTGTTACCTATTCTAAATAAACAAAGTTGCAGAGTACAGATTGCTTCAGGGAATGAGAACGTGGAGATTATTGCACCTGCTGCTTTTACGGGATATTCTCATTTAAAGGAGTTATCACAGTATTCATCAGTTGTGTACATTACAAAATGGCCAAGTCAGCAACTAAACTTCTGTTCACGAATGCCCGGTATCTTTCAGTATGATGAAAAACAAGATTGTGATGAACTCTTCAAATATGCGGTAAAATTCGATACAAAGTCTGGCACAAACTTGATATTGGAAATTATTGATTTTATGTCAATATGCGCCACGGGTGTCGGGACAGAGCTTAAGTCATATATTGATAGGCTAAAAAACGATAGTTTGGATTTTTCCCGCATCAAAAAATATGCAGATTTTCGTGATATACTAACTGAAGCAGCCCACAATATGACGAAGGATGCTATATTTAGAATGCTGGAGTGGTTTTCAAAGAATACAGAATTCAAACAGTATCGCTCCGAATTATTATCTGAAATGAAGCGAAGCATTAAATACGCAATTGACCATGACATAGCCATCTATGATGCTGCTAACCATATCAGGAAGGATGCAGGGCTTCAGAAAAGATATGCAAGATTCAAATTTTTATCTTCACGCACACTTCTGTCAAAAGGACTGGAATTCGACTGCGTAATAATTGATATGACAACACCCTTATCCGCTAAAGATTTCTATGTCGCTATGACGAGGGCAATGAAGAAAATATATATCATATCTGATACAAGTGCTTTTTTCTTCAACGCCTAATCCTTTCTCTCGAAAAAACACTCTCAATCCGCTATAATTTGAATGTACTCAGGTGATACGATTTTGATACTAAAAAGCAGAGGACATGGTAGAAACCAGAGATTATACCTCGTCTTTGCTTGCAAATTCCAAGCACTGAGACCTCAAAAGCTCGTAGATTATTTGAACAGAAGCGAGTGGGAGTGATTTCGCATAGGCACTTTCCCGGCTGCAGAGCCGTAAAAGACCCGTTTTTGCGAAGTTGTGGCAACGATTTGGCAACAAAATTTCATTATTCACAAAAAGAGAGCTTAACTGATTTTGATTAAGTCAGTTAGCTCTCTTTTTATGTCTATA
Source organism: uncultured Oscillospiraceae bacterium (assembly GCA_964448855.1). GTDB lineage: Bacteria > Bacillota > Clostridia > Oscillospirales > QAMX01 > QAMX01. The sequence continues at coordinate 1,854 of CAYUXI010000026.1, read as the reverse complement.
TTAGATTTCCAACAAACTCACCCATCAAAGCGCCAAGGAACATCGAAACGATGGTCCAAATCAGTTGAATCCACCAAGTATCTTTACAGAAGCTCAAAATACCCTGGATGGACACACCATAGATTTCAGTCCATTTTGAGTTCACCTTCAATGTATTATTGACAGCTCGATTCAGAATATTTGCAAACACATTCACTTTTCTAAGGGTAGACATATGAAGTTTAACATACTCTCGGTTTGCGAATGCATCAGCCTCCTGCTGTCCATTGAGATAGTCCTTTGCTTTAATACCGTTTTGCTCCAAAAGTTTTTCCATGTGAGGATGCCCCGCATAGTTTGCTCCGTAACAGTTAATAAGTTGGCGTGCAAGGTCAATCTTATTGGCATCTGGAATTTTATAGGACTCGCCACCTAAAACGGAATAACGATGTTCGATTGCCTTAAAGCCATAATTCATATCTCTCATGTTCCAGTGAATCCAGAAATACGTCTTATGCTCTTTGGCATACTCGAAAAACTCAGCTAGCATAGCTTTTTCCAGTTCATCATAGTGGCTCTCAATATCGGTAACATCGACATGAGTTTTTTCTGCCACTTTATGAATTGAGAACGAATCCGTTTGGGCATTTGCGTAATCATAAACCGCAATTGAAGTAATGCGCGGTGTATGACCGTCTCTGATATCATAAAAGCTTTCGCAAGAGTAATGAATAATCAGATAATTCTGAGGATTAGTATCGATTTCTTGAAAAAGCCTTCGTGCGTTTTTATGTTGTGTATATTGCATTACGCTTCACCCTCTTTCAGCGCCTCAACAAGCATATCACCAAGTCGCTGACTTGACACTTTCGCCCAGCGCTTTGTGTTGTCAAATTTGGGATAGTGGTAACACTAGCGTTCATATTCGTCCTGTGTGATCTCACTCGCCTTGAGTATAGCAACAGCCTGCCGCCAACCGCAAAGCATTTCATGGAGCTGGGCAGCATCCTTGTTTTTGCGGATATCGACCTTCATACACACTTCACCGTCTGTTGCATCAATCGTGACGCAGTATCTGTCCTCCAAGGTGAACAGAGTGTGCATCAACCCAATATAGGAATCTATGTCTGGCACAGAAAGAGCCTACGGTGATACATCCTGTACGTCTGCCAAGGCTGCGGTAATATCTGCCTTGGGGCTTCTTATCCCTGTTTCATACTGAGCGAGACTCACATCGACAGATTTTTCAGGAAAGCCGACCTGCATTCCTAAATACTTCTGTGTTATGCCACGCAAATTGCGAAAAAAAGTTGATTCGTTCGCCAATCGCCATATTGGTTTTTCCCATCCTATGTATGCATTTACTTTATTGTAGCATATTTGCTTCGTTTAGTCAACATGAAACTTAATAATTCTGTTTAGTTGGTTTCGCGTTTTGCTATTGATAAAACAGAGATGTTTCGTACGATCAATCTGGCGAAAAATATAACTGTTTACTCGTCGAGACATACATAGGAATTATCTCAGAGACCGTTGATATGACTTCGATGCCTTTCTTTCTCTCCTCGCAGAGCATGGCTTTTCTGTGAAAAACGGAAAGCATCTGACCTTCGTTCATCCCGACTTCAAGCAGAATATCCGCATGGATACTTTGGGGGACGAGTATTCCGAGGATGCCATCCGTGCCATCATCAAGGGGCAGAAAGTGCATCAGCCGAAAAAGCGGAGAGCCGTTTGGGAGACCAATCGCCCACAGACGATCATCGACATTCAAGCGAAACTCGCCGCCGGCAAGGGTGAGGGCTACCGCCGTTGGGCAACGATTGAGAACTTGAAGCGAATGGCGAAGACCAAGCTGTACATGGATGAGCATGG
>CAYUXI010000025.1:0-23314 GCA_964448855.1 uncultured Oscillospiraceae bacterium | reverse complement strand
TATCATTCTCTTCTGATGCACCACTTTCCGGGCGGGATTTGCGAATCCCGCCCGGTTTTTGAAGTTTTTTTACACGGATTGCCGTTTTCCTCTTTACAAACGGGGAAAAGTGTGGTATGATAATAGCGTGTGTATTTTGCCCTTGACTGAGCGCTGAGACAATGCCGTGACTGGTTCACGGGCGTCACCCGCTCTCTGCCCGGTCTCGTGGCGTATGACACAATTTATTGGAAAGGTGATAACAACCATGATCAAACAGGAAGTCAAGCAGGCCGTCATCGAGGCCAACCGCACCCACCCGACGGACACCGGTTCGCCGGAGGTTCAGATTGCCATTCTGACGGCGCGCATCAACGAGCTCACCGAGCACCTCAAGACCCACCCGAAGGATAACCATTCCCGCCGTGGTCTGCTGCAGATGGTCGGTAACCGTCGTTCCATGCTGGATTATCTCCAGAAGAAAGACATCAACCGTTACCGTGCTCTGATTGCCAAGCTCGAAATCCGCAAGTAAGTCACCGCCCTGCCGGCGCGGAGCGTTTTTGCTCTGCGTCGGCAGCGTCCTATCCTACCCGTTTTCCCGTCGCAGAGGCCGGTTTTCCCAAGCGGCGGGTGGGCAGCCCTGTTAGCAATTGAAGGTAACGCCGAACCGTTTGGCGTCAGCTTCAAGTGCTAATGGGCGCACCGTGCGGGTCATGTACCGGCCGATCTTTGAATAAAGAAGGATGATTCACAACATGATTACACACATGCAGTTCAACACGCACACATTCCAGACCGAAATCGGCGGCCGCACAATGACCGTTGAAACCGGCAAAATGGCCGGTCTGGCCAACGGCAGCTGTCTGATCCGGTACGGCGAAACCGTCGTCCTGGTCACAGCGACCGCATCCGAAAAGCCGCGTGACGGCATCGATTTCTTCCCCCTCAGCGTTGACTATGAAGAGAAGCTCTATGCTGTCGGCCACATCCCCGGCTCCTGGCAGCGCCGTGAAGGCCGTCCGAGCGAGAAGGCCATTCTGACCTCCCGTGTCATTGACCGCCCGATTCGTCCGCTCTTTCCGAAGGATATGCGCAATGACGTCTGCATTTCCTGCACCGTCCTCTCGGTTGATCAGGACAACTCGCCGGAAATCTGCGCCATGATCGGCACCTCCATCGCCCTCTCCATCTCCGACATTCCGTGGGCTGGCCCGATCGGCGGCCTGAACATCGGCTATGTGGACGGCCATTTCATCATCAACCCGAACGAAAAGGAACGCGAAGCAAGCACCCTGGCGCTGACCGTTGCCGCTACGACGGAAAAAGTCGTCATGATCGAAGCCGGTGCCAACGAAATTCCGGAAGACGTCATGTACAACGCCATCATGCTGGCGCATCAGGAAATCAAGCCGATCTGCGCCTTCATCGCCGGAATTGCCGCCGAAATCGGCAAGCCGAAGTTCTCCTACCCGGCCATCAACGTCCCCACCGACCTGTACGATGCCCTGAAGGATCAGTACATCGAAGACGTCCGCTACTGCATGGACACCGATGACAAGACGGTGCGCGATGCCCGTCTCGCCGAGCTGACCGACCGCATTGCCGAACAGTACGGCGACGAATATACGGAAAATCAGGCCGTTTTCGGCGAATGCCTCTACAAATTGCAGAAATTTGTTGTCCGCCGCTGGCTCCTGGATGACCAGAAGCGCGTGGACGGCCGCCGGATGGATCAGGTGCGTCCGCTCGCCGCAGAAGTCGGCCTGCTGCCGCGTGTCCACGGTTCGGGTATGTTCACCCGCGGACAGACGCAGGTTCTGACGTCCTGCACGCTGGGCACCGTCGCAGATTACCAGATTCTGGACGGCATCTCCACCGAAACCACCAAGCGCTATATGCATCATTACAACTTCCCCGGCTACAGCGTCGGCGAAGCCAAGCCGAGCCGCACACCGGGTCGCCGCGAAATCGGTCACGGCGCACTGGCCGAGCGCGCTCTTGTGCCGGTCATCCCGTCGGAAGAGGAATTCCCCTACTGCATCCGCCTCGTCTCCGAGGTGCTGTCCTCCAACGGTTCCACCTCGCAGGGCTCCATCTGCGGCTCCACGCTGGCACTGATGGATGCCGGTGTCCCGATCAAGGCGCCGGTCGCCGGTATTTCCTGCGGCCTGATCACGGAAGGCGAACGCTGGATGGTCTTCACCGATATTCAGGGCGTCGAAGACTTCTTCGGCGACATGGACTTCAAGGTTGCCGGTACGCACAAGGGCATCACCGCCATTCAGATGGACCTGAAGATTGACGGTCTGACCCCGGCCATCATCAAGGAAGCGCTGCGCCAGACGCGGGAAGCCCGCATCGAGATTCTCGATCAGGTCATGCTCCCGGTCATTTCCGCACCGCGCACGGAGCTCTCCAAGTACGCGCCGAAGATGATGCAGATGCAGATCGACGTGGACAAAATCCGCGAGGTCATCGGCAAGGGCGGCAGCGTCATTCAGAAGATCGTCGCCGATACCGGTGCAAAGATCGACATTGAAGAGGACGGACGTGTCTTCATCGCCAGCAATGACATTGAGGCCTGCCGCGCCGCATACAATACGATCAGCGCGATCGTCCTGGATCCGCAGCCGGGTCAGGTGTTCTACGGCAAAGTCACCCGTCTGATGCAGTTCGGTGCATTCGTTGAAATTGCGCCGGGCAAGGAAGGCCTTGTCCACATCTCCAAGCTGGCCAAATACCGCGTGAACAAAGTGGAGGATGTGTGCAACGTCGGCGATAATCTCTGGGTTGTCGTGACTGAAATCGACGAGAAGGGTCGCCTGAATCTTTCTCACAAGGATGCCGTTCCCCCCGCAGACGCCCAGTAATTTCAATTGATCCAATCCAAAGCAGGGACAGGCATTTGCCGTCCCTGCTTTTTTCAGAAAGTTCCCGGACAGCACTACGGCTGTCAGAAAAGAGGTACGGATGGTTCACAATATTCTGGATACCATCGGCCACACGCCGCTGGTTCCGATCAATCATATGTCCCCGAATCCGGATGTCCGGATTTTCGCCAAGCTGGAGGGCTTCAACCCGACCGGCAGCATCAAGGATCGTATTGCTCTGGCCATGGTGGAGCAGGCCGAAGCAGACGGCAGTCTGTCTCCGGGGAAGACCATCATCGAAGCCACCAGCGGCAACACCGGCATCGGGCTGGCCATGATCGGCACAGTCAAGGGGTACGAGGTGGTCATCGTCATGAGCGAGGCCGTCTCGATTGAACGCCGGCGCATGATCGAGGCGTTCGGCGGAAAAATCGTCCTGACGCCTGCCGCAGAGGGGACGGACGGCGCGATTCGAAAGACGGCCGCCATCATTGCGCAGGATCCGGAGCGCTATTTCAACCCGAATCAGTTCACCAACGTCTACAACAAGCTGGCGCACTACCGCACCACCGCGGAGGAAATCTGGGAGCAGACGCAGGGCCGCCTGACGCATTTCGTCTCTGCGCTCGGCACATCCGGCACGCTGATGGGCGTCGGCATGGGGCTGAAGGAAAAGAATCCGGCGATTCAGATTGTAGAGGCGCAGCCGGTGCGCGGGCATTACATCCAGGGGCTGAAGAACATGAAGGAAGCGATTGTCCCGGAGATTTATGACCCGTCGGCGGTGGATATTTCCGTTTCGATTGAAAGCGAAGAGGCGTTTGAGATGTCGCGGCAGATCGTCCGGAATGAAGGCATCTTTGTCGGCATGAGCAGCGGTGCTGCGATGTTGGCCGCCGTTGAGGTTGCGAAAACGCTGACACACGGCGAGATTGTGGTCATTTTCCCCGACCGCGGTGAGAAATACCTCAGCACACAGCTCTTCCGCCGTCAGGACTGACTGCATCAATTGCGATTACAATTGATGCGCAGAAACTGATGCGATCAAGTTTGACGTGGATTTTTGATTTTGGAAAGGACACGAGTGACGATGAAATTCATGATTGCCTCCGATCTGCACGGTTCCGCGCTCTACTGTCGGCAGATGCTCGACGCATTTCAGCGAGAACAGGCCGACCGTCTGCTCTTGCTGGGCGATCTTTTGTACCACGGCCCGCGCAACGACCTGCCCGACGAGTATGCGCCCAAGGAGGTCATCCGGATGCTGAGCGAATCCAGCAGCCGGATTTTCTGCGTGCGCGGTAACTGCGACACGGAGGTTGACCAGATGGTTCTGCCCTTCCCGATTCTGGCGGATTACAGCATTCTGCCGGTTGGGCAGCGGCTGATGTATGTCACGCATGGCCATCACTTTCACAAAGCGTCGCCGCCGCCGCTGCAGCCGGGCGATATCCTGCTCCACGGCCATACGCATATCCCGGCCTGGGAACCCTTCGGCAGCGATCTGCTGTACCTGAACCCCGGCTCGGTCTCCATCCCGAAAAACGATTCGCCGCACAGCTATCTGCTGCTGCAGGAGCAAGCGCAGGGGTACGTCTTCTCCTGGCGCACACTCGACGGCGACGAATACCATACCCTGACTCTGTAGGAACACCCGGAACGCAAAACAGGTACCGATTTTGAAATGTCGGCACCTGTTTTTTGTTGGATGGGTGGCGGAAGATGGGTGTGGTGCCACATCGAACGGCAATCCCTCCGGTGCGGCTTTGCTGCACCACCTCTCTTTGCACAAGGGAGGCTTTGAAAGTGATGCACCCCCCGAAGGCCAGCGTCGAAGGACGCTGGCCTTTGGCGCTTGTGATGCGCGTCTGCGGACGCTGTGATATGCGTTCCTTTGGAACACGTGAGGAGTGAGGAGAAACGCGATGGGAGGCGGGCCTGTGCCCTACACGTGTATCACCTCTCACTTATCACTTATCACTTCTCCCACGCCCTCTCAGTCACCTTCGGTGACAGCTCCCCCAGAGGGGGAGCCAAGGCGTGTAGAAAAGCTGGCCGCTACGGATACATCGTCCAGCCTTTCCCCCCCCCAAAAAACAACAAAGCTCCCTGTGTTATTCGTAGCGGCTGACTTTGGACAACCACCAAAGGCTCCCTTGTGTAAAGGGAGCTGGCACGGCGTGCCTGAGGGATTGCTGTGCTCTGTGTTCCGGCATTTCCCGCAGCTGCCGACTTCGGGTAAAAAACAAAGCTCCCTCTGACGAGGGAGCTGACTGAGGGAGAGAAAAGTTTTTCTTTGTGCTCACTTTCAACCGCAGCTGTCGCGCTGATCACTCATCACTTCTCTCACGCCCTCTCAGTCACCTTCGGTGACAGCTCCCCCAGAGGGGGAGCCAAGGCGTATTGGGAAGGTTGGGTGCGGAAGATGGGTGTGGTGCCACAGAGAACGGCAATCCCTCCGTCCCTCTTGCACAAGGGAGCCTTTGAAAGTGATGCGCGGCGTTCGACGCTGGCCTTTGGCGCTTGTGATGCGCGTCTGCGGACGCTGTGATATGCGTTCCTTCGGAACGCGCAGCGTTTTTTGTTCGGAGCATTACGAATACGTGAGGTAGCCTTCGCCTTCGACGGCCTTGACGGCGATATCGCTCAGCGATTTCAGCTCGAAGAAGCGTCCCTTTCGATCCATGAGCTCCTGATACGTTCCGCATTCGACAATGTGGCCGCCGTCCATGACGACGATGCGGTCGGCGTTGCGGATGGTGGAGAGCCGGTGTGCGACGATGAACGTCGTGCGGCCGTGCACCAGCGATTCAATCGCCTTCTGGACGTGGTACTCCGAGACATTGTCCAGCGCCGACGTCGCCTCATCCAGAATCAGGATGGCCGGGTCGCGAATCAGCGCCCGTGCAATGGTGATGCGCTGGCGCTGGCCGCCGGACAGCTTATCGCCTTCCTCGCCGACCTGGGTATCCAGTCCCTTCGGCAGCTGCGGCAGGAATTCATTGATGTTGGCCATTTCCACGGCGCGCTGCAGATCCTCTTCGCTGTACTGTTCGAGGCCGTAGGTGATATTTTCCCGGATGGTGCCCGGGAACAGGATGCTGTTCTGCGGGACGACGGAAATATGGTGCCGGTAATTATGGATGCGAATATCGTTGATATTCTGCCCGTCAATCCGGACCTCGCCCTCCGTTGCGCGGAGGAAGCCGATGATCATATTGACCATCGTCGTTTTGCCGGAGCCGGAGGAACCGACAAACGCAATGCATTCGCCCGGCTGCACGTGCAGATCGACGTCATCAATGACCTTGGCGTCCGGCGCATCCGGGTAGGCGTAGGAGACATGATCGAAATCGATCTGGCCGCGGATGTTTTTCAGGTGATACCCGCCTTCGCGCTCGACATCGTCCGAGCTCATGACTTCTTCAATGGAAGAAACCGCTTCCATACCGGAAACGAGCGTCGGGAAAATATTGACCAGTGTGGAGACCTGGCCGTTGATCTGGGAGAACAGCGACTGATACAGCACGATATCGCCCACGCGAATCTGCCCCTTCAGCGCCAGAACGGAGCAGACAATCAGGCAGAGCAGCGTCAGCATATTGGACATGACCCAGGAGCAGGAGCCGAAAAAGGCGATCGTACCGTCCACGCGCAGGCCAATCGTGGTCAGTTCGCTGACGCCGTTGTCAAATTCGGAGACCTCGCGTTTTTCCAGTCCGTGCGCCTTGGTGATGGTCAGCATTTTCAGCATGGAGGTAAAGGAGGCGGAAACCGTTTCGTTCACCACGCGGTACTGCCGCGACTGCTTGGCAATCGGCTTCCAGAACAGGCGGGTCAGGATGATGTTCATGGGGACGATGACCACAAAGAAGATCGTCATGCCGACGGAATAGTAGAGGGAAATGCCAACGGCGACCACAACGCCGATCACGGCCGGGACGAGCGTCATCAGGATGGTGGAGGCCAGGCCGTTGACGGATTCGATATCGCGCAGGAACTTCGACTGCAGCTTACCGGATTCCATCTGCTTGTGATACGTCAGGGACAGCTGTTGCAGCTTCCGGACGATGGCGCAGCGGAACCCCGCGCTGAAATCGCGCAGCACGGTGTTAGAGAGCCGCGCATACAGCATATGCGTCGGAATGTTCTGCACCAGCACCACCAGCAGCAGCAGCGAATACCGCAGCAGCAGTGTATACGAGTGGTCGCTGGCCGGTTCGGACGCCACATTGATGATTTCCGATGTGATAATCGGCAGAATCCACTGTGGACAGTTTTTGATGAGGTACATAAACTGTGCGAACAGCAGTCGCCAGCGATACATCTTGAAGCCGCCCCAGAGAACGCCGAGGCCGTTTTTCTTCCTTCGACCGGTTGTTTCAAACAGGCGCTCATACAACGGAATCCGCGCATCGTTGACGGAGGTTGCTTTTTTGGCTGCCGTTTTTTCTTCTGTCATGATGGTCACCTCTTTTGCGAGTCTGATCAAAAAGTATTATAACGGTTGCAGCAGACGATAACAACGGACGTTTTGGCCAAAAAACCGTCTGTTTTGCCTCGAAAAATCGGCGCTCCGTTGCCGTGCAAATTCCCGTTCTTTCCGTTCTCCGTTCCTTCCATCGGCAAAAGTTCCGAAAGCGTGCAAATTTCATCGATATTCACGCGATTCTGCGATTTTTCTTCATCCCGTTGTTCGGTTCTGTCCCTGCGCCGATGCATTTCGCCGGTTCCCTCTTGACAGGGAAAGCAAAGCTATGGTATCATGAATGTAACTTCTAATTGAAAGGATGTTCTGGCTGTATGCTTTCTCTTCTGCTCGCTCAGGATCGTCTTTCCTTAAACTATGACGGCAAGCCGTTTCTCGATTCGCTCCTCCGGAAAACGGAATCGGAGCAGGACGGCGTCCGGACAACCGTTTATGAGCTGGTCGGCGGTTTGAAAATCACCAGCACACTCCGCAGCTTCCCGGAGCATTCCGCCTGCGAGCTGCTCAACGTATTCGAAAACACCGGTACGGAGGATACGCCGCTGCTCTCCGACCTCTGGGACTGCGACGTCACCCTCCCGCTCAGCCATGCGGAGCCGCTCCGCGCTTCCGCCTATCTCGCCGACCCGGATACCACGACGCGTCTGTATGCGCCGTCCGGCTCCACCTGGTCGTTCGACGAGTTTTCCGTCGATGTCGATCAGGTCATCGGCGGCCGCAGGATTCACCACATTCACCCCAACGAGACGCAGCGGTTTGCGCCGAACGGCGGCCGTTCCAACGATGGGCAGGCACCGTTTTTTGCCGTGGAGGATCACGGGACGACCTACACGTTCGCTGTCGGCTGGACGGGTCAGTGGAATGCCGAGATTCACCGCGACTGCGACAGCGTCACACTCCGCTCCGGCATTGAAGGCATTCATCTCCGTCTGCGCCCAGGCGAAGCCTTCCGCACCTCCTCCGCCGTGCTGCAGGTCAGTCAGGGGCCGCGAACCACCGCTGTCAACCGCTGGCGCCGTCTCCTCCGCGAGCATTTTTCGCTCATCGGCCAGCCCAGCCGCGATGCAATCGGCCCGCTGACGGCCAGCGTCTGGGGCGGTATGACAACGGAATCGGTGCTGGCGCGCATCCGCACGCTGCGGGATGCGGGGCTGAGCTTTGATGCGCTCTGGATGGATGCCGGCTGGTACGGTGCTGAAACGGAGCCGACGCCCAACGAATTTGAGGGCGACTGGGGCTCGCACACCGGCGACTGGCAGGTCAGCCCGCGGATTCACCCGGACGGCCTGATGCCGGTTGCGCAGGCCGCGCACGAGGCCGGGATGAAGTTCCTTCTCTGGTTCGAGCCGGAGCGCGTCATCCGTTCCGTACCGATTGTCAAGGCGCATCCGGAGTACTTTCTTTTCCCGGAGCACGACTGGAATGCCAACCTGTTGCTCGACCTCGGCAACCCGGACGCCTGGCAGTGGACGTTTGACACGCTCGTATCCGTGATCGAGCAGTCCGGTATCGACTGCTACCGTCAGGATTTCAACTTCTCGCCGCTTTCCTACTGGCGTCGCCACGATGAGCCAGACCGCTGCGGCATCACGGAAATCTATCACATCACCGGCCTGTACCGGCTCTGGGACGCGCTTTTGGAGCGCTTCCCGCACCTGTTGATCGACGATTGCGCCTCCGGTGGTCGCCGCATCGACATTGAAATGCTCCGCCGCAGTATGCCGCTCTGGCGCAGCGACTATCAGTGCCCGGCCAACGCCGATGCGGAGGCCACACAGGCGCAGTCCATCAGCTACAACACCTGGCTTCCCTACAGCGGCACCGATTCCAGCCGTCTGTACGACACCTATCAAATCCGCAGCAGCTACGCGGCCGCCCTGCGCATCGCCCACACGTTCTCGGCAACCGATGCGTTCGGGGATGACCCGGAACGGCTCGACTGGCTGCGGGAGCGGCTGGCGGAATATCGGCAGGCGCGCCCCTATTTCAGCGAGGATTTCTACCCGCTCACGGAAATTTCCGACAAGCAGGACGTCTGGTGCGCCGCGCAGTTCCACCGGCCTTCGGTCGGGGACGGCATCATTCAGATCTTCCGCCGCGCCCATTCCCCGTACGAGACGGCGACGTTCCAGCTGTCCGGTCTGGAGCCGGACAGGCAGTATCGCCTGACCGATGCAGACGGTGGAACCGTTGAGCTGTCCGGCCAAAGCCTCATCGCGGAGGGCTTCACCGTCCGCATTCCCACGCGCCGCACAGCGAAGCTGTTTTTCTATCAGGCAGTTGACTGCTGACTGTTTTCGACACCCGCCGCAGGCTGCGGCGGGTGTCGTTTCATCGGGTTTGATTTTTGAGTATGCGATGGATTCCCGGATTGCAGAGGCGCTGCGAATGGCGTACTTTTTTCCGTTTTTTCCGGCTTCTTGTGCTTTTTCCACAAACTTCGACACGTTCTTTCGTTCAAAACATATCGGGTTCATTCGTTGACAATTGCACCGAATGGCTGTATAATATAGCGTAAATAAGGGATATGGTCGATATAGCTCAAATGATACGGTTTTGAAGTTTCTACCTGGTCGCCGTAAATGGCCGGACTATCGATGCGCTTGCATGGCGGCAGCATACTGTGTTGCTGCCTGATTTGCTCATTGCAGGGGTATCAAGTACCCCTGTTTTTTCTTTCTGGACTTTAAAATCTATCAATCGGAGGCTTCACTATGCAGCTTTTGGAAGATCGCATCCGTTCGGAAGGCATCATCGCACCCGGCAACGTCCTTCGGGTGGACAGCTTTATCAATCATCAGGTCGATATTGAGCTGATGTCCGCGCTGGCGCAGGAATTTCGCCGGCTCTTTCAGGATGTTCAGGTGGACAAGATTCTGACCATCGAAGCCTCCGGCATTGCCGCGGCCTGTCTGGTCGCGCAGGAATTTCGTGTTCCCCTTGTGTTTGCCAAGAAATCCAAATCCTCCAACCTGCCCGCCAACGTCTACTCGGCGACAACACGCTCCTATACGCACGGCAACGTGAACGAGGTTCTCGTCTCCAAGGCCTACCTGCGCCCCGGGGAGCGCGTTCTGATTATTGACGATTTCCTGGCGCACGGTGAGGCGCTGCAGGGACTGATCAGTCTGGTTGAGCAGGCCGGCGGTTCGGTCGCCGGTGCCGGGATTTTGATCGAAAAGGCCTTCCAGGGCGGCGGTGACCGGGTGCGTGCCCGCGGCTTCCGCGTGGAAAGTCTCGCCCGCATCGCTTCCATGAGCGAAGACGGAACCATCGTTTTCTGCTGAATTTCGTGTACCCACCGCCGGACGGCGGAAAAAATATCATCCATTACGGAGGAAGAACATATGAAAAGGCTTCTCGCAATCGTTCTCGCGGCACTCATGGTTCTGTCTCTTGCAGCCTGCTCCACCGGCAGCAGCAGCGACGACACCAAGGGAATGTCTGATGACATCCTGCCCCGCCTGGACATCTCGTCGAACGTGGAGGTTCCGGCTGACTTCAAGATCGGCATGATCTGCCTGCACGACGAAAACTCCACCTATGATAACAACTTCATCTCTGCCCTGAAATCCGCTGCATCCGGCATGGGTCTGTCTGACGATCAGGTCATCATCGTGACCGGCATCGGCGAAGACAGCACCTGCTATGATACGGCTGTTGACCTCGCCAAGAACAAGGGCTGCAAGGTCATCTTCGCAGACTCCTTCGGCCATGAATCCTTCATCAAGCAGGCCGCCAAGGAATATCCGGAAGTTCAGTTCTGCCACGCCACCGGTACCTCTTCCAAGATTGCCGGCATCGACAACTTCCACAACGCGTTCGCTTCCATCTATGAAGGCCGTTACCTCGCCGGTATCGCTGCCGGTATGAAGCTCAACGAAATGATCGCCGCCGGTACCATCACCGCTGATCAGGCCGTCATCGGCTATGTCGGTGCTTTCACCTACGCGGAAGTTATTTCCGGTATGACCTCCTTCTTCCTCGGCGCACGCTCCGTCTGCCCGACCGCAACCATGAAGGTTCGCTACACCGGTTCCTGGTATGACCAGGCCAAAGAGCAGGAAGCTGCAACGTCCCTGATTGAAAAAGACAACTGCGTCCTCATCAGCCAGCACGCCGACTCCCTCGGCGCTCCGACCGCCTGCGAGCTGAAGAATGTTCCGAACGTCTCCTACAACGGCAGCACCTACTCCGCCGGTGAGAACACGTTCATCGTTTCCTCCGCCATCAACTGGGCTCCGTACTTCCAGTACATCATGGAATGCGTCATCAAGGGCGAAGCCATTGATACCGACTGGTGCGGCAACATCTCCAGCAACTCCGTCGTTCTGACCGGGCTGAACCTGGGTGTTGCAGCGGAAGGCACAGAGGAAAAGATTCAGGAAGCCATTCAGGGCTTTAAGAACGGCACGCTGCACGTCTTTGCAACGGACTGCTTCACCGTCAACGGCGAACAGCTCACCGAGTATCTGGCTGACATCGACGGCGACTTCACCGGTGACACCAATGTCATCCACGACGGTTACTTCGATGAATCCAATGCTTCGTCCTTCCGTTCCGCGCCGTACTTCGATCTGATCATTGACGGTGTGACCAACCTCAACACCAACTTCGGCGACTGATTTTCGGCCTCCGGAATATGAATGCACAAGGGGGCATAAAAAGCCCCCTTGTGCATTTCCGCTTGATTTGATTCTTTTTTTGCAGCAGCCTAAGCCTGTGTGCAACTGTTTAGGGGGTTTTTTGTGAACGCACTTGAATTACGAAACGTGACAAAGCGCTTCGGCGAAAAGGTCATTGCCAACAACAATGTCAGTCTAGATGTGCATACCGGCGAAATTCTGGCCGTTCTGGGCGAAAACGGGAGCGGAAAAACCACGCTGATGAACATGGTAGCCGGTATCTACCATCCGGATGAGGGTGAAATCTTCGTCAACGGTCAGCGTGCGCTGATCAATTCCCCGCGGGACGCCTTCCAGTACAAGATCGGCATGATTCACCAGCACTTCAAGCTCGTGGACGTGTTTACGGCCGCTGAGAATATTGTGCTCGGCATCAACGACGGTTCCCGCTTCAATCTGAAATCCGCGTCGCGGCAGATTGCGGAGATTTCCCATCGCTACGGCTTTGAGATTGACCCGAAAAAGAAAATCTATGAGATGTCCGTTTCGGAAAAGCAGACCGTTGAAATCGTCAAGGTGCTGTACCGCGGCGCAGACATTCTGATTCTGGATGAGCCCACCGCCGTTCTGACCCCGCAGGAAACGGAAAAGCTCTTTGCCGTGCTTCGCCGGATGCGGAATGACGGCAAGGCGATTATCATCATTACACACAAGCTCCACGAGGTTCTGAGCCTTTCCGACCGCGTTGCCGTGCTCCGCAAGGGTGAATCGGTCGGCGTTGTTCTGACGGCGGAAACGAATGAATCGCAGCTGACCGAGATGATGGTCGGGAAAAAGGTCGTGTTGAACATCGACCGCCCCGAGCCCGTCAACCCGCAGGATCGGCTGATTGTCCGCGACCTGAACTGCCTCAACCGGGATGGCGTTCAGGTGCTGAATCACGTCAGCTTCACGGCGCGCAGCGGCGAAATCCTCGGCATCGCCGGGATTGCCGGCTCCGGTCAGCGGGAGCTGCTCGAAGCGATTGCCGGGCTGCAGGCGCTGGCCTCCGGCGAAATCCTCTACGAAGACCCCAAAACAGGCCAAACGGAAAACCTCCGCGACAAAACGCCGCTGCAAATCCGGGATCTGGGCGTTCGCCTCTCCTTCGTCCCCGAAGACCGGCTCGGCATGGGGCTTGTCGGCAACATGGACATCGTGGACAACATGATGCTCCGCAGCTATCGGAAAGGGCATTCCGCCTTTGTCGATCGGCACCCGCCGCGGCAGCTGGCTGATAAAATTATCGAGGATCTGGGCGTTGTGACGCCGGGCGTTTCGACGCCGGTGCGCCGCTTGTCCGGCGGCAATGTCCAGAAGGTGCTGGTCGGGCGTGAAATTTCATCGTCCCCTACGGTTCTGATGGCGGCTTATCCGGTTCGCGGACTGGATATCAACTCCTCCTATCTGATTTATCACCTTTTCAACCAGCAAAAAGAAAAAGGAACGGCGGTCATCTTTGTCGGCGAGGATCTTGACGTGCTGCTGTCGCTGTGCGACCGGATTCTGGTCATCGGTGCAGGGCGCGTCACGGGGATTGTCGATGGGAAAACCGCAACCAAAGAGGAAATCGGTCTGCTGATGACCAAGGCAGGAGGACAAGACCATGCATAAAGCCAAGCGGCATTCGCGTGAGCCATTGATTTACATTACCAAACGCGATCACATTCCCCTGAAGCGCTCCATCCTGATTCGCGCCGTCGCCATTCTGCTGGCGCTCGTCGTCTGCGCCATCGTCACCAAGGTTCTGACCGGGGACAACCCGCTCTCCATTTTCGCCACCGTCTATCACGGTGCATTTGGGCAGGGGCGCACGCTTGTCACCATCCACGATATCGCCATTCTGCTCTGCATTTCGCTGGCCGTCACGCCCGCCTTCCGGATGCGCTTCTGGAATACCGGTGCCGAAGGTCAGACGCTGATGGGCTGTCTGGCCACCGCCTGGTGTATGTTCACCTTTGGCGGCCGCGTCCCGGAATGGGTGCTGATTCTGATGATGGTCGTCCTCGCCATCCTGGCCGGTATGGTCTGGGGCGTTATTCCGGCCTTCTGCAAGGCACAATGGGGCACCAATGAGACGCTTTTCACGCTGATGATGAACTACGTCGCCATTCAGCTGATTGAGTACTTCCTCAAGGTGGCCGACCGCACCGGCTCCAACGTTGTCGGCCCGGATCTTCTGTCGCACGGCTGGTTCCCGGATTTGTTCGGCGTGGACTACCTGCTCAACATTCTGGTGGTCGTCCTGCTGACTGCGGCCATGTATGTCTACCTCCGCTACAGCAAGCACGGCTACGAGATTTCCGTTGTCGGTGAAAGTGAGAACACCGCACACTATATCGGCATCAACGTCAAGAAGGTCATTCTCCGCACCATGGCGCTGTCCGGTGCCATTTGCGGCATCGCCGGGCTGCTGCTGGTCGGCGGCGCATCCCACTCCATCGACTCCAACCTGGTGGACGGCCGCGGCTTTACGGCCATCATGGTTTCCTGGCTGGCCAAGTTCAACCCGCTGACCATGATTCTGACGACGCTGCTACTGGTTTTCCTCGCTCGAGGCGCAGACGAAGTCACTTCCAAATTCCAGCTGAACAGCGATTTTTCCGAGATTCTGACCGGCATCATCCTCTTCTTTATCATCGGCTGCGAATTTTTCATCAACTACCGCATCCACATCAACCGCCGGAAACCGGAAGAAGCGGAGGGAGACAACTGATATGGACATTCTGATCGGCTTTATTCAACGCGCCATCCTTCAGGGAACGCCGCTGCTCTTCGGCGCAACCGGTGAAATTTTGACGGAGAAATCCGGCAACCTGAACCTCGGCATCCCCGGCATCATGTACATCGGTGCCATTTCCGGCGTCATCGGCGGCTTCTTCTATCAGACGTCTGCCGCTGTGATCAACCCGCTGCTGGCGATTCTGATTCCCCTGCTCTGCTGTCTGGCCGGGTCGCTGCTGGTTTCCCTGCTGTACTGCTTCCTGACCGTCACGCTGCGTGTCAACCAGAACGTGACCGGCCTCGCCATCACCACGTTCGGCGTCGGCGTCGGCAACTTCTTCGGCGGCTCACTCATCAAGGTCGTCAAGAGCGACGTGCCGTATCTGGCACTCGTCAAAATCGCCAAGGTCTACAAGACCACCTTCCCCTTCGCCGAAAACATGGGCGCCATCGGCAAGCTGTTCTTCTCCTACGGCTTTCTCGTCTACCTCGCCGTCATTTTGGCCGTCGCCGTCGGTATCCTCCTGAAGCGGACGCGTGTCGGCCTGAACCTCCGCGCCGTCGGTGAGAACCCCGCAACGGCAGACGCCGCCGGCATCAACGTCACGCGCTACAAGTACATGGCCACCTGCATCGGCGGCATGATCGCCGGGCTGGGCGGGCTCTTCTTCATCATGGACTACACCAACGGCATCTGGTCCAACAACGGCTTCGGCGACCGCGGCTGGCTCGCCATCGCCATCGTCATCTTTGCGACCTGGAAGCCCTGTGTGGCCATCTTCGGCTCCTACCTCTTCGGCGCGCTGTACATCCTCTACAACTACATCAACGTCCCCATGCAGCTGCTTCCGCTCTTCCAGATGCTGCCATACGTCGTGACCATCCTCGTTCTGGTGGCCGTCAGCATCCGCAAGAAGCGCGAAAATCAGCCGCCCGCAAGCCTCGGCCTTTCCTATTTCCGGGAAGACCGATAGCCCTCAAAACGTCAATCAGGCGATATCCCCTGTTCAGGAGATATCGCCTGATTTTTTTGTTCAGATCACGCGGAAGCCGCAGCGCCGCATGGCGTCCCGGTATTTCGCAAGGTCGAGGTTTTTCAGCCCGGTCATGTAGTGGTTCTGCCCGGTTGTGCCGTCGGCCAGCGTCCATTCCATCCGGTAGAAGCGCTGTTCATCCGGCTGCGCCGACAGCCTCCAGAGGATCCGGCTCTCGTCGGCGACGGCCAGACCGGAGGCGGCGCAGAGCGTTTCGTCCGTTAAGGCATCGCTGACGCGGTAGCGGAGCATCGAATCGGCTGCCGTATCGTTCACCACGTGCAGCGTGAGGAAACCGTCTGCGTCCGGCTCGTCAAACATCAGGCAGATCGGCTGCTGTGACCGCTTGATGTAGTCATACGCCAGCTTTTTGTCGCCGTAATAATCGACGACGGCATCCGAAATCTGCGGCCAGCCGTCGATCAGGTTCCACCAGATAATCCCCGTCCGACGCCACTTGCTGATTCGGAAGCGCTCGATGAAGTATTTCTTGGCTTCCGCCTGAGAAATCTGACTGGCGGCGGCAAAGTCCTCCAGCGTGTCCGGCTCATACCCAAAGAGGGCGCGCACCTGCTTCGCCATCAGGCCGATTCGATAGGCGTACTCGCCGTTTTGGTTGATCTCCATCATTGCGGAGTGAACCAGCCAGTCCGGTCGGACGTGCCGTTCGCTATCGATCTCGTCGTACCACGGCCACAGCTGCTCCGGTGAGATGTACCGCTTCAGCGACTCGACCGATGGGCAGCCGTGATAGCCCGTTTCGCTGGCGAAATGCGCGACAGTGTTGCGGTAGTAGTGCCCTTTGAATTCGTCACGCGGCCCCCAGAGGTGATCTTCCGGTGTGGGGCGGCCGGAGCGGTAGGCCTCTTCGTCGATATACGGGGAGCTCGGCAGATACGGGCGCGTGAAATCCTCCGCCTGCAGCACCTGCGGAAGCACTTCCCGCGTGATGCGGTTTTTGTTGGGATCCAGATGCGTTCCGTGCCAGCCGTATGCGGAGTCGCACTCGTTGTCGCCCGCCCAGAGGATGAGCGCCGGGTGGTTGCGGTACTTCCGGACGATGGACGTCGCCTCCTCGCGGATGGCATTCAGGAACCACTCGCCCTGCGGATACACGGCGCAGCCCATGGCGAAGTCCTGCCAGACCATGATGCCGTGTTCGTCGCAGTAGTCAAAGAACGGCTCATGCTCATAGACATTGCCGCCCCAGCAGCGGACGATGTTGCAGTTCAGGTCGGAGAGCATGGGCAAAACGTCCGGCAGGCGGTTGAGGTCATTTGAGTGGAACGCATCGAGCGGCACCCAGTTCGTCCCCATTGCAAAGATGCGGCGGCCGTTGATTCGGATGCAGAATTCGCCGGAGCCCTCCGCGTCCGTCGTGCTGGTGCGGTCGAGCTGAACCGTCCGCACGCCGGTGCGGAGGCTGCACCGGTCGAGAACCGTCTCGCCGCAGCGCAGTGTCGCCGTGACATCGTACAGGTTCGGCTCACCGATGTTGCCCGGCCACCAGAAATAGCAGTTGTCTATCTCCGCGTTCATTCGCCCGGAGGTGAACCAGACGCGCTTTTGGACAGCAAACCGGCTATCCTTGCAGTGTCCCTCCACCTCGAGCACGTAATCCGACAGCAGATCCGCATCGGTCTTCAGGCTGAACCAGATGCCCAGCTGTGCGCGCTTCCGCACCGTATCGATGCCGCACGGAAAGAGGAAGAGGTCGTCGATGCGCGCCTTCGGCTTTTTCAAGAGGGACACGCTGCGCCAGATGCCGCCGGAGACGAACCGCGGCATGATGTCCCAGCCGTACATGGATGCCGCCTTGCGCAGGTAGAGCGAATCATAATTATATGGAAGAGCCGAGTCCATCGGGGACGGTTCGGCCTTGCGCGCCTCCAGCACCGCCGGGCGGATGTGAACGAGCAGCTCATTTTCCCCGTCCCGCAGGCCATCTGCCGGAATTTCATGCGCGAGGAACATATTAGCGACCGACGCCAGCTTTTTTCCGTTCAGCCAGATCTCCGCAACGGTGTCGATGCCCTCAAAGGACAGCACCGTTTCCTGACGGCTGCTGCCCGGTGCAGCCTGAAACCGCCGCCAGTAAAACAGGTGCAGGCATTCCAGCTTTTGCAGCGCAATCGGGTTGGTTCCGTAGTACGGGTCTTCAATGAGCCCGGCGCGGAACAGGTCGAGCTCCAGATTGCCCGGAACCGTTGCCGCGATGGTCGGATAGCCCGCCGCCGTCAGCGCCGCAACGGTGCCACAGTCTGCGTTGCCGTCTTCGAGGAGGCGGTGATTTTCGATATAGGTGAGGTGCCAGTCTGCGCCGTCCAGTGGGCAGCGCTCCCAGCCAAATTGACCCCATTCTCTCGTCATGGATTGTCCCTTCTTTCGCCTTGTTTTTGGAGATATCATAGCATATCCGCCGGGAAATTGCAAGCGGTTTCACAGTTCAAGCAAGTCGGACCTATCCCCCTATCAGTGAACTCTCCGGGAGAGCGCTTCCGCAATTTCTCCTTGTTCATAGCCTTATTCGCCTTCGTAGTAATCCACATCGCTTGCCTGCGGATAGAGCTTGTTCACTCCCATGCCCCAAACGCCTATTTTTGTCAGAATCGGGATCGATCGTAATATCCACATCGTGTACCACATCAAAGCTGAATCGTATCTTCTACAGAGCTTGCGTACACAGTATATCACGGTTTTGATATGGTTTTCAACAGGTCGGGGACAATTTGCCGTCAAATCATGCGACTTTTTTATGAACGCCCGCCATTTGACCGTTTTGACTGCGTTCCAGTGTACTTTGCATCATGCCCGCCTCGCCTGACGGCGCAAAAAACAGGCGACACCCAACCAAAGTTGAATGTCGCCTGTTTGCAGTTGCCGATTTCGTCATGCTTTCAAAGGACTGTCTTACGAGCACACAGGGAATCCCCTGTGGCTTTTTGTGTGCAATCAGTTCTGATCGAAGAAGTCGTTCAATGCTGCGTTCAGCGGAGCCTTCCAGGCTTCAATCGCCTGCTGCGGCGTATAACCGCCGTAGGAAACGTCGCTGATGATGCCGCGGCCGTCATCGTTTTCATCGACGATGGCCCAGACGTCGTCGCACATTTTCGCCATGTTGACGGCGAAGTTCGGCAGGATGTATTCGACCATCATGGCTCTGTCCTCTTCGGTGCGGCAGCGGCCGTCATCGAGGATATCCAGGTAGGAATCTTCGTCGTTCACGATCAGCGCCCATTCGTTCATGATCGCAACAGCTTTGTCGAGATTCTTGTGTGCGGACTGAATGACGAAGGCATCCAGGTCGTTGGTCATGGAATAGTACTGCGTGGCATCCGGACCCATCGGCATCGGGATGATGCCGTAATCGTGGTTCGAGTTGTAGATGGTTTCGCCGACGCCGTTGATATGACCCATTGTGCACCAGCTGAATGCAACGGTACCGTTGGCAAAGGCTTCGCGGCAGGCGCCGGAGCCTTCATCCAGACGGGTGCCGTCGCCGTAGTTCATGTCATACAAAAACTGCAGCGCACGGATACCGGCGTCGGAGTCGATCGTCATCTGCCATTTGCCGTCCACTTCGCCGATGAACTGAACGCCGTTGGAAATGGCTTCGTTGCCCCATGCGGTTGCGCCCGTTCCCCAGTAATCCGGGATCCCGTCTGCATCGCTGTCGATGGTGGCCTTGCGGGCGATTTCACGGTAGACGTCCCAGTTCCATTCATTGTTGCGAACCAGGCTGTACATATCCGGGTAGCCTGCGGCTGCGCACAGCTCCTTGTTGAAGGCGATGAAGTAGCCGGACGGCATTCTCACATATTTGCTGGCCACGCGCAGACCCCAGGTATGGCCAAACAGCTCCGACCAGTTGACAGCCGGCTGATACCAGCGGGACGGATCGGTCGAGTCGAGGCCGACGCTGACCAGGCGGTCATCGTCCAGCGCCAGCAGCGCATTCTGCTTGGCGGCCGGCCAGAATTCCTTGTGGCGCATCCAGAGCAGATCGGCCAGGACGTCACCGCTCAGAGCGGCGGTTGTCACGGTTTCCAGCTTGTCGCCGGAGAACTCGCGCTTTTCAATGGTGATGTTCAGACGGTCTTCCAGCTCGGCCAGCTGTTCTGCCAGCTCTTCGGCCAGTGCATTGGCGTAGGTGCCGTCTTCGTTCGTTTTCGGGAACACGTCGTCCGTTCCCATGATGGAGAAGGTGTAGCCGGAAACATCAACGGCAGGCGTCGAGGTTTCAGACTCACCGGGTGTGGTGACGCCCGGTGTCGTGTCAGCGGCTGAGGTCGGTTCGGTTTCCTTCTGCTCCGCATTGTTGGAGCAGGCCGTAAACAGAGCCATCGCCATGCTGACTACAAGCAGCAGCGCCAGGATTCTTGCGTGTTTTTTCATACGTTTCCTCCTCAAGTACTCTTGTCGGGGGATCTACTCCATTTTACGAAAAGATTTGTTACCCCCCCCCGCAACAAATCAGCAATTATATTATAATGGACGGATATTGCTTTGTCAAGCATCGCTGTGGCCCTTTCTCGAAAATTTACAATTGCATTTGCTTTTCCATTTGCGATTTTTGCGATTTCTAATTGATATTCACACGCGGAACCTGTGTTCCCGCATGATTGATCGTATAGTTTTCGCGGTAGATCAGCTCGGAGACCGGGACAATCCGGTAGCCCTCCGCCTGAAGTGCCTGAAGGATGGTCGGCAGTGCCTCCGGCGTATGCTTTCCGCCGTTGTGAAAGAGGATGATGGAGCCCGGGCGGACGTTGGGAAGGATGCGCGCACGCATCTGCTCCGGCGTGAGATCCTTCCAGTCGAGCGAGTCGATGTTCCATTGAATGGTATACAGGCCGCAGTCGCGTGCCGTGCCGACGACTGCGTTGTCATAGTCGCCGTAGGGTGCGCGGAACAGGATTGGCCGGACGCCGGTCAGCGCTTCGATTTTGTCGCTGCACCCGTTCAGCTCCGCCGCCATCTCTGAGCGCGACAGCTTCGTCATGTAGGGGTGGGTATTCGAATGGTTCATCACCTCATGCCCCGCCGCGTGGAGTGCCTTCACCTGCTCCGGGTATTTGTCGACCCAGGAGCCGACGACGAAAAAGGTTGTTTTGACGTGGTATTCGTCCAGAATGTCCATCAGGGGCTGCGTCTGTTCATCGCCCCACGCCGCATCGAAGCTGATGGCAATCACCTTGTCGTCCCGCTGCACGTCATAGATCGGCAAATCCCGCACCTCGGCTGCCGTTGCCGCCTGTCCGGCACGCAATCCGATGGTCATCGCGCAGACACACAGCAGGCCAACCGCCCCCATGACAGCCGTTCGGTATCGGCGCGTCCCGCAGAACGGGCTTTTCAGGACAGCCAGCCATTTTTTCATCATTGTTCGTCCGCTCCTTTTCATGCTGAAATGTCTGTATATGGATATGTGCATCCGGCGCGGATATGTCTTGACAGGTGCTGAAAATCGTGCTATCATGATGCCAACAGTTCTGTGGAACGGAGGATTTTTTATGTCTGCTGCAAATGAATCGAACCGCCCGGTGTCTGTCGGCGAGATTGACTCGAATCTGCGCGTGGAGACGTCGCTCAACCTGCCGGAAACGGACTGGCGCGACGTCAGAGCCGGTGCTTTTCAGATCTACGGGCTCTGTCCGCCCGTGCCGGGGGACGTTTTTCGCCGCATTCCGGAATCGGTTGCAACGGCCACCAGCGCCGGTGTCACCGCGATGCACACCTGCACGGCGGGCGGACGCATCCGGTTTCGAACCGATTCGCCCTTTGTCGCCCTGAAGGTCGGTATGCCGAATCCGGGGCTCTTTTCCCATATGACCGTCATGGGCACCGCCGGTTTTGACCTGTATCTGGTCGACGGCACTTCTGCCCGTTTTTCGGCGGTATTCATGCCGCCGATGGAGATTCACGGCGGCTACGAAAGCATGGTCACGCTGCCGGGTGGACGCATGATGCGTGAGCTGCTGGTGCATATGCCGCTCTACAGCGGTGTCAGCGAGCTGTACATCGGGCTGGAGGCCGGTTCGCAGCTGCTGCCGGGCAGCCGGTATGCGGAGCGCGAGCCGATTGTCTTCTACGGCTCATCGATCACGCAGGGTGGGTGTGCCGCCCGTCCCGGCTCCGCGTATACCAATCTGATTTCCCGCGTTTTGAACACAGATCACATCAACCTCGGCTTTTCCGGCTCTGCCTGCGGCGAACCGGCGATTGTCCGCCACATGGCGTCTCTGCCCATGTCCGCATTCGTCTGCGATTACGATCACAACGCCCCGACGCCGGAGCATCTGGAGCAGACGCTCTGGCCGCTCTATACCGCCATTCGAACGGCGCACCCGGACATCCCCTATCTGTTTGTCTCCAAGCCGGACTTTCACCGCGATCCGGCGCTCAATGCCAGGTGCCGGGCGGTGGTGCGCGATGCGTTCGAGCGGGCGCAGGTGGCCGGAGATCGGCAGGTCGCCTTTGTGGACGGCGAAAGGCTGTTTGATGGGCCGTTTTATTCGGAATGCACCGTGGATACCTGCCATCCGACCGACCTCGGCTTCTCCCGCATGGCGGCGGTCATTGGCCGACAGCTGGCCGAGCTGCTGCAGCTGCCGTTTGATGACACGATGCTTTCCTGATGTCGCGCAGAGAGGACGCCTATGAAGCTTTTATTTCGTCAACGCTTTTTCTCGTGGTTCGACAGCTACGACATTTGGAACGAAGCTGGTGAGACGGTGTATACCGTGCGCGGACAGCTCTCCTGGGGGCACTGCCTGAAGATTTTTGACGCACAGAACCGCGCAATCGGCACGGTTCGAGAGCGTGTTCTGTCCTTTTTGCCGCGATTTGAGCTGTATCTAGGTGAGCAGTATCTCGGCTGCGTGCGAAAGGAGCTGTCCTTTTTCCGGCCGCACTACCGCCTCGACTGCGCCGACTGGCAGGTGACCGGCGATTTTTTCGAGTGGGATTACACGATTCGCCATCCGGACGGCGCAGTTGTCGCAACCGTCTCGAAGCAGCTGTTCCACTGGACGGATACGTATGCCATCGATGTCGTCAACCCGCAGGACGCGCTCACCGTTCTGATGTTCGTCCTCGCCATGGATGCCGAAAAATGCTCCCGCCGCTGAATGCAGGACGGTTTTGCGTGTGTTCCTGCCTTCCCCGCAGCCAGCTTAGCACTGATTCCACCCTCTCAGTCCCCTTCGGTGATGGCGTATAGGAGAAGTGGGCGGCGGAAAGGTTGAAGTGATGCCACCCACAACGGGTAAACTGCCAAGCTCCCTCTGACGAGGGAGCTGGCAGCGCAGCTGCCTGAGGGAGAGAAAACGTTTTCTGAATGCTCACTTTCAACCGCAGCTGTCGCGCTGATAACTGATCACTTCTCTCACGCCCTCTCAGTCCCCTTCGGTGATGGCGTATAGGAGAAGTGGGCGGCGGAAAGGGAATGCGACTCCCCATCGAACAGCAATCCTTCCGGCGCGGCTTCGCCGCACCACGGCAGATTGTCAAGCAAGTGCAACACTTTTTCTGAAAACTTCGGCGGGAGTA
>CAYUXI010000024.1:0-24145 GCA_964448855.1 uncultured Oscillospiraceae bacterium | reverse complement strand
GCCAGCTCCCATCGTCAGAGGGAGCTTGGGGGGTACCCGCTGTGTGCAGCTGCGGAGAATGCTGGTGGCTTTTTTTAGTGTAGGAGCACAGAAAAAACAGTGTTCCCTACGACCAAACGATACTCCTCATCGAACAGCAATCCCACCGGCGCGTCTTCGCCGCACCACCTCCCTCTTGCACAAGGGAGGCTTTGGTGGTTGTCAAAGGTCAGCCTCTGCGAATGGCGCAAGGCAGGCTCATAGGCTGGACACTATGGCCGCGGTGGAGGACGCAAACGAGGCGCGGCGATCAGTCGAACACGCAGTCGCTCGGCAAATCCGGCAGGCTGTACGAATCCTCCACGAGGAAGTAGTTCGCATGGTGCTGCCGGACGAGCGCCAGCAGAGCAGCATTCTCGGCGATCAGGCGCTCTGGCGTGCAGTCCGAATCGTCCTGCCGATGCTCGATGACGTTAGCATACTGCCGGATGTCGTCGAAGTGCTCCGTAATATATCGGGCGCTCAGAATCAGGCAGATGGAACGAACCTGCGAACGGTACGCGTCGTCCAGGTCCTTTTGCCAGTCGATCGGCAGATAGCACCCCTCCACCACCAGATTTTGCCCGTTTTCAATCGCCGTTTTGATCATTTCCCGCACGATCGGCCAGAGGTAGGCCGTCAATTCGCGCTCATCGCTCATCGGCGTGAGGTGTGTCTGCCCGCTGCGAATGAGCCCCATCTTCAAATGATCGACGGACAGATACGGCACCCGATATGTTTCAAGCAGGCGCTGCGCGAGCAGCGTTTTGCCCGTGTGTGATGCACCCTGAATCAAGAGAATTATCAAAATCATCCTCCGCTTTCTGAAATCTGACAAGCTGCAAACGCATTCAAAAATGCGTTTTTGTAGGAAAATCAGCGTTAATTTGTGATCGTGA
Organism: uncultured Oscillospiraceae bacterium; assembly: GCA_964448855.1. Classification (GTDB taxonomy): domain Bacteria; phylum Bacillota; class Clostridia; order Oscillospirales; family QAMX01; genus QAMX01. The sequence goes on along the minus strand of CAYUXI010000024.1, from coordinate 23,228 downwards.
TTGCAATGTTGCCGGTGCTGGTTTTGATGCTGCAAGCCCCACCCGCTGCGGAGTCGGGCACGCGGACATCGCCCGTGCGGGTCGAGGTCTGAAACACCTTGTCCGAGAGCAATGTGCCGGTCACATTGCCGGTGCTGGTTTCCACGGAAATCTTCGCCGCATCTGCCCCGTCAAACGTCACATCCCCGGTCGAACGCTTGGCCGTGATCGTGTTGACAGCCAGCACGCGATGCAGAACGAGATCGCCGGTGGTGCCGCTGGAGGCCAAGCTGTCGCAGGTCAGATTCGTCAGAGTGGCGCGGCCGGTCGATACGTTGACGGAGACGCGCCCTGCACACTGCACCGCGTCCACCGTCACCTGCCCGGTGGAAACGGTCAGCTCCATGGCAACGGCTGCGAGGTTGCTAACGCGAATGTCGCCGGTTGTCGTCTGAATCTCTAACGTCTCATCGGCAGAGGCGGAACAGTCGATGTTGCCGGTGCGGAAGGAAATCCACACATTTTGAAAGGCGAAGCCAGACGGAATCGTCACGTTTCCTGTTTTTCCCTGCAAGGAAAGGGCGGCATACGTTGTTTCCGGGAGATAGACCGTGATTCGGGGCGCATTCAGATGCAGCCCCACCCTGTTCCAAATGCTGTCCTGCTCCGGCTGTTCCACGGTGAGGGTGTCGCCCTGAACACGCACCGCGTGGCGCTCGTCTTCGCGTTCGCGGCACTCTACACGGCACGTTCCGTCATCGGAAGGCGCCAAAACGATGTCGGCGGTGTTCGTTTGAATGGAAATGCGGTCAAATGCGTCGTTGATTTCATAGGAATTCGTTTCAAGCCCGGAGGTGGACAGCTTCGAAAAATCCCAACCGAGCGATGTCATCACGCAGGCAAACAGGATGCAACCGATCAAAATCAGAAAAGCGGCAACCAGAAGCCATACCTTTGTCGATGTTTTCATTCTGCAACCTCCCGTTTCATCAGGCAATTCTTCATCCATCGGCCCGGAAGCCCTGTGACCTGCCAGATGCCGAGCGTGCATCCCTTTCCGGCAAACAGCAGGAAAATCGTCAGCCCGATGGTCACCAGACCGGCGGCAAGCACCGCGACTCCGACCATTGCGTATCCGCGGACGGCCAGAACTACGCACCCCGCCAACGCCGCGAGCGAAGTGGCCGCCAATGCGGCGAACACCGCCCACAGAGCGACGATGATTGCCCAAATTGCAGCGAAACACGCAAGCATCACGGCCAGCACGGCGATGCCCAGCGAAAGCCAGATCGGTGAACCAAGCACCAGCAGGAGAATTTCAACCGAACGAAGCGGTTTTTTGGGGCGAATGCGTTCCCGGGCGATTTTGGCAAGCGGAACCTCCTCGACGGCCTGCGCGACAATGTCCTCAACGGAGCCGACGCTCAAAACCGCATCCTCCTCCGAAATGCCGTCCTCCATCTGGTCGTCAATCATTTCGCTGTAAAACGCCAGACGCGCCTCAATTTCCTCCTGCGGCAGGCCGGAGAACCCCTGACGCAGCTGCTCAAGAAAGGTCTGTTGATTCATTCCCAGCATCCTCCTTTGTAACAAAGCGATAAATCGCTAAAATTTCGTTCCACTCTGCCCTGAAATCCTCGATGCGCTTCAGACCCGCATCGGTAATGTGGTAATATTTCCGGAGTCGGCCACCGTGCTCAACGGTGCGAACGGTCAGCATATTCGCGGCTTCCAGGCGCTTCAGGATGGTGTATAATGTCGATTCGGAAAGCTCAATATACGGCTTCATCTCTTTTTTGATTTCATATCCGTAGGAATCCCTGTCCTTGATCGCCGCCAGAACAGAAACATCCAACAGACCACGCTTCAACTGAGTGTCCATGCAATACCTCCTGTTACGATATACATTGTATCACGAAGTATTCAGCTTGTCAAGTGTTTTCCCCAAAAAGGACGATGCTTTTTGAGGTCTGTCGCAGCTGGCCACACCCGCCGGGAATCCTCTGTCCCCACCGGAATCTTCTGCGCACAAAAAACCGGCGGAGGAAATCCCTCCGCCGATTCGTTTACTGTTCGTTTTTGGCAAGCTGTTCGTTGATTTCGTCAATCGGTTTGACGGGGAAATGGCCATAGCGGAACGGCTTTTCGCTGGTCGGGCACGCCCATTTGGCGGCATTGATCAGCACCTTCTGCACTTCCTTCTGGTGGTAGACCGGGAAGCTCTCATGGCCGGGCTTAAAGTAGAAGATCCGGCCGTTGCCGCGCTTGAAGCAGCAGCCGCTGCGGAACACTTCGCCGCCGGAGAACCAGCTGATCATGACCAGCTCGTCCGGCTCCGGGATGTTGAAATGCTCGCCGTAGGTCTCTTCCTCCGGAATGACCAGGCGGTCGCCGATGCCCTCCACGATCGGGTGGTTCGGGCTGGTGACCCACATGATTTCCGTGTCGCCGGATTCGCGCCACTTCAAATCGCAGGACTGCGTGCCCATCAGCTTGCAGAAGATCTTGGAGGCGTGTGCCGAGTGGAGTGCCACCAGACCCATGCCGTTCATCACGCGGTCATAGACGCGCTGCACAATTTCATCGCTGACCTTGTGGTGCGCCATGTGACCCCACCAGAACAGGACATCCGTGTTGTCCAGCACCTCCTGCGTCAGGCCGTGCTCCGGCATATCCAGCGTCGCGGTGGTGACGTCATAGCCGGCCTCGCGCAGGAAGTCGGCGATGCAGCCGTGAATGCCGTTCGGGTAGATGGCGCGGACGGTTTCGCTGTGTTTTTCGTGTTCAAATTCGTTCCAGACAGTAATTCTCATATGAATACTCCTTTCAGACCGTTGAAATGGATGACAGATCATGCGTGTGACAAAATGCTGCGCGACTTATTCGGCCAGCAGCTTGACGCTCCGGATGCCGTGCGGCGGCAGCGTCAGGGTCAGGGTTTTGCCTGTGAAGGCGATGGGTGTGCAGGTGGTTTCGTTCAGGTCGCAGACATAGGCACCCTTCGGACGGATGCGGAAGTACAGCTGGCAGGTTGTTTCCTGCGGGGCGGCGTTGTACACGCGCACCACGATGCCGCTCCCGTCCTCGGACGGCTTGATGGCCGACAGCGCGACATTCTGACCCTCGACGCGGCAAAAAGCGCTGCTCAGCGGCAGGCTCTTTTCGTGCTTCGAATCACCGAGCGGAATGCTGGCAGAGGGGCACGGATGCGCAAACTGGGTGGCAAGGCGCAGGCACGCGTCGTAGTCGGGCTGGCTGACCACACCGACACCGATGCGGAAATGGTGCATCCCGAACTCCGGCGTCGGATCCGGGTCGATGGTGGCACGAATCAGCGAAACGCCCAGCTCCGTCGTTTCGTTGCGGAAGCCGTACTTGGAATCGGTCGTCAGCAGGACGGAGGGCAGCAGCTCCCTGCGGCCTTCGTGCTTGGCCATGGTGAAGCTCCGGCACGGGACATCGTACGCCATCGCGCCGCGCTCCGTGACGGCCATGGGAATATCGTTGACAAACGACCGCGCCGAATACGCAAGCGGCACGGCAAAGGCCAGCTGCGGCACAAAGGTCTTCGAACCGACCTCGCGGAAGTCGGCCTGAACCTCAAATTCCAGCAGAGCAGAATGCGTTGCCAGGCGGACAGTGACGTCCATGGTGGAGCTGCGGAACGGCACCTGATAGGTGACGGACTGCTCCACGTCGCCGCTGACCTCGCGGAGAATCCGCACCGGCTGCGCGGCGTTGAGGTCAATGACCTGCATCCGGCCGCCGACACGCCAGGCGGTCATCCCGTGGACGGTGTCCTCTTCGATCAGGCGGAAGAAGCAGGAGCCCTCCGGCGGCGTCAGGGTATGCTTGTCGCGGAGGTCGGTGAGCTCGATGCATTTCATCGTTGTGCGGTCAAATACGGCGCGAATGCAGTCGTTTTCCAGCACAATCGGCGCATCGTTGTGCAGATCAACGCGGTCGTGGGTTTTCGGGAAATAGAGGGTGCGCTCCGGCGGCGCTTCATCGACGATCAGCGTGGTATAGCCGAGCGCCGGAACCGATGCATCGACCGACAGGCGGAGGAAATGGTGATCCCAGAACCAGGTGCCGTTTTCCATCAGCTGAGCGGGCAGCACCGTTCCGTCCGGTGTGCGGACGCGAATCCGCTTGACGTCGCCCGGCCATTCCCAGACCGTGAGCGAAATCAGCCCGTGCCAGGGGTACATGGTCGTGTTGAAAACGGAGAAGGCGCGTGTCTTGCCGCGTCCGCGCCCGGCGCTTGCGAGCGTGAAATGCATCGCTTCGCTGCTGCCGAACCCGACACCGCTGCCCTCGGAAATGGTCAGGCGGTCATCGTCGAGCGGAATGGAGCTCGTGTCGATCTGCTCCGACAGCGTCTGCATGGCGCGGTTGGCGTTGATGCGGGTGGCGGCCATGCTCTCCTGGAAGAGGCCGAGCGCATATTCGCGTGTTTCGGTCACGCCACTGCCCGGCAGAATGTCGTGGAAATGGTTGAACAGAACGCCGCGCCATGCGCGATCAAAGGAGGCCGCCAGCTTGTCGCCGCCGGCGAGCTGCGCCGCCGAGGCGAGAACCTCCGCATCGTACAGGCGGTCTTCGCCGATGCGGTTGGCCATCTTGATGCGGGACTGCGAGGTGTAGCAGCCGGAGAACACGTAATTCTGCTCCCCGGTGAGCACCGGGAAATCGTTTTCGGGGCGGTCGATGCGGCTGAAAAATTCGTGCATCGTGCCGGGGCGAATCGTCGGCATGACCGGCCATGTGGCCATATCCTGCAGCCGTTCCAGATCGCGGCGGGTCGGGCCGCCGCCGTGGTCGCCGACGCCATAGATCTTGAGGTAGCAGTCGATGTTGTAGAGCTTGCAGAATTCCGGCAGATGCTCCGCCATGCGGGGGCAGATCGCGCCGTTGTACCAGGTCGGGTCGCGGAAAACCAGCAGCTCCGAGCCGGACGCAGAGCGCCAGCGATAGATGCCGTGGTCGTTGTTGCCGCGGCAGTGGTAGTAGTACCGGACGCCACCCGCCGTGCAAATTTCGGGGATATTCGCGGAATGGCCGAACGTATCCGGCACAAAGTCAATGGTCAGGTTTTCCGGCTTCACGGTCGGAATCAGCTCGGAGAGATAGCGCTTCGTCGTCAGAATGTGGCGCGCAAGGGATTCGCCGGACGGCAGATTCTTGTCCGGCTCGACCCAGGAGGACGCCGTCACTTCCCAGCGGCCCTCGGCCACACGGCGGCGAATCTCGTCCAGCATCCAGGGCGCGTATTCCTCAATGATGCGGTAAACAGACGCCTGCGACTGCGCAAACGTGAAATTGGGGTATTCCTCCATCAATTCCAGCATGGTGCGGAACGTGTCCACCGTGAGCGAGGCGGTTTCGTGGAAGCCCCATTGCCAGTTCATATCGATGTGCGCGTGGCCGATGCAGAGCATGGTCAGCTGCTTGGCCGCTTCGGAGAGCGGGGAAAGGAGCGTCTCGGCGAATTGCGCCGCGGCATCCGTGATGATGCCGTCTGTGGAAAGGGATGCGAGCAAAACGTCCAGCACGTTTTCAATCTCGCGCTGATATCGCCCGTCCAGCGTAAACGACAGCTTGTCAGCGTAGGCCAGCTCCGCGGCGATGCGGCCGCTCCAATAGGAATGGGATTCCTGCGCCAGAATGGTATTCAGTTTTTCAAGACTGGTCAAAGTCGGGTCCTCCCTTCAGATTCTGCGCACACCTGTGCGCAGCATACCATCAACCGTATTATAACACAGCGCCCAGCGGATTGCAAACAGAAAATCGCACCGGCTGAAAAAAACAGACGCACAGCCCTCGAAGCCCGAAGACGGTGCGCCCGTTTGTGTCAGATAGAATGCTTGGAACCGCTGTAATTACTCACGCGGTGTGCCACAGTTGTTGCAGAAAGCGGCATCCGGAGCGATCTGCGAACCGCAGTTCTTGCAGAAGGCCGGAGCAGCGACCGGCTGCACCTTTTTCTTGGTGGCCTTGAGTGCAAGGAAGGGGCAGACAACGTTGGCAATGCTGAGGATGATGAAGAAAATCAGGCCAACGCCGAAGTCAGCACCGGTGTCACCCATGCCGATGAGGACGAACAGGAATGCGAAGAAGCTGACCGGTGCAACTGCGATGTTCAGCTTGCGGAGGAAGATGGCGCCGGCTGCGACGAAGATGTTCAGAATGGCGAGCAGGAAGCCGAAAATGTATGAACCGGGGACGCCGCTTTCATCGAGCAGCGCAAAGCCGGATGCGGTAGCGGTCTGACCCCAAAAGGTGATCGACAGGAACGGCATGGCAAAGCAGAGGAACGACAGGACAGCCAGAATGGCAGGGACGAATGCGAGAATCGGACGTTTTTTCATAAAAACCCTCCTGATCAGGTTGGGTGAATGGCCGGTTGCACCGGCTTCTGCCCATATTTGAAATGTTTCAGGCTGATTATACCATATTCGTAACATTTTGTCAATGGGGGGGGTAAAACCCGGGGTTGAATCCGGAAAAATCTGCCCTTTGCCCGGAATCAGCAGACAAACGGCAGACAAAAACGGTCAATTTGACGGAAGGAAATGGAAGACGAACACCGCACCGCGCCCGGGCACTACAGGGCCGTGAGCAGCTCCGAAAGCGAGCGGATGGAAAAGGTCGGCTTTGGCTCAGCCGGAGCCGGTGCGCCGGTCGGATGGAACCAGCAGGTGTCCAGCCCGGCGGCCAGCCCGCCGGCGATATCCGAGGTGAGCGAATCGCCGACGACGAGCATTTCGCTGCGCGCCACCTGCGGGAACGCCTGGAATACGGCGTCAAAAAAGCGCGGATCCGGCTTGGCGACGCCGATTTCCTCCGACAAAAACAGCGTGTGAAAGCAGGGGGCCAGCCCGGAGCGAGCAAAGCGCGGCCGCTGGACGGAGGTGGTGCCGTTGGAGATGATGCAGAGCGTTTTGCCGTGTGCGGCCAGCGAACGGCAGACGTCAGCCGCACCGTCGATCAGGTCGGCGCGGGTTGCGAGCGCCGCCATGAACCGCTCATTGGCGGTATGCGGCTCCAGCGAGAGCTGCATCGCATCGGCGAGCTGCTGAAAGCGCGTCCATTTCAGGACGTCCCGCGTGATGCGGCCGATTTCCAGCTGCTTCCAGAGCGCGTCATTCACATCGTGATAGCACGCCAGGATTGCATCGGTGCAGGCGATCCCAAAGGAGCGCAGCGCGATTGCCAGTGCAGCACCCTCTGCCCGGCGAAAATCGAACAGCGTCTCATCGGCGTCAAACAGATAGAGCTGATAGGCTTTCATTGAACGCCTCCCGCCGCCAGACGCTTCAGGAAAATTTCGAGAATCAGGGAGGCCGCCACCGCATCGACAGTTTCCTTCCGCTTCTGTCGGAAGACGCCGTTTTCGGTCAGAATCCGGTGGGCGTCGATGGTGGTGCGGCGTTCATCGATCAGCGTGACCGGCAGACCGGTTCGCGCCGCGAGCAGCTCGGAAAAGCGGCGGCATTTTTCGCCCTGCGGGCCGACGGTGCCGTCCATGTTGACCGGCAGGCCGACGGCGATGGCCTCCACACCGTGCGCGGCGAGCAGCGTGGCGAGCTGATCGGCCAGGATGCGCTCATTTTTTTCAGTAATGACGGTTGTTTCGCCGACAAACGTCCGGGAGGGGTCGGAGAAGGCGAGGCCGGTTCGGGTTCTGCCGTAGTCCACGGCACAGACGCGCCCCATCGGTTAACACAGCCTTTCCGGTTCGCAGAGCGCGGCACCGGCGCTGGTGGCGAATTCGGCATGGCGCGGAATCAGGAAGCGGACGCCGTAGAGCGGCTCCATGGTGTCGAAGATGCGCCGCGCATAGCTGACCTCCGTCAGGGTGCCGATCAGGACGATTTGATCGGTGCGCTCCAGCCGTGCAGCCAGCACGGCGGTGACGCCGATGGACTGAAAGACGAGGTTGATGATGCCCATGGCGATGTCGCCCGGCGCGGCCAGATCGGAAATCCGCCCGAAGTTGGAGGCGGTCGTTCCGGCGGGGAGCGTCGGAATCTGTTCGGAGGTCAGGTCGTTGACGAACAGATCGACGTGATCGAGCTGCCCGCCCTCTGCCGTCGCGATCAGCGAGTCGAAATCGCGGATGTTCAGCATCCGGTTGGAGAGGCCGAGCAGCGTGCCGCCGCCGATGCCGGTGCCGCAGATGTGCGAGGCGTTGCCGCCCTCCGCCGCAACCAGCGCCGTACCGGTGCCCATGCTGACAATGATGGCGTGCTCCAGCCCGGAGAGAAAGAGCCCGCCGCGGCCGATGGCGCGGAATTCATCGACTCGTGCCGTCGGGATGCCGTAGATATTTTCATGGATGGCTGCCGCGCCGACGCCGGTCATCATAATCTGTTCCACGTCGTCAAGATGCAGATTGTTGTCATTCAGGAAGCGGCCAAACGCGCCGAAAATCGATGCCTTAGGGTCGCTGGCCTTCACCATCAGCGGGTGAATCATGCGCCCATTCTGCATCCCGACAATTTTCGTGGTGGAGCCGCCGACGTCGATGCCGATAATGATGCCCATAACAATACAAACCTCCGAGAATCCGGACATATGCGCCGCACCCGCGTCATACAATATGGTCATGCAGGTGCCGCGCACGAACCGGAATGATGTACGGAGATAATTATACAGGATTTTCCGCCATTTGGCAAGGGCAGCCTGCGCAGAAGCCAACGGAAAGGACGGCATTTTGTGTGAAACGGGTAAAAAACGGACAGCGAGCCCGCGTGCTGACGGTCGGCCTGCTGGGGCTGGTCGCCGCAGCGCTGCTGGTGCTCCGGGCGGTGAACCGGTCGGACGGTGTGCGCGCATCGGCGGATGCGGGGGTGCGCCTGCCGATTCTCATGTACCACAGCATTTTGAAGGATCCGGCCAGCACGGGGATGTACGTCATCACGCCGACTGCGCTGGAGGAGGATCTCCGTTATCTGCGCGACAACGGCTATCAGACGGTTGTGGTCGCCGACCTGCTCGCATATGTGGACGAGGGCACGCCGCTGCCGGAGAAGCCGGTGATGCTGACGCTCGACGACGGCTATCTGAACAACCTGACGTATCTGCTGCCGCTGCTCGAACGGTACGAGATGCGCGCCGTCATCTCCGTCATTGGCCGATACACGGCACTCTATTCCGATACGCCGGATCCGAACCCGGCGTATGCCCACCTGACGTGGGACGATATCCGCACGCTGAGTGAGAGCGGACGGGTGGAAATCCAGAACCATTCCTATGATATGCACCGCCAGGCGGCGCGGCGCGGGGCGGGGCGAAAGAGCGGGGAGGGCATGGCCGCCTATACACAGGCGCTGACGGAGGACGTCTGCACGCTGCAAACGCTGTTGCAGACGAAGTGCGGGATTTCGCCGACCGCCTTCGTCTACCCCTACGGGCAGGTCAGCCGCGGCGCGGATGGGATTCTCGCCGGGCTGGGCTTCCGCTGCACGATGACCTGTGAGGAGCGCGTCAACCAGATCACCCGCTCGGCGCAGTCGCTGTTTGGTCTGGGGCGCTTCAACCGTTCCGGTACGGAGAGCACCGCCGCATTCATGCGGAAAATCGAAGGCTCCGTGCGATAAAAAATGCCTCATACCCACTGGATGGGCGGGTATGAGGCATTCGTCTGAAGCGCCTACCGGTCAAAGGACGGGTTGAACGCGTAATAGTTTTGGCTGTCCAGCCGGTCGGTCACATCGCGCAGCGCTTCGCCGAAGCGCTGGAAATGCACGATTTCCCGCTCGCGCAGGAAGCGAATCGGGTCGCGCACATCTGGGTCGTCTGTCAGGCGCAGAATGTTGTCATAGGTCGTCCGCGCCTTCTGCTCCGCCGCCAGATTCTCGCTGAGATCGGTGATCGGGTCGCCGGTCGATTGCAGCGTTGCGGCGGAAAACGGCATCCCGCTCGCGCCCTGCGGATAGATGCCGGTCGTGTGATCGACAAAATACGTGTCAAACCCGCTGGAGCGGATTTCCTCCATCGAAAGGTTTCGCGTCAGCTGATAGAGAATCGCGGAAATGATTTCAATGTGCGCAAGCTCCTCTGTCCCGATGTCGGTCAAGAGTCCCTTTGCGCGGTCGGTCGGCATGGCGTAGCGCTGCGACAGGTAGCGGGTCGCAGCACCCATCTCCCCGTCCGGCCCGCCGAGCTGGCTGATGATCACCCGTGCCAGCGCAGCGGACGGCGTTTGAATTCGAACCGGGTACTCCAGACGTTTGTCATACGCCCACATACTTACTCCCTGCCTTCCCACGGCCACGGGCCGTCGATCCAGTTCCAGACGCGGTCGTCTGCCTGCGTTTCCTGCATCAGGGGGCCGAATTTGCGCTCAAAAGCGCTCCGCGCCGATGAAAGCGCAGACTGCTGCTTCCGGAAATAGGCCAGCGCCTGCGGGTCATCCGGATGCGTATCCAGAAACAGCGCGGCATCCGTTGCGGCAAAGCCCAGCATCCGCACGTTTGCCAGAAGGCGGCTGCGCTCACTCATGGCGGAAGCTCCCTTCTCCGATGAACGGCTTATCCAGCGACGGGAAAATCGTCCCGCGGCTGAGCGCCGTCGATTCGTCATACGGCGTTTCCCACGGCTGAATCGGCACGTACAGCATGGTCAAGGCCGGGCAGCTGTTTGTCTCGTCCAAGTTTCTGTCTCCCCATTCTTCTCTGATTGCGCGGCACGCGTCCGCACGGTTCATGGTATGCTTGAGCCGCACGAATGGTGAAATCCCGGGGAATGGTGAAATTCCCGAATGGCGATTGAATTTTCCGGACAAATTGTGTATAATGAAAGGGAGGGCATTCTCAAAAACGCTGGAAACAGGAGGAAAACGGACGTGCGGTCGATCACCGATCCCAAAAAAATGACGGCCATCTGGCTGATTCGCCTGCTGCTGATGGCTGCGGCCATGCTGATCGTTGCGGTGGAGCTGCTCCACGCGTCACCGTTTGTCGGTGTCATTGTCGGCGTCGGCTCGCTGTCTGCCGCCGCGATTTTCGGCTGCTGGTACATCCCGACGTACTTCCGGCGCTATGATATCACCGTGCAGGACGGCATCGTCCGCATTCGGCACGGCGTCCTTTATACCTCGGAGACGGAAATCCCGCTGCGCCATGTGCTGACCGTTTCCGTCTCCGCCACGCCGCTGATGCGGCTGCTCGACGTCCGGATGGTCACGCTGGGGCTGTCCTCCCACCGCCTCCTGCTCCACTGCGTCTGCGCAGAGGAAATCGACGAGCTGATCGCCTGCTGCGGAAAGGCGGAGCTGTGACGGCCGTTCTGCGGCTGCACCCGCTGGCAGCCATCAGCGGAATGCGCCGCTATGTCATCCTGCTGCTGATCCCGCTGATTCGCGGCCTGACCGCGATTGGCGATGGCTGGATGGAGTGGCTCAGCGGTGCGTGGATTGACCTGCTCGCGCTGGCGGCGATTCTCCTGCTGGGGATTCTGCGCTGGCGCTCCAGCCGCGTCTTTCTGTCGGACGGCCAGCTCATCTATGAGCGTGGGCTCTTCTGGCACACGCGGGACGTCTTCTTTGCGGCAACCGTTTCCACCGTGCGCGTGTCCGTCCCGTGGTACCTGCGGCCGCTGCGAATACAGCTTGTCCGTCTGGATACGCGGACACCGCCGCTGTTGACTGCGCCGAGCCTCATGCTGCACGCGGACGATCTGCGGACGCTGGAGCGGCTCTTTCTCCGCGCACGGGGCGACCGCATTCAGACGGTTGTCCGCCCGCGCCCGGCCGCCGTGGCTGCCACGGCTGCGGCTACGTCCAGTCTGGTCGGGGGTCTGACCTTTACGGCGGCGCTCCTCTCCAACACGGTTCGCTATGCACGGGAAACGACAGCCGGCCAGATTCTGACGACGGCATTTCTCTTTCTCCGAAAGGTTTCGCTGGGGCTGCCCCCGGCTGTTTCCATCACCGCTGCCACGCTCCTGCTCGCCTATCTGGCGGCATTTCTGAGCAATCTGAGCGCGTATTACCGCTTTACGGCGTCCCGCTCCCCGCGGGCGCTCCACGTCAGCGGCGGCCTCTTCACGCGGAGCTGCTTTCAGACGCCGGTTCGACAGATTGAATCGGTCGATCTGCGCTATGGCCTGATTTCGCGGCGGTTTGCCGGTGTCAGCGCCTATGTCAACGCAGCCGGGCTGAGCGACGGTACGTTTGCACCGGCCATCATTCCGACCGGCCGCCTGCATGAGACGATGCGCCAGCTGCGCCGGCTGCTGCCGGAGCTGGGGGCGTTCGCCTGTCCGATTCGCGTGCAGCCGCGATGTGCCTGGCGCTCCTACCTGCTCATACCGCTCATCGGTCTGCTGCTGCTGGCCGCAGGCAGTGCGGTATCGTCTCTGCTGCTGCCGGATATGGCGGGGCTGATCGCGTTCTGGGCAGCCATGCTCGGCGCGGCCATCGTCTGGATGGGTCTGCACCGCCTGCACGCGATGCGCCACAGCGGTGTCGGCGTCGAAGCGGACGCGCTCTGTCTGCGCTATGGCCGTGGCTTCCATTTTCACCGCGTCCGGATTGCAAAGCGAACCATCGGGAGCCTCCGGATTTCGCAGAACCGCTGGCAGGCCGCCCACGACCTCTGCACGCTCCATGTGTCGGAGATGTCCCGAAGACGCCGTCTTCATCGCGTCCGCTCCGTCCCGTATAAGGCGCTGCTTTTGGCACTAAAGAAATACGGATATCGCTGAAATTCAAACAAAAATCCTTCGTATGCAAAGCGCATACGAAGGATTTTTTGATGCTTCGAGGTTTAACGGAAATAGTCCACACCGGCTTCAAAGAGCGGCTGGAAGCGGTTTCCGGGGATGTTGCGGCCAACCAGCTGTCCGCAGCGCTCCGTGTGACCCATTTTGCCGAGGACGCGGCCATCCGGGCTGGTGATGCCCTCGATGGCAAAGAGGCTGCCCGGCGGGTTTGCGCCGGTCTCCATGGAGGGCTGACCGGCCTGGTCAACATACTGGAAGGCGATCTGGCCGTTGTCGATCAGGCGCTTGAGTGTCGCCTCATCGGCGGAGAAGCGGCCTTCGCCGTGGGAAATCGGGATGACGTGCTCCTCGCCCAGCGTGCAGCGCGCAAGCCACGGCGACTTGACAGAGGCGACGCGTGTCCGCACATACCGCGCACGGTGCAGGCCGATGGCGTTGTAGGTCAGCGTCGGGCAACCGGCGTCGAGCGGGCGAATTTCGCCGAACGGCACAAGCCCCAGCTTGATCAGCGCCTGGAAGCCGTTGCAGATGCCGAGAATCAGGCCGTCACGGTTCTGAATCAGGTCATTGGTCGCATCGCGCAGCGCCGGATTGCGGAAGAAGGAGGCGATGAACTTGCCGCTGCCCTCCGGTTCGTCCCCGCCGGAGAAGCCGCCGGGGAAGATGATCATCTGTGCGCGGCGCACGGCCTCAACCAGTGCATCCGCCGATTCGCGCAGCAGCGCCGGATTCAGGTTGCGGACGAGGATGGTCTCCGCATGGCCACCGGCGCGCTCCACGGCACGCGCCGTATCGTATTCGCAGTTGGTGCCGGGGAAGACCGGAATGACCGCCGTCGGCTTGGCATGGCGGACGAGCGGGCGCGCCGTGTTGCGTTCGGCGTAGCTGACCGGTTCCGCCGTACCGGCAACGGGCTCGGAGACGGGGAAGACGCCGGAGAGCGGTTCCTCCCAGTTGGTTTTGAGCGTTTCGAGCGAGACATCCGGGCAGCGGTTCATCCGAATGACGGGCTCCGAGGTGGTATGGCCGACAACGACGGCACCGGCGAGCGGGCCGTCCGTTTCGGCGAGAATCGCGCCGTAATTCAGGCGGCAGATTTCAAAAACATCAATCGAATCGTCCAGCACGAAGCCGATATCGTTCCCGAAGCCCATCTTGGCAACGGCTTCGCCGAGGCCGCCGGAGGTCAGCGCGAACGCGGAACGGACGTGGCCAGCAGCCACACAGTCGTGGAAATGCGACCACATGGCGCGGACGGAATCGTAAATCGGGAGGCCGTTGGCATCGACCGGTGCGGCAAAGAGGCAGACGGTGGAGCCGGCCTGCTGGAAGATCGGCGTCACCAGCGAGGCGGCATCGGCCGTGGCAATGGCAAAGGAGACGAGCGTCGGCGGGACATCCAGCTCCTCGAAGGAGCCGGACATGGAGTCCTTGCCACCGATGGAGGCGACACCGTAGCCGATCTGTGCGCTCAAGGCACCGAGCAGTGCGCTGACCGGCTTGCCCCAGCGGCTCGGATCCTCGCGCAGGCGCTCAAAATATTCCTGGAAGGTCATGTAGGCGTCATCGATCCGGCAGCCGGAGGCGACCAGCTTGGCCAGCGATTCCGTCACGGCGTAGACAGCGCCCGCAAACGGGTTCTGTTCGGAAATGTGCGGGTTGAAGCCGTAGCTCATCACAGAGCAGGTTGACGTTTCGCCGTCCTGCACCGGGAGCAACGCCGCCATGACCTGAGACGGCGAGAGCTGATTCCGTCCGCCGAACGGCACAAAGACGGAGGAAGCGCCGATGGAGGAGTCGAACATTTCGACCAGGCCGCGCTTGGAGCAGATGTTGAGATCGCGCATCAGCAGCTCCAGACGCTTGGCAGGGCCGCCGCAGACCTCCGGGAACTCCGCGTTGGGCGTGGGCAGATCAGGGATGGCGAACGCAGCGGTTTTCGGTGCGCCGTTGGAATTGACAAAGGCGCGGGAGAGATCGACGATTTTCCGGCCGTTGTGCTCCATGACCAGCCGGGGTTCCTCCGTGACGACGGCGACCAGGCTGGCTTCCACGTTTTCAGCGGCAGCCGCAGCCAGAATGGCGGAGACGTCCGCCGGGGATACGACGATGGCCATGCGCTCCTGCGATTCAGAGATGGCCAGCTCCGTGCCGGACAGACCTTCATATTTCTTGGGGAGGGCGTTCAGATCGATTTTCAGCCCGTCTGCCAGCTCACCGATGGCGACAGAGACACCGCCCGCGCCAAAGTCGTTGCAGCGCTTGATGCGCTTGGAGACGTCCGGATTGCGGAACAAACGCTGGAGCTTCCGCTCTTCAGGCGGATTGCCCTTCTGAACCTCGGCACCGCAGACTGCCAGCGAAGAGGTGCTGTGGCTCTTGGAGGAGCCGGTTGCGCCGCCGCAGCCGTCACGGCCGGTGCGGCCGCCCAGCACGATCACGACGTCGCCGGGGGCGGGTTCCTCCCGGCGAACGTTGGCCGCCGGAACGGCACCGACCACTGCGCCGATTTCCAGGCGTTTGGCCAGATAGCCGGGGTGATAGATTTCATCGACAAAGCCGGTGGCCAGGCCGATCTGGTTGCCATAGGAGGAATAGCCGCGTGCAGCCGTCTTGGTCAGGCGGCGCTGCGGCAGCTTGCCGGGCAGCGTTTCCTGAAGCGGGACGCGGGGGTCGCCGCTGCCGGTGATGCGCATGGCCTGATAAACATAGGCGCGCCCGGAAAGCGGGTCGCGGATGGCGCCGCCCAGACAGGTGGCTGCGCCGCCGAACGGCTCAATTTCGGTCGGGTGGTTGTGCGTTTCGTTTTTGAAGAGCAGCAGCCAATCCTGCTCTTCGCCGTCCACAACGGCTTTGATTTTAACGGTGCAGGCATTGATTTCATCCGATTCGTCCAGATTTTTCAAAATGCCGCGCTTTTTCAGCGCTTTTGCACCGATGGTTGCAATGTCCATCAGCGTGACGGGGCGATGATCAGCCTTGTCGCCGAAGACCTCCCGGCGCAGCGCGAGATACTGATCAAAGGCGGAGGCGACAACCTCGTCCTCGATGCCGTCTACGGTGAGGCCGGTCAGGAAGGTGGTATGGCGGCAGTGATCGGACCAGTAGGTGTCCAGCACGCGCAGCTCGGTCACGGTGGGGTCGCGCTTTTCCGTATCGCGGAAGTAGGCCTGCAGGAAGGCGAGGTCGGCGGCGTCCATGGCGAGTCCGTACTCAGCCAGACAATCGGCCAGACCGGCGGCATCCAGCTCGGTAAAGCCGGTCAAAACGGCGACAGGTGCCGGTTCGCCATACGAGGCGGCCAGCGTTTCCGGCTTCTCCGGCGACGCTTCGCGGCATTCCACCGGGTTGATCAGCCAGCTGCGGCAGGCGGCAAAATCCTCATCGCTCAGTTCGCCGTACAGCACGTAGACACGCGCATATGCGGCACGCGGGCGCTCTCCGCCGGTCAGCAGCTGGATGCAGGCGGCGCAGGAATCGGCGCGCTGGTCATATTGTCCGGGCAGCGACTCAACGGCGAGAATCCGGCACGGCTGGCGCAGTGCCGCTTCGGGCATCGATTCGGGATAGCAGTCGTCGCACTGCGGCTCCGCAAAGACGGAGCGGGTCGCATTTTCAAAGGCCTCGGCGGAAATGCCTTCCACGTCATAGCGGTTGAAAATGTCAACGCCCTTCAGCGCGTGCAGGGACAGCAGCTCGGACAAATCGCGGAAAAGCGCGTTGCGTTCCGAATCAAACCCCGGTTTTTTGGTGACATAACATCTGTAAACAGCCATAAATCATACCTGTTCTTTCATAATCCTCCTGCTTTTTTGCGGGAGGGAATGGTTGAAATCCATTTCGGCAAGCCGAAAAAGCGATGCATCTGCATCCGGACAAAAGAGCCCTCTATAATTGTAGCGGAAAAAGTTGCTTTTGTCAACGCATAACCGGAATAACGAATCGCCAAATCAGGCAAAATAGCTTGTATGAAATGTGAGAAAAGCAACCAAAAGCTGTCGGTCGGGCGGCTGCTGGCGACCGGCGCTGCTGCCGGTGCGCTGAACGGACTGTTCGGCGCCGGAGCGGGCATGGTGCTGGTTCCGCTGCTGACCCGGTGGTGCGGCCTGGAGCCGCGGACAGCGTGTGCGACGTCGGTCGCAATTGTGACGCCGCTCTGCCTGATCTCGGCGCTGGTCTTTCTGGCCACGGGCGGCACCTTTTCAAAGGAAGCGCTCTGGTATGCGCTCGGTGGCCTGATCGGCGGCACGGCGAGCGGCCTGCTGCTGGGGCGTATCCCCGTGCAGTGGCTGCTGCGGCTGTTTGGTGCGCTCATGATGCTGGCGGGGCTGCGCATGGCGCTGGCCGGATAAACGCGACAAAGGAGGCGGTTGGATGTCAGCGCTGTTGGCGGTGCTGATCGGCACGGTCACGGGCGTTCTGAGCGGAATGGGCGTCGGCGGCGGCACACTGCTGATGCTGGTGCTGGTCGAGCTGCTCCGGACGGAGCAGCGTGCGGCGCAGGGAATCAACCTGCTCTATTTCCTGCCGGTGGCAGCGTCGAGCCTGATTGGCCACATCCGGAGCGGGCGCATCTGCCTGCGCGCTTTTTTGCTCTGCGCCGCTGCGGGAACAGTCGCAGCCATCGGCGGCAGCCTGCTGGCCGGGGTGCTGCAAACCGGTACGCTGCGGCGGCTGTTTGGCGTTCTGCTCCTGGTGGCCGGGGCGACACAAATGCGAAAACGGCAGAACAGCGGCGCGAACGACCAAAAGAATTTATAGATTTTTCCAAGGAAACACTTGCGTTTTCTAACGAATACTGTTATAATGACAGTATCGAAAAAGGAAGGGGCGATGCCATGGATGCCGTTCTGACCATCCTGTCCGCGCCGTCCGGCCACAGGACGGTGACGTGCCGCTGCGGCGAGACGCTGTATGCGGCGCTCATACAGGCCGGTGAAACGGTGGAAGCGCCCTGCGGCGGAGCCGGCCGGTGCGGCAAATGCGCGGTGCGGGCGGAGGGAGCGCTGTCCCCGATGACGCCGGAGGAGCAGCACCTGCCGCCGGGCTGGCGGCTCGCCTGCCGGACGCGCATTCTGGGCGATTGCACGGTGCAGCTCCCGGACGCCGCCGGAACCATGGACGTCCTGACGGACGCTGCACCTGCACCGATCGGTGCAGGGCAGTCCGGCTTCGGTGCGGCGATCGACCTCGGCACGACCTCGGTGGCCGTTGCACTCTTTGACCGGTCAACGGGTCGGTGTATGGGAGTGCGCGGTGCGCCGAACTGCCAGCGGCGCTGGGGCGCGGACGTGGTTTCCAGAATCCATGCCTGCATGGAGGATCCGGCGAATGTCACCCGCATGGCGGAGGAAATTCGCCACCAGCTCCGCACCATGCTTGCGGAGGCGGCCAAACAGGCGGGCATTCGCCCAACTGAGCTCTGCGCGGTGACGCTGGCCGGGAATCCGACCATGTGCCATCTCGTGGCCGGGCTGTCGCCGGTTCCGCTGGGTAGCCTGCCCTTCCAACCGGTGAGCCGGTTCGGCGATGATTTCGACGCAGCGTTTCTGGCGTCACCGCTCGGTGTGTCGGAAACGGCCGCCATCTGGATTCTGCCGTCTGTTTCCGGCTTCTTTGGCGGCGATGCTGTCGGCGCGGCCTGTGCTGTCGGCCTTGGAGACGCGGAGCAACCGACGCTGCTGCTCGATGTCGGCACCAACGGCGAAATGGCGCTGGCGGCCGGCGGGCGCATCATCTGCTGCTCGGCTGCGGCGGGTCCGGCCTTCGAAGGCGCCAACATCACCTGCGGCATGGCCGGTATGGACGGTGCGGTCGCCCACGCCTCCCTGTCGGCTACGGGAATGCTACAGCTTTCCGTGCTGGGCGAAACGAGCCCGCGTGGCATCTGCGGCTCCGGGCTGATCGACCTGCTGGCGGTGATGCGGAAGCTCGACGCCGTCGATGAAACGGGGCGGCTGCTGCCACCTGAGGAAGCGCCGGAGGCTGCTCTGCCCTATCTGCGGCTGCATCAGGGCGAACCGGCCTTTTTTGTTGCGGAGGAGGTCTACCTCACGGCGGGCGATGTCCGCGCCCTGCAGCTGGCCAAGGCGGCGGTGGCTGCAGGTATTCAGACCATGCTGGCGGAGGTCGGCCTGACGGCGAACGACGTGGCCACGCTCGTTGTCGCCGGTGGCTTCGGCAACCGGATTGACCCGGTGACGGCTGCGCAAATCGGCCTCTATCCGCCGGAGCTGGCCGACAAAACGACGGCGGCCGGGAATGCTGCGCTGGCCGGTGCGGCGATTGCACTCGGCGGCACGGCGGCTCAAGCATCCATCATCCAGCTCCGCGACCAAATGGAATCCTTGGAACTCTCCGCAGACCCGCGCTTTTCGGAATTTTACATGGAAAATCTGAGCTTTGATACGCTCTGAAAAAAATCAGGAGGAACGCACAATGTCCAGCTATGTTACCCGCAAAACCCCGGGTGATACCGCGTGGTTTACCCATGATCGCTTTGGTATGTTTATTCACTGGGGCCTGTATTCCATGCCTGCACGGCACGAATGGGTCAAAAGCCGCGAATGCATACCGGAAGAGCATTACGACCTGTATTTCAAGAATTTCAACCCCGACCTGTATGACCCGAAGGAATGGGCGCGTCAGGCCAAGGCAGCCGGTATGAAATACGCCGTTCTGACCACGAAGCACCATGAGGGCTTCTGCCTGTTTGACAGCCAGTACACCGATTACAAGTCCACCAACACACCGGCCGGCCGCGACCTGGTGCGCGAATATGTCGATGCCTTCCGCGCAGAGGGGCTGCACATCGGCTTCTATTATTCCCTGATCGACTGGCACCATCCGGAATTCCCGATCGACACGATTCACCCGCGCCGTGACGACCCGGATGCCTTTGAGCAGAGCAAGAACCGCGATGTTCGGAAATATGCGGAATATATGCGGAATCAGGTGCGTGAGCTGCTGACCAACTACGGGAAAATTGACATTCTCTGGCTCGACTTCTCCTATCCGACCTTCAAGGGAACCGGCGACAAGGCCTGGATGCGCGGCAAGGGCAAGGAGGACTGGGAGTCCGAAAAGCTGCTCGCCGTGGCGCGTGAGCTGCAGCCGCATATCATCATTGACAACCGTGCGCACATCGATCAGGATCTCTGGACGCCGGAACAGTTCCAGCCGTCCGACTGGGTGCGGAGCGAGGGCAAAACCGGCGACCTGGTGACCTGGGAGGCCTGCCAGACCTTCTCCGGCTCGTGGGGCTATTACCGGGATGAGACGAGCTGGAAGTCCCCGGAAATGCTGATTCGCCTGCTGGTCAACAGCGTTTCGTGCGGCGGCAACCTGCTGATGAACGTCGGCCCGACGTCCCGCGGCTACTTTGACGCCCGTGCGGAAAAATCACTGAAGGTCTATGGCGACTGGATGAAGTACAACAGCCGCTCGATCTATGGCTGCACCATGGCAGAGCCGGAATTCTTCCGGAATACGCCGCCGGACTGCCGCCTGACCCAGAGCGAGGACGGCAAACGCCTCTACATTCACCTCTTTGTCTACCCGCTCGCGCAGCTCTGCATGAACGGGTTGGCCGGGAAAATCGAATATGCGCAGTTCCTGCACGATGGCAGTGAGGTCTGCTTCAACGAGCATCCGGAGGATCCGTACGGCGAGGGCAAGCCGACCGGCGATGATCTGGTTGTCTTCGAGCTGCCGCCGGTCAAGCCGGACGTCACCGTGCCGGTCATTGAGCTGATTCTGAAATAACGGAGGCACGGCCATGTCGGACACACTGCAAACCATTCATGATCGCCGGAGCTGCCGTTCCTTCTTGAAGCAGCCGATTCCGCGGGAACAGCTGGAATCGATCACAGCCGCCGGTTCGCGTGCGCCGAGTGCGCGAAACCGCCATACGCGCCGCCTGACGGTGGTGCAGGATCCGGAGCTGCTGACGCTTCTGGCGCATACGGTGGCGGAGGCCATCGGCGCCGGGGAGGACTATTGCTTCTACAACCCGGATGTGCTGATTCTGACATCCGATACGTCGGACAATCCGTTGGCCAGAGAGGACTGCGCCTGCGCGCTGGAAAATATGTTCCTGGCGGCGGAAGCACAGAGCATCGGCAGCGTCTGGATTAACCAGTTTTTCGGCATCTGCGACCAGCCGAATGTTCGCCGCGTGCTCAGCGCGCTGGGCATTCCCGCCGATCATCAGGTCTGGGGCTGCGCCGCGCTGGGCTATCCCGCACAGAAAACCGAAAATCCGCCGAAAACGGATGAAATTGCCTGGTTTTGAAGCAAAAACCACAAGAATTTTCGCGTATTGAGACAAACGCTGACAGCTGTCTGCCGGATGCGCTGACAGCTGTCAACCAAATGAGTTGACAGCGGGAAAAACGTTGTACCCCCGGAAAACCTGCGGTTTTCCGGGGGTACCTGCTGTCGGAGCGGCGCGGGCAAATGCGACGAGCCGGAGACATCGGCCACCCCAAAACGGGGCGGGAATGCGTGACAGTCCAAACGCATCGTTGCAGCATTTTGAGAACACACGACAGCCCAAACAAGAAAATCGCCCGCCGAATCGCTGGCGTTTGCGAACGCCACGTTTTTGGCAAAACTTTTTTTGAAAAAGGGCTTGACAAACGGCGGTGAATCTGATATAATAAACATCGCTGATTGCGGCGGATATCTTGGCGTTGGATTTGCTGGTGTAGCTCAGTTGGTAGAGCAGCTGATTTGTAATCAGCAGGTCGGGGGTTCGAGTCCGTCCACCAGCTCCATTTTCTCCGAACGGCCCGGCAACCGGGCGAAACAATTTCATATGGGAGAGTTCCCGAGTGGCCAAAGGGGACAGACTGTAAATCTGCTGTCTATGACTTCGGTGGTTCGAATCCACCCTCTCCCACCAAACTGGACACCAGTTTTGATACCGAATGTATCGAAGCGGGTGTCTGTTTTTTTACCGCTGCGATGTGCGCCCTGCATCTTGCGGAGGGATGAGAACCCGAACGAGTGACGCGCAACTGCGAACAGGAGGAACCATGACGATTGAAGCCATCCAAATCCGGCAGCTCGCCAACCAGCATTTGCTCCAACCGGCCGACAAAATGACCGTGCTCCATGATCTGTGCGGCGTTCAGGCGCAATTCATGGGCAACGCCATGCACGCGCTGAAAATCAGATGCGCCGATTATGACGAGCATACCGTTCGCGAGGGGCTTGTGAAAAACTGGACGGTTCGAGGAACTGTCCATGTATTTGCGGAAGAGGATCTGCCCCTGTTTCTCCACTGCAACAACGGACAGGATTACCGCCGCAACGATTGGCGCGGATCTACGTTTTGGAATCGGCGGGAACAATGGGCGCTGACACCGGAACGACAGGCGTATTTCACGGATGTGATCGTCGAGGCGCTCCAATCGTCCGCGCTGACGAGAGAAGAATGCAAGGATGTCTGCCGGCAAAACGGGATGACCGAACCGGAGGAAAACAGTATGTTCGACCAATGGGGCGGCGGCATTCGCGAAATGTGCGAACGGGGCTTTATCAACTATGTCGTGCAGGAAGAGAAAGCGTTCTGCCTGGCTCCGGCCTTTACGCCCATTCCGGAAGAGGAAGCCAAGCTGGAAATGGCTCGCCGATACTTCACACACATGGGGCCTGCCACCCTGCACGATGCCATGTACTATTTCCATGCAACAGCCACACAGGTTCGGGACTGGCTGTCCAAGCTGCCGGTATCGACCGCAGAATGTGAGGGAAAGACCTACTTTTATATTGAAAGCCATCAGACGTACGATCAGGGAATTCCGAAATGTCTGTTTCTTGCGGGCTTTGACCAGCTGCTTTTGGCGCATGAGGAAAAGGAGAGCTTGTTTCTCAGCCAGGAGCATTTGAGGGCGATCTTCAACCTCGCAGGCATTGTCATGCCGGCGCTGATGATCGATGGCAAGGTGGTCGGCAAATGGAAAAAGAAGCAGCAGAAATTGACGGTTACGATGTTCGAAGCAGCCACACAGCGGGAAAAAGACATCGTTGCCGATTTTGCAGCTGCGCTGTGGGATGATATTGCATCGATCCGTTTCGAATGAATGGGCATCAGAAAACGCCTGATCTTGTGCATCCGTCGCACGCAAGCGTCGTGGCAAGCAGGCAGCGACAGACGTACGAACCAACCGCAGGTAAACTCCGAAGCTCCCTCTGACGATGGGAGTTGAGGGAGAGAAAACTTTGCCCGTCTGCTCACTTGCACCCTCCGCCGCCCGGCTCCCTCTTCCTCCAAAGGCTCCCTTGTGCCATTCGCAGCGGCTGACTTCAGACAGCCACCAAAGGCTCCCTTGTGCAAAGGGAGCTGGGGAGGTTATAATATGAAGTGCAACACCCTGAAAATAGGAAGAGACAATATGCAAGCCTTGGTGTACAATGTAGTTACTGCACCAACAAATACACGAGGTGAGCATATTGTCCTACACACATTTTACACTGGAAGAAAGAAAATATCTACAAAAACTTTTGGCAGA
>CAYUXI010000023.1:0-28005 GCA_964448855.1 uncultured Oscillospiraceae bacterium | reverse complement strand
ATTTGCAAAGGTACACCTTTGCAAATCCGGGGGTCTTCTGTTTACTCCGCATTTTCCATTTTTCTTGCCTTTCCATAGAATGTGCCGACTGGCATTTCACAGGCATTTGCCGCCTGCTTCAAGGTCATTTTTCTGCTGCGCCACGCCTTGTGAACCTCCGCAAAATTCGCCGGCAAGGGGGTTGGCGGGCGGCCGAATTGGACGCCTTTGGCTTTTGCGGCTGCGATGCCCTCGGCCTGTCGCTGGCGGATGCTGGTTCGTTCGTTCTCTGCCACGAAGGACAGCACCTGCAGGACAATATCCGAAAGAAACGTCCCCATCAGGTCCTTGCCGCGCCGAGTGTCTAAAAGTGGCATATCGAGAACGACGATATCGACGCCCTTTTCCTTCGTCAGCAGCCGCCATTGCCGTTGAATCTCCTCATAATTTCTGCCAAGACGATCAATGCTCTTGATATAGAGCAGGTCGTCTTTTTTCAGTTTGCGCAGCAGCTTCTGATACTGTGGACGGTTGAAGTCCTTTCCGGATTGTCTGTCCGGATACACGTTTCCTTCCGGTACGCCGGCTTCGCTCAGCGCAACCCACTGCCGGTCTTCGTTCTGATCCCGGCTGCTGACACGGATGTAGCCGTATATGCTCAACTCAAGTCCTCCTGTTCGTGTTTTTATTGGCGTTCACCTCTTTGATGTCTTCTATTTTACAGGGTCTGAATCGAACATGATCTCGAAGCAAAAAAATCATGGGTACCCGGTTTTCACCAAATACCCATGATCTGATCATTTGTCGTGTTTGACAGGCTGGAATGTATTGCGACTCTGTCGGTTTTACAGCTGCAAAAAAACGATCGGTTGTGCTTTGTCGGAGCTTGCGAGGCAGGCTGGTGCATCAGCAGATGGTCAATTCCCGGACGTAACCGGCATAGGTGCCATGCGTCACGTACTGCACCATGCCATGCTCCAGTGTTTCTTCAAAATTATTGTGGGTGTGACCGGCGATCACGGCGCGGATCAGCGGTTCATTCCGGATGTATTCGACGGCTTTTCGCGTCATCTCATCCGGTGTTTGCTGGAGCCGACGATGCTCCGGGTAGGTCGCGAGGTAGTCGTCCGGTGCGGCCAGCACATAGGCGACGGGCGCTTCACTCGCCGTCTTCACCAGAGCCGGTGTATACAGCGGGACGTGCATACACAGAATGATCGGGTAGCCTTTGGCCACTTCGGCCTTCAGCGCTTCGAGCTGGCCTTCGCGGATGAGGTAGTAGGAATCGTCCATCGTGACAAAATTGACGCCGTGCATCACGCGGGAATCGAAATACAGGTTGCTTTTCAGATGCGGCGCTATGGCTTTGATATTGTGCCATTTATAGTCATAATCTTCGCCAAAGCCCATCTGATAGCAGAAAAAGTCGTGATTTCCGGCTGCGTACAGGTAGTCCCGGTCGCGGAAGTTCCGGTCAACCCATTCGAAATTGCCTTCCGACAGGAAGTCGATCAGGTCGCCGGTATGCAGGATGACCTGATGGTTCCGTTCGGCATAGTCGAGCGCCTGATTCAGATAGTCCATGCAGGAGGCGTCGTAATCGAGATCGAACGTGGATTTGCGATTCCAGCCGGGATCGTCCAGCGTCAGGTGGCTGTCGGTGATATGCAGGATTTGAAACGGTTCGGGGATGCCGATGGATATGGTATTTTTGAGAATTTTCAAGTTTTTTGAACTCATGGATCATTGCCCTTTCTCGACTGCATTCTGAATTGGGGATGGTGGAAATGCTTTTCCCTGCTCTTCCTGCGGAGCCTGTGCAGGGAATCTTGCGCGTTTCTGTCATTATAACATACGGCGTGGTGCATTGCAAGCGTGCCGTTCTTATTTTTGTACAGTGCGTTGCTGCCAATGTCAGGAACGATGCAACGAAAGCGATAACAGACGGCGTTGGGGCTCTGTCAGGCAGAAGAGCAAGGGTGCCCCCTTTGTTTTTCTGAGGGAGACGCCCTTGCCTGGTAGCTTTGCCGTTTGGGAATTCGTTCGATCAATCAGGCATTCAGGAAAGCGATGCACGGTGTTTTTTTGTGGGCGAAACGTTTTGACCGGTTATTCCAGAATGTCCTTCAGCAGTTCGATTTTTCTCTTTGCGGCCTCGGTACTGTACGGTTTCTTTTCCTCTTCCGTCAGGATGTTCGGATATTCAAAGTATTCCAAGCATTCCAGCATGGCTTTTCCATACCGTTGGATATTCTCCTGCAGGTATTGGGAGAGCGCCTTCCCTGCCAACAGATTTCCTCGGCCGAGATGATACTCCCGGCACACCTCAAAGGGCGGAAGCGTGTTCGCATATTCCAACGCCTTTTCCAGATTGCCCAGCGTGTAATAGCGGTACATCAGGTCGCGGGACACCTTGTAGCGCATTTCGGTGTCGGTGCTGAGTTCCAGAATTTTATGATAGAGTAAAATCGCTTCCTCATAGTTGTCTCTCGATTCGCGAATGGTACCCGACAGTGCCCATGCCAGGTGATACATCAGTTTTTCATTGCCGGGATGCCGAATCAGCATTTCGCGGAGAGGCGGTATGGCCTCCATATAGCGCTGCTCGGAAAACAGGTCATTTGCCTGATTGCAGGTCTGCTCGATTTCTTCGATTTGCCGACTGGTGTCGTGTCCGATCAGGCAATCCACGGACACACAAAAATAATCCGCAAGGATCGGAAGCAGAGAAATGTCAGGGTAGGATGCACTCGTTTCCCACTTGCTGACCGCCTGGCAGGATACGCCCAGTGCTTCCGCGATTTGTTCCTGCGTCAGACCTCTCTGTTTCCGCATATGCTTCAGGTTCTCAGAAAATTGTTTTCCCATCATGCTACCTCGCTTATTGGAATCGAACCGGTTCGAAGGATATGATATCACAGAACGCCGCAAAATTCCATATCCAACGATTTGAATATGGTTCTACCATTGGTTGTATCATCACGAGGCAGCCCCGATCGGGGTGGATTGCATAAAAAAAATCGACATTCTTCCGAAGAAGAATGTCGATGAACTGGAGGCACCACCCAGAATCGAACTGGGGAATAAAGGTTTTGCAGACCTCTGCCTTACCGCTTGGCTATGGTGCCATTCAACCGCTGTGGCTGACGACTTATATAGTATATCAGAAAAAACAGATTCTGTCAAGGGCTAATTTTCCATTTTTCAGAAAATTCGTGGGTGGATTTTCCCTGCCGGTTCGTCTGTCACTGTTTGGCGGCGCGAATGCAGGAAATTTTCGAAGGTTCATTGACAAACGGTGGCGGTTGTTGTAAAATAGTGGTGTTCCGCTCTTTTGACGCAATTTCATCGTCAGCTTGGTGCGGCGATGACAGAAAGCTGGGAAACATGATGAAGAATAAATCCTTTGCCAACCGTTTGCTCCGTCTGGCCGGACGGGTCTTCTGCACGCAGCTCGTGTCAATTCTAACATATGCGGTGATGGTTCTGGCTGTGATGACGCTTTTAGATCGCACCAAGGAAAAGGCCATGTCCCCGCTTTATCTGGTGGCTACGTTGGTCACGCAGGTCAGCGTTCTGGTGATACTGTATCGACCGCTCTGGTTGTTTGGGGAAGATCATGCGACCGATCTGAAAATCGGGAAGGTGCGTCGTCTGCCGTGGGCTGGGCTGCTGATTGGTGCCATCGGGATTTCACCTGCGATTCTGGCATGGCTTGGTTCGTGCATTTTGGCGCTGTTTGACACACAATCCTCCCTGTTTGACGAGATCCTGGGGTATATGCTGTACGCCTGGGCGCCTTATTTTGAGTGTATTCCGCACGACGGCTGGTATGCTTCCCTGTTCTATCTCCCGGCGATTGTGCCGGTTCCGCTGGTCTGTCAGATTGCTTTCTGGCGTGGACTGCATGGAAAAGATCGGATGAAGACCATCCGTGAACGTCGACGCCGCTCCTCTGCGGTTTGAGCGTTATGTTTGTTGATTCGAAGGTCGGGCATTTCTGCCCGGCCTTTTTTGCATATTTTCGCGGGGGAATCGGCATCCTAACAGCAACCGAACAAAGGAGTCAACGAGAATGATGCATACGAATGTGGAAATTTTAGAGATTCATGCGGCGGAGATTCTGGATTCCCGCGGGAATCCGACCGTATCTGCGACGGTTCGCGTTCGCGGGACAGACGGACACATCCATACCGGTCAGGCCGCGACACCCTCCGGCGCTTCAACCGGCCAATACGAAGCTGTGGAGCTGCGCGACGGCGATGCAACACGTCTGTCCGGGCTCGGCTGTCTACAGGCCGTCGGCAACATCAATGGACCAATTGCACGGGCGCTGAAGGGCATGAACGCAGCCGATCAGCGTACCATTGACCAGACGATGTGTGAGCTGGACGGGACAGAAAACAAATCCCGGCTCGGTGCCAACGCGATTCTGCCGGTTTCGCTGGCGTGTGCCGTTGCGGCGGCGAACGCGTATGGGCTGCCGGTCTGGCAGTATCTGGGCGGCATCCAGGCGCGTCGGTCATTCCCCGTGCCGATGCTGAACGTCATCAACGGCGGTGCGCACGCGGACAATTCATTGGATATTCAGGAGTATCTGATCGTTCCAACCGGTGCGCAGACGTTTTCGCAGGCGATGGAGTACGGCACCTCCGTATATCAATCGTTGAAACGGCTGCTGAAAAGCAAGGGAATCGCCACATCGGTCGGCGATGAGGGTGGGTTCGCACCCCACTTCAAACGCGATGAGGATGCGTTACAGCTCATCTGTGATGCCATCGAAGCGTCCGGTCTGAAGCCGGGGCGGGATATCTGGCTTGCGCTGGATGTGGCAGCCAGCGAATGGGCCGATGAGGATGGAAGCTACCACCTGCCGAAAGCGCAGCGCACGTTTTCCCCGCAGCAGCTGCTGAGGCGGTACCGCTATCTGGCGTCACTCTTTCCGATCTGCTCCATTGAGGACGGTGCCGGTGAAAACGATGAGGCGTTCTGGAAGACGTTGACGGAGCGGCTCGGCCAAAGCACGATGCTCGTCGGGGACGATTTGTTTGTCACGCAGGCCGCCCGTTTGCAGCATGGTATTGATCAGCACCTCGGCAATGCGATTCTGATCAAGCCCAATCAGGCCGGGACATTGAGCGAAACGCTGGACACGGTTGCGCTCGCCCGGCGGAACCGTTACCGTGTCATTGCGTCCCACCGTTCGGGCGAAACGGCCGATTCTTTTCTTGCAGACTTTGCCGTTGCGGTTCATGCAGATTTCATCAAAGCCGGTGCGCCCTGTCGGAGCGAACGAACCGCCAAATACAACCGGCTCCGCCAGATTTTTGACAGCTGAATGCTCCGCAAAAGTCGCAGCAATTCGCCTGTTTTTCGCTATATTTTGATCTTTTTCAACCTCTGTCCCCTGTTTTTGCAGTTGGTTCGAACATTTGCTTTGTAGATTTTGGCAGGTTGCAGTTACTTGATTGAAGGGACTTCGAATAAAAATGCGGAGGTTTGGAAAGAATGCACGGATTCCTTTTGCTCGGCAATGTATATGCAGTCCGCAATGTACAATGGAGGATTCACACGAGGTGTGGAAAACTCTGTGGAAGCTGTGGGAATCCTTTGCGGGACGGGCAAAAACGCCGTTTTCCACACGATGTGGAAACGGCGGAAATCGACTTTTTATGCGGTATATATGTATAGAACCCGCACAGACGGCTGCCGTATATGCATCCGTGGCTGTGCGGGTTCCTTTTCCGACGGATTTCCGTTTTCGGAAAAATTCAATATTTTCCAGTCAACGATGAATTTTCCAAATTGATATTGACATTAGTAGGAAAATGCAATATAATTATGGTAAGACGTATCAGAAAGACAGATGCGCTGGAAAGGAACATACATATGGAAAAACTCAGAGTTGCCATCGTCGGCTGCGGTGGTATTGCAAACGGAAAGCACCTTCCCGCTTTGAAAACCGTCCCGGACATCGAACTCGTCGCATTTTGTGACATTATTGTCGAGCGCGCCGAAAAAGCCGCAAAGGAGTACGGCGTTGCCGATGCACGCGTCTATGAAGACTATCATGAGCTGCTGAAGGTCGAAAAACCGGATGTCGTTCATGTTTGTACGCCGAACCGTGAACACAGCGAAGTGTCCATCGCCGCCATGGAAGCCGGCGCGGATGTCCTCTGCGAGAAGCCGATGGCCATCAACGAAGCTGAAGCCAAGGCCATGCTGGAATGCGCACAGCGCACCGGCAGAACGCTCTCGATCGGTTATCAGAGCCGTTACCGTGCAGACTCCCAGTACATGAAGGCTGAATGCGAAAAGGGTACGTTCGGCGACATTTATTTCGCCAAAGCACACGCCATTCGCCGCAGAGCCGTTCCGACATGGGGCGTTTTCCTCAACGAAGAGGAGCAGGGCGGCGGTCCGCTGGTTGACATCGGCACACACGCGCTCGACCTGACGCTGTGGATGATGAACAACTACGAGCCGAAATACTGCGTCGGCACCAAATATCGTGAGCTGGCCGATCAGGACGGCGCAACCGGCAACTGCTGGGGCGACTGGGATCCGAAGAAATTCACGGTCGAAGACAGCTGCTTCGGCTTTGTCGTTATGAAGAACGGCGCAACCATCATTCTGGAATCCTCCTGGGCTCTGAACACGCTTGACGTCATCGAAGCCTCCACGAGCATTTCCGGTTCCAAGGCCGGTGCCGATATGCGCGACGGTCTGCGGATCAACGGTGTTGAAAACGGCCGTCAGTACGTTCTGAAGCCGGACTTCAACGCGGGCGGCGCAGCCTTCTTCGAAGGCAGCAGCAACGGCAGCCCGGCTGAAATCGAGGCACAGCAGTTCTATCATGCACTGCGCACCGGCACGAAGCCGTGTGTTCTGCCGGAGCAGGCCTATGTTGTCTCGAAGATTCTGGACGGTATTTACAAGTCCGCCAACAGCGGTCAGCCGTACTTCTTTGACTAATCCCGGCATACAGGCAATACAAAACCCGCCCAGCCGATTTGAATCGGTTGGGCGGGTTTTTCAGCAATTTGATCGATGCAGAGGGTGTCATTGTCGGGATGCAGGTGAAACCCATCCGCATTCAATGGCGGTATGTCAGGCGTTCTGCTCTTCCAGGACGAGCACTTCATAGGGCTGCACTTGGATTTCGCCTTCACAGACACGACCGGTCAGGAGATCAACCATGGGGCGATCGAGGCGATAGCGTCCACCCTGATTGGCATATTCAGCGAGAATCACGCCGTTGCGTGTTGCGCCCTTGCGCGGCACGACGACGAGGTTGCCATCCGGTGTGGCTGTGTGCTCCAGTCCGGCCAGCTCCAGCGCGTATGCATAGATGCGGCGGATGTCCTCCGTGGACGGGAAGGTACCGAGGACGATGATATGCCCCTTGCCGTACGGCTGATGGAATACGATGGCCTTGTCCTTCAGGGTGCTGTGGCCTTCCGTAATGCGAACCAGCGCCTCCGCGTTCTTCGGGGTTTCGAAGACCTGATAGAAATGGTCGCCGGTAAAGGTGCTTCCATCGCTCCACGCCGTCTGAATGCGGTGTTCCGCGTCCGGGATGCCGTAGAGCCAGGATTCGCCAATCATGTCCTCCAGGATGCCGAACGGTCGATTCGGGAATTTTGTGCCGATGTTGGTGCGAATATCCGACATCGGGCCGACCACCCAGACGCCGCCGTTTTCGACCCAGCTGCGGATTCTCTGCGGCAGGTCATTTTCATCGAGCGTCATCATCATCGGTGAAATCAGCAGGCGATAGTCATCGAGCGGCTGCACGCTGTCGGCGCCGTCCACGCGGATACCGAGATCGAGCAGCGGCCGGTAGAAGAGATCATACATGGTGGCCATGTAATTGGAATCCTTGAACAGCGGCTGCGTGGCCCAGAGGTTCCAGTTGCGCGTTGTGAAATGCAGTGCCGTTTTGGCTTCCACGCGTGTTTCCGAAAGGAACGATGCGGCGCGTTCGAAGTCTGCGGCGGTCTGCTGCACCTCGCCCCAGATATGCTGCGGCCGACCAGAGGAATCCAGCACGGAGCCGTGTGTCAGCTCATGCCCTGCCCAATGCGTCCGCCAGAGCCAGTACATATTCGCTTCCCCACCGAGTGCCAGCGGCAGCCAGGAATTCAGGCGGCAGTAGTTTTCCGGCTTGATGGACTGATCGACATACATCCCGCCGTTCCAGCAGGTGGCCGTTTCCGTATTCCAGAACGGGTGCGGCTTCAGTGTGCGGAGGAAATCGTACCAGAAGCAGACGTTTTGCACGTTTTTGGGGATATTATAATGGTTGAACTGCACGACGTCCAGGGTGCGGTTCATTTCGCGATAATCCATGGCGCCGAAGGGCATCGTATCCGTTCCGACCGGCACGGATACGTAGCGGTGGAGAATCTCGGCCTGCATCCGGATAAAGTCGATGTGTGCCTCATTCTGGGCGGTTCGCCATTCCAGGCGGTGATGCGGGTTGACCCACGCATTGACCGGCAGCGGCAGCTCGTCAAAGCTGTTATACGCCTGGCTGAAGAGATTCAGGTTCCACGCTTCATTCAGGTTTTCCACCGTGCCGTATTGTTTTTTGAGCAGTTCTTTGAAGCGCTGCTGGCAATGGACGCAGAGGCAGCCGTCTCCGCCTTCATAGATTTCATTATCGCACTGCCAGCCGATCACATACGGATCCTCGGCGAATTCACGCGCCATGGCCTCGACAATGGCTGCGCTGGCTTTTAGGTAGGCCGGGTGATTGGAGCAGCAGTGACGCCGTCCGCCGTGATTGACGCGAACGCCAACCTGCGTTTCACGCAGGCTGTCCGGATGAGCCAGCGTAAACCAGCGTGGCGGTGTCGCCGTCGGCGTTCCGAGCACGACCGCAATGCCGGCCTCGCCCAAGCAGTTGACGACATGATGGAGCCATGCAAAATCATACTGTCCCGGTTTGGGTTCCATTTTTCGCCAGGCGAATTCCCCGACGCGGGCGACATTGATCCCGGCTTCCTTCATTTTTGCGATATCAAAGGGAATCTGATCTTCCGGCCAGTCTTCCGGATAATAGGCGACGCCGAGGTATGGTGGATGAAAATCGACTTGATTTTCGAGCTTCACGGGGGTTCCTCCTTTTTTTCGATCGACAGGGCGATCAGCTATTTTTTGGGCTTTTCTTTTCCGTGCTTTGTGCCGACGGCCAGACGAACCGCCAGGGGTTCTTCTTTATTGCGTTTCCAGAGCAGGACAACCTGTGCGACGCAGCCAAAGATGGCAATGGCCGCGATCATGACGAGACCCATATACATACTGGTTTCCAGCTGAGCTTTGAGCAGCTGTGTCCGGTTTTCATCGAACATGAAGGAGATGTAAATGTTGATGAAGTGGAGCACCCAGTAGAGCACCGACGCCGGAAGGATGTAGCGGAAGGCGTTGGTAAAATAATACCGTTTTTGTTTGAGGTTATAGCGCAGATGCAGCCAGGTCAGCAGGATTGGCAGACCGATAACGCAGATCATGACATTGATGAAGACGATCGCGTCTCTCGCGTGGCCGCCGAAGGAGCGCGTAGCCGGGATAAAGACAAAGATACTGGCGACGAACCACACCACGCAGTAGAGCAATTCCAGCAGGATGACCGGGAAATAGGCCAGGAAGGTCGCTTTGGAGGAGTCCCGCCAGATTTTCAGCGTGTTTTTCAGGATGCCGCCCTGGCCGTAGCGGTCGATAAACTCCTGATCAATCGGCTCCTGTGCCGCCGGGCGGGGTGCGGGTTTTGTGTAGGTTTTTTTCTGGGTTCGCTTATTTTGATACTGTTTCTTATGTTGGCTCATTTTCATCCACCTGTTCTGTCTGAATCAATTGATCCAGAGCCATGATGATGTCCGATTTCAAAAGGGCGCGGTCGGTCGGTGGCGTCCACGTGACGGTTTTGCCGGCTGACGCCTGTTCCAAAAATGCGGCGAACGTTTTCGTGGTCAGGACGGCCTGTCGTTTGCCCAGCGGCCATCCGGCTTCATAGGCATAAAACATACCTGCGGAGATTGGGCTGCCGGGTGCCAGCCAGAACTCCTTCTCCGTTCTGCGGTTGGCGGCAAACTGCGGTTCGG
This sequence comes from uncultured Oscillospiraceae bacterium, assembly GCA_964448855.1. Taxonomy (GTDB): domain Bacteria; phylum Bacillota; class Clostridia; order Oscillospirales; family QAMX01; genus QAMX01. The sequence goes on along the minus strand of CAYUXI010000023.1, from coordinate 17,920 downwards.
CACCGGTGAGGCGCGACTGCATATAGTCCCGCATGATGTGCGGCGGCACGAGCATGGCGTACAGCATATCGCGCTGCACAGATGCGTTCGGGCGGAACTTCCCGCCGAGGCAGGCCACCGTATAGCCCCGTTTCAGCATGGAGCAGGCCGCCGGTCTACACGCAACAGACTCGTCGAGATCGGAAAAGGGCGAGCGTTCCATCAACTCTTCCACCGTCAGCAGTGCATAGCCGTGCTCCCGCAGCAGTGTCAGAATCCGGCGAATCGCCAGTGGGACGGCCGGGGTGTTCAGCGTGGGAGCCAGACCGCCATCCAGCCGAATGATTTTTCCGTCGAAGCAGGCCGGGTTGTTGTTCAGGCGATGCTGCATAGAGCGCACCATGCGTTCGGCCTCCGCCTTCCCGTCTGACTCCGCATAGAAATTGGATGCATAGGAGACGGCCGGAGAGATGCAGTTCAGTCCGTGGGCATTGCAGAGATCAAACGCGGAACGGCCGTCTGCCATCCACTCTGCGCCAAACGGCGGGAGCATGGTGGAGACGGGCTCCGGCAGCAGCTCCAACAGGCGGCAGAGGTCTGCATTCGCGTCGGATATCGTCTGAAATGATTTGCGTCGAGAAAAGAGGCGGCTCGCGTTCGGCAGGAACCGATATCCGGAGGCAGCCAGCGTGCAGCCGCTCCGGAGAATCGCGTCGATCAGCTGTGGGCAGTTGGCCGCGCCGCCGGACGCATCATCGCCGAAATTCGGGAGATGCGCGTAGTGGATGCCGCGACCGCTTTCCCGCGTTCGCTTGCCCGGACGATCCGGATAATTCTCGGCGGTGGAGCCGTAGACGGCGAATGTCGCACAGGCAGAAGCTTCCCGTAAGGCGTTCAGTATGGTTCCCGTGACATCGGCTGCGGCGCATGGGCTCTCATCGAAAAGAAGGGCACAGGCGCGTTGGCCTTTGACCGGTGCCTGTCGTCCGATTCGACGGGATGGCGATAACAGACGGGCGCGGGTCTGATCGCTGAACACGCCCATATGACATTCCCTCCTTTGGCAGGGGCTAATCACGCAATCAAAGCGCGGTAATGACGATGGCATCCTCCGGTGCCGTGACGGACAGTGCCGTGACGGCCTGATCATAGTGTGAGATGATTTCTGCGGCGGCTGCGTCCTCAATTTCCTTCTGAATCAGGCGGCGCAGATTTCTGGCGCCAAATTTGACGGAGAAGGATTTGCGGGTCAGGTACGCCAGAACCGAATCATCATAGACAAACGAAATTTTCCGTTCGGCCAGAGACTGCTTCAGCTCATCGAGCATCAGGCGGGCAATCTGGCGGAAATCATCCTCAGACAGCGAGTGGAACGTGATAATTTCATCGACGCGGTTGATGAATTCCGGTCGGAACACCTCTTCGAGCGCTTTCATGGTGCGCACTTCCGTCTGCACGGCTGCATCCTTGCCAAAGCCGACCACGCCGCCGGATTTCTGGCTGCCCGCGTTGGTCGTCATGACGATGATGGTATTTTCGAAGCTGACCACACGGCCATGGGCATCGGTCACGCGGCCATCGTCCAGAATTTGCAGGAGGATGTTCATGACGTCCGGATGCGCTTTTTCAATTTCATCGAACAGAATGACGCTATAGGGTTTTCTGCGGATTTTCTCCGTCAGCTGACCGGCTTCATCATAGCCGACATATCCCGGAGGTGCGCCGATGATGCGGGAAACGGCGTGTTTCTCCATGAATTCGGACATATCCAGGCGAATCAGCGATTCCGGCGTATCGAACAGATCGAGTGCCAGCTGGCGCACGAGCTCCGTTTTACCGACGCCGGTCGGCCCGGCGAAGATAAACGAGACGGGTTTGCGCTTCGGGGAGATCCCGGCGCGGTTGCGTTTGATGGCTGCGCTGACGGCCTGAATGGCGTTATCCTGTCCGATCAGGTGGGTCTTCAGGCGCGCTTCGAGGTCATTCAGGCGTCTGAACTCGGTCTCTGTAACTTTGGAGGCTGGGATTTTTGTCCACAGCTCAATGACATGAGCCAAATCGTCCACAGTGACATCCGGTCGATCCTGATTCAGTGTGGCGAGTTCGTCCTGCAGCGCCAATTCGCGGCTTTTCAGCTCGGCCAGCTCCTGATAGGCTTTTTCGGTGTTCAGGGTGATGATTTCTTCGCGTTCATCGTGGATTTTCGACAGTTCGTCCTGCAGCGCGTTCGTGCGTGCGAGATTCTGGTTATGCAGGTTGACCGCGGAACCGGCTTCATCGATCAGGTCGATGGCCTTATCCGGCAGATAGCGGTCTGTGATATAGCGCTCGGACAGCAGCACCGCCTGCCGTGCGATTTCGTCGGAGATATGAACCAGGTGGTAATCCTCATAATAGCCTTTGATGCCGTTGAGGATTTGAACCGTATCCTCAATGGACGGTTCGGCGACAGTGACCGGCTGGAACCGGCGCTCCAGTGCGGAGTCCTTCTCGATGTATTTGCGGTATTCATTGAAAGTGGTTGCGCCGACGACCTGCACCTCGCCGCGGGACAGGGCGGGTTTCAGGATATTGGCAGCATTCATCGAGCCCTCGGCATCGCCCGCGCCGACCAGATTATGCACCTCATCGATCACGAGAATGATGTTGCCCAGGCGTTTGACCTCGTCAATCAGACCCTTCATGCGGCTTTCGAACTGGCCGCGGAACTGAGTTCCGGCGATGCAGGCCGTCAAATCCAGGAGCCAGACTTCCTTATTTTGCAGCTTGGCCGGGACATCGCCTGCAACAATTTTCATGGCCAGCCCTTCAGCAATGGCTGTTTTGCCGACGCCCGGTTCACCGATCAGGCAGGGGTTATTCTTCTGTCGGCGGTTCAGAATCTGAACGACGCGTTCAATTTCCCCGGTGCGGCCAACGATTCGATCCAGCTTCGCCGCTTTTGCCTTTTCATTCAGGCTGACGCAATAGGAATCCAGAAATTTATATTTTTTCTTGGATTTCTGCGTGTCTCTGGCGTTTGAGCGTTCCTGTTTTTCGCCCGTTGCTTCTTCGCCGCTTTGCGCCTGACGCGCCGTCCCAAACAGTTTATCTAAGAACGGGAAGGTGGCTGCATTGGTGGAGGCATCTTCTTCATCTTCTGCACCGCCGTCTGTCCCCTCTTCCGGCATCTGTTCCATCACACTCATCATGTCACGTGTGATATTATCGAGATCATCTTCCGAGATCCCCATTTTTTCCATCATATCATTGACCGGTTTGATGCCGAGTTCATGTGCGCACTTCAGGCAGATGCCCTCATTTTTGGGGACACCATTTTCCATGCGCGTGATAAAAACCGATGCAATGTTCTTTTTGCACCTTGCACAGAGCATTTTTTCCATGTTGATACCCTTTCTTTTTCAGGTTCATTTCGTTTTCAGACGGCCTGAGCGATCGTCCAGGACGATCTTTTTCTTTTTCAGGCAGCGAATATATCGAGTCAAATATATGACAAAGGCCACGACTGCCAAAACCACTTCCACCGAAAACAGGATCGGGAACAGGGCCGGAACGGCCTTTTCCGCCGGTTTATGGAAGAAAATGGCTGCGCAGATGGTCGCCGAAATCAGGAACGATACGATTTTTCCGTACAGATTCGAAGGAATGACATCATCGAGCCGATTGACCATGAAACCAGCACCCAGAATCATCAGCAGCTCTTTGCCGAGGAAAATTGCGCAGAGCGGCCACGGCACGATACCCTTCAGCATCAGGCAGGCCAATGCCGTCAGCTGCAACAGTTTATCAGCCAGCGGGTCGAGGATGCGGCCAAACTTGGTAATTTGCTTCCAGCGACGTGCCAGATATCCGTCAACTACATCAGTCAACGCGGCCGCCAGAAATATCAATCCGGCATAGAGTCCCGCATTGTCCATGGAGGACATATATACGACCGCAAAGCACGGAACCAGAACAAGTCTGAGAAGTGAGAGGATGTTGGGAATGTTCACAATTGATGCCTGCCTTTCTTTTTTCTTTCTGCTGCCCCGGAAGATTTATCCGAGCATTCCCATAAACGGATTGATCTTTCCGAGCAGCCCCACCATAAAGGATTGATCACAGATTTTTTCAGTCAGGCCGATATCCAGACTGGCATCGAGGAGCGGAAAGCTCCAGGCCATGAGGAAGACGATGATCAGGACCGAGAGCAGCCCGACAGCAAGGCCAACTGCAAGCCCGGCCACATGGTTGATCGTTCCGAGAATCGGGAGTTCCAGCACATGGTTAACGAGCGTTGTCAGCAGAATCGTAATCAGCCAGAAAACAAGCAGCAGGAACGCAAACAGCAGAATTTCCGTCAGGAGCTGGTCAATCACCGGTGTGACCTGACGGGTGATGGATTCGTTTGCGCTCTGTGCCGTTGAGCCGATGAACTCTTCGATGCTGTTTGCCGCTTTTTCAGGGAAGCCCCAGTCCGTCAGCAATTCGGCCAGCGATATATTTTCAAGTTTTTCCATATTGACATTGAGGTACGACGCCAGCTTCGTGCCGATTCCGGGCATCGGCAGCGCCGTGGACAGTGATTCTGCCAGGGCGCCCGACAGTGTTTTCGCCAGGACAACAGAAACAATCAGCAAAACAAACTTGACGACCGTTTTGATCACGCCACGGCGGTACCCCATCCATGCGGCGAGTGCAATGATCAGAATCAAAACCACATCTACAAGAAATGCCATAACCAACCTCCGGTTTTTCCAAGCTGCATCAGGCCACAAACAATTCCTGTGCAGTAATCATTACCAGCTTATTGTCCCGCATCGTCACGATATTCGTTACGCCGGGTTCGGGAGAAATGTATTTTTGAATGGACAGATCGCCGTCATACATTCGAATCTGGCTGCCCGAAAGCATTGCAAGCATACCGTTGCCCGCTGAAATGGCCTGAATATCACAGGTCAGCGAAATCACGGCATTTCGCGCACCGGATGCATCCAGATGCACCAGTCGATAGCGCACAGTTGCATCATTCCGGGCGGTCAGCAGAACGAATGCCGTTTTTCCATCCGTTTCCAGGCCGCAGACCCGATCGCCCTGGAAACTGACGCTTGTGCGGACGGTTCCGCCCCAGTCCAGCGTGACAGCGTCCGTTTCGGTGACGGCCAGCAGACCTGCATCATTTTCCAGCAGGCCGACCACCGGCACCTCGCCGAGATTCACTTCAGCCGCCACACCTTCTTTTCGAAGGTCAAAGATCAGGACCTTGGAGATCAGGCGATAGGATTCCGTGGTGACGACAGAGACGGCCAGCCATTTGCCGTTTTCCGATACCAGTGCATTGGCCGCGAAATATTCCGGCGTCTTCCAGAGATAGCGGCGGTTCAGCTGGCGATCATACACGGCGACGGCGCTCAGATAGCCTTCGCATTCCGAAACAACGGCGATGCTGCCCGAATCGTTGATGGCAGCCGAGATGCAGTTGCCGACGGCTTCTGTTTCTGCCAGAAGCCCGGTCTTAGACGCGCTGATCACCGTAGTGCCGCCGCGGTCATACACAACCAGACCCTCCTCGGCCGTGACAGCCGCGGGACGCGTCAATGTGACATCAGCCAAGAAGCCCTCCTCGCCGGTTTCGGTGGCATAGCGGACGTTAGTGGTTGTAATCACGGCCAGCCCCGATGCGAACGGGAGATACTGTGCCGTGTTGCCCGTCACGATATCAATCGCTCCGCCGATTTTCATCAGCGATTTGCTGTTGGACTGCACCGTAACGGACTCACGGAAGGAATCCGGCTGAAAGAAGTCCCAGTTGCGGTAAATCAGGACAACGGCCAGAATCAGCAGGGTTGCGACCAGTGCGATGCCGAGACATTTTCCGGCCACGCGCCGAACGCGATTGCGTTTTTTTCGCCGACGCAGCGCTTTGGAAATGCGTTCGGCAGCCGTCAACGGAGTCTGCTCCGATTCGGATGACGGCGGAACCATTTCATCTTCATGATTCGGCATCTTGTTCGCCTCCCTCTGTTCTGAGTCTGTCAAAAAAAGATTGTCTGCGCTTCGCCCTGCGGATACCAGATTCGATTCAGATACAGTCCGTAGGGCGGCAGCGTCATTCCCAGCTTCGTTCGATCGCCGCGTTCGATCATTTCCGGCAGCCTTTCCGGTTGCAGCTTGCCATCCGACACGGCAATCAGCGTTCCGGCCAGGATGCGCACCATATTGTACAAAAAGCCGTTGGCCGAAACGGTCACACGGATTTCCCCGTCCGTCTCACAGACCGTGCAGTCGTAGATCGTTCGGACGGTATCCCGGACGGTTGCACCGGCGGCCATGAAGGCACGGAAGTCATGCGTACCGCGCAGGCAGGCCGCTGCCGCGTTCATTTTTTCCGCATTCAGGCGGTAAGGATGGTACATGGCGCGTTGATACAGGAACGGATCCGGCTCGTTGCCGTGGTAGATGCGGTAGATATACTCCTTGCCAGTGCAGGAAAACCGGGCATGGAAATCTTCCGGCATATCCTTTGCCGCACGGACGGAAATGTCCGGTGGTAGGTACGGGCGAATCGCTGCCGGGAAGCGTTCTGCCGGGATGGTGCAGGCCGATTCAAAGTTTGCTACATAGGCCGAGGCGTGAACACCGGCATCCGTTCTGGAGCAGCCAGCCAGTCCGCGCGGAATGGGTTCACCGGTGAGGCGGCGAAGTGCCTGTTCGAGCGTTTCCTGTATGGTGACAGCATTCTGCTGTGTTTGCCATCCGTGATATGCTGCGCCGTCATAGCGGAGCAGCAGAGCGATATTTCTCATCGTCCGTCCCATCAAATGTTAAAGATTCTGAATCCGATGATCGCCGTTTGGAGTACGATACAGACGGCAAGTGCCACGAAATCGGATGCAGTGAGGTGCATGACCCGGAATCGGGTGCGCCCGTCTCCGCCGTGATAGCAGCGGCATTCCATCGCGGTGGCCAGCTCATCTGCGCGGCGAAACGCGCTGACCAGCAGCGGAACCAGCAGTGGAATCAGGGCTTTTGCGCGGCGAAGGAGGTTGCCGCTTTCGAAATCCGCGCCGCGTGCTTTTTGGGCCGCCATGATTTTGTCCGTTTCATCAATCAGGGTCGGGATAAAGCGGAGGGCGATGCTCATCATCATGGCCAGCTCGTGCGCCGGGAAATGCACCACGCGCAGCGGCGAGAGCAGCCGTTCAATCCCGTCGGTCAGCATAATCGGCGAGGTGGTATAGGTCAGCATGGAGGTTCCGGCGATCAGGAAAACGATCCGGAGCACCATGTAGAACGCAAAAATCAGGCCTTCGGTTGTGATTTTCAGGAATTTCCACTGAAAGAGGATGTGTTCGCCCGGCGTGAAGAAGATATTCAGCACGGCCGTAATGGCGACAAAGATCAGAATCGGCCGGATGCTGCGGAAAACCAGCTTGATGGAAATGTGGGAGCTCAGAATCACAAACAGCAGCAGTGCAAAGACCGTCAGGTAACCGCCCGGTGTTTGAGCGGTAAAGACCATGACAATATAGAGAATCGTCAAAATCAGTTTGATTCTTGCGTCCAGCCGGTGAATGATCGAGTTTCCCGGAAAATACTGGCCGAGTGTAATATCCTTCAGCATAGAATGGTTCGCCGCTTTTACCGGTCTGCGGCGTATTCTCCTTTTTTCTGTTTCAGTTTGCGAAGCAGCTCCGCAGCCGCTTCTACGGTATAGACCGCCTCGGTATCCGCCGGGACTGCGCCCATCTGCTTTAAACGGCGCATGACATCCGCGGCAAACGGTATATCCAATCCGGCTGCCATCAGCTCATCGTCCCGCGCAAAGATCTCCGCTGGCGTACCGTCCATCAGGATTTTGCCCTTCTGCATGACAATGATGCGGTCGGCAAAGCGCGCCACGTCATCCATGCTGTGGGAAACGATGACGACCGAGCGGTTGCCCTGCTTCTGATAGGTGCGGATGCAGTCTAAAATCTCGTCCCGTCCCTGCGGGTCCAGACCGGCAGTCGGTTCATCGAGCACGAGCAGCTCCGGTTCCATCGCAATGACACCGGCGATGGCGACACGGCGTTTCTGGCCGCCAGAGAGCTCGAACGGCGATTTTTTGAGCAGATCTCCGGAGAGCCCCGTCAATTCGGCGGCTCTGGCCACCCGCTCGGCGATTTCCGCCGGTTTCAGCCCCATATTGGTCGGGCCAAAGGCGATATCTTTTTCGACCGTTTCCTCAAAGAGCTGGTATTCCGGGAACTGAAAGACCAGCCCAACGCGGAAACGAATGTCCCGGAGGCGTTTTTTATCCTCTGCCAGATTTTCTCCGCGCAGCAGGATGCGCCCGGAGGTCGGCGTCAGCAGGCCGTTAAAATGTTGAATCAGCGTCGATTTGCCGGAGCCGGTATGACCGATCAGGCCGATCAGGCTGCCGTCCGAAATGGTGAGATTGATCTCATCGAGTGCCCGGAACTCAAACGGGGTTTTCGGGCTGTATATATGCGTTAGCTGTTCGCAGCGCAGCAATTCTGCCATGTCAGTGATTCTCTGCCTTCCTGATTCTGTCGCATGATTGCGGTTGCAGCCACTGTGCAATCCGTTCGGCGCACGTTTCCGCGTCCAGTGCATCGAGGGGAATATCGGTTTCGCCGCCGAGTCGATACAGCAGATCGACGGACGGCGGGACATCCATGCCGACTGCACGCAGCGCCCTGATTTGAACCAGCGTTTCCGCCGGGGTACCGTCCAGATAGACGCGGCCGTCATTGAGCACGACGACCCGATCGGCCTTGGCCGCTTCGTCCATATGGTGGGTAATGAGAACGACCGTCAGCTCATATTCTTTTTGCAGGCGAAGGATGGTATCCAGAACCTCCTTGCGGCCACGGGGGTCGAGCATGGCTGTCGGTTCATCGAGGACGATGCATTCCGGCCGCATAGCCAGCACACCGGCAATGGCCACGCGCTGTTTCTGGCCACCGGATAAAAGATGCGGCGCATGACCTGCAAAGGCCGACATTCCGACGGCCTCCAGTGCGTCATGGACGCGGGCAACGATTTCATCATGCGGCAGTCCGAGATTTTCCGGGGCAAACGCCACATCCTCATCGACGACCGATGCAATGATCTGATTGTCCGGATTTTGAAAAACCATTCCAACGGTTCGCCGAATTTCGAAGAGGAGCGCTTCATCGGTTGTATCCATGCCGTTGACGTAGCATTTGCCGCCGGTGGGAAGGCAAATGGCGTTCATGTGCTTGGCAAGGGTAGACTTGCCGGAGCCGTTGTGCCCGATGATCGCGGTCATTTTGCCGCGTTCCAGGGTCAGGGACAGCTGATTCAGCACCGTATGGCTCGTATGGCTTTGCGGTTCTTCGGACTCGGTGTAGGAGTAGGTCAGATCGACCGTCTGTATCATGGTTTTGTGCCTTTCTGTTTCAGGAATTGCTTTGTGATACCCATCGGGTGGTTGCGCCGCAGGGCAGCGCCAGGCCGCTCGCCTGCACAGGCAGACCCAGCTCGGCGCATTCGGTTTGTCCGCCCCATTTGCGCTCCACGATGTCACGCGTCATATAGGCAACGGCTTCCGGCGAAAGGCCGGAGGAGTAGGAATTGATCATCAGGAACAGGGGCTGGTCACTCAGCAGTTCGCTGACGCTTCGAATCAGACCGTCAATTTCGGCCTCGATTTTCCAGGTTTCGCCGTTTGGTCCGCGGCCAAACGACGGCGGATCCATGATAATGCCCTCGTATCGGCTGCCGCGGCGTTTTTCGCGTTCGACGAATTTCAGGCAGTCATCAATGATCCAGCGGATGGGACGGTCGGCCAGATGGGAGAGGCGTGCATTTTCGCGCCCCCACTGCACCATGCCGCGAGCGGCATCCACATGACAGAGCGATGCACCGGCGGCCGAAGCGGACAGAGTGGCTGCACCGGTATAGGCAAACAGGTTCAGCACGCGCACCGGCGTTTTGGCTCGCGCAATCTGCTGTGCCGTCCAGTCCCAGTTAGCGGCCTGTTCTGGGAAAATACCCGTATGCTTGAAATTCATCGGCTTTACCTGAAACGTCAGGTTGTGATAGCGAATTGTCCATTGCTCCGGCAGGGAGAATTTTTCCCACCGACCGCCGCCGGACGAGGACCGGAGATATCGGGCGTCCGGCGATTTCCAATGCGGGTCGTTGGAGGAGCGGCACCAGAGGGCCTGCGGATCCGGGCGAACCAGATAATAATCTCCCCAGCGTTCCAGCCGTTCGCCGCCGCCACAATCTATTAACGCGTAATCGCGCCATCCGTCACTGATCCACATTGATCGGGGTCCTCCATTTCAAGCCGTTTCTGATTCGATATCATGGTTGCATATATCGATAGGTTTCCATTATTTCTATATTTTACCACCGGCATCGAACTTCGTCAAGAGGGATTTGATGAACAAAGCGGAAATGACGCATTCGATCGCGCGTTCTCCCCTGCTTTGGCGCGCAGCAGCCTGGTATTTTTTTCATTTTTTATCGGATATCACTTGCAATTTCCAAGGAAATATGATATCATACTATGAGTGTAAAACCTTGGCAGATTCGGCTTGTTCTTTCCGGCTGCCTGAACTTGCGAATGAATGGAGGTATTGTTCGATGGAAATTGCAATTACAATTCTTCAGCTTCTCTGTGCGTTGGTTCTGATTTTAAGCGTTCTGTTTCAGAGTGGCAGTAAGGATGGTCTTGGTGCGATTGGCGGTGCGGCAGAGTCCTTCGTCGCAAAAAGCAAGGTGAAGAACATCGATGCCAAACTGCATAAGCTGACGATTATTGCCGGCATCATCTTCGTCATTGCAACAGTCGCGTTGAATATTATCTCGCTCTCCAAATAAATCCATACGGCAAAAAGCGTGGACAGGGTGTCCACGCTTTTTTGTGTTCCGTTCCGAGCCGATCGCGCCAGACGTTTTGCCCTTCCGCCGTCAGGCCAGGCAGAGTCCGAGCGCAAAGATGCCGAGATTGTCTTCGTAGATCTTTTGGAACTGCTCCAGCGGCAGCGGATTTTCGCCGCGGCCGGCTTCCACGGTGTAGCTCGGCCGTTGAAACTGTTGCAGGAACCAGTCTTTGTAGCCGGCGAAGGAGGATGCATACGGCGTTTCGGCCAGTTCGTATCCGCTGGTCTCTGCAAAGGATGTCCCGATTGATTCCGCCATCGGCGGGCGAATTTGCAAAAACTGCCAGTAGATCACCTCACCCTGCGTGTGCCATGAGATCGTCAGGTGGAAGTTGTGGGCATTTGTGAAATCATAAACGGCACGGCTTTCCCGCGCTGCAAGCGGTGCCTCCCCGACATAGTCACGCGGGGCGGGCGATGTATACCCCTCTGCGAATTTGATCTCCCGTGCGCGCTGCCACTCCGCCGGATAGGACAGGTTGGGGTCAATGCCGTCCAGGTCGGCCTTCCAGCCGTTTGGAAACGGAATCTGCGGGTAAGCATCTGCAATGGTGCGTGCCTGTTCATAGACGTCGCCGCCGGTCAGGGCGCCGGTCACGAGATCGACTCCGCCGGGGTTGACGAGGGGTGCGACGTACAGGGTGGTCTACGCCGCCAAAGCAGCTGCCCGCTGGCCGAAAAAGTTGCGGTCATACGCAATCGCCTCGGCATACGATTCGCACAGGCGCATCAAAAGCAGTGTGGTGATCCACTCGTTTGCATGATGGGCTCCGTTATAGAAAACCTCCTTTGCTCCGGTGCCGATGGACAGGTACGGAATCTGCCGGCCGGTCGAATCGGTTCCGATGCCGCCTGTCCGGAGAAACGGGTAGCGCATCGTCAGCCCTTCAAGTTCGATCGCGACAATTTCTGCCGACACCGGGATATCCGTTGCAACGACGGGAAATTTCAGCGGAATCACCAGCATTTGGCCGATCTGCAGGCGGTTCGGCTGCACACCCGGATTGGCGATCGCGATGGCCTGCACGGTCGTGCCGTAGCGCTGCGCCAGGCGGTAGAAGGTGTCGCCGCGGGCAACCGTATGGCGGCCACTGCCTGTGTAGAGCGGCATCAGCGCGGTGTGCGTTTGGGGGCCGACCACGCCGTCCGGCGTCAGTCCCTGCTGTTGCTGGAATCGTATGACGGCCTGTCGGGTTCGTTCACCGAAGAGGCCATCCGGTTTGTCAGGCAAAACACCCGCACGCTTCAGCGCCGTCTGCAGCAGCGCCACGGATGGCCCTTTTGCGCCGAATTTGAGGAGTTCGATTGGAATCATTCCCTTCTGCGATTGGTTTCAGTCCATTGTATGCGCGGGGCGGTGCTTTTGTCCGGAAAGAAAATTGCGTGTTTTTGATCGAAAACGCCGAATTTGTCGAATCTGCTCATTTACTTTCGGCGCGGAATATGATATAATAGTGGTTAATGAAATTTGCATTCCCGTTCATCGTATCAAAAAAGCATAAAGGAGCAGACGTATGAATTATTCTCATGAAGTTGAAAGCATGTGCGTCATTGCCAAGGGCTGCGATCATGGTCCTGCCCCCATTCCGGAAGAAGGAAAATGGGTCAAGTCCAAGCAGATTTCTGACATTTCCGGCCTGTCCCACGGGATTGGCTGGTGCGCACCGCAGCAGGGCTGCTGCAAACTGACGCTCAACGTCAAAAACGGTATCATTGAAGAGGCGCTGGTTGAAACGCTCGGTTGTTCCGGCATGACTCACTCTGCCGCCATGGCCGCAGAAATTCTGCAGGGCAAAACTCTGCTGGAAGCTCTGAATACCGACCTGGTCTGCGATGCAATCAACGTCGCCATGCGTGAGATCTTCAAGCAGCTTGCGTACGGCAGAAGCCAGACTGCATTCTCCGAAAACGGCCTCCCGATCGGTGCTTCTCTGGAAGACCTCGGTAAGGGTCTGCGTTCTCAGGTTGGTACCATGTTTGGCACCAAGGCGAAGGGCGCACGTTATCTGGAAATGTCCGAAGGCTACGTTCTGCAGCTCGCACTGGACAAGAACAAGGAAATCATCGGCTACAAGTTCGTTCACATCGGCAAGATGATGCAGGCCATTCGTGATGGTGTGGATCCGAAGGAAGCCTACGAGAAGAACATCGGCACGTATGGTCGTTTTGACGGCGCGGATTCCTACATCGATCCGCGCAAGAACTGAGAAAGGGGGCTTTTGCAATGTTGTTTGAAGGCTATGAAAGACGTATCGACAAAATCAACCAGGTTTGCGCCGAATACGGTTTCGAAAAAATCGAGGATGCAAGAGACCTCTGCCTCTCCAAGGGCATTGATGTCAATGCCATCATCAAGAGCACACAGCCGATCGCATTTGAAAACGCTGTCTGGGCCTACACGCTCGGCTGCGCCATTGCAATCAAGAAGGGCTGCACCAACGCAGCGGACGCTTCCGAAGCCATTGGCATTGGTCTGCAGGCATTCTGCATTCCGGGCTCCGTTGCAGAGAACCGGAAGGTCGGCCTTGGCCACGGGAATCTGGGTGCCATGCTGCTCCGCGAAGAGACGCAGTGCTTCTGCTTCCTCGCCGGTCACGAATCCTTCGCCGCTGCCGAAGGCGCTCTGAAAATCGCTCTGACGGCCAACAAGGTTCGTACCTCCCCGCTCCGCGTCATTCTGAACGGTCTGGGCAAGGACGCTGCATATATCATCTCCCGTATCAACGGCTTTACCTACGTCGAAACCGACTATGACTTTGCAACCGGCGAACTGAAAATCGTCCGCGAGGTTCCGTTCTCCGACGGCGACCGCGCAAAGGTCAAGTGCTATGGTGCCAACGACGTTCAGGAAGGCGTGGCCATCATGGTTCACGAAGGCGTTGACGTCTCCATCACGGGTAACTCGACGAACCCGACGCGTTTCCAGCATCTGGTTGCCGGTACCTACAAGAAGTGGAGCTACGAGAACAACAAGAAGTACTTCTCCGTTGCTTCCGGCGGCGGTACGGGTCGTACCCTGCATCCGGACAACATGGCAGCCGGCCCGGCTTCCTACGGTCTGACCGACTCGATGGGCAGAATGCACGGCGATGCGCAGTTTGCCGGTTCTTCTTCCGTTCCGGCACACGTCGAAATGATGGGTCTGATCGGCATGGGCAACAACCCGATGGTCGGTGCCACCGTCGCCTGCGCCGTGGCTGTCGAAGAAGCTCTGAAGTAATTCAAACCGCTTTTTCTTCTCTGAAATGGCAGAAAGCCGTGGAAAAGCTTGCAGCTTTTCCACGGCTTTTTTTGCGTTCGGCGTTGTCGGAGTGCAACACAGTTGGTTTTCAGTCGTTGCGCCGGTGGTTTGGATTTGTGCCTGTCTTTGCGCGATACATTCTGCCGTGGGGTGAGGGGTGTGGCATCTTCTCGGCAGGATGCAGACTATCTGTTCAGAGAACCGTCCGCTTTGGTATGTGTGGCCAGTGCATTGTTATCCACATTGGATACGAAGAACGGATTTTGGAGAGAGCGCAAGACGTTTCAGACGCCGACCGTTTCTTGTGCCAGACGATGGGCAAAAAAAATCCCGCCGGAATCATCCGGCGGGATTTGACAGCATTATTCTTCTGTCAGGAAGCCGTAATACCGGCCGAGCCAGTACGGGAAGGTGAAGATGGTGCCGGGTTCTTCCTCCAGTTCATCGCCGCGGCTGCGGAGGCTGAAGGGGTTACCGTTCCACTTCATGATACGGCGTTCATCCGGCGGCAGCAGCGTCAGCGTCTGATGGCTGCCATGCCGATCCATGTCGTCCTCGAAGACCAGATCGGCGCGTTGATCCTGATGGGAGTCGAAATGTCGGAGGTCCAGCGGCAGGCGACGCAGCGTCCAGAGGCAGCCTTCCATATCATAATCCAGTTCCGGATCAATCAGCTTGTAGATGTATGCCCAGAGCGGATTCAATTCGCGCTGAATGTTCTGCCACCATTGGCTCATACCCTCCCGGTATTTGGCCAGGAGTGCCGGATCCTTTTCCAGAAGAATCAGCGGCAGGTAGGTCAGATAGCAGAGCTCCTCATCTGAGTAATTGAAGGTGGGCTCTTTGCGGGATAGATACGCACAGCAGAGATCGACATAGCCGAGATCGATCAGCTTCTGATACTCTTTTTCGAACCGTTCCTCGCCGGTCAGGTAGGCGGCCACTTTGATATGGCTGAGCAGTTCGGCGGCGTTCAGAGCGGTATCCTCATAGCCGCGGCCGTTGATATAGTCGAGGTTCCAGTTTCCCCAGAGCGTCGGGCGGCCGGTGACGTCGATGAAATAGTAGTCGTGGTCGATGATGTAATCGGCGACCTCTCCGGCAATTCGGCGGATTTTGGCCTTCAACGCTTCGTCCGGCAAAAATTCATGTGCCAGCAGGTAGATCAAGAAATGGCCGACGACCTCGTCGCTGGAGGTATCGGATTTCCAGATGACGTCCGAGCCTTCCTTGGTAATCCAGAATCCGTCTTCCGGCAACGTTTCTCCGTCCGTGACAAAGGAACGGGCAAAGTATCCGGGAATCCCGGTGACATCGACGAGGCTCAGAACCGCTTCCGTCGCTGCGGTTGCACGTTGGAGTGCATCCGCGCTGCCCGTCACGGCGTATTCATAGCAGGCACCGGCGGCGTACATGGCCGTCCAGAGGCCGTCATTGTCGGAGCTTTCATGGGTGAACTCCGAGAAATCCCCCGGACGCTTCAGGCGCGGCGTTGTGACGAAGCCATGCCGAACCTGACGGAGCGGAACGCGGGCATCATAGATGGCTGCCTTCTGTTCCAGCGTCATTTCCCGGTAAAAGATATGGGAAACGCCCGCACCAGTCCAAACCCAGACGCCATTGTGTTCATCCGGGCAAATCGCTGTCACATCGTTGGAGGCCAGATAGCGCGGCGCGTTCATGTACTGAACGTCATCGCGGAAGTATGCTTCCTGTGCGATGCGAACGAGGCCGCGTTCGTTTGCCTGCCAGAGGGCACCGTCTTTGGCGCGGCACCAGCAGGTCGCTGCACCATTGGGCAACGGATTGGCTTCGGGTTTGGTTGGGAGCGCAGCATCGTCCAATTCAAAGCGTTCGACCATTTTTTGAAGGAAGGACTTGCAGGTCACGACATCTTTCTCGGCGACGGACGGTTTGTTCAAGGGCATGGTTGTTCTCCTTTCAACGGGGTGATGGAACGGTTCAGATCATCAGAAGAATGGAATAAACGCCGTATCCAACCAGGACAATGGCCATTGCGAAGACGGCATAGTAGAAGCAGTAGGAGCCGAGCAGCACGCACAGTGCAAAAACTGCAGCAGCAAAGACAATTGCAGCCAGCACCGGCCAGTAATTGAAGGAGGTGGGCAGCAGCTGAACCTTGCGTTGACCGAAACGGAGAGTACCCTTGTTCTTTTTCAGGAGCAGGAGGGCGCCAATCCCGATCACGAGTGCCAGCGCATAGAGTGCGCCGAGCAGCTTCCAGGAATCCATCCAGATGGAAAGTGCATACGGTAGACGGTACAGGAGGTAGTCAACGAGTGCGCTGATGCCGAGGATCAGCATCGACAGCCAGCATTCCCGGCGGAAAATCCAGTAGATGATCGACAGTGCGGCGGCGGCTACAACGGACAGGTACGTCACCTTCATGCCCATATCACCGAGGCCGAAGAGATATTGTGCTGCGGCGCAGCAGAAAACGACGAGAGCCAGCATGGAGACATTGATGCCGTTGATCAGCCGATACTGCGGCTGTTTGCCGGCGTGGCGCATCCGATAATAGACGATCAGGCCAATCGGAATCAGTGCCAGTGAAGTCAGGAGCAGGACGGCGTAAATTACCGTCGCTGTGGTGGAGCGGCTCTGACCGACCATCTGCACGCTGTTTCGAATCAAGGACATCAGAAAAAGATAAAGCGCCGAAACGCCGAAAACCAGCAACATTTTATTGGTGGACAGCTCCTCCAGCTGTTTTTTTGTTCTCGATGTGCTCGAAGTTTTGGGAGACACATTTCTCATAAAAAAACCTCCTGCCTGTTCCCTCATTTTGAAAATCGATTCCTGAGAATCGGTTGGTTTGCCTGTTAAAACTCGCCCGACGCATACATCAGAGCGGACAGCACGCAGAGCGGAGCCGTCTCGCAGCGAAGAATCCGTTTGCCGAGCGTAATCATATTATATCCCATTTCGGCGGCTTTGTCAAACTCCTTTTGTGCAAAACCGCCTTCCGGCCCCGTAAAAACGCTGACCGTTTTGCAGCTTGTCTGCCAACCGTCGCGCAGCAGCGCAGACAGAGCGGATGCATCCGGGCGTTCGCTGCAGAAGAGGCGCAGATCCGTCTGCGCGCCGCGCTGCAGCGCCGTTTCAAATGAGCAGACCGGCCAGACCCTCGGCACAACGGTTCTTCCGCATTGCTTCGCGGCTTCCATGGCGATCTTCTGGCGGCGTTCCTCCTTGGTATCGGCACCATTGCCCTTGACAATGCAAAATTCCGAGCGGAACGGGATGATTTCCGTTGCGCCGAGTTCGATGCATTTTTGAATACAGAAATCGAATTTATCGCCTTTTGAAAGTGCCAGATAGACGGAAACAGACAAATCCGGTTCCGTTTCCGGCAGCGGAGCCTCCGGCAGAACGGTCACTTCCGAGGCGGTAAAGGATTGAATACTGCACGGGAAGGCCTGGCCTCCGGCGCACACAACCAGCCGTTCTCCCACGCGCATCCGCAGAGAAAACGAAATATGATGGGCATTTTCTCCGTCCAGAACAAGCGGTTGCCCCGGCACAACGGACTGCTCCACAAAGAAACGTGGCATTTTGACGGCTCCTTTTCCTGCAAAGGATTGTAGACGTGACTGTTTGGCAAGCGTTTTTTGCATTGTGAAACAGCCCAATTTATTATACTATTTTTGTCGCATTTTGTCAATGTTGTTCGCCGTCTTTTTTGCAGAAATCCCAGGCAATTCGCATCAGCCTTCGCGTTCGTTTTCTTGACAATTTCTGATGGATATGTTATCATAGTTCCAACTAAAATTCACGA
>CAYUXI010000022.1:0-30924 GCA_964448855.1 uncultured Oscillospiraceae bacterium | reverse complement strand
CGTAGCGGCGAACATCGGACAGCATCCAAAGGCTCCCTTGTGTAAAGGGAGCTGGCAGCGCAGCTGACTGAGGGAGAGAAGACTGTTTCCGAGTGCTCACTTTCACCCGCAGCTGCTCCCACATCGAACAGCAATCCCTCGTCCCTCTTGCACAAAGGAGGCTTGTGAGGATATCCATGGTCAGCCGCTACGGGCGCAGCGGGAAATATAACTTACGCGGCAGTAAACAAGCCCGTGCCCTACGCAAGCTCCTCCGTTGCCTACGGTTCTCCTTAGGCAACGGATACACCCACCGCCGCATCGGCATGGCACAAGACCTTCGGCAAAAAATACCAGGCCGCCTTCTCATATCTTTGTTTGGCAAACAATTTGTGTATCCTGCACAAAGCTGTACAATATCAAAAGACTCTTCTGTATATGCCGACACTTTTACACAAAAATAAAGTCGTTCGATTGACAAAATATCGCACAAGTGCTATACTAAATAATGTAAACAAAATATGGTAGAAGCAAAATTGAATCCTATTAAGATCAGATACAGATGATCATAAACAACAAAAACAATTATTTACTATCAGGAGGAAAGATATGTTTACACAACTATTTGATGTAGGGAACGGTACGGATTTTTCTGTAATGAGCGGAAATAATTCCCAATGCTCAAATTCATCATCTGCTTGCAATGGCCTTAACAGAGGGTGCACAAACCATGGAGCATCTTGCGATGGAAGTACTAATCACAAATACAGCGGGAATACTTGTGGTAATTTGTCGTCGTAATATTCCTTTTAAAGGCTATTGCCTTTTTTACGCGTTTGATCTATCAGTTGACGAAGAGTTAGTTTGGGAGAGGTTTTTTCTGTAGTTAGTAGCTGTTAGGTATGAATCAATAAAACGGCAGAGGGTTGTGGAATATGTATCGGATTAGCAGATTCGTTCGGGTTGCTAAAGACAACAATCGCATCGTTCTATATAATTATCGAACTGGTGGATTATATTTTGAACACGCAAATTCTCTGGAAAGCAAAGAGCTATTAGGTATTATAAATGGAAATATAGATGAGAAAAGCGACCTTTTCGAAGCTCTTCTTTCTAGGGAGTTTCTTGTTCGTGAAAACGAGAACGAATACGAAACACTAAAACAGCAATACGAGAATTATAAACTTCGCAATGTCGATTCGACAATCAGATTGACGATATTCGTAAATGAAATGTGCAACTTTCAGTGTGTTTATTGCTACGAGGAGAATGATGGGGGTGAGATTGAGCAACATACTCTCGATGGAATCATTTGTTTTCTGAAATCGTTGGTTGATACGGCAACCAAAACTATTGTTATATCATGGTTTGGCGGTGAACCGCTATTGTCTATATCCAAAATTGTCGAGTTCATGAATATCGTTCGGTCTGAATTTACAGATTTGCATATTATGTCGAGCGTTACCACCAATGGTTATTTATTGGAACCGAGCGTGCATTCGTTATTGCAAAATGCCGGTGTGAATGAATATCAAATAACGGTTGATTCATTTGAACATGACATGTTCAGAAAGACACGATCCGGAGAACCATCGTTTGAAAAGATTATAGAAAATATCCGCACTGTCTTAGCTTCAAACAGTCCATCTAAAATTAACTTAAGGATTAATATCAACCCAGCCATCTACAGCCGAATATTTGAATTTCTTGATTATGTCAAGACATTTGCCAACGACTATCTCACCATCCACTTTCATCCAATTGCGGATATGGGTGGATGTGTTTCCTCGTCTGTCATATGCGATCAAAACTTTTTCATGAATGCTTTGCCCGACTTGAATCGTTATTGTCAAGATAATCATCTAAGCACTGACATTACTTACGGAATGTTATGCCCGTTTTCGGGATCGTGTTATGCTGGACTTGAAAAATCCTTTGCAATTGATTGCCATGGAGTCATTCGAAAATGTACAGTGGACTACAGGGGAATAGAGAACGTTGTCGGATATATCGAAGATTCCACACATTTTACGCTATTGCAGGAAAGTAACAAGATTTGGTGTATGAACCATTCGTTCAACAACCAAACTTGTCAAAATTGTGAAAAATTACCGGTTTGTTACGGAGCGGCTTGTCCGCTCAAGGCCGTAAGAGGTCAATTTGATTGTAACAAAAATGTATGCGTAGAAGAGTCTATCATATTGCAAGCCTCATATAACGTGGATTTTCAGGAGAGCAATTAAATGAAGTATACAGTATATGGAATTGTCTTTGAAAGCAATTACTATTTTGATTACTTTAATTTGTGCTCCGATCCAACGACTGTTGATATGCAAGTTGATGTGATTGTAAATCCGGATGCTGATATCCCATCAGTCAATTATTCTGGAGAAGATTGGTTTGAAATCTCACAGCCAGGTGTTGTGATGTATCGATATGCAAATCACAAACTTGATATCCTGGCAAAAGATGATGCTTGCATCAAGTCGACAATATCAACGGTTCCATTTGTTTTAGCGGTTTCTCAAAAGGGAGGGGTTTTATTTCATGCAGCCTGCGTGATGTCAAAAGCAAGTCGAAAAGCAGGGATCTTTTTAGCGCCAAGTGGTGTCGGCAAATCAACAATCATAAATTACCTAGTGACATGTCAAAGCGATGACTTCCAATTTGTTAGTGATGATGCGATTGCTGTATATGTGCTGAACGAAATACCCTATGTATATAACGGTCCAACATTTTCAAAACTCGACCCCTCTATTGCTACATTAATTGGAGTAACCGGCCGCGAAAAGACTGTTGATAATAGTAAAATCCTAATCAATCGTAATTCTGAAACGCAAAAAAATTACAGCAACATAGAAGAACAGAAAATTGAGTTGGGCGCATTATTTTTTATAGCTGCATTACCCAAAACAGAAAGCTCACAAATTAAACTGATGGATCAGCGTTCTGTCTCGACATTTATCAAGACATCAACTGTTGCGCATAAATTTGACTCAATGGCTATTAACAATATTGTTCTTGAACAAGAAAAGCTAATTTGCGATAAAGTCAAATCGTATATCTTGTGTTATTCCCAAAAGGCAGCATCTCTCAATCTTCAATTGTGTGGTGAAATCCATGAAAGAATCTCGTAGGAATCGCCTATCCCGGTATCAGACAGTCTGGAAAAGCATAACACTCGCGAATCGGTACATCCTTTCAGTGAACAGAAAATTGTATGTTTACAGAGGCATTTCAGAGCTGATTTTTCCGGTTGTGTCCCTCGTCTTTGCAACGGCGACGGCCAAGGTGACAGATATCATTGTTGCCCAGCAGAAGGATCGGATCGGGCAAATGCTCATCGGCATTTGTTTGATTTTCGTCTGCGACTTTTTGCAGAAAAACCTGGCGTACATTCTGGAAGCCTTTGCCCAGATGGCGGAAATGGATATCCAGGAAGCGTGCAAAACAGACCTGATGAGGGCCTGGAAGGAAAAAAGTCTCACGGAGATTGAAGATCCGGACAACATGGATGCTTTTTCTTTGCATATGTCCAGCTCCATTTATGCCGTCTCTTCGTCCGGACTCGTCTTCATCCATATTCTCTCGGCTTTTTTCAGCATCGTGACGGCGATCCTGTCCTGTGTGATCAACAAAGTCAACCCGATTTATATCATCGGATTCATGCTGCTGTACAGCTTCCTCGTCTTGCCCTTCATCATCAAAATTGAATCCAAACTCAAGCAAGTGAGCAACGATTCGTATCATCGGCTTTCAAAGGTTGACCGGAGGCTGGACAAGGTCGATGCACTGTTCCGAAATAAGGATTCGATTTTCGACATCAAACGAAGAAAAATCAAGTCCTCTCTTCTGGAAAAGTACACGGCCTTACACAATGACAAAGTGGAAGCCCACATCGTGGAAGACAGGCATCAACGGAAATATGTCGATCTGCTATCCTGCATCTCTCATTTTTATACGGTGTTCGTCCACGTTCTCATTTATCTGCTGGTTATTTTTTCACGCATTACCTACGGTGGCGCTGTGATGCTGATTGCGTGCATCGCTGAATTCAGCCAATCCATCCGAAATTTCGTGGTCGAGCTGCGATGCTTAGACGAGTCCAATTTCCTGTCGAACGAGTTTTTTGATTTTATTCACCCCCAAAAAACGCCGGCAGAAGCAAGCTGCGGAGGCATGAAACAAATCACTTTGAAGGATGTCTCCTATCAGTACAAGGCCTATAGCGGTTCTGACCAATACCAGCTGTCCAACGTGAATTTGGAGATCAAAAAAGGTGAAAAAGTTGCCATTGTCGGCAAAAACGGCGCAGGGAAAACGACCTTGGTCAAGCTGCTGATGGGCTTGTATACGCCTGTATCCGGCGAATGCCGGATCAACGGCATTCGCTATTCGCAGATGGATCAAAACGATATCCTCCGTCTGTTCAGTGTGGCAGCTCAGGAAACTGTGATCTATCCCATGTCCCTGAAGGAAAACATTACGATATCCGATGCGAACCGTCCAAAAGAAGACCTTTATCATACAGTTTGCGATTCAACGGGCATTCGGAAGATTCAGGAATCGCACGGGAGCGATGAGGTGCTGCTGCGGGAGGAGGTTTTCGAGGATGCCGTTGATCTCTCGGGCGGGGAAAAGCAGAAAGTAAAGCTGGCCAGAGCGCTTTATGCCGATCGAGAGATTCTGGTATTCGATGAACCGCTCAGTTCGCTCGATGTATCATCAGAGACCGATTTTATCGATCTGATTTTCAATCGGTATCAAGACAGAACCGTGATTGTCATCACACATAATTTGACGTGTACGAGACTGTGTGACAAAATCGTTTCCATGGAAAACGGTCAAATCAGCGAAATTGGTTCGCATAAGCAGTTGATGAAAAACAAGGGCTTGTATCATCAATTGTACACTGCACAGGCCGAGAGGTATCAAGATATTCAACATGAATAGAACGAAACGTGCATGCTCATTGATCTGGAGGACGATGAAGGAACACCCGGTTTTCGTTTTCCTCACCATCCTGTCCGCCGTCTTTTCGTCCGGTGTCGCATATTATCCGGCTGTCCTGATCAATCAGCGACTCATTAACATCGTGACATCTGGCATACAAAGCAATCTGACCGCAACGGTGGTTGCCATCATCCTGCTGACATTGACCTTTGAATTTTGGGAAGTTCTGCTCAATTATATCGAGTTTCTGTTCATCATCCTGCTGAGGCGCCAAAAAGAAAAGGTGATCAATGCCTATCAGGCAGAGCTGGTTTCGAAAATCACCTCTGTCCGGGGCGATGCACTGGAATCCTCAGAGACGTATGAATTGTACCTCAAGTGCAAAAAGCAGGCACTGCCCAAAATTGTGGACATCCCGCATCAGGTGATGAAGATTCTCCTGAGCATTGTCTCGGTCGTACTCTATGTGAACATCTTAAGGCAGGTGAGCGTTCTCTTTTTCATCATCGTCGTTGCTGTCGCTGTCATTCGCAACGGCCTGCTCTTGAAGCAGAAAAAGAGACAGTACAAATACGATGAGGTCATCAACAATTATAGCATGAAATTGGACTCGTTTTCGGAAATGATTACAGACAAGGATTTCATGGAGGAAATCAAGGTGTATGACTCTCTGGAGTCGATCAACCTGAAACGAAAAGCTCTGTATCAGGAAATGCGTTCCGAAGTGTGGAAAATGACCTGCTATGACCTCACATACTCCTTTGCAAAATTCATCTTTGAAAATTGCACGTACTATGGTTCCTATGTATTTCTGGCGCTGAAAAGACTGAGCAATGCCATCACCATGGGTGAATTCACCGCGACCACGGCCTCTGTGAAGCAGATTGAACGCTCCGTCTTCAATATCTTCAGTACCACGGGAAGCCTGATTGGGAATTTCCGCTATTATGATGACTACTTCCAGTTGATGAATGCAACGCCGTTCCAGCGCGATGGCGAACAGCTTCCGCGTGCCGAGGGTATCCAGATCCAAAATCTCGAATACACCTATGCCTCCAACCAGGCTCCGACGCTGAAAAATTTGTGCTGCGAGTTTGCGCCGGGCACAAAGGTCTGCATCGTTGGCAAAAACGGCTCCGGAAAGTCAACATTTGCAAAAGTCATCAGCGGCATCTACGAGATGTACGGCGGAAGCATTTTGATTGATCACGTGGATGCAAAGCGGTACTCGATTGCATCGATGCTGGAGCAAATCGATGTTTGCCCGCAAAAGTTCACAAAATACCCGTTTTCGCTCCAATACAACATCGCTTTTGACCAGCAGGACGACGATCAGCTGGAGCGGGCACTGTGCAGAAGCGGTGTGTGTGATTTTTTGGACGGGTTGCCGGATGCGGCTGCTACCAACCTGGATGCGAAGTACGATGCTCGCGGCGTTGATTTGTCCGACGGACAATGGCAGCGGCTCCTGCTGGCCAGGGTGTTTTATGCGGACAAAAACATTGTCATATTCGATGAACCGACATCGTCGCTTGACCCGCTGATGGAAAATCAGATTTTCAATGAGCTGTTGACGATTCAGGATCGCGTTGTCATCATGATTTCGCATCGGATGTCCTGCACGAAAGCAATGGATCAGATTCTGGTGCTGGACGATGGGCAAATTGTCGAGAATGGAACGCATTCGGAGCTGATGGAACGCAAAGGGCTTTATTTTGAAATGTTCACCGCACAGGCAGAGAAATACGATCTGAGCGTCTGACAGATTTGGGAACCGCAAAATACAGGACTTGGAATCCGGCGATTGACCGCAGTCAATCGCCGGATCGTCTTTTGCCGCTTCGCGGAGCCTTGCCCTGAACGCTATCAAGGGACGAGGGAGCGACTTTTTCGGTGCCTTACATCCCCCGCACTGCCCCAAACATAAAGCACCTGAGGGAGAGAAAGGTTTCTCTGTGGAATCACCTTCCCCGCAGCAACCCACAGCGGATCGCCTCCCCAGCTCCCTCTGACGAGGGAGCTGGCAGCTCCGCGCCTGAGGGAGAGAAAACGTTGCCTGTGTGCTCACCTACCCCAAAAACCACCCAGCCTCTGGGGGAGCTGTCACCGAAGGTGACTGAGAGGCTAGGGGGAGTGATCGGTGAAGAGTGATAAGTGATGTGCGTTCCTTCAAAACGCGTGGCGCGGAGCGCCTGAGGGAGAGGAAACGTTGCCTGTGTGTTTACCTACCCCTGACCGTTGTTGCCGCACTTTTCTCGCGCTGACAGCCTCTGCGATACCCGCCGAGCAGCGGTGAATTGCCGCATTGCATACAAAAATTCCCCACAGAAGCAGATTATTCCGGCTTCTGTGGGGAATTCCGTTTGTTTTCACCGAAGGTCAGGACGGGTTGGCATCATTCAGCGGGGGTTCTTTTTGCAGCCACTCGTCCAAAATTGCCGCGGCATCCTCGACAAACCGGGCACACGGGCGCTCCTGATAGAACTGTTCCGTGCGCGGCGTGGGATTCGGCGTGGCGTCCGGATGCTGTTCCGCGAGCAGCTCCCGGCAGATGAGGGAGCCGTGGCGCTTGCGAAACTCCGACGCGAGCATCTGAATCCGCAGATAGTGCGAGGCCTTGGCCGACGGATTCTCCGGGTCATCATAGCCGTACAGCATTCCGGCGGCCATAAAAAGGCCGGAGCAGGCGCCGCAAACCTCGCGCAGCCGCCCCATACCGCCCCCAAAAGAGGACGATAACCGCAGAGCCGTCTGAAAATCGAGCCCGGTGACATCGCAAAACGCGGCAAACACGGACTGCGCGCAATTGTACCCTTCCTTGAAATAACGGGCAGCGAGCTGAGCGTGTGTTTCAGCCGGCTCCGCATGGTGGAATGGTTCGCTCATCTTCATTTCTCCTTTTGATGTCGTTTGCAAGCGGCAGGCCGCTTCAGGTGTGCAGCTGTCCCTTTTCCAGACAGAACGTCGCCTCCATGTCGGCGGTAAACAGTGCAAGCGTCAGCGGGTACCGCTCAAACACTTCGCCGATGGTGCGATTGTCCTCGGTTCCGGTAAAGCCCATGTGGTAACGGATGGCAAACGCCTCCTCCCGCGTGAGCTTCATGTAATCGGAGATCAGCAGCACCGATTTCTCACCGTGCCCATAGGGGAGCCGATCCTCAAATTCGTAGGCGGTGACGGTTTGCCAATCGCCGGAAGCATCGCGCACCTTGCGCCGCCGCTCCTGATAGCAGTTCACCTTGCAAAGATCGTGGAGCAATGAAACGATGGCGGCCGTCTCCCGGCTGACAGTCAGACCGTACTGCTGCTGCACACGCGGACGTGCCAGATAGTCGATCAGACTGTCATACACGTTGAGACTGTGCGCAAGCAGCCCTCCCGGATACGAACCGTGATACCGGGTGCTGGCCGGTGCCGTTTCAAAATCGGAGGCTTTGGAAAACAGAAATTCCAAGAGCTTGTCCGCACCTGCGCGCTTGATTTCCTGCTGATATATGGCGCGAAAACGCGCAGAATTGTCAGTGATTTGCATGAATTCGTACTTCCTGTCAGTTGTTGGCTGCGTCTCCCGCACAGAGCTCTTCCATCTCGTCGATCAGCGTGCCGAAGAACTTCAGGGCGTCGTTGATCGGTTCCGGAGACGCCATGTCAACGCCCGCAATCTTCAGCAGGGAAATCGGGTCGGTCGTGGAGCCGCTGCTCAGGAATTTCAGATAATCGTCCACAGTCGGCTGACCCTCGCGGAGGATGCGGTTGGCAATGGCGACAGCGGCGGAGAACCCGGTTGCGTACTGGAACACATAGAAATCATAGAAGAAGTGCGGAATACGCGCCCATTCCATTGCAATTTCGCGGTCAATGCAGAGGTCCTCGCCGTAGTATTTCCGGTTCAGGTCGTAGTACATCTCGCACAGCGCTTCGGCGGTCAGCGACTGCCCGGCTTCTGCACGCTGGCTCATCATCTGCTCAAACTCGGCAAACATGGTCTGGCGATAGATGGTGCCGCGGAACTGCTCTAAGAAGTAGTTGATCAGGTAGGCGCGCTGCCGTTTTTCCGTGGTCTTGGACAGCAGATGCTGCATCAGCAGGACTTCGTTGCAGGTGGAGGCGACCTCGGCCACAAAAATCACATAGCCCGAATACACGGTGGGCTGATTCTTCAGGGAGAGGTAGCTGTGCAGCGCATGACCCATTTCGTGTGCCAGCGTGAACTGCGAATCGAGCGTGTTTTTATGGTTCAGCAGGACATACGGGTGCGGGTCGCCACCGGCGGAGTAGGCGCCGCTGCGCTTGCCTTCGTTTTCATAGACGTCAATCCAGCGGTTGGCAAAGCCCTCCTCCAGCATGGCGCGGTAGTCGGCACCCAGCGGAGCCAGCCCCTCCAGAACGGTCTGCTTGGCCTGCTCATAGGTGATTTCCGTTTCCGCATCGGCTACCAGCGACGTATACAGGTCGTACATATGCAGCTCGTCCAGCCCCATCAGCTTCTTGCGCAGACGAACATAGCGGTGCATATACGGCAGATTCTCGCTGACGGTCTGAATCAGGTTAGTGTAAACGGAGACGGGCACCTCGTTGGCAGAGAGGGACGCTTCCAGCGCAGAGCCATACTTCCGGGCGCGGGAGAAGAAGATCAGCTGCTTCATCTGCGCATCCAGGAATGCGGCGGTTGTGTGGCGGAAGCCTTCAAAGGTGTGATACAGGTTCTCAAAGGCCGATTTGCGCAATACGCGGTCAGAGCCCTCCAGCATCGGGATGTAGGAGCCCTGCGTCAACTGATGGGCTTTCCCTTCGCTGTCGATGGCATCCGGGAACTTGAGGTCAGCGTTGCGGAACATGGAGCCAATCTGCTCCGGCGCTTCGGACATCTCACCGGCCGATGCCAGCAGCTTTTCCTCCGCATCCGACAGGACGTGCTCACGGCGGGCGCGGACGCGGTCAAGCGCACGGCGGTACAGCTGCAAATCCGGTGTTTCGGTATAAAAACGCTCCAGCGTTTCGTCGGAAATGGCCAGAATTTCGGGCGTATCAAACGAAGAGGCGGCACTGACAGAGACGCTCAGGCTGATGATTTTGCCGCGCATTTCCTGATACTTGCCGACGGCGGTATCCTCATCGGCCTTGCGGAATGCGTAGTTGGCCAGACGGCCCATCTTCAGATGATATTCATCGCCCAGACGGAAATAGGCCAGCAGCGTGTCGCCGCTTTCACCGAGACGGCCACGGTAGGCCGCCATCTGCTCCGGCATATTGCCCAGCGCGGCGAGCGCCTCCTCCCAGGCTTCATCGCTGGGGAACAAATCCTCCAGCGCCCAGGTGTAGCGCGGATCGACTTCGCTTCTCTTCGGAATCTGGTTCGTTTTCTGATCACTCATGATAGGGAAACTCCTTTCAAATCGCGGTCTGTGATAGCCGGGCAAAAAATGCACCGGCTGGTATTTTTCGTTTCCTTTCTATTATAATACATTGCGGCGTCAGATTCAAGCCGTTTCGCCCCAAAATTGGAAAAACAAACCGGCAGACACTGTTTTTTCAATGTCTGCCGGTTTCGATGGAATGCCTCAGCGGTCAGGATTCCGGGAAAAGGCCGCGGCCAAGTCCTGACCAGTTGCGGACGGCGGAAAAGGCGTCAATTTCGCCGATGACGGCAGCGGTGCCGTTATTTCGGAGCAGCACGGAGCATTCCGTGTCGCTGGCTGCAACGGCGATCACGCCCTCGTAGCCCTCCAGCACCTGCTGGTTGTTTTCCACGCTGCCGAAGGAATAAACCGTACCGTCGCTCTTTAGAACCAGTGTATTCTTTGCCGTTGTGGAGACGGCAGCGACGTCCGTTTCCTCCGACAGGCTGCACTGCTCATAGGTGTTGTCCCCGCAGGTGACAACGGTTCCGTCGGCGCGGACGCCGATGGTGTGATAGGGGCCGGCTGCGAGCATGACAATGTCGCGCCAATCGCCGACATCGCACTGCCCGTCATCTCCGCTCCCTGCAGTGACGACCGTTCCGTCTGCGCACAGCCCAACCGTGTGCATTTCCCCGGCGGCCACGGCGACGACATTCTGCCAATCGCCGACATCGCACTGCCCGTACATATTGTCCCCAACGGCGACAACCGTTCCGTCTGCACGCAGCCCGACCGTATGCATGGAACCGGCGGCCACGGCGACGATATTCTGCCAGTCGCTGACGTCGCACTGGTCATAGAGTGAATCCCCGGCCGCTTCGACCGTTCCGTCAGTGCGGAGGCCGACTACGTGCCGCTCACCGGCGGCCACGGCGATGATCTGCTCCCAGCCCTCGACGTCCAGCTGGTGATAGGCGTTGTTCCCGGTGGCGCGCACCTTGCCGTCCGACGAGACGGCGTAGAGCGTGTTGTGACCGGCTGCAAGCAGACTGGATACGCTGGGTGCAAGTCGGCGCAGCTGCTCCTGGCTGTCCGCGATTTCCGGAATGGCCGACAGCAGGCAGACGGCACCATATGCATCGCCCTGATCGGCGAGCAGAAGCGCCTGGTCATAGGCGGTCTGGCGGACGTCCGCCGCCTTGTCTGCGGCATCCTCATACGTCCCGGCGCGGTCAAACAGCTGAATCGCGGAAATCCAGTTGCCGTCAGCCACAGCAGCCTCCGCCGATTCATAGTCGATGCGGCTGACCCAGTGCTTGCTTTCGCCGTAGCTGAGCAGCCCGGCAAAGGTGCGGCGCGCCGTCACAGAGTCCCCGGCCTCATATTGCTGCAGGCCGAGCGCAAAGAGCGCCGCACGCTTCTGATCGTAGCTGTCCCGGTAGGAGCCAAGCGCGGCAAAGGCGTCTGCGGCCTCCTGACAGCTCCCCTGCGACAGCAGCTCCGCCGCATGGCGGTAGGCGAACCAGTCCGAGAAGACCGTCTGATACAGGATGACGCCCGCAACACTCAAAACAAGCACGGGGATGAGAATCCAGAGAATCAGCCGCCGTTTTTTGCGCTGACGGTTCAGCTTTTCACGTTTTTCGTTCAAAATCCGATCGGCTGCCGCCTGCTGTGCAGCGGTCAGCCCGGAGGGCTTCGTTTCGTTTGCCATCAGAAATGCTCCTTTGCTCCACATGGAAGGGATATGCTTCAGTATACCAACCCGTCTGCCGCAAAGGGTGAACGGCCTGTAAACAGTCGATTACCGCCGGTAGTGGCGAATGCGGTGGAACGTCATGTAGTTGGCATCGTGGAAATTGTGCGCCCCGTTGATCGCCGTCCGGACGACGGCCAGCAGATCATCTCCGTCGAAAATGAAGCTCGGATACTGGAAGCCGACCTGATTTTCGCCCTCGCCGAAGCAATTGTCGGCATAATTCAGGATGTCGCGGCAGACCGTCCAGTGGATGAGATCGTCGGAAACGGACAGCGTCAGCAGGTTGCGCTGCGAGAGTGCATCGGTTGTGACGCGGTTGGAGAGCGCATAGTACCGGCCGTCCAGCGGGGAACGGCGGATGAAGAACTTGGAGAGGTTGCCCGGAAAATCCACGGTGCGGTCAAACTGCGGCAGCGCCTCCGGGTGCTGCGGATCGAGCACCACCTGATAGGCCTTCCCGTAGCGCGGCGTACACTCGTTGGTCTGGAAACGGAGCAGATCGACCAGACGGCCATCCGGGGTCTGCAGCAGGTTGCCTTCGATGGTGCCGCCGACCGGCATCCCCTGAACCTCCCGCACCCGTTCCGGGTCATAGGGCAGAAAGCCCGTGCATTGCCAGGATGCCGGGTCCATCAGATCGCTGTCCACGGCGGCAGAGACGGCGCCGGGGCAGTGCATTTTCGTCCGCCAGGAGCCAAACTCGACACCGGTCCAGATGCGCCCCGCCGCGCAGAGCACGGGCATCGGCGCTTTGTGCGGCCCGCCCGCTTCGTGGGAACCGCCCGGCAGCAGCTGAACGGGGCCGTGCCAGGTTCGCCCGCCATCACGGGATTCGTGCAGGACGAGCGCACCGTATTCCGTTGCGGTGGCGAGCAGATACAGCCGCCCGCCATGCTCAAAGAGCGAGCCCCAGAAGCAGGGAGTGACCGCCGAGGCGAATTGCCAGGTCTGCCCCTCATCCTCCGAGCGGTAGACGTGCGTCAGGTTCTGCCCACCGGGGAAAAAGTCGTGCGAGACGACAAGTGCACCGTCCGGCGCTCTACAGATGGACGGGCTGCCGATGTAGCGCCCGGAAGCGGCAAATGTGTCGTCGAGCGGGTGCTGATAGGCGATGACGCGGCCGGGCACAAACCCGCAGCGAAACATCCGCGGAGCGCTCTCCACCGTCCGGCCATCCGGACAGACGGCGCGCAGCCGGATTTCGTAGTCGATGTGGTTCGTGAGCGGTGCCAGCACAAACGGATTGCCGCAGCAGGGGAAGGACTGCACCGCGCCGCCGGACAATGGCCGGACGAGTGCGGTCAGCTCCGCATCGGCCAGCTGTGCGCCGATGTGAACCCAACCGGTCAAACGTTGATCCTCCGGCGTGAGCTGAAGCAGGGACAGTTCGGACATAGGCAACTCCTCCTGATTGGTGAGCAGCGGGCTTAGACGCGCTCCGTGTCAAAGTGCATCAGCGGGAGCGGGAACCAGCTGGCAAAGAGGCGCTGAACTGCTCTGGGCAGCTGCAAACCGACCAGTGCGGACGGGGTGGGGCCGGCCAGCGTATAGACAGCATCCAGCAGCGAGAATGTCAGATCGGCCGGCGCGGCAGTCGGCTCAACAGAGGCCTTTCGACCGGCAACCGTCACGGCAATGCGACCGCAGCCCTCGATATCGAGGACGAGCGTGCCATCCTCCAGATCGGCGTAGCTGCCCTTGAATGTCAGGAGCTTCTGCAGCGTCTGCGGCCAGTCGAGCATCTTCCACTGTGCGTCGGCGTAGCCGGTCAGGCCGGTACCGATGCGGAGCATCCGCGGAACAGACGCGAGCTGCCAGGGTGCCAGCTTGAGCGCCAGACGGTTGTCTGTCTGCATGGCGAAGGAGAAGAGAACGTCCTCCAGCAGCCGATCCTCCGCGACGACGACTTCACGGATGGGTGTGCGGCCGTTGCCGACGTTGCCGAGTGCCAAACAGCCGACCGGCGTCCCGGCGCGGTCGTACACGGCATACGGCTGGAAGTTCTCGTCGCTGAAAAAGCGCAGGACGTATTCGTCACGGTCGTAGCAGTAGTGGACGGGCTGGCGCAGATACATGGCGTACAGCGTGTCCACCAGCTCTGTTTCATCCGGCGTGAACGGGCGGAACTGGAACGCGGAGGCGTCGAAGTCCGGATAGGTGCCTGTGACGTCCCAGCGGTTGAGATCGAAGTTGAACGCGTTCCCGGCGATTTCGTAGCCGAAGTGGTTGTAGCGCTTGCGGCGGCCGCCGAGCATGGCCATGGCGACGCCTTCCGCCTTCATTTCGTCGGCGGCCTGCGTCAGCATACGGGACATGAAGCCGCGGCCACGCGCTTCCGGATGGGTGGCCACGCTGCCGATGCCGTAAATTTTCAGCGTTTCCCCGTTGATCGACAGCGTCCGCGGCAGCACCAGGACGGAGCCCTTGATGACGCCGTCTTCACGCAGGTTGAGCAGCGCGTGCATACACTTCTCCGTGGGGCGATACAGGTTGGGGTACATCTGTGGGAAATCGTGCGGGCGTCCGCCTGCGGAAAAAACGTCGTTGATAAACTGGATGACTTCCTCAAATTCAGAGGGGGTTCCACGGCTGATTTCAATCATGATTTGTAATTCCTTTCCTTATCACTTGGTGGATGTGTCCAAAGCAGCTGGCGCAGCCAGCAGAATGCGGCGGAGCGAACGGACGTCCGGCGCAATGGCATCGGCACCTGCGGCCGACAGCTCCGCCTGGGAGCCGTAGCCGTACAGCACACCGACAGCCTGCATTCCACAGGCGTGTGCGCCGCGCAGATCATACTCCCGGTCGCCGACCATGACCGCGTCTGATGTGTCCATTCCGGCGCGGGCGAGGGCATAGCGGATGACTTCGTCCTTGTGAACGCGTTCGCCGTTCAGACAGCTCCCGGCAATCACATGAAAAAACGGCGTCAGCGCAAACCGCTCCGCAATCTGCACGGCAAAGACCTCCGGCTTGGAGGTGGCCATGATGACCGTTTTTCCGGCCTGGCGCAGAGCAGCCAGCAGCGCACGAATGCCCGCATAGACCGAATTTTCGAAAATCCCGGTTTTCCGGTAGTATTCCCGGTAGATTTCAACGGCTTCCACGGCCTTCTCGTGCGAAAATCCATAAAACTGCTCAAATGAATCCGTCAGCGGCGGCCCGATGAACCGATAGAGCGCCTCCCGCTCGGCTGCAATGCCGTAAGCGCGCAGCGCATACATCACGGAATTCGTGATGCCAACGCCGGGATCCGTCAGGGTGCCGTCCAGATCAAACAGAACGGCGGTCTTCTGTGAAACGTCCGCCATGTGATTCTCTCTTTCCAAAGCCGCCGCCGAAGCCCGGCGCACGGAGATTTTCATACCATTATAATTATAAAAAGTTTGTCCCGGTTTGTCAATGCCCACCCCGACAGTTTTGGTGGCACAGGGTCTTCAAACTTGACTTTTGTCCGATTTCGTACTATAATATCATTTACGTGCGTTTTTTGCCGAAAAGGGTCGGATGAACCGCCGACTTCCTTTTTATGAAGGGCATGGCCTCCGAACCCGGACGCGGTCGGAGAGGCCAACGAAAATCAATCAACAGGAGAAGACACTATGATTCAGCTATCCGACCATTTTACACATCGCCGCCTGCTGCGCTTCACCCTGCCTTCCATCATTATGATGGTTTTCACCTCCATTTACGGCGTGGTCGACGGGTTCTTTGTCTCCAACTTCGCCGGAGAAACCGCATTTGCCGCCGTCAACTTCATCATGCCGGTCGTTATGATCGTCGGCTGCACGGGCTTCATGTTCGGTACCGGTGGTGCGGCGCTTGTCTCCAAAACGCTGGGCGAGGGCAACCGGAAAAAAGCCGGTGAAATGTTCACACTGATTGTTGTCGCGGCGGTTGTCCTTGGCGCGGCGCTGGGGCTGACGGGCTTTTTTGTCGTCCGTCCGCTCGGCCGCCTGCTGGGCGCGGAGGGTGAAATGCTCGATCTCTGCGTGCAGTATGCGCGCATCATCATGCTGACGCAGCCGTTCTACGTTTTGCAGTATATTTTCCAGTGCTTCTGCTCGGTCGCCGAGAAGCCGAAGCTCGGCCTGGTCGTGACCGTCGGCGCAGGCGTCACCAATATGGTGCTGGATGGGCTGTTTGTCGGCATTCTCCCCTGGGGTGTACCCGGAGCGGCGGCTGCAACGGCCATCAGCCAGGTTGTCGGCGGCGGACTGCCGCTGCTGTACTTCCTCTCCCGCAAGAATACCACCAGCCTCCGCTTTGGCCGGTTCCGGATGGACTGGCGGGTGCTCTGGAAAACGTGTTCCAACGGCATTTCCGAATTCCTGAGCAACATTTCCTCCTCGCTGGTCGGTATGCTGTATAACGTCCAGCTGATGAAATACGCGGAAAAGCTCGGTGTCTCCGCATACGGCGTGCTGATGTATGTCAACTTTGCCTTCCTGGCGGTCTTTATCGGCTATTCCGTCGGCGCTGCACCGATCATCGGCTATCACTACGGCGCAAAGAATTCGGATGAGCTGAAGGGCCTGCTGAGAAAGAGCCTGCAAATGATCGCCGTCGGCGCGATTGCCATGTTCGCCGCCGCCAACCTGCTGGCCAAGCCGCTGGCCAACCTCTTCGTCGGCTACAACCAGACGCTGTACGAAATGACCGTACATGCCTTCCGGTATTTCTCGTTCTCCTTCCTGTTTGCCGGATTTGCCATCTTCGGCTCCTCGTTCTTCACCGCACTGAATGACGGGATGACCTCCGCACTGATCTCCTTCCTGCGGACGCTGGTGTTCCAGGTGGCAGCTGTGCTGATTCTCCCGCTGATTCTGGAGCTGGACGGCATCTGGCTCTCCATCGTCGGCGCGGAAATCATGGCCGTGCTGGCTACGGCCGGCTTCCTGATTCTGAAGCGCAAAAAATATCACTATTGACCCCAACCCGGCTCCGCACTGCACGGAGCCGGTTTTTTGTCGCCTGAACCGTGCAGCACGACGAACGGCGGGGAAAATGCAATTTTTGCAAAAAAGCCGAAAAGCCTCTTGACCCGAAGTCCACTTCAGGGTATACAATGGTTGCAAACAGGATGGGCGGTACCGTGCTGTACCGCCGGAAAAGGAGAGCAGAGCGATGGAATACAGACAACTGCCGCACGGGACGGAGCGAATCGGCGTGCTTGGCCTGGGGATGGGCGGCATTCAGCATACACCCGCAGATGAAATTGAGGCGATCATTCGGCGCGCTTTGGAGAACGGCATCAACTTTTTCGACCTCTGCGCGGGCGGTGCCGTCTATGAACCGTTTGGCCGCGCCATTCGAGGTCGGCGGGAGCAGGTCTATCTGCAATGTCACTTTGGCGCAGTCTACGATGAAAACGGTGAATACGGCTGGTGCCGGGATGCGGAAACCATTCGCAAAACCTTCCAATGGGAGCTGAAAACGCTGGGAACCGACTATGTGGATTTCGGATTTCTGCACTGCGTCGATGAGCAGGAGGACTTTGAAACGCTGCAGCAGATCGGCATCCTCTCCGACCTGCAGCGGCTGAAGGCGGCCGGAACGGTGCATCACATCGGCTTTTCCTCCCACACGCCCGCCGTCGCCAACCGGATTCTGGACACCGGGCTGGTCGATATGATGATGTTTTCCATCAACCCGGCCTACGATTTTGAAAAGGGCGATGCATACGGTGTGGGCAGTGTGCAGGAACGCTTTGAGCTGTTCCGGCGCTGCCAGCGAATGGGCGTCGGGATCTCCGTGATGAAGCCGTTCTGCGCCGGACAGCTGCTGTCGGCGGAGCAGTCGCCGTTTGGCCAGGCGCTGACCCATGCGCAGTGCCTGCAATATGCGCTGGATCGCCCGGGCGTGCTCACCGTCGTGCCGGGCGTCCAGACGATGGAGCACCTCGAGGTGCTGCTCCGGTTCCTGACCGCATCGAAGGAGGAGCGGGACTACTCCGTGATCGGCACGTTCTCCGCAGATACCATCGCCGGAACGTGCGTCTACTGCAACCACTGCCAGCCGTGCCCCGCCAACATTGATATCGGGCTGGTCAACAAATACTATGACCTGGCGCAGGCGGGCGACGCGATGGCCGCCAACCATTATACCAAGCTGTCTGTGCAGGCGAATGCCTGCCTGTCGTGCGGCCACTGCGAGAGCCGATGCCCGTTCGACGTCCACCAGGAAGCACGCATGGCGGAAATCGCCCGGTATTTCGCCGCCCGACCGTGATTTTTTTTCAAAAAAAGCGTCTCATGCGACCAATTCGCATGAGACGCTTTTTGAATGCAGCAATCAGCGCAGACTGACCGTCTGACCGGCGGGGACAAGCACCTGCTTCCCCAGAAAATCCAGATAGACGTCCAACGCGCTCGGATTGGCGACAAACGAACCGTCCATCGAAAACTGCAGCCGCTTGCACGCCTGCAAATAGCGGAAGATTTCACCGTTGGTCGCGTACCAGATCGTGTCGTGGCCGCCCATGTAGGCGGAAAAATCCTCGATGACATTCCAGTTGTCGTGGTCGTCAAATTCGTAGCTGTGCCCCCAGAGGTAGAACAGGCGCAGCCCGTTGCGCCAGAAGTACGAATCATCCGCTTCCTCCACAAACTGATGTGCCAGCTCCATCTGGCGGGGATGGTTGTGATGGCAGGTGGCCGGAAGCCGCAGCCAGTCCTCCGGAATGTCAAAACGCTCGGTTGCCTGCGTGGTGCGGGCATAGTCCACGCCGCAGCTCTGCAGGAGCGAGACGGTGGCATCGTCGAATGCGCCGTTTGCATACGCCATCCCGGTGATCACCTCGCCGAACAACGCCTCCAGCGCCTTCCTGTCCGAAACGATTTCGTCGAGCGCCAGCGCGGGCGCGACACGCGTCAGGGACAGGTGGCGACAACCGTGAATGGCCACCTCCATCCCGGCGGGGCGGTATAAATCCAATACCTCCTGCACAGTCATGCGCCCTTTTTCCACGCCGTCATAGGTCGCGCCGAACAGGCCGCTGTTGATGTTGAACGTCGCTTTCAGGCCGTGCTGCCGGAGAATGGCAATCAGGCGCTTATCCTGCCGGACGCCGTCGTCATAGCTGAGCGTGAGCGCCTTGCGGCGAAATTGCGGAAATCGAATGTAGGCTAGATCCATCAAATAGTACCTCCCAGTTTTCGCAGCGGCTGTCAGCCGTTGCCAATCAGAATTGCGGCGAGCGTCGGGCTGAGAATCGTGCGGGAATCGTCGTCCACCAGGCTGAAACGGTTGCCGTCATACGGGGTGCTCAGGTAATTCCAGGAGCACCAGGGGATGTCATGCGCTTTCAAGAAGCCAATCACATCGCGCATCCAGTTTTCGCGGTACGCCAGACGCGCATGGCGAATGGTGCCGAATTCGCCGCACCACAGAATGCGGTCGGGGTGCTCCGCACAGAACTGCGCGGCAGGTGCCATCGCGTTCTGGATGAAGGTCGCATCCATGACCTCCAGCTCCGGGTATGCGTTGTCCCAGTTGCTGGCGGTCTGGTGAAAGTCGCGGTAGATGGCAATGTCGCCGGGGTAGGGCATTTCACGGTTGTAGAAGCACTGCGCCGGACAGAGAACGCCGCGCTGATGCGTGAACTCGTGCGGCTCATACATATGGAAGGTGTAGATGACGTTCGGGTCGTCGAACAGGCGCAGCTCCTTCAGCCGATGACAGGAGTTCCAGCAGGTGGGGCCGATGATGATGGGGCGGGTCGGGTTTTCGCGGCGCAGCGCGGCCACCGTCCGCTCCGCCAGCGCATTCCAAAGCTCCGGCGGGACGTCGCGCACCTCGTTCAGCAGCTCGAAGGCGACCGATGGCCGATCAACATAGCGCCTTTCAAAGGCGAGCCAGAAATCGATGAAGCCGGCCTGCAGCCCTGCATCCTCCAAGAGCGACACCGGCTCGTCAATGTCGCAGTAGTTGCCGACGGCCTTGTGCAGATTCAAAACGACATGGAGGCCATAGCGGTCGCACCAGTCGAGGAACTGGTCAATCAACGCGAAAATTTCCTCGCGGAAGCAGCCGTTTTCGTCCTGCAGGACAATCTGATCAAAGCCGAGACGAATGTGATCGAGACCGAGTGACGCGATGTACGCGACGTCGGCCTCCGTGATATAGGTGCGGAAATGCTCCAGATCGCCGATGGTCAGCGGTTTGCGCCACTCATTCGGCAGAACGTTGAAGCGCTTGTAATTGGTGAGCCAGCCGCCAATGCCGATGCCGTGCTCAAAGCCGGGCCATTTTGCCATAAATCCAACCTCCTGATGTGCAAGCGGGTTTCTTACCTGAAATCAGTATAGCATAGAAATCGGGCAACTGCAAGCACTTGACCGAAAAAAAACTGTCTGCTCGGCACAGCGGCGGAGCAGACAAGCTGGGCTGTTACTGGATACCGGGAATGGACGGCAGGGAGTCGAAGCCGCGCTGCAAATCCGCATCCGTCGGGATCGAATCCGACATGGTGCCGTCGTGATACGACATATACGCGGGCATATCGAAATAGCCGGTGCCGGTCAGGCCGAAGAGGATGTCCTTTTTCTCGCCCGTTTCGCGGCATTTGATGGCTTCATCCATGGCGGCGCGGATGGCGTGGGAGGATTCCGGCGCGGGGAGCGTCCCCTCGCACCGTGCAAAGGTGACGGCGGCGTCAAACACGCGGGTCTGCTCATAGGAGCGGGCTTCGTCGAGATACCCGTCGTGGTACAGCTTGGAGAGAATGGGGTTCATCCCGTGATACCGCAAACCACCGGCGTGGTTGGCAGACGGAATGAATTTGCTGCCGAGCGTGTACATCCGCATGAGCGGCGTGATGTGGCCGGTGTCGCCGTAGTCGTAGGCATAGCGGCCGCGTGTCAGCGACGGGCAGGAGGCCGGCTCCACGGCGATGAAATAGGGCTTGGCGCGGCCGTTCAGACGATCGGCCATGTAGGGCGCGATCAGACCGCCCAGGTTGGAGCCGCCACCGGCGCAGCCGATGATGATGTCCGGGTAGACGTCGTATTTGTCCAGCGCCGCTTTGGCTTCCAGCCCGATCACGGACTGATGCAGCAGCACGTGATCCAGCACGGAGCCGAGGACATACCGGCAATTCGGCGTCGAGGTGGCGACCTCAACGGCCTCGGAAATGGCACAGCCGAGGCTGCCGGAGGTGCCGGGAAACTCGGCCAGAATGGAACGGCCAATGCTCGTGGTGTCGGAGGGGGAGGGAATCACGTTGGCACCGTACGTCTGCATGACGGCCTTCCGGTGCGGCTTCTGTTCGCTGGAGCCCTTCACCATGTAGACGGTGACGTCCAGACCGAAATAGGCACCGGCCATCGACAGCGCAGTGCCCCACTGCCCGGCACCGGTCTCCGTCGTGACGCGTGTCAGCCCCTGCTTTTTCGCATAATAAGCCTGTGCTGCGGCGGAGTTCAGCTTGTGAGAGCCGGACGTGTTGCTGCCCTCGAATTTGTAGAAGATGCGCGCCGGTGTCTGCAACAGCTTTTCCAGACAGTAGGCACGAACCACCGGAGACGGACGGTACATCCGGTAGAAGGAACGGATTTCTTCCGGAATCGGAATTTCGCGGTCGGTCGTGTTCAGCTCCATATCGACCAGCTCTTCGCAGAAAACGGCACACAGATCGTCACGCGTGCAGGGCGTCATGCGGCCGGGGTGCAGGAACGGGTCGTGCTGCTCGGGCATATCGGCCTTCAGGTTGTACCAGGCTTTGGGCATCTCGCTTTCTTCCAGATAGATTTTGTAGGGGATGTCTTTCATGTTGGTTTGCTCCTTTTTTGGATTTCGCTCCATCTGTGGGACAAAAGGGCAAAAGAAAACGCCTCTGTCCCGAAAAAACATGGGACAGAAGCGTGAACGCATCTGCGGTGCCACCCAAATTGGCGAAAAAACGCCCGGCTCAGCCGCGTACAGGCCGCCGAATCGGCAGCGAAATACACGCTCTATTGATAACGGCAAGAGAACCCGTCGGATACTACTGCGGTCAAAACCGTTTTGCTCCGCCCTCATGAGCCCATTCGCCGGGAATTCGCCTGCGGCACTTTCACCATTGTGCCACTCTCTGAAAAGCTGCCTGCCCGGGTACTTCTCTCAATCACAGGTTTGTAAGATGAAGATCGATGGGGATATTATAACCCAAAGCCGACCCTTTGTCAAGGGGGCGTGCGCGATTTTTTTTGATCCAAACGGAGCGGGAGCAACCGACCGGGCAAACCGCAGCCTGCATTGACAAACGAAGTGCTTTCGGGTATAATCAATAGGGAACGGCAACAAAACGCCATCAAAAAGGGAGGAAACGAGATGAAAAACGGATACAGACGGCTGGTGCTGATGGCGGCGGCGCTGCTTATGCTCTGCGGCTGCGCGGTCAGAAAGCAGACGGTACAGCCGGAGGAGCCGACACCGCTGGAAAGTCTGCTGGCAGAGAATGAACTCTGCGCCGTTGCCTACGCGGGCTATGACAGCGCGGACGAGCTGCAGCCGTATATCGAAGCGTACCTGGACGGCGTCACACCGCCCACCTGCTACTGCTCCGCCGGAGAGGCCTGGCTGCTGATTCCGAGGCCGGGCACATCGGTTCAGATCTACCGGAATGATTTTGAGACGTATCCGATGCGATCCTCCTCCTGCTACGAGCTGCTCTATGAGGATTCGTCCGGCAACCCACTGATTCTCCGCTGCAATGCCAGCGATATTTTCCCGGATGCCAGGATTGTGCTGACCTGTCAGGGAAAAACCGTCGAGCTGACGCCGTATATTTCCCTGCGCGACGGGAGCATCAAGGTCGGCGATGCAGTCTGCCTGCTGAACCCTTGAGCCGTGCGATTGGGCGGGAAAAATAATCTGTAGAAAACCGAACGAAACGGATGATTTTTTGACCGCAGTATGATATAATAGAGAAAAAAAGAATGCCGCCTTTGCAGTCCGGACAGGCGCCGGGCGGCCAATACAGAGGAGGAACCTGTATGAATCAACAGTTCTGCGGAAACTGCGGTGCAAAGGTCGAAGCGGGCACAGCGTTTTGCCCGTCCTGCGGATCGCGGATTGCCGCTTTGGAGAGCCAGCCGACTGCTCAGCCGACTGCTCAGCCGGCCGTACAGCCGGTCGCTAACACACCCCGGAAGCAGCTGAATATGAAAGCCATCCTGACCATGGCGGGCGGCATCGTGGTGGTCGCACTGGTCATTGTGCTGATTGTGCTCCTGTCGGGCGACGGCCCTGCCGGTGAAGTGCTGAAGAATTACCGCTATAAGGAAATCGTCGGCGAATATGTGGGTGAGCTGACCATGCAGAAGGTCAAGGTCAGCGGCGACTATGACGAAATCGCCGAGTTTACCGGGATGATGAGCGCATCGGATATGAAGGATCTGAAGGACGAAATCCTCGACTGCACCCTGTACCTGACGGACGATACCCTGACCATCGGGGCGGACGAAACGGTATTCTTCCAATCCTCCCAGATCACCATCAGTGAGCTGGAATTTGTCAAAGGCCATGCCGAGGGCAAGCTGACCGAAGAAGACGACAACGGCAGCAAGGTGTCCATCTCCTACGACCTGACGCTGCATGAAGGCACCAAACGGGACACCAAATACCGGGTTTACGGGGAAGTGCAGGTTTCCTTCACATTGAAGATTCTGAAGGCCAAATGCACCTGCTCCTGCACCATTCTGGTGGACTGCGAACAGTAAACCGCGAGACAACGAGGAACAAGTATGACGGAAAAAATCTATACCATCCCGATCAATGAAGCGTTTGAAGAAGCCTGCGGATGCCCGGTCTGCCGCTTGTATGCCCGTGCACGGGAAAAAGCGCTCGACTACATCACCGGCTCGGCCATGATGGAACCGGCGGTTCGGATTCAGAGCAATGAGGAGGGCTTCTGCCGGGAGCACCTGGCGGATATGCTGGCCATGAAAACCCGCCTGAGCCTTGGCCTGATGCTGGAAAGCCGACTGGATGAGGTGCAGAAGCAGGTCTTCCGCAATGCAAAGGGCCTGTTCGGCAAGGGCTTCGACGGCGAGAAGCTGGCTGCTGCCGCCCGAAAAGCGCAAAACAGCTGCTTTGTCTGCAACCGGATTGCGGATGATATGGAGCACTACATCCGCAATATCGTTTTCCTCTGGAAAAGTGAGCCGGATTTCCGCCGCCTCTTTGAAAAACAGGAGGGCTTCTGCCTGCCGCATCTGGCCGACCTGCTGGAGGTTGCCCTGAAAAAGCTGCCGAAAAAGGAGCAGTTCGACTTTGTCCAGGCGGCAGCCGGACGCGCCGCGGCCATGCACGATGACGTGCGCGCCGACCTCTCGACCTTTACCAAGAGCTTTGACTATCGGAACGCGGATGTCAAGCTGACGGATCGGGTCAAAATGGCGGTGGAGCGCACCGCCGGATACCTCTCCGCCGAGAAAAAGTAAGCCAACTCTTTTTGAATACAATCGATCAACAGAACCATTGAAAGGTGGAAACAAAGGAATGTCAAATCTGAAAATCCCCCGTCCGGAGCATCCGGAACCGCAGCTGGAACGCGAGGCCTGGTTGAACCTGAACGGTGAATGGGCTTTTGAAATGGACTTCGGATGCAGCGGCCGCGAACGCGGTCTGCATCAGGCGGAGTCGCTGGCCAATACGATCTGTGTCCCGTTCTGCCCGGAAAGCAGACTCAGCGGCATCGCATATACCGATTTTATGCCGGCTGTCTGGTATACGCGCACCGTCGAGCTCCCCGCCGACTGGCAGGAAAGCGGCCGCGTGCTGCTGCACTTCGGCGCAGTGGACTATGCGGCAGAGGTCTGGATCAACGGCGAATCGGTCGGCACGCACCGCGGCGGCTACAGCCCGTTCGTGCTCGACGTGACCAAGCGCCTGAAGGCCGGTGAAAACCGCATCACCGTCTGCGCGGAGGACGATGTCCGCAGCGGCGCTCAGCCCGCCGGGAAGCAGTCCATCCGCTATCACTCCTACGGCTGCAGCTACACCCGGACAACCGGTATCTGGCAGACCGTCTGGATGGAGCACGTCCCCGATACCTACATTCACGCACTGCGCGTCACGCCGGACGTCCTCAACGAATGCGCCCATGTCACCGTGCTGATGAACGGCGCCGCCGCCGAAGCGACAACCGTCACCGTGACGGCCTCGTATGAAGGCGTGGAAAAAGCGTCCGCAACCGTTCATGCCCACTGGCGCACCGCCGAGCTGACGCTATCCCTGCCGAAGCCGGAGCTCTGGGAGCCGGGCTGCGGCCGCCTCTATGACCTCTCTGTCTCGCTCTCGTCGGGCGATTCCGTCAAGAGCTATTTCGGTATGCGCGATGTCGATCTGGACGGAAAAGCCATCCGCATCAACGGCAAAATCGTCTTCCAGCGCCTGATTCTCGATCAGGGCTTCAATCCGGAAGGCATCTATACGGCACCGTGCGAGGAAGAGCTCCGCGCCGATATCGAACGCTCCATGGCCATGGGCTTCAACGGTGCGCGCCTGCATGAGCGGGTGTTCGAGCCGCGCTACCTCTACTGGGCTGACCGCCTCGGCTACCTCTGCTGGGATGAACACGCCAACTGGATGCTCGACATCTCGAAGGAAGCCGCACTCCTCCGCTTCCTGCCCGAATGGGAAGAGGTCATGGAACGCGACTACAACCATCCGAGCATCATCGGCTGGTGCCCGCTGAACGAAACGCAGGACGACCAGAACGATGACTTCATCCGCGCCGTCTACCATACGACACGCCGCATCGACGCCACCCGCCCGATCATCGATACCAGCGGCTGGAACCACGTGATCACGGATATCTTTGATGTCCACAACTACACGCAGGATCCGGAAAAATTCGCGGCAACCCACGCCGTCGTGCTGGAAGGCCGCTGCCCGGATGTCGACGGAAAAACGACAAAACGCGCATGGAATAGCGAAATTCCGTACTTTGTCAGCGAGTTTGGCGGCGCCCGCTGGTCCGATCAGACCGACGGCTGGGGCTATGGCAACGGCCCGAAAACGGTCGAGGAATTCATCGCCCGCTATGACAGCCTCGTGACCGCGCTGCTGGATAACCCGGCTGTCTGCGCCTTCTGCTATACGCAGCTGACCGACGTGGAACAAGAGCAGAACGGCCTG
Source organism: uncultured Oscillospiraceae bacterium (assembly GCA_964448855.1). GTDB lineage: Bacteria > Bacillota > Clostridia > Oscillospirales > QAMX01 > QAMX01. The sequence goes on along the minus strand of CAYUXI010000022.1, from coordinate 4,767 downwards.
TACACCTATGACCGCCGCCCGAAGTTCGACCCGGCTGCCATCCGCGCCTGCACGGCGAAACCGGCTGCCATCGAACGCGAAAACAATTGAACCGTATGAAATTCAATCAGATACAAAAAGAGAACGCCCCGGCTGATACCGGGGCGCTCTCTGCCAGAAATCGCTTTGACGGCAAAAGCCATCTCTATACCGCCGCACGTCCGACCTATCCGGAGGCGTGCCTGAAGCGGCTGCAAACGCTTCTGCCGACGCCGGACGCCCACGTTGTGGATGTCGGCGCGGGAACCGGACTCCTGACGGCGCAGCTGCTGTCGCTGGGCTGCCGCGTCACGGCGGTGGAGCCCAATGCGGAAATGCGCGCCGAGACCGACCGGCTGCTCGGCGAACAACCGGGCTATTGCTCTGCGGACGGCACCGCCGAGGCCACCGGCCTGCCACCGCACAGCTGCGACCTGATCACGGCGGCACAGGCGTTCCACTGGTTTGATACGGTTGCGTTCCGGCGCGAATGCCAACGCATCCTGAAACCGGGCGGCAGCGTGGCGTTGCTCTGGAACTTCCGGACGCCGGATGCACCGGTCAATCGCGCCTGCACGGCGCTTTGCCGGGAGATGTGCCCGACCTTTCAGGGCTTCTCAGCCGGGTTTTCCCCGGAGGATGAACGCATTCGCACCTTCTTTGAACCGGATCTGCACTGCGCATCGTTCGAAAATGACCTCTCCTACACCCGGGACGGCTTTGTGAAACGGATGCTCTCCGCTTCCTACGCGCCCAAACCGGGCGAACCGTCGGCAGCATCGTTCGCAGCGGCGCTGAACGCGCTGTTTGACCAATTCGCCGACGGCGAAACGCTGACTGTCCCGAATGTCACCTACCTGTTTGATGGACAACTGCTGTGAATGTTTCCAAAAAAATATGGGGGGGTGACAAATGATCAAAAATATGATACGATAGAGACAACCCCAATCACAAGGCATCGTAAGAAATGCGACGCAACCGCGCTCCATTTGAATTTCGGTGAATAGCAAACGGCGTGCGGAACCAGCAGGCCGTTTTTTGCTTGTTCAACCATCAAAAGCGCGACGGTTGCATCGACCGTTCTGACCGAGCCTCATCTGGTGCCACTCAAATCATTCGGACAAAAAGGAGGAAACCCTATGAAGAAAAAACTCGTCATTCTGATCACCGGCGTGCTGCTGGCGGCTTTGCTGGGCGCGTGTGCAGCCGATCAACCGACGCCGCCCGCTGCAACGCCCGACGCGACCACGACGGCTCAGCCCGACACGACAACAACCACTGAGCCTGCCACAACGACCACGACGCCGAGCACGAGCCCTGCACCGGTTTCCACTCCTGCGAGCAGTGCCACGGAAGATACGCGCTGGAAAATGGCCATGGAAAACCCGAACACGTACGAGTTGACGGGCAACATGAGCGCGGAGGAAGCGGCCAATCAGCTGGTCGATGTGTTCATGAACGCGCTGAAGGAACCGGATGAAACGCGTGCCTTCCGTTTGACGGGCTGGAAAGACCTGACGGTGGAAGTTCATCCGTCCAGTGATGCCTTGACAGAAGGCGACTGGGGCGTGCGGGAGGGCTCTCCGTATATCACAGATCACACGTGGCTGGTGTATATCCAGGCGTATATTCAGTACGAGGGCATCTACAACCCGATTGGCCCGTGGATTTTCTCGAGTGACGATTGGCGCGTGCTGCTGCATGAAGGCGGTCGGCGGCCGCTGATCCTGACGCGGACGGATACCGGCTACACGCTCTTCGCCTGGCAGCCGGAAATGGAACAGAACCCGACAAACAATGACACGGAAGATACGCGCTGGAAAATGGCCATGGAAAACCCGAACACATACGAGCTGACGGGCAACATGAGCGCGGAGGAAGCGGCCAATCAGCTGGTCGATGTGTTCATGAACGCGCTGAAGGAACCGGATGAAACGCGTGCCTTCCGTTTGACGGGCTGGAAAGACCTGACGGTGGAAGTTCATCCGTCCAGTGATGCCTTGACAGAAGGCGACTGGGGCGTGCGGGAGGGCTCTCCGTATATCACAGATCACACGTGGCTGGTGTATATCCAGGCGTATATTCAGTACGAGGGCATCTACAACCCGATTGGCCCGTGGATTTTCTCGAGTGACGATTGGCGCGTGCTGCTGCATGAAGGCGGTCGGCGGCCGCTGATCCTGACGCGGACGGATACCGGCTACACGCTCTTCGCCTGGCAGCCGGAAATGGAACAGAACTGAGCTGCTTACCCGTTCCGGCAGAAGAACCGGAATGAAACTCTGCACAACCAAAAAACGGGGAATGGGTTCTGTTTTGCCCCTGAAAATCAATCAAGCTTCCGGCAACTACCAAGTTGCCGGAAGCTTTTTATGCGGGTGCTTTCACAAACGCAATGGCTACGTTCCTTCCGAACACGCGATGTGCGCCTGCGGGGGGAATGATTCCACAGAGCACAGCAATCCCTCGCCCCTCTTACACAAGAGAGCCTTTGGTGGTTGCTGTCCGATGTTTGCCGCTGCGGACGTAGCGGGAACTTTGGGGAATTTGTAGAGAACAGGGCAGCCTCCTGCCGCACATTTCCGGCTGCTCTTGTGAAATCCGCAGCGGAAACAATGGGCTAAGGTACGAGCCTCCCTTGTGTAAAGGGAGGTGGTGCGGCGAAGCCGCGCCGGAGGGATTGCCGTTCGATGTGGCATTCCGTCAATCTTTTACCACCCAGCCTTCCCGTTACGCCTTGGCTCCCCTCTGGGGGAGCTGTCGCCGAAGGTGACTGAGAGGGTAACTGTGGTCGTAGGTGAGCACACAGAAACAGTCTTCTCTCCCTCAGTCAGCTGCGCTGCCAGCTCCCTCGTCAGAGGGAGCTTGGGTGGTTGGGCAAGGCGGGTGGCTGTGGAGATTGCGATTCCACAGATAACGGCATTCCGTCAATCTTTTACCACCCAGCCTTCCCGTTACGCCTTGGCTCCCCTCTGGGGGAGCTGTCACCGAAGGTGACTGAGAGGGGGAGCCCCGAACGACGCCACGGCGTTCGACGCGCTTTGATGTTTCTCATGTCCTCCGCCCTGTCATCTGAATCCCTCGTTTCCGACAGACGAAAACGGAGTGCTCCCAGTCAGGGAACACTCCGTTTGGAACAATCGGGATGAAAAAATTACGGATTCAGGCGGTTCGGCCCGCGGAACAGGAACATGGCTTCCTTGATATGCAGACCCAGCAGCAGCATGGTCAGGCGGTCAACACCGAGGCCAAAGCCGCCGTGCGGCGGGCAGCCGTATTTGAAGAATTCGAGATAGAACTTGACGTCCTCGCCCAGCCCTTTTTCATCGGCCTGACGCTTCAGAACGTCATACCGGTGCTCGCGCTGTGCGCCGGTGGTGATTTCCGTGCCGCGCCAGATAAGGTCGTACCCCATCGGGACGCCCTGCTCGTCGCGCATATGGTAAAATGCGCGCTTTTCGGCGGCATAGTCGGTGACGAACAGGAATTCGTGATTGTAGTGCTTCCGCACCCAGTCATAGGAGAGGTGCTCCGCCTCCGTGGTCAGGTCGCCCTTTTCAGAATCCGGCACGGTGTAGCCGAAATCCTCCTCCAGCCCGCGATACAGATCAGCCAGGCGGACAACCGGGAACGGCTTCTCCGGAACGATGACTTCCTGCCCGAACAGCGCCTGAATCTGGTCGCCGTGCTGCGCCTTGACCTTGGCCAGCGCATCGGTCAGCAGGTCTTCTTCCATCTTCATAACATCGCGGAAGGAGTCAATGTAGCTGAACTCCAGATCGAAGCCGGTGAACTCCGTGGTGTGCTTGTTGGTGTAGGATTTTTCGGCGCGGAAGACCGGCCCACATTCGAAAATGCGCTCAAAGCCAGACGCCATGGCCATCTGCTTGTAGAACTGCGGGCTCTGTGCCAGATAGGCCTTCCGGTCAAAATACTGCACCTCGAAGACATCGGCGCCGCTTTCCGAGGCGGCGGCAATCAGCTTCGGCGTGTGGATTTCGATGAAACGGCGATCAATCAGGAACTGCCGCATTGCGTTGACAAATGTGGTCTGAACCTGGAACAGGAGCTGATTTTCTTCGGTGCGCAGATCAATCCAACGGTAGTCGATGCGCTGATCGATGGAGGAGCGCTCGATGGCCTGCCGTTTTTTGGTGGCCGGAATGCCCTTCCGCGTGATCGGCAGGGGGTCGGCGATGCTTTCCGCCGTCAGGGAAGACGGAATCATTTCCAGACCGCCGAGCTTGACATAGTCATTTTCCACGACGGTGCCGACGGCGGTGACAACGGAGTCGGCGGTCAAAGCGTCCAGCGTTGCGCACAGCTCCGGATGCTTTTCTTTTTCAACGGTGATCTGCAGTTTGCCGGTGAGATCCTTCAAAACCAGAAACGCCATGGCGCTGCTGTTGCGGATGTTTTCAAGGAAGCCCTGGACTTTGATCTCTGTGCCGAGCTTCTGACGGACATCGGCGATATAGGTACGTTCCATAGGATAGAGCCAGTCCCTTCTTGTCTGATAAGTCAATCAATTCCCGCTCATTATATCACAAAAACCGGGAAAAAGCAACCGCTTTCTGCATGGAAAACAGGCGCACCGCAGACTTGCCAGCCGACATCCGCCGGAACGCTGAAGTTTTTCCAGCTGTTTGACTGCAACATCGGCCAAATATGGTATAATAGAGTCGGCTACAGCGCGTCTGCTGCGGTCGAAATGAATCGAAAAGGAGCCGAAACAATGCTTGCAAAAAC
>CAYUXI010000021.1:0-31952 GCA_964448855.1 uncultured Oscillospiraceae bacterium | reverse complement strand
TAGAACCCTCTGACGAGGGAAACCAATACTCATATCCCGTGAGCATTGGAGATGCGATGTTGATGTGGTTCTCGTCCCGCAAGCTCATGCTGCGGGGAGCTCCAGACCGACGGTTTTGAGCAGGAAGGAAGCCACCTTTTCATAGCGAGCATCTGCCTCGCTGCCAAATGCCGCAACCTCGGCCGCCGTTGGCTGCAAACCCTCACGCTCCGCAATGGCATTCACAAGCATCGTGGTCTGGGTTTCGTTCTCAATCGCGTGATAGCAGTCGAGATACAGCGCGGTGCGTTTTTCGGTGCTGAGAAACGGCTCATACAGGGCGAGCTTCGACTCGAACAGCGATTGCACAGCGGCCTCCATTTCCACGCGGTTGATGACATAGTTGGTATCCGCTAAAATCCGGCTGAAGATCGACCGCAGATATTTCGCCCGAACCTGCTGCCGTTGCTCAGTGATCAACGACTGCCGCACCTGTTCGCGGAATGTCTCGGCACTCTCCGCACCCAGCACGGACACGGCAAACGAATCCGACCATTCGGGGACGCGCTGCACCTGAATGTCCAGCAGCGTCGCCTCAATCTGATACGTCTCCATTTGCCCCAGCTCATCACTTTCATAGGCAAACTGGAACGTTTCTCCGACGCTGCGCCCGGCAAAATGCGCAGAAAATACCGGATCTGTCTGCCCACCGTCGATCTGCAAACGGATATCGTTGTGGACAGACAGCACCTCATCCCCTAAGATCACCAGATAATCCACGAGAATGGAATCGCCGCTCTGCGCCTGTGTCCGACCTTCGACGGCCTCCCATTCCGCATAGGAAACCAAAACCTCGTCCATAGCCGCCTGCACCATCTCATCGGTCACAGAAAAGGCGTCCTCAGAAACCGGCGTTGGCGGGTTGAGCTTCAGAAAAATCCGATAAAAAGGGGATAGACCGGTGAGTCGCGTGCTGCCGTCGTAGGGCTGTTGGATTTCCGCAATCAGCGAATCCGCCGAAGGCTGAACAAACAGCGAAATGCAGAGCCCCGCAATCAAAACGGCAAGGAACCAGCAGCCGAGCGCTACCAGAAACGGAAACAGGACGGGATGATTTTGGCGAAATGACTTCACAACAAAAACCTCCTTTCAAGGCATACAGCAAGGAAACGGCTCGAATCGGATGTGCCGTTTCCATTTCTTGTTCGATTCACACAGACCTCTCCTTCTGAGAGTCGGATGGTACAGAACGCTTGCGAATTCGACGAATCAGCTTCCAAATGGCAAATCCGATGAGAATGAGGAATAAAGCAAGCAACGCAAATCCCACAAACAGTTCAAATGTGAGAATCGGAAGATTGCTGCTCACAAGATTCCCATTTTCATCGTATGTGGGTTCGTGGAACTGCCAGGTGGAAACAACCTGAACGCGGCCGTTGTATTTCCGGGACGCGGATTTCTGGTACAGACCAAGCAGAAACGGAGAAACAGAAACAACAATCCGGTCTTTCTGAATAGAAATGGAACCAAAGGCGAGATCCCGGCAATAATCGCGGACAACGTCCGGGTACAGTGTAAGCAGCTCATTCCGGCTGTACTGAGCATCTGCAAAAGTGATGTCACAGTCATTGGAAATGGAGGTGGACAGCAGTTCTTCCAGTCCGGAAGCATCTCCGACGACACCAATTGTCCAGGATTCAACGCCAGGCTCCGAATCCTGATACACAGAACGCACCACGTAGGCAATGCTTTCCGGATATCCGTGAATATCCCAGAACGCTTTTTGCTCCGTCATGGTTCGACTGCCGGACGGTGAACGGATTTCCACACACAGGGCAGATGTACACAGCAGGATGATACAAAGCAGCAAACAGGTACAGCGACGCATTTTGTGAAACCTCCTTTTTTTGAGTGTGAACAACCTGAAAGCGGATGACCTTGAAACCTCCTTTCTGTTCGCTCGAAAGAAATCCATCTATGTATACTATACCGAAAAAAGATCAGTTTGTAAACAGTCAAAATCAATAAATTAGGGGGGGTAATTTGTGCGGGCTGCACAAAAGATGAACTGTCCACACCGCGTCAAACAAAAAACGTCTGCCCGCCGAGGCGGACAGACGAAAAATTATGGACAGATGGCATCCAGCGCCAAACGGAGCGCCGTCAGATCGCAGACATAGCGACAGGCCGAAGCGGTTTCCGTGTCAGCTGGGGTGATGGAGAGGACAACGCGGTCAGCAAGGGACTGGTTCTCCACCATATGATAGCCGGACGGCACAACTTCAACGGACAACGTGAGGTGAAGCTGCCCGGCCAGATCGCCAGCGGGAAGCGAAACCCCGGCACTGCACAGCAAAATCCGATCGGGGTTGGTGCGCCCGTACAAAAAACCGTTGCCGGGGGATGCAGAAACGGCGACACCCTGCGCCAGCTGATCAACAATCAGCGCGTCGAAGCTCTGAACCGATTCCGGCATCTGAAGCGCACCGACGATGGAGGCCGTCCCTGCGATGTCCAGCCGGTCGCTGAAAAGGTGCTTTTTCACGGTCAGTCGGAGGTGCAAAGCTGGTGTGGGAGCATCCGGATTCGTTTCGGATTGGAGCGGGATTTGCTCCAGGACAATTGTGTGTTCGCGCTCATACAGCCCCTTGACCAGCGCAAATGCGCCGCACAAAACGATCACAACAGCCAGAAGGATGAAAATCCAGCGTTTTTTCATGAACGACCCTCCTCTCAGTTGCTGCCACGCAGCATACAGACATAGGCAAACAGCTCGCTCAAATCCACGTCATACGACGTGAATTCCATGGAAACTGCCCCAAAAACGTCGCTTTCAGCCCGCGTAACACGCCAGTCGATCAGACAGCTTCGGAGCAGCGAACCGTCCGTATCCCGCTGCATCTGCAGCTCGAAGACAGCCGGTTCCTCCGCCGAGCGGGAAGCATCCGGCCAAACCGTCCATGCGTCCGCTTCCTGAAAGATCAGCGAATCCACGCCGCTGTAGGGAACCAGAAAATGCGAGAGTGGAAGCTCCGTGTCCCCAAAGCGCACAGTACCGCTCCGGATTTCCAGCGCACGGGTGAACGGATTGCGCCGCGCGGAAATGGAAACAGACAGCGTGTCGGCTGCATCGCCCTGCGCCGTAATCACCGGGAGTTCTGCGTGAAACGAATGAAAACGCATCGACCAGCAGACAAGACCCACCAGGATACAAAGCACCGCGCAGAGGATGACAGACCAGCGAATGATGTTTTTCTTGCTCATTCAAAAACTCCTTTCAAAAAACTGGGTGCCCGAATGGGAACATTGCGTCAGTCGTCCTCCTTACCGCTGAAAAATGATGGCCATGGGTTGATTGCAGAAAAGGAAATCCGACTACCTATATGATATCGAAAAAAGATCAGTCTGTAAATAGTCAAAATCAACAAAATGGGGGGCAAAATTGTGCAGATTCAACAAAAAAACGTCTGCCCGCCGAGGCGGACAGACGTCCTGTTATTGAATTTCACCGGAGGCCAGACGGTGCATATTGTCCGCGAGCTGTTGCAGCGTCGCCGGAACCGACCGGAACCCGGAACGAAGCGACAGGGTTTCATAGAGCATCGGGCCGGAATACCCGTGCTGCTCCAACACCGCAAAGAGCTCCTGCCAGCGGTTGATTCCGTCGCCGGGGAACACGTGGCGCTCATCCAGCACGCCGTTGGTATCCGGAAAATAGTCGGACAGGTGCAGCGTGTGAATCGGCAGCCCGGCGGCGGTCAGCGCTTTCAAAAACGCGACATTGTCCTCCGTCAGCGCGTGGTTGGTGTCAAATACCACACCGGCACCCGTTCCGGAGAGGAGCGCAATCATCTCGTCGGACGTGCGGCAGAGACAGGTGCGCGGCAGATTTTCCACCGCCAGCCGCAGCCCGCTCCGGGCGCATTCCTCCTGCAAGGTGACAATCGTTTCCCGCGCACGGCTCAGATAGCCCGAACGCTGATCGTCGGCGATCGGTTCGCTCGATGGATGCAGGACAATGACCTGACAACCGGCCTGCGCCGCTGCGTGAATCAGGGTGCGGTAGGTGTACAGCGTGACGGCGTGCAGCTCCGCATCCGAACCGGCAATTTCCAGACGGCCGGAAAACGGCAGATGAAAGGACCAGGGCTGCAGCCCAGCCGAGCGGATGTCGCGCCCAATGGCTTCGGCGTTGGCCGGAAAATCGATCTGGTTCATGCAGTAGTCGTAGGTGAAGGACAGCTCCAGACATTGCAGCCCGGCCTCCGCATACGGAGCATATCCGGCAGCATCCGACGGCAGACGGCCAATGGAGAGACCGCGTGGCAGAGTTTCGGCGTAACGCATAGAATTTCGTCTCCTTTTTTGAATGGATTAAACGGACGGCAGCCTGTTACAGCTCATCCACGGTCAAACCGTAGCCGCCCATAAAGTGGTTCCAAAAATAATCCAGCTCTTCCATGTCGGCAGCCAGCGCATTCACCGTTTCACGCAGCGTGGCGGCGGCCTGCTTGAATTCGCCGTTGCCGGAGGTCAGCTCATTTTCACATTTAATGTAGGCGGAGAGCTTGTCAGCAGCACGGATATAACGGTACAGCTCGGGCTGCTCCTCCTCAAAGAAAATGATTTCGGAAAAACCGGGGCGCAGCGCCTCCGGCAGCGTGTCGAACAGACGCTGCTTAGCGTCCAGCTCCGCATCCTTATACGCGCCGGAGAGGCGGTCGTTCTTATACTTGACCGGGGTCGGCAAATCGCCGGTTAGGATTTCCGAACAGTCATGATACAAAGCGGCGGCGGCAATCTGCGCCGGGTCGAGCGCCTTGTGGAACACATCCCGCCCGATCACAGCCAGCGCGTGCGCCAGAATGGCGGTCTGCATACTGTGCTCCTGCACATTTTCCGGAATGCTGCTCCGCATCAGTCCCCAGCGGTGAATGTATTTCATGCGGTCGATATAGGCAAAAAAGCTGCTTTCAGACATCAATATCAGCCCTCCATATGACGGTCAGAGAATGGAGCCCGGCCAACCCGGACAAACTCATTATAGCAGAGCGGTTGACATTTGTCAATCATCATGGTACAATATGCCTATCACAAAGAGTGGAGATGTAAGCGAATGAGCGAAGAATGCACGCATGATTGTTCGTCCTGCGGACAGAACTGCAGCGAACGGTCTGCGCTGGAAAAAGCGAAAACCAACGAACTCAGCGAAGTGAAAAAGACGATTGCCGTTGTTTCCGGCAAAGGCGGCGTCGGGAAATCGCTTGTGACATCCATGATGGCTGTTGCCATGCAGCGCCGCGGGTACCGGACGGCTGTGATGGACTGCGATATCACCGGCCCCTCCATCCCGAGAATGTTCGGCATCCGCGAAAAAGCCGGGGTCGATGAATCCGGCCTCTACCCGGCACACAGCAAAACGGGAATCGGCGTGATGAGCGTCAACCTCCTCCTGCAAAGCGATACGGATCCGGTTGTCTGGCGTGGCCCGGTGCTGGCCGGTGTCGTCAAACAGTTCTGGACGGATACCGTCTGGGGCGATGTGGACTTCATGTTTGTGGATATGCCGCCGGGAACGGGTGACGTTCCGCTGACGGTGTTCCAGTCCATCCCGCTGGACGGCGTCATCATCGTGACAACGCCGCAGGAGCTGGTGTCCATGATCGTCGAAAAGGCCATCAAAATGGCACAGCTGATGGATATCCCCGTGCTGGGCATTGTCGAAAACATGAGCTATGCGGAATGCCCGGACTGCGGCAAGCTGTTCAAAATCTTTGGCGAAAGCCACCTGGAAGAAGTCGCCGCCACATACGGCCTGGACATTCTGGGGCGGATTCCGTTCCAGCCGGCGATTACAGCGGCGGGCGACAAGGGCGGAATCGAACTCTGCGACGATGCGCCGCTGCAGGACGCAGCCGACCGGATTGAAGCACTCCTCACGTCGGAAGGCGAAAACTGATTCTGCACCGTATTGCAGTCAAAAACCGATCAAAAACAAGAGGCGGAACGCTCCGAAACGAGCGCTCCGCCTTGTTTTTTTGATGCATCACTGGTCAGAACGGCTCATGCTCCGATGCGTGATCGGATGCGAGGAGATCGGCCAGTGTCTTGCTGTCGAAAAATTGCTGAATCAGCACGTAAAACTCCGACCACATCGGTAACGTCCTGCAGGCTGCCGTTCGTTCGCACGGATGCGCATCGTGCCCGAGACAGGCTACCGGTGCCAGATCACCCTCTGTCAGGCGGAGAATATCTCCGACGCGGCAATCCTCCGGCGCCTTCAGAAGGCGATACCCGCCGCCTTTGCCCTGAACGCCCTCAATCCACCCGTTTTTGGACAGCACCGGAACAATCCGCTCCAGATATTTGAGGGAAATCCCCTGACGCTCCGCAATTTCCTTCATGGGCACATACCCTTCCTCCGCGTGCTCCGCCAGGTCGATCAGCACCCTGAGCGCATAACGCCCTCTTGTCGAAATCATCCTGTAAGAACTCCTTCCTGAAATGGTTTATGCGTCGGTACGCGTGTCGGCGAAGAGCGGCGTGGAGAGATAGCGATCGCCCGTATCCGGCAACAGCACCACAATGGTTTTCCCGGCGTACTCCGGCCGCTTCGCCAGCTCAATGGCTGCAAAGGCGGCAGCGCCGGATGAAATGCCGACCAGAATCCCCTCCGTCCGGCCAATCAGCCTGGCGGTTGCAAAGGCGTCCGCATCGGAGACAGGGAACACCTCATCGTAGATACCTGTGTTCAGAACCGCCGGAACAAACCCCGCACCGATGCCCTGAATTCTGTGCGCACCGGCGACACCCGTCGAAAGCACGGCGGACGATGCGGGCTCCACGGCAACGACATGAATGTCGGGCTTCTGCGATTTCAGATAGTCGCCGACGCCGGTAATTGTGCCGCCGGTGCCGACTCCGGCCACAAACAGATCGACCTGCCCATCGGTATCCTCGAAAATTTCCGGCCCGGTCGTCTGGCGGTGCGCCGCCGGATTGGCCGGGTTGACAAACTGCCCCGGCACAAAGCTGTGCGGAATTTCACGCGCCAGCGCCTCGGCCTTTGCAATCGCACCCTTCATCCCCAGACGGCCGTCCGTCAGTACCAGCTCGGCACCATAGGCTCTCATCAGCTGCCTGCGCTCCACCGACATCGTATCCGGCATGACGAGCATCAGCCGATAGCCCCGCGCAGCCGCCACCGATGCCAGACCGATGCCCGTGTTGCCGGAGGTCGGCTCAATGATCACAGACTCCGGCGTCAGCCGCCCGGATGCCTCCGCATCATCCAGAATGGCTTTGGCAATCCGATCCTTGACCGAACCGGCCGGATTCAGCGCTTCCAGCTTGGCAAGGACTCTGGCCTTCAGGCTGTAGGCCGATTCGATGTGCGTCAGCTCCAAAAGGGGCGTTCTGCCGATGAGCTGATCGACAGACGTGTAAATCCTGGACATGATAATCGCCTCCTTATGCGCCGATGGCGTCGAAGCCAGCTTGTAGATCCGCCAGAAGATCGTCGATGTGCTCGGTGCCGATGGAGAGGCGGATGGTGTTGGGATAAATGCCCTGATCGGCCAGCTCCTCCGCGGACAGCTGACTGTGCGTTGTGGTGGCGGGGTGAATGACCAGACTCTTGACATCGGCCACATTGGCCAGCAGGGAGAAAATCTGCAAATGGTCAATCAGACGGTGCGCCTCCTTGACGCCGCCCTTGATTGTAAAGGTAAAGATGGAACCGCCACCGTGCGGGAAATAGCGCTGGTAGAGCGCATGATCCGGATGCGCGGCCAGAGACGGATGGTTGACGGCTTCCACCAGCGGATGGTTGGCCAGAAATTCCACCACCCGTGCGGTGTTTTCCGCATGGCGCTCTAAGCGCAGGGACAGCGTCTCAATGCCCTGCAAGAGGAGAAACGCCGCGAACGGCGAAATGCACGCCCCGGTATCCCGCAGCAGCACCGCACGGACGTATGTGACGAAGGCGGCCGCACCCGCAGCCTGCGTAAACGAGATGCCGTGATAGCCCGGATTCGGCGACGCAATCGCAGGGTATTTCCCGCTGGCAGCCCAGTCAAACCGGCCGGAATCGACAATCACACCGCCGAGCGTCGTGCCGTGCCCGCCCAAAAATTTCGTGGCGGAGTGAACCACGATGTCAGCGCCGTGCTCAATGGGGCGAATCAGATAAGGCGTCCCGAACGTGTTGTCCACCACCAGCGCAATGCTGTGCCGGTGGGCGATTTCCGCCAAAGCATCGATGTCCGGAATGTCGCTGTTCGGGTTGCCGAGTGTTTCAATATAAATCGCTTTCGTGTGCGCCTGAATGGCTGCCTCAACGGCTGTGAGATCGTGAATGTCCACAAACGTTGTGGTCATGCCGAAGTTCGGCAATGTGTGCGCCAGTAGGTTGTAGCTCCCGCCGTAAATGGTTTTCTGCGCCACAAAGTGGCCGCCGTTCTGACCGAGTGCTTCCAGCGTGTAGGTGATGGCCGCTGCACCGGAGGCGAGCGCCAGCGCCGCCACACCGCCTTCCAGCGCGGCAATCCGCTTTTCCAGCACCTCCTGCGTGGAGTTGGTCAGCCGACCGTAGATGTTGCCGGGCTCGGAGAGGCTGAACCGCGCAGCGGCGTGTTCGCAGCTGTGAAAGACGTAGGAGGTGGTTGCGTAAATCGGCACGGCACGGGCGTCCGTGGCGGGATCCGGCGTCTCCTGGCCGACGTGAAGTTGTAAGGTTTCAAAATGATATGGGGACATGATGAGCGTTCCTTTCGTTTGGTGTGATGTGTGGGGGTCAATCATACGCGAACCGAACATCGACACATTCGCCCAAAACGAAAATTGGCTCGGACGAGCTTTTCAAAATTGCTTCCCATGGCGCGAATCCCTGCCTGCTTCCATGCCGGTTTGCCCGGCAGAATCTGGTGTTATACCAACCTACTTGGTAGGTAGGTAATATGATACCAGATTTCCTTCGACTTGTCAAGAGGGGAGCGCCGATTTTTTTGAAAGCCAATCCGAAGCACAGAAATCCGCTGATGCGAAAAGATGCAAAACACGCCCTTTGCACGCAAAATATAGAAGAACTTGACAAATCAGTAAGAATATGGTATCATGCCATTGCAATTAGAATGCAATGTGCAGATGGCGCGGCTGAGGACTGATATCACTATGCGGAAAATCGGCTGAAGCGCTCAACAAAAAGGAGCCTCCGGAAACGCGGATATGGCGTTTTCGGAGGCTTTTGGATTCAGAGGAGGCTTGGCTGAAACAGCAGCGCACGGCGATTGGATGCCCAGCTGCGATGCGGCGAACCCGCTCAAAGTGGGGCTTCGCCCCCCATACGGAATTACGGCTCTGGTGGATTGAGCGACCAGTGCGCGTGCAATCGGGCTCCCGGTTATGCCTGAGGCTCGGCAGACACACAGTTTTTTCGGATGAAATGCCGGTAAAACAGAAGGGACATCACCGTGGTGGTGAACCAGCCAACCGGCCAGGAAAGCCAGATTCCGGTCGTTTGGAGATGGGTATTGGAGAGCAGGCAGGCCAGCAAAACGCGCAGCCCCAGATCGGTAAACGTGGAAATCAGGAACAGCCGCATCTTACCCGCACCGCGCAGAATCCCATCGGCCACGAGCTTGGTGGAGATCGACAGATAGAACGGCGCAACAATCCGCAGGAACATCAAGCCGGTGTCCATGGCGTCACCGGTCGGGCTGTCCAGGAAAATGTAGATCAACGGCCGCCCGGCGATCAGATACAGCGCAACAATCGGCACGGCGAGCATATAGATCATCTTCAGCCCGGCGCGGAAGCCCTCTCGCACACGGCCGGGCTTCTTAGCACCCAGATTCTGCGCGGCAAAGCTGGAAATGCCGTTGCTCAGCGTGGAAAATGCGGTGATGACCATGTTGTTCAGCTTGATGGCCGCAGAATAGCCCGCGATGGCGTCGGGGCCGAAGTTGTTGATGAGGCTCTGAATGATGACATTCCCGACAGAAATAAAGCTCTGCTGCAAAATACTCGGCACGGCAATGATGGCAATGTCGCGGAGCCATCGCCAGGAAAAAACCTGACGATGCCCCTCAGACGGAATGGATTCAATGCGGCGAACAACAAACAGAAGCGCCAGCAGACAGCTGATGCCCTGACAGATGAAGGTGGCCCAGGCCACACCCTCCACGTGCATATGGAATTTGGCGACAAAGAGGATGTCCATGCCGATATTCGCGAGGGAGGAGCAGGCCAGGAAATAAAACGGCGTTTTGGAATCGCCAAGTGCGGAGAAAATCCCGGTTGCAACATTATAATAGAAGACAAAGGGCAAGCTGTATATGTAGATGTCGAGGTACTTCTTGGACGCGTTAAACAGCTCTTTCGGCGTATGAATCAGCTCCAGCAGCTGGTCGCAGAAGCAAGTGCCGAGCACCATCAGGAGGATGCAGAGCGCACCGCTGGCAATCAGCGTGGTGTAGATGACGGTTCGCACATCGTTGTAGCGCTTCGCGCCGAACAGCTGCGCGACCAGAACGGAACAGCCGATGTTGCAGCCGAACGCAAAGGCCAGAAAAATCAGCGTGATTTCATAGCTGTTGCCGACGGCGGCCAGGGCGTTGTTGTTGATGAATTTCCCGGCGACAAAGCTGTCCGCAATGTTGTAGAGCTGCTGGAAGAGAATGCTGCCAAACAGGGGCAGACAGAATTTCCAGAGCACACGGTCCGCTTTCCCGGTCGTTAAATCCTGATTCATGGTATCAGATCCTTTCTCGTCTCAAACGGTGATGGACAGACAAAATTTCAAAAAGGCAGAGCCCGGCGTTCAAACGTCGCCAAGCTCTGTGCAGATTGATTTTACAATGGAGTTTCGTGTGGGCAAAACGGCGTTAGAACAAAACATCGTACAGCGCACGGACGCCTTTGTCGCAATCCTTGCTGTCAACAGCGAAGACCATGCTGACCTCGGAAGAACCCTGGCTGATCATGGAAATGTTGACACCGGCACGGGACAGCGCCGAGGTGGCGGCGGCAGCAATACCGACAGCGCGCTTCATCCCTTCACCGACGACGACGATCAGCGACAGACCGGTGGTGACCTGAACATCGTCCGCGTGCAGCTCGTTCAGAATGCGGTCAACGATCCGATCGAGTGTGCCGTTCTTCAGGGAGGAGGAACGGAGAATCACTGTCATATCGTCAATGCCGGTCGGCGTGTGCTCATAGGAAATGCCCTCTTCCTCCAAAATGGACAGCAGACGGCGGCCAAAGCCGACTTCGCGGTTCATCAAATATTTGCTGATATAAATGCTCGTGAAGTCCTTGTCGCTTGCGATACCGGCCACGCGCACCGCCTGACCTTCGGCCGGACGGTTGGCAACGATCATGGTGCCGGGGCAGGCGGGGTTATTGACGTTGCGGATATTCACCGGGATGCCCGCCCGGAAGACCGGCAAAAGCGCCTCTTCCTGATAGACGTTGAAGCCGGAATAGCTCAGCTCCCGCATTTCGCGATAGGTGACCAGAGAAATCGGCGCCGGATCCTGAATCAGCTTCGGGTTGACGGCGTAGACATAGTCCACATCGGTGAAGTTTTCATAGACGTCGGCCTTCAGCGCCGCCGCCAGAATGGCACCGGTGATATCGCTGCCACCGCGTGGGAAGGTGACGAGCCGCCCGGACTCCGTCCGACCGAAAAATCCCGGAAAGACGATGATTTCCGAAATGCCGGACAGAGATTCATTCAACAGGGAGAAGGATTTGTCCAGAATTTTGGCGTTGCCAAATTCGTCGGACAGAACCATCCCGGCCTGACGCGGATCCACATAAACGGCGGGGTGGCCGATGCTCGTCAGATAGGCAGCAACCAGCTTGGCGGAGTTGTCCTCACCGGCTGCTTTGCAGGCGTCTGTAAAGGCAGCCGGATGGGAGAGATCCGCGTCCAAAAGCGCGGAGAGATCCGGCGCAATCCGTTCCATGACCTCCGGGACGCCGAGCTTTTCCGCAATGGCGGCATAACGGCGAATGATGAGCTCCAGCTCGACACGGCCGGCCTCCACACCCTGTTCCAGCGTGACGTTGGCGACGCGAATCAGCATATCGGTCACTTTTTCCGGATCATGCACGCCCTTGCCCGGCGCAGAAACGACCACAACGCGCCGCTCCGGGTCGGAGACGATGACGTTGGCCACTTTTTTTATCTGAATATCGTCGGCGAGAGATGAACCGCCGAACTTGATGACTTTCATGAAAGATCCCCATTTCTCCGCTGCCTGAAAAAATCAGACCGGTCGATTTGAAAAAAGCTCCGTTCGGCAGCGGGCGAAGCGAAGCCTCCTGAACCTGCTGCGCGGGGACACCGCGCAAAACACTCATTTTATCCTTTATTCTACCACAGTATGATACGTTTTTCAATGACAAATTGTGATAATTAGAGCCGGCAGAATTCACGCTTTTCTGCTCTTTCGCATAGTCTGAAGGGAAAAACAAATCTTTTTCAGAACGGAGATGGCCTATGCAGAACCGTCAGAAACACCGATTTTTTATTGGCTCCAACTCCGGACGGGGCTTTTATTCCTACTTTGATTCCTTCTACGACCCCAGCGAGATGACCCGCGTCTTTCTCCTGAAGGGCGGAGCCGGAAACGGAAAATCCACACTGATGCGAAAGGTCGCAGCCGCAGCGGAAGGGAAGGGATACCGGGTGGAGGAAATTGCCTGCCCGTCCGATCCGTCGTCGTTGGATGCTGTGCGAATCGTGGAAACCGGAACCGCCATCATCGACGCGACACCGCCCCATGCGCGGGAGGCGAGCTTCCACGGCGCACTGGAACGCTATGTTTCGCTCTCGCCATACGTTTCGGAAACCGTTGCGACTGCCCGCGAAACCATCGAATCGTTGACCGGCGAGGTTCGCAGCTGCCATGAAGCAGCGCGCAAGCGGCTGAATGGCGCGTACAGCGCCGTCAGCGCCTCACTGTCACTCGTGCTGGGCGGCGTGGACACGGCACGCCTGAATCAGCGTGGCCGATCGCTGGGACGCAAATATCTGCCGCAGCGGCGCCATACGACCAGCCACCTGGTCAAAAAACGCTTCCTGTCCGGCATCACCCCGGACGGCGTGATCGCCTTCCCGAAATCGCTGGATGCGCTGGTCGCCTCGGCCGGGATGACTGTCCGGAGAGTCGCCGTATGGGATCGCTTTGGCCTGTCACCGTTTCTGCTGTCGCCGATTCTCGAAACGGCGGGGGAGAACGGGTACGAAGCCTGGGCCTTCTATGACCCACTGGTTCCGGCACGTCTGATTGCCGTCGCCGTTCCGGAAGCCGGTCTGGAAATCGCCGTGCGGAGAGACGGACTGCTGGAGGATGCAACGGATGTCCGGAACATTCGCCTGGATGACGCGATTGCGCCGGACATCCTGAAAAAAAGCCGAACCCGCCTCAAAATCCTGCGCCGCGCCGGAGAGGCACTCCTGGAGGACGGCTGCGACTGCCTGGCGGAAGCACGCCGACTGCACGATCAGCTGGAAGCCGTGTATCGCCCGTATACCGACGATGACGGCCTGAATCGACTGGCCGACTCGCTGATTCATGCCTGTTGCGGATAAATCCGTCAGCTTTTTCGTGCCGCCCCTTGCCAAGAACGCCGTTTTGTTGTATAATAGGTAGGTAAAATTGAGGAATTCTGACGATGGAGGATCTTTATGCTGTTTGATGGCGTTCTGCTTGCAAGCGATTATGACGGCACACTTGTGCCTGCTACGAAAAATGTAACGGAAGGCGTGCGCGAAGCGCTCAAATTCTTTATTGCCAATGGTGGCCGCTTCACGGTCTCGACAGGCCGAAGCTATCTGGGCTTCCATTCCTACTCCCCGGATATCATCAATGCGCCGGTTCTGCTGGCCAACGGCGGTATGGCCTATGACTACACGGAACAGAAAATCGCCGTGTTCGACGGCATCGGCGACGAAGGCGTTGAACCGATGCGCGCCATTGCCCGCGAGTTCCCGCATCTGGCCATTGAAATGTACCCGTTCGATCAGGGCTTTGCCGTCCACCTTTCAGAGCGCTCGGAACGCCATTTCACCAGCCAGGGGATTCCGTTCGCACCGATTGACGATCCGGCCGATGCGCCGCGCCCGTGGGCCAAGGTCATGCTGGGCGGCGACAAAGCAGACGTCGCAGCGGCACAGCGCTTCCTGGCTGCCAACTACCCGGAGATCAGCTTCCTGCCGACCGACGGCGGCTATCTGGAAGTCCTGAAAAAGGGCGTCGATAAGGGAACTGCACTGCTCAAGCTGGCGGACTACCTCGGCATTCAGCGCGAAAATGTCTACGCCGTCGGCGACGGATATAACGACGTCGAAATGCTCCGCGCCGCCAATCTGGCCTTCGTCCCGGCAAACGGCGATGAATTCGCCATGGCCTGCGCTGATCATGTGGTGCGCTCCAATGAAGAGGATGCAGTGGCACACGTCATTGAAATCCTGACAGAACGGTATCGTTCCCTTCAAAAATAAATGCGTGACGAAAACCGCGGCTGAAAGCTTTCAGCCGCGGTCAAGCACGTCATATGGCGAAAGCAGGCCGAGCAGGGGTTCGTCCGTTCGGCCGCTTTTTGTCAGAAAGAGCAGCTTCAGCTTGGGCTCTTTTCTGTGTGCAGACTGCGAAAACAGCTCGCTGGCCTCGTCGAGTGTCGCAGATTCCGGCAAAAACTGATACGTTTTTCCAAGCGTCCGCGTCAGGGCGAGAAAGTCGGCAAAAACAGACAGCGGCGTTTCCTCCGTAATCTGCACGTGCCGACGATGCAGCATGGCTTCAAAAATGACATTTTCCGAGAAAACGCCGGTCACCATACCGTCTGACAAAAGCGGCACATGGCTGATGCACCGCACCTGCATCTGATGCGCCAGCGCGAGGACGGAATCCTCCGGCTGCGCCACCAGCAGCCGATTGCGCAGCGCAGCGCGGGAAATCGCCAGCGGCGGCTGCTCAATTCGAGAGAGCATCTGCCGCAGAAACGCAATGGCGCGGTCGCTGGGGCATACGGCAAAATCGCCCTCAATGCGCACCTCGTGGGACAGCAGATTGCGAATCTCCCGACAGCAGTCCAATTCATTCTGGTGGTCGGAAAAACGCGGGTGCTTCGCCAGCCGTACGATGCTGCTGCCGCGGCCGTCCTTGCCGACGACGCGCACGGCGGCGGTTTCCAGCTGCTTGTAGAGATCCAGAAATTCTTCTGCGTTCTGATTGCCCATCAGAAACCCTCCCTCAACCTTGAAATCCATGGCACGGCCACCACGGAAACGGACAGGGCCGTGGCTGCCTTTTCTTTTATATTGTACGATTCGGACGCCGAATTGTCAAGCTGCGTCCATCGGATTCTTTCCTGCGTA
Organism: uncultured Oscillospiraceae bacterium; assembly: GCA_964448855.1. GTDB lineage: Bacteria > Bacillota > Clostridia > Oscillospirales > QAMX01 > QAMX01. The sequence continues at coordinate 16,582 of CAYUXI010000021.1, read as the reverse complement.
TCAGAAAGGAGAAACTGTTTGCAATGAGTCAACAATTGATCTGCGTCCTTTTTGGCGGCGTCTCACCGGAACATGAGGTGTCCTGCCGCTCCGGCGCAATGGTTTTGGAACATATCGACCGCACCCGTTTTCAGGTTCTGCCCATCGGTATCCGCAAGGACGGGGTCTGGATGCTGACCGCCGACGATGCGGAGCTGGTGCGTTCCGGCGCATGGGAAACGCTGCCGGACAATCGCCCGGTGCTCGTCTCACCGGCCGCCTCCGGCGCGGCCAGCGGCCTTCTGGTCGGCGAAACGTGGCTGCACCCGGATTGCATCTTCCCGGTTCTCCACGGCGAAAACGGCGAAGACGGCAGCATTCAGGGGCTGCTGACATTGGCGGGCATTCCGTTCGTCGGCAGCGGGATTGCCGCATCGGCGCTCTGCATGGATAAAATTTATACGAAAATCGTCTGCGCGTCCGAGGGCATTCCGCAGGCAGCATGGGTGGCTGTCACGGATCCTGATGAATCGGCCGAAGACGCCGCAGCGCGGGTGGAGGAACGGTTTGCGTACCCGGTCTTCGTGAAGCCCGCCAATACCGGCTCCTCCGTCGGCGTCAGCAAGGCGAAAAACCATGAGGAACTCGTAGCGGGCATCCGGGAAGCCCGCCGGTTTGACAGCCGCATCCTGGTCGAAGAATTCATCGACGGGCTGGAGCTGGAAACTGCCGTCCTCGGCGACCGCGCCGAACTCGTCTCCGGCGTCGGACAGATCGTCCCGACACAGGAATTCTACTCCTATGACGCCAAATACAACGACGAATCCAGCCAGGTGATTTTTGACCCGCCGATTCCCGCAGAGGCCGTGAAGGAGCTGCAAAGCCTGGCAGCCCGTATTTTCCGCCTGCTGAACTGCAGAGGCCTCTCTCGCGTGGACTTTTTCCTGAGAAAACGCGATCAACAGGTCATCTTCAACGAGATCAATACCCTTCCGGGCTTCACCAGCATCAGTATGTATCCCAAGCTGATCGAACGCATCGGCATCTCCAACCGGGAAATGATCACCCGACTGATCGAGGCAGCCATGGCACGGCAGGGAGGATGTGTCCGCCATGGATAATCGCCCGATCGGCGTCTTTGACAGCGGACTTGGTGGCCTGACCGCGGTGAAACAGCTCCGCAGACTCCTGCCAAATGAAGACCTGATTTATTTCGGCGACACCGGCCGCCTGCCGTATGGCAGCCGCTCGGCGGAAACCATTCGCCGGTATGCCGTCTCGGATATGAACTTCCTGCTCAGCCACAACATCAAACGCGTCGTGGTCGCCTGCGGCACCGTCAGCGCCGTTGCACTGGAGCTTCTCCGCAACCGGTATCGGATTCCGCTGCAGGGCGTCATTGATGCGGCTGTCCCGGCCGCGATTCGCGCCACAAAAAACGGCCGCATCGGCGTCATTGGGACGGCAGCCTCCATTCGCTCCGGCGTCTATGCCCGCATGATCGAGGAACAGGCTCCCGCCATGACCTCGCACAGCGTGGCGTGTCCGCTGCTGGTGCATCTGGTCGAAAACGGCCGCTGGTCTGCGGATGATCTCGTCGTCCGCACCGTGCTGCAGGAATATCTGGAACCGATTCAGGCGTTTCAGGCCGATACGCTGATTCTCGGCTGCACACACTATCCGCTCCTGGCCGACGCCATTCGAACGCTCACCGATGGACGCATGACGCTGATCGATCCGGGCGCAGAGGCGGCCAAATGCCTTGCCACCCAACAGAAAGCGGACGGCACATACGCAGCGCCGGAACGGCAGGGGACGCTGCACCTCTACGTCAGCGACACGGATGACGGATTTTCAACCCGCGCCAGAAGTTTCCTGGAAATGGATGTGGATGACCTCTGTGAACGAATCGATATCGAACAATATTGAACAGAACGGACGGGTTGTGCCCGTGGATGTCCGGATCTGTGCGGACGGACTCTCAAGCACCGCACAGGGTACGGTCACGGAGCAGACCGGATGCCGGATTCTGACGTATCGGGAACCCGGAATGGACGACAGCCGGACGGAGCTGCGGTTTGCACCCGACTCCGTGCAAATGAAGCGAACCGGCACCTACTCGACAGAAATGCACTTTGCTCCGGGCCAGCTGTTTCTCGGCTCGTACCGGACGCCATTCGGCCAGATTGGCTTCCGCCTTCAGACGAAACGCCTGACCGGCCGGGAAACGGCGAAGGGCTGGGTAGCAGCGCTACGCTATGAATTGCATATGGACGGCTCCGACCCGGAACAGCATCGGCTGGAGCTGACCATCACTGCCAAATCGGAAACATAAAACATCTTGATAACAGGGGAAATGACAGATGATACAAAATAATATGTATAAAACGGCCAAAGAAACCTTTGAAACACTCGTCTATGACGCTTATCGTGCGGCAGCTGCAGCGGGTGAACTGCCGGAGGCCGAACCGGCACGTCCGGCCGTCGAGGTTCCGCGTGACCTCCAAAACGGTGATCTTTCTTCCACATTTGCACTGTCTGCCGCAAAAGCACTGCATCAATCGCCGAAAAAAATTGCAGAAATCCTTCTGCACCACATGGCGGAAAATGAGCTGTTTACTGAATATTTCGCAGCCGGCCCCGGCTTTTTGAATGCCCGGTTCAGCGATGCGTGGTATCATTCCGTCATTGAATCGGCCGAAGCCGGCGGCGACCGCTACGGTCAGGATAACATCGGTGGTGGCAAACGCGTCATGGTGGAATTCGTCTCGGCCAACCCGACTGGCCCGATGCACCTGGGCAACGCCCGCGGCGGCGTCATCGGCGATACCATCGCATCCGTACTGGACAGAGCGGGCTATCAGGCCTGGCGCGAATTCTACGTCAATGACGCGGGCAATCAGGTCGATAATTTTGCCAAATCGATCGAAGCGCGCTATATCCAGCGCCTCCGCGGTGAGGACAGTGTGGAATTCCCGGAAAACGGCTATCACGGCGACGATATCAAGGCGCTGGCCGAAGAGCTGGTCGATCTCTATGGTGATACCTACCTGTCGGCCGATCCGGAAACCCGCCGCAACGATATGCAGATTTTCGGCCTGAAGAAAAATATTGAGCGGATGAAAAAAGACCTGGCACGCTATAATATCCATTATGACTGCTGGTTCTATGAATCCTCCCTGCACGACAGCGGCTACGTCCGCGAAACCATCGACCTGCTCGACCAACTGGGCGTCCTCTATGAAAAGGACGGTGCCCGCTGGTTCAAGGCGACCGAATTCGGCGCCGAAAAGGACGAGGTCATGGTCAAATCCAACGGCTTCTATACCTATTACGCCGTCGATATCGCCTATCACCGCAATAAGCTCTGCGAACGCGGCTTCGATCAGGTCATCGACGCACTCGGTGCCGACCACCACGGCCACACCGTCCGCTTCCGCGCCGGTATCCGCGCGCTGGGCGTTGAAGAGGAACGTCTCAAGTTCATCCTCTTCCAGCTGGTTGACCTGAAGCAGAACGGCGAATCTGTCCGGATGTCCAAACGCACGGGCAAAATGATCTCGCTCTCCAACCTGCTCGACGAAATCAGCGTCGATGCCGCCCGCTTCTTCTTCAATATGCGTCAGTGCGGTACCCATCTGGAATTCGACCTCGACCTCGCTGTCCGCGAAGACAGCGATAACCCTGTCTATTACGTCCAGTATGCGCACGCCCGCATCTGTTCGCTCCTGAAAAAGCTGGCGGAAAACGGCCTGTCGCCGACGGCTGTGGAAAAGCTGGATCTGTCGCTGCTGTCTGAACCGTCCGAACGGCTGCTGATCAAGCAGATTGCCATGCTGCCGGAAGAAATCCGCCTGGCCGCCCGCGACCTGGAACCGTACCGGATGACCAAATACCTGATCGACCTGGCCACCGCGTTCCACAGCTTCTACACCGAAGTGAATATCAAATCGGCAGAGCCGCGCGTCGCCTGCGCCCGCCTGACACTGGCGGATACGACACGCGCCGTGCTGAAAAATGTCCTCTCCCTCTTGAAAATCTCTGCCCCCGAACAGATGTAAGCCCCGCCACATAAAGGAGATTCAACCATGCACTTTCACCCCTCTCAATTCACAGACCGCCCTGTCATTCTGGATGGCTCCACCGGCATGAACCTGCAAAAGGCCGGGATGTCGTCCGGTGTTTGCCCGGAGCAGTGGGTGCTGGAGCACCCGGATGCACTGATCGACCTGCAGCGCAGATTCGTTCAGGCTGGCTCCAACGCCGTCTATGCGCCGACGTTCGGCGCAAACCGCGTCAAGCTGCACCAATACGGTCTGGAAGATCATACCGCCGAAATGAACCGGGAGCTGGTCAGCCTGTCCCGCAAAGCCGTCGGCGAGGATGCGGCAGTCGGCGGCAACCTGTCGTCGCTCGGCCAGTTTATTGAACCGTTCGGCAACTATACCTTTGAGGAAATCGTGGAAATTTACCGCGAACAGGCACTTGCACTGGAAGAGGCAGGCGTCGATTTCTTTGTGGCTGAAACGTTGACCCAGCTGTTTGAAGCCAGAGCGGCGCTACTGGCTGTCCGCAGCGTCTCTCAGAAGCCGTTCATCGCCTCCATCACCGTGGAATCCAACGGCCGGATGCTGGGTGGAACGGATCCGCTGACCGCGCTGACCGTCATGCAGAGCATGGGCGCGGATGCATTCGGAATCAACTGCTCCAACGGCCCGGCTGAAATCGCGGAAATTCTCGAACAGCTGACACCCCATGCCAAAATCCCGTTGCTGGCCAAGCCCAACGCCGGTCTGCCGGAAACTCTGCCGGACGGCACGGCACACTACCATATGACGCCGGAAGTGTTCGCCGCCTATGCACCGCGCTTTGCCGCGGCTGGCGCTGCGCTGATCGGCGGCTGCTGCGGGACGGAACCGGCACATATCGCCGCACTGTCGGCAGCGGTGACAGCGCCGAAACAGCCGGCCATGCCGGAGGAAACCCTCTTGGCTACCGAAAAAGCCACCTTTGACCTGAACGGGCTGCAGCCGATCGGAGCGCCGATCAATGCACCCGGCGAGCTGGCGGATGCGATTCTGGACTGCGAAGCCGATGAGGATGAAGTCGTCGTGATCGCTCTGCACGGGGATGACGATATCTCCGACCTGATCGAAAACGGCTTCCAGCTGATGAACCCGGTCTGCTTCTGCACGGAGGATGCTGACCGGATGGAACAGGCGCTCCGCGTCTATCAGGGGCGGGCGCTGATGCAGTGCGGCCAAATGGCACCGGAAACGGTGGCCATGCTGGCTGCACGGTATGGCGCCATTCCGTGCGCAAGCAGAGAGTAGGTCTGCGCCTATGAGAATCGTTTTTGTCCGTCACGGCGACCCAAATTATGCGCAGGACTGCCTGACGCCGCTGGGACACCTGCAAGCCAAACGGGTGGCCGAACGGCTCGACGGTGAAGGCATCGTGAAAATTTACGCCTCGACCTGTGGCCGCGCACTCGAAACCGCTGGATATACGGCGGAACGCCTCGGCCTGCCGTATACCCGACTGGATTTCATGCGTGAAATCAGCTGGGGCGGGGAACCGGAGCTGTACCGAAATGGCCATCCGTGGGACTGCGCCGACGCCATGCGCCTTGCAGACGATGCGGCGTTGTTCGACGGCACCTGGTGCAATCACCGCTATTTTCAAACGAATCAGGTGCTGGAATACGTCGATTCCATTCCACCTGCCTTTGACCGACTGCTGGCCGAGCAGCACGGCGTGGTTCGGGAGGGACGGCTGTACCGCTTCACGCGGGAAGCGCCGGAGACGATTGCCGTTTTCAGCCACGGTGGGTCTTCCGCCGTGGCGGTGTCCCATCTGCTGAGCCTGCCGTTTGCCTATTTCTGCACCATGTGCCAGCCGGAGTTGACCTCCGTGACCGTGGTGACGCTGCAGGCTTCTGCCGGAAACTGCGCCATTCCACGCCTGGAAATCCTGAACGATGCGCGCCATCTGCGCGATATCGACAGAATCTCGGGGGATGACGCGAAAAATTTACAATCGCACCCTTGCAAATTCAGCGCTCCTGCGATATAATAGAGTGGAAGGGTCGCAAGTCGGCGGAGGAACATGAAATATGAACCAAACCCAAACACTCCACCCGGTGGAGCGCTGCCTGCTTCGGGCGGTTTCCGCGTGGCTGCTGGCCGTCACGGCTGTTGATCTGCTGCCGCTGACCTCCGGTTTGTTGACGACCGCCCTGATGACGGTGACGTGCTTCATCGCGTTCAGCGTCGTGCCGTCGCTGTTTCACCGCACAACGCCGGATGTGCCGATTCTGATCGGCACACTGCTTGTCACTGCGTTTACCCATGTGGCACAGAACAGCGATTTCTATTTTTGCCTGACGGTTCTGGTCTGTCTGCTGCTCGTCGGCGGCATCCTGTTTGCCAACGGTCGGCTCTCCAAAACCGCACCGAACCTCAGCTGGCGCGCCACAAAACGCTGGATTGCCGGACTGGCCGTCCTGCTGTTTGTGTTTCTGGCCGGGCTGACCGCCCTGCGCTATCTGCAATATTACAGCCCGAATTTCGATTTTGGCATCTTTTCCAATATGTTCCATCATATGCGTGAGGATTTGTCGCAGACGGTCTCGTGTGAGCGCGATGCGGTCATTTCCCACTTTGATGTGCATATTTCACCCATTTACTATCTCATGCTGCCGTTTTATGCCGTGTTTCCGTCACCGGTCACACTGCTCGTTGTGCAGGCTGCGCTGATCGCCTGCGGCGTGATTCCGCTCTGCAAGCTGGCTAAAAAGCGCGGCGTTCGCCCGTTCCTGATTCTGCTGCTGGCGGTGGCGTATCTGGCGTATCCCGCATTTTCGGGCGGCTGCTTTTATGATCTGCATGAGAACAAATTTCTGCCGCTTTTGCTCCTCTCGACCGTCTGCTGCTATGAGTCGGGTCATTTTCCGCTCACCTTCCTGTTTGCCGGTCTGACGCTGCTCGTCAAAGAGGATGCACCGGTTTACGTGGCGGTACTGGGGCTCTACCTGGCGCTCGACCGACGGGACTGGAAGCGCGGTGCCGCCCTGTTTCTCGGTGCAGTGGCCTATTTCATATTTGCACTCACCCTGCTGGAATCGTTTGGGACGGGTGCCATGACCTGGCGCTATGAGAATATCTCAAAGGACGGCCTCATCGGCGTTCTGACCGCCGTTTTTACGGAACCCATGCGCGTCATGGCCGAGTGCCTGACGGCGGAGAAGCTGGTCTTCGTGCTGCAAATGCTGCTCCCGCTGCTCTTCCTGCCGTTGATCACCAAACGCCCGGCGCGGCTGATTCTGCTCATCCCACTGATTCTCGTCAACCTCATGACGGATTATCAGTATCAGTACTCCGTCCGGTTCCAGTATACCTATGGCTCCGGGGCGCTGCTCTTTTACGCGGCGGTTCTGAACCTCGCTGATCTGCCGGAGCACATCGGATACCAGAGCCTGTGCGGTGCCGCCATGGCGTCGCTGCTGCTGTTTACTTCGGTTGACCTCCCGTATACCTGGCTTGTCCCGTCCTATCTCCAAAACGCCGAAACCCGCGAAACCATCGATGATGCCCTGACGCTGATTCCGGCCGATGCATCCGTGGCCGCCGATACCTTCCTGGTCGCGCACCTGGCAAAGCGCGACCTGATCTTCGAGTATCCCTCGAAGAACGAAACGGAGTATCTCGTCTTCGACCTCCGATTTGGAGAGGATGCCGCCAAAGCGAGAAAGCTGGCGTCAGCAGAAAGAAAGGGCTATCAGCTGCTGACAAAGACTGAAAACGTGATCGCCGTGTACCGGCGTGCAGAACCGGAGGTGCAGCCATGAAGGTTCTTGTCCTCGACGGCCAGGGCGGCCGAATCGGTAAGCTCCTCGTGGAACAGCTGATGTCTACGGGCTTGTTTGCCGAAAATGCCCACACCCTGATCGCCATCGGAACCAACACCATCGCGACTGCGGCCATGCTGAAGGCCGGCGCACCGCAGGGTGCAACCGGTGAAAACCCGGTGGCAGTCAATTGTGCGGATGCCGATGTCATCCTCGGCCCGGTCGGCATCATCGCGGCCAACTCGCTGCTCGGCGAAGTGACCCCGCGTATGGCCTATGCGGTGGCGACCAGCTGCGCCCGAAAAATCCTGATTCCAACCGGCCGATGCAGCCTTTCCATTGCAGGCACGGCCGAGCTGCCGTTGACAGACGGCGTCCGCGCAGCAGCGTCGGAAACAATTCGCTTTTTGTCGGGGCAATAACTTGACAAAAAACGGAAAACTGGTATAATAAAGATGATCGCCTGTCAGGTCATGAACAGATAAAAGGAGCGTTCAAACACGTATGAAAAAGAATCTTGTTGTCATTGGTTACGGCGGAATGGGTGGCTGGCATGTGCAGCACGCTCAGACAAGTGACTGTGTCCATCTTTCCGGCATTTATGACATCAACCCCGCAAAATGCGAACTGGCCAGAAGCCGCGGCATTTTTGCCTATGACTCCCTGGAGGCCGTCCTGTCGGATCCGAAGGTCGATCTCGTCACGATTGCCGTCCCGAACGATTTCCATAAAGAAATCGCCATTGCAGCGCTGGATGCCGGGAAAAATGTCATTTCCGAAAAACCGGTCACACTGTCCAGCGCAGACCTGTCCGAAATGATCGCCGCTTCCGAGCGGAATCACCGGGTTTTCTCCGTTCACCAGAACCGCCGCTGGGATGTCGATTTCCTGGCCATGAAGAAAATCTACGACTCCGGCGAACTGGGCAAGGTCTTCAACATCGAATCCAGAATCCACGGCTCCCGCGGCATTCCGAGCGACTGGCGCGGCGAAAAGGAGCATGGCGGCGGAATGCTCTATGACTGGGGTGTCCATCTGGTTGACCAGATTCTCCAGATCTTCAAAGCCGACATCAAAACGGTTTACTGCCGCTTTGACCACCTGACGAACAGCGAAGTCGATGACGGCTTCAAGCTGACGCTGACCTTTGAAGGCGGCCAGGAGGCCTATGTCGAGGTCGGCACCTATAACTTCATCTCGATGCCGCGCTTCTACCTCCGTGCGGAAAAAGGCTCTGCCATGATCGAAGACTGGCGCGAAAACTGCAAGCTGGTGCGCTGCAAAGCCTGGCACGAAAGCGACGTCGTTCCGGTGCAGACCGCTGCCGGCCTGACCAAGACCATGGCACCGCGTGACAGCGTGACCGTCGATACATATGAAATGGAGCGCCCGACGAGCGACGTCCATGATTATTACCGCAACTTCTGCAAGGCAATTGACGGCGAGGAAACGCAGCTGGTCACCCATGCAGAAATGATGAAGGTCATGCGCGTGATGGAAGAATGCTTCCGTTCCGTCGAAGAGGGCCAGGTCGTCGAATTCCATCTGTAATCCGGATGGCTGAAACGTAAACCAATCCATGATACAGCCGTCCGCTGCGCCGGACGGCTGTATTTGTCTGTTTGCCCCAATGGGGCAGGGAGGAGCCTGTATGGAACAGAAGCACCGAACCAAGCTCATTTTTGATACGGACATTGGCGGAGACTGCGACGATGCCGGAGCACTGGCACTCATCCACCGCCTCTGTGACTGCGGTGAGGCGGAGCTGCTGGCCGTGACGCACTGCTATAACGGTCGGTATTATGCGGGCTGCATCGATGCGGTGAACCGGTTTTTCGGCCGCACCGTGCCGGTCGGCATCCAGCTGTCTCAGGAACCGGTTGCGAATCCGGCCGGTGTCTATGCAGCACACCTCTGCGAACACTTCCCGAACCGCTATCCGCCGGAAGCGTATCAGACAAAAGACGAGCCGGAGGATTCCCTGACCGTCCTTCGCGGCACACTGGCTGCCGCAGATGATCAAAGCGTGACGCTGGTCGTGACCGGTGCCATGTCGTCCATGGCGAGACTGCTGCGCAGCGGCGCCGATGCGCTTTCGCCGTGGACGGGCAAGGAGCTGATCGCCCGGAAAATCTGTCGGACGGTTCTGATGGGCGGCCGATTCTTTGAGACCTGGCCGATGGTGCTGTATGAAAGCGGCAACCCAACGCATCACGTCATGACCTGGGAGTACAACATCCGCGGCAGCGGCTATGAAGATGCCTCCCTTGTTTTCGCCGAATGGCCGGGGGAGCTGATGCTGTCCAGCTATGAAATCGGCACCTACCTGGTCACGATGGTCGGGTATGCCGGACGGGCAGCGCCGGGCGACCCCGTTGCCGCCGCGTATCAGCTCCATAACCGCGATACCGGGCGCTGTAGCTGGGATCATACCGCCGTGCTGGAAGCCGTCCGCCCGGGACGATACTGGTATCCGCACGCATTCGGCCGCATCACCGTCGATCAGGACATGGTCACCCACTGGCACGCGGAGGAGGGCGCACGACAATCCTACCTGCTGCCAAAGGTGGACTATGAAGTCATCCGACAAACCATCGACGATTTGCTGGACGGAAAAGGCAGCTAATCAATCGACAAATCCCTGTGACCTCCGATTGGTAATGACCGGAAGCCACAGGGATTGTTTGTCCGCGCCGGTGCTTCAGAGCGAACTGGGCGGCGGACAGCGCTCCAACGATGAGACGGAAACCTCATAGGCGGTGCGCTCCATCCCAACGCCATCGACCAGCTTGGTGTACACGCGGCTCTGAAAACGCCCTTCGCAGCGAATGCGGTCACCGACAGCCAGCTCCCGCGATGCGACGGCGTTGCGTCCCCATGCAATCAACGGCAGAAAGTCGGCTCGACCGTACCGCCGCCGGACGGCCAGCATGATGTCACAGACCTCCCGCCCCAAGGGCGTCACGCGGTAGACTGGCGGCTTGCAGATGCTGCCCTCCAGAAAAACCGTGTTGTACGGCTCAATTTGCTCCGCTTTCGCGATCTTTTGCGCAAATACCGTCAAAATCAGACGGTATTTCCCGCCGTCGTGAATATTTCTGGAACGCAGCGTTCCGTCCAGCTCAATCAGATCGCCGCCCGACAGCGCATTTGCAGGGCACACCGTCGAGGGGAGGATCACATTCAAAACGTCCTGATGCCCCGAAAGCCTTGCAGCAGCAATCGGAAAGGTGAAAAACGCCTGCTCTGCGGCGTTGTGGGAAAAAACGGGCGCATCCGTGACGATTCCGCAAAGGTGCGCTTCGTTCCGGTCGCTTTCATAAAACCCGGCAGTCATCCTCAATTCACATCCTCAATCATGTATTTGAGAGATATATATGAGGGACGGGTGTCCTTTCAGAACGGCTGCGCGACGATTTCTTCAGGAGAACGCCCGGCGCATAAAAGCGCAGCCATGGCAATCGCCAACAGCTCAGCCGAAAATGGAGCGCGCAGCGGAACGCAGATTTCCTGTACGTCCAGACGCCCGCCTGTGATCACCGGCAGCTCCCGCATCACGGAAACGGAAGCGCGATTGCCGGAAATGCTCGAACAGCTGACACTGTCCCGCGAAGACATCCCGCAGGAAACGATGCAGGCCGTCGGAAACCGCCGCAACCAATAAGAACCGCCGGAGACGATCAGAATCTGCTGCGCCGCCGCCTCGTCCCGGAGTAGAATGCCGTCAGCAGACGGTAGCTCATTGGCCACACCAACAGCCAGCATCGGCTTCAGACGGGCTGACAGCGCCAGCCTGTGACAGCCGAAAACGGTGCATTCCATGCGCAAACCACCCCTTTCTGTCTGACCCTATTCTTTCCGAAAGGCTCCAATGCTATGCAAACAGAGGCCCGATGAGATTATTTACAAAATACGCTTGAATTCGTGCCAAAAAAACGGTATCATATCCTGCAGAAACCACAAAAGGAGGCGCTGCTGTGTATTCCTACAGCTATATTGTCTTTATGCTCCCGGCCATTCTGTTTGCCCTGTGGGCACAGCTCTCCGTCAAATCGACTTTTTCGGAATATCAGAAGGTCTGGAACTCCAAAGGAATGACCGGGTGCGATGCCGCCCGCGCCATTCTGGATGCAAACGGCCTGCGCCATGTGCGCATCGAACGCGTTCAGGGGCAGCTCACCGACCATTACGACCCGCGTTCGCAGACGATCCGCCTGTCCGACGGCGTATATGATGCGTCCACGGTCAGCGCAGTCGGCGTTGCCGCACATGAAGCCGGTCACGCCGTCCAGCATGCAACCGGATACCGTCCGCTTGCCCTGCGAAACGCGATCATCCCGGTCTGTAACATCGGCTCCACGCTGGCACCCTACCTGATCATGGCGGGACTGATCTTCAGCATGGTGCAGCTCTACCTAGCCGGTGTCGCCGCCTTTATCCTGATGGCACTGTTCCAGCTGATCACGCTGCCTGTCGAATTCAACGCGTCACGCCGCGCAATGCGCGCACTCGCACAGACTGGCGGCATGAGCGAGAACGATCTGTCCGGTGCCAAAAAGGTGCTTCGCGCCGCTGCTATGACGTATGTCGCCGCACTCTTCACGTCCTTTATGCAGATTTTGTATTACCTGTCCCGCCTGAACCGCAGGAGAGACTGAACCAAACAAAACAGGGTCGCATCCAAACGGATGTGACCCTGTTTTTTGATGGACTTACCCGAGAATCCGGGTGGCACAGACAAATCGGGAAGAATAATAATCGGAATCCATCAAGGTCAGACAGACGGTGCGGCCGGGGCTGGGCGCATGAATGAACAGCCCGTCTCCGATGTACATCCCCACATGACTGATGGAAACGCCGTTCGTCTGGAAGAAGACGAGATCGCCCGGCTGCAAAGCATCTCTTGTCACGCGGGTACCGGCGTTGTACTGCTGCATCCGCGGAATGGTGATGCCAAATTGCGCATAGACGTACTTGGTGAATCCGGAACAGTCAAAGCCGGTTTCCGGCAGACTGCCGCCGTAGACATAGGGCGTGCCGATCAGCGTCTTGGCAAATTCACAGAGCTGCACGGCCAACGCCTGGACATCCGTCCCGGAATCAATCCCGGAGACCAGTCCGCTGTCATTCCCGCTGGCAATGCCGGAGACAGGGCGCGTGTACGACGAAACGCCAAGCTCCAGATACCCGGCATCCACATAGCCGGTCAGGTTGTTGTATGTCACACGATACCATTTGTCGTTCACAGAACCGGTCACACGGACATAGGTACCCTTCGTGATCAGCGACAGGACGGCGGATTCCGTCGAAGGAGCCTGCCGCAGATTGACATAGGAGCCGGTGATCAGCCCCGTATCGTCGAGCGGGGAAACGGTCACGCTGCCCGGCTCCGAAGACGTGCCGGAGGGTGCCGGTTCAGAGGGCGCCAACGTCGTGGCGGGCGTTGTCGCAGTCGTTGTGGCCGGAGCATCCAGCTGAATATAATCCGCGCTGACATAGCCGAGCTGGCCGTTTTCTGTCGAAATCCGATACCAGCCGTCCTCTGAAGCAAGAACTGTGACCCGGTCGCCTTTTTTCAGCTGCGCCACGCGTGCATGGTAGGTGGCAGCACCGGCACGGACGTTGACGACGGAACCGGTAACCGTACCGGCCGTTCCGACGCTGGAGCCGGCTTCTGCGCGCACATAATCGCCGTGCAGGTAGGCCAGCTGTTCGCCGACGACTACGCGATACCAGGAGCCACTGACGGCTGCCACCAGGTATTTTTCACCCTGATAGGCTTTGCCGACAATGGTGCTGGAGGTGGATGCCTCCGAGCGCAAATTGACAACCGAACCGGTTACAACAACGTACTGCGCCGTGACAGACGGAGCAGCTGTGGAAGCAGGCGGCGTCGAAGGAGCGGGCGTAGAAGGCGTTACAGAGGTGCTGTTGAGCTTCAGATAGTCCCCGTGAATGTAGGCAGTAGAAGAACCGGAACGCACGCGATACCAGCCGGATTCCGAGCCTAAAACGGTCAATTGCGTATTTTTCACAACCGTGGCAACGATCGTGCTGGAGGTGGACGGCGCGGAGCGCAGATTGACAACGGAGCCGGTCACTGTGCCGGTAGTTTCAGCAGCGGGCGGGGTGGTCGTGGTTGCAGGCGCAGAGGTGGCCGGTGTCGTAGTTGCTTCGGAATCCGGACGGATATAATCCTCAGCAATGTAGCCGAGCTGGCCGTTTTCGGTCGAAACCTGATACCAGCCGTTGACCAGCGACAGCAGCTCAACCCGATCGCCCTTTTTGGCCTGGGCGACCCGTGCGTGCTCTGTCCCGGCACCGGCGCGGATGTTGACAAGTGAACCGGTCACCGTGCCGTATAGATGGACAACCGGTGCTTTGTCCGCCGACACATAATCGGCAGAGATGTAGCCGGTCAGACCGTTCACAGTGACCTGATACCAGCCGTTCTGCGCGGAAAGAATCGTGACGACGGTTCCCTTGGTGCAGGCGCCGACCTGCGCATAGCTGGTGCCGGGGCCGGAACGGAGATAGACATAGCTGCCGGTTACGGTTCCGGACTGGTCGGCGAAGGCGGGAATTGCCAGCATCGCCGTCAACAGGACAATGCTGATACATCTTTTGGTAAAACGCATAAGAAACTCCTCATATCAGGTGGAAAAAAGCCGGCACAGCCGATGCGCTCCGGAAAAGCAGGGGACATCCGAACAGCACCTGACCGATACCGGCAAGCATGGAATGCATCAGAATTTTTCATCCAGCGCACGCTGCAGCCAGATGGATCCGAGATCGAGGGCGTCATACAGACTCTTTTTCTCGCTTTTTCTCACAATCCGTTCTCTTGCGCGCACATTCGGATCGGTCTGCTGTAGAGAAACAGTCACACGGGAAGGAACACGCGTGCCATATGCATCGGTTTCCTCCAGAATTTGCAGCATAATCATGTAACGGTCGGACAGATTGCCAAGGTAAAGAACCTGATCTTTTCGAATCAGGGGCTTTCCCTTATACGTCAGAAACGCCGGAGCGCTTTGGTTGGTAGCCATATGGGTTGTCATCCTCCATTTTCATCAGATTGATCAAACAGAAACAGCCGCAGTTCGGTCGCAGTGACAAAGACCGCAGGGGAGTCGGCCTACTGCACGTCCAGATAATTTTTCACAAGTGCCTGAAGCAGCTCGTCGCGATCAATGTGGCGAATGATGCTGCGGGCATTTCTGTGGTTGGTGATATAACCGGGATCCTCAGACAGGAGGTAGCCGACGATCTGACTGATCGGATCATAGCCTTTTTCCTTCAGCGCGTCATAGACGGCTGTCAGTAGAATTTTCATTTCACTCTCGCTGTCAGCGGGAATATTGAATTTTCTGGTGTCTCCTCCAAGCATTCTGAGCACTCCGTTCCGGCGGTCAAACTTTGACAAAATCGACGCCACATACCGCCTGACAGTACCGCCGATAACTATACTTCTATATGATACACTAAAATTGTAAAGAATGCAAGCACTTTTCCGAAACTGACGAAAAAAATCCGAGCAATCTGCTGCAAAACAAGTCGAAAACCGAAAAATACCGCGCCGATCAGAGAGCAGGGGAACGCTCTGAAAAGATACGCGGGTGAATTTTGAAAAAATCTCAGGTGCAGCTCCGTCAGTATTCCCGTGAAAAAAGCTGTCTAAAATTTTTTGAAAGGAAATGGGAAAGGGGCTTGACAAGTAAAAAGATTTGTGGTAAAATAATCAGGTCATGAAACGTGAGCGCAATGGTTCCCGGCTAAGTGCCCTGTTCATGTGGCTGCAGACAGGCGTTCTTGAATGCTTGTTGATTTGCGGGCGTGGTTCAATGGTAGAACTCCAGCCTTCCAAGCTGGTAACGTGGGTTCGATTCCCATCGCCCGCTCCAAAGGGACATTGAAGAGCTGATGCCCGGATGTATGCGCCTGTAGCTCAGGTGGATAGAGCAACTGCCTTCTAAGCAGTGGGTCGGGGGTTCGAGTCCCTTCAGGCGTACCAGTTTCCTCGCACTATGGTGGGTATAGCTCAGTTGGTTAGAGTACCAGGTTGTGGCCCTGGGGGTCATCGGTTCGAGACCGATTACCCACCCCATAGCCGCGCCGGCGGCCAGAAGCCGCCGGCGTGTGCTCCAAAAAAAGGATTCGTTTTGCGGGCGGTGTTGCAGATTCTGTAAGCCGGTTCCATATTGGGATGTCGCCAAGTCGGTAAGGCACGGGACTTTGACTCCCGCATCCGCAGGTTCGAGTCCTGCCATCCCAGCCACTTTTTCCGTCAAAACGGAATATGATCCACTAGCTCAGTTGGCAGAGCACCTGCCTTTTAAGCAGGGTGTCCCGCGTTCGAATCGCGGGTGGATCACCAAATAACGCGGACAGTTTTTCTGTCCGCGTTATTTTTTTTGCGCCCTGCGGAAATCAGACCGCTGTTTTCTACGGTTCAGCATTCGAAAAGCCGCCTACAAAGGGCAAGTTCTAAAGCGCCTGAAGGATTTCTGTTGTCTGAGCTCTGTTATTCGAAGATCCCACCCGCAGCACCTCGCCCCCCGAAAAAAAGGCTCCCTTACATCATTTGTAGCGGTGAACATCGGACAGCAACCAAAGCCTCCCTTGTGTAAGAGGGACGAGGGATTGCAGTACCCTGTGGCATCACCTTCACCCGAAGCCGTCCACAATGGGCAACCTCCCCAGGGCAGATTGTCAAGCAAGTGCAACACTTTTTCTGAAAACTTCGGCGGGAGT
>CAYUXI010000020.1:0-32796 GCA_964448855.1 uncultured Oscillospiraceae bacterium | reverse complement strand
CGTGGCGGTACGCCGGAGGATCCGATGGCGTATAAGACGGAGTACCTGCGCCGCCTGATGGAAAAAATCAAGGATCGGCGCGAGGGTCTGGCCAACGGCAGCATCGATCCGGAATCCCTGCTTGTCCGCGGAACGGTTCCGCTGCTGGAGGCACTGAAGCGCGCCGGTGTGACGCTGTATCTCGCCTCCGGCACCGATCAGCCGCAGGTGCGCGAGGAAGCGGCGCTGCTCGGACTGGACAAATACTTCGACGGAAACATTTACGGCGCACTGGATGAGCACGTCACCTCGTGCACCAAAGAGCTGGTCATCAAACGCCTGCTCGCAGAGAATAACCTCGACGGGACGGAGCTGCTCAGCTTCGGCGACGGCTTCGTGGAAATTGAACTCGTCTCCAACCTCGGCGGCTATCCGGTTGCCGTCGCCACCGATGAATCCCGGAAAATGGGCATCGATCAGTGGAAACGCGACCGCCTTGTGAAGGCCGGTGCCGGTACGGTCATTCCGGACTTTGAATGCGCGGAGCGGCTGGTGAACTTCATTCTTGGCCGCTGAGAGACCAGTCGGCAGACACACAAACAGGAGGTAACAATATGAATCTGCAGCGTCTTGAAGAACTGATGGCGCGTGCCAGTCAGGCGAAAATCACGGTTGTCGGCGATTTCTGCCTGGACAAATATCTGTATATCGATCCGAAGCTGGATGAACCGTCCCTGGAAACCGGGAAGACCGCCTATCAGGTCATCGGCAAGGGGATTTACGCGGGCGGCGCGGGCAACGTCGCTTCCAATCTGCGCGGCCTGACGGCACAGGTGCAGTGCGTCGGCATCGTCGGCGATGACGGCGAGGGCTATGAGCTGCTCAACGTCCTGAACCGGATGGGCGCGGACACCTCGGGCATGATTCGTGACCCGAACCGCTGCACCTCGACCTACACCAAACCGATGTACGGCGAGCCGGGCAGCTATGAGGAGCTGAACCGCCTCGATTTCAAAAACTTCAAACCCATGGACAAGGACATCGAAGCACAGGTGATCGCCAATATGCGCGCCTGTGCAGCCACCTCGGATGCGCTGCTGGTGCTCGATCAGTTCGTCGAGCCCGATTGCGGCGTCATCAATTCCGCCGTCCGGCAGGCCGTCTTTGAGCTGGCAGCGGAGCGCCCGGAGCTCGTGATCTATGCGGATTCCCGCGCCTTTATCCACCTCTTCTCCGGCGTCATCGTCAAGTGCAACAACTTTGAAGTGGTGCGCTCCATTGATCCGAACTATGAGGGCGAGCCGGACGGAGACATGGTGTTTGACTGCGGCCGGAAGCTGTATGCCAAGAACAACCGCCCGGTCTTCGTGACCCGCGGCAAGGACGGCATCATGGTCTTCGACGCGGAGGGCATCCACTCGGCGTCGGCGTTGAATGTTCCGGGGCCGTTCGACATCTGCGGCGCCGGGGATTCTGCGGCCTCCGGCATCGTGCTGGCGCTGTCACTCGGCGCAGCACCGGAGGATGCCGCCGTTCTCGGCAACGTCGTCGCCTCCATCACCATCCAGCAGATCGGCGTGACCGGTTTTGCAACGCCGGAACAGGTGCTCCAGCGGTATCGCGAATATTTCGGCGCATAACCTCTTGACAAAACCGAAGGAAACGCATATAATAAGACAAACGAAATAAATTGCGGCAGAGTATTGAGAACGCACAAAGGCCGGTTCCGGAGCGGGACGGGCTTTTGGGCGTTCTTTTTTTGTGCGACTGCCGTCGGAGGGGCATTTGATGAAACCAAAACAGTATGACTGCATTGTGATTGGCGGGGGTGCGGTCGGTGCACTGACGCTGCGGGCGCTGACCGCAGCCGGCGCGTCGGCGCTGCTGCTGGAAGCCGGGACGGATCTGGCATCCGGCGCAACACGTGCCAACAGCGCCATTATCCATGCCGGATTTGATCCGCTTCCCGGCACGAAAAAAGCGGAAATGAACGTCCTCGGTGCTGCACTGTATCCGGAGCTGGTGCGCAACCTGGACATCCCGTATCAACCAATAGATTCGCTGGTGGTGGCCTATTCGCCGGCGGAAATCCCGGTGCTGGAAACGCTGCTGGCGCGTGGCCAGGCCAACGGCGTCCGCGATTTGCAGCTGCTCACCCGTCAGGAGGTGCTGGAACGCGAGCCCAACCTTTCCGGCGACGTCTGCGGTGCGCTCCGTGCCGCGTCCGCCATCATTGAACCGTGGACGGTCGCCATCGCCGCCGCAGAAAACGCCTGCGACCACGGCGCAAGTGTGGCGACAGAGCATCGCGTCACATCCATTACGGCCACAGGCGACGGCTTTTGCGTCACGGCGTGCACACCGGCGGGGGACGTGACCTTCCGGGCGTCTGCCGTGGTGAATGCCGCCGGTGTTCATGCCGACGAAATTCACGCGATGCTGCTGCCGAAAACCTATCACATCACGGGCAAGCGCGGCCAGTATGTCGTGCTGGATCGGCGAGCGGGCGGTCTGGTGCGCAACGTGGTCTTTGCCTGCCCGACGGAAAAGGGCAAGGGCGTCCTGATTACGCCGGAAATCCACGGTCGGGTGATGATCGGCCCGGACAGCACGGTCTGCGAAAACCGCGACGACATCGGCACAACGGTGGACGCTCTGACCTATGTCAAGCAGACGGCCAGCCGCTACCTGTCGGTTCACCTGCCGACGGAGCTGCAGATTCATACGTTTGCCGGAATTCGCCCTACGGGAGACACGGGCGATTTCGTGATCGGCGAGGCCGAGGGTCTACACGGCTTCTTTGAGGCCGCCTGCATCGAATCTCCGGGGCTGGCCTCCGCACCGGCCATTGCCCAACGGCTGGCCGGGCAGATCGCGGAATACCTGTCGCTCCCCAAATCGGGCAGACAGACCTTCCTCCCGCCGCGCCGCCGGCGCCTGCGCATCGATGAAGCGTCCCGCGGTGCCGAAACCACACTCGTCTGCCGCTGTGAACAGGTGACGGAAGCGCAGATTGTCGATGCGATTCACCGGAATTGCGGAGCCCGCACCGTCAAAGGCGTCAAGCTCCGCACCGGCGCAACGCTGGGCGAATGCCAGGGCGGCTTCTGCACGCCGAAAATTGTCCGGATTCTGGCCAGAGAGCTGCACACAGAGCCGCAGACCATCCGATACGATGAGCCGGGCTCCGAATGCCTGATTGGAAAAACGCGGGGGTGAACGAGTATGCAACAGAAGATCGAAACGGCCAGACGGTCGGAGCATCATGCACTGGCCATTGTCGGCGGCGGCGTCGGCGGAATGGCGGCGGCAATTGCCGCATACGACAGGGGCTGCCGGGATATCGTCCTGCTGGAAACCGATGAACGCCTGGGCGGTGTGCTGCCGCAGTGTATCCATGCCGGTTTCGGCCTGAAAACCTTTGATGAGGAGCTGACCGGCCCGGAATACGCGACGCGCTATGCGGACGAGGTGGCAGCGCGCGAAATCGATGTGCGCCTGGGCGCACACGTCACCTCCCTCGGCAAGGGCCGAACGCTGTCGGTTCTGTCGGCACAGGACGGTGCCTACGACATTCACGCGGATGCGGTGATTCTTGCGGCGGGGTGCCGCGAACGCCCGGCGGGAGCGCTGACGCTGGAGGGGCCGAGAGTCGCCGGGATTTTGACGGCCGGCACCGCACAGCGCTATTTGAACATCGACGGCTACATGGTCGGCCGCCGCGTGGTCATTTTGGGCTCTGGCGATATCGGTCTGATCATGGCGAGACGCCTGACGCTGGAGGGTGCCAAAGTGCTCTGTGTCTGCGAGCTGATGCCGTGGTCAAACGGCCTGCAGCGCAACATCGTGCAATGCCTGGAGGATTACGACATTCCGCTCCACTGCTCGACCACAGTGGTCGGCGTGGAGGGAACCGGCAGACTGTCAGCGGTTTGGGTTGCGCCGGTGGATGGGAACCGCCAGCCGATACTGAGCGAACGCCGCCGGATTCCGTGCGATACGCTGCTGCTGTCTGTTGGACTGCTGCCCGAGGCGTGTCTGGCCGAAAAAGCCGGCATTGCGCTCGGGAGAAACGGCGGCATCGCCGTCGATGAACGCCGTCAGACCTGGGCGGAGGGCGTCTTTGCCTGCGGAAACGTGGTGCAGGTGCATGACCTGGCCGATGACGTCGCCGCAGAGGGTGCCATCGCCGGGAACAGCGCGGCGGAATATCTGAATGGCTCGGCTCCGGCCAGCCGCCGGTCCGTCGAAACGATCGCCGGGAGCGGGATTGCCCATGTGGTGCCGGAGCGACTCCATGAATCGTCCGCAGCGGAGCTCTGCTTCCGGGTGCGCGCGGTGGAGCGCAACGTCTGGATTCGGATTCGAAGCGGCGAGACGGTTGTCAAACGCGTCCGAAAATCGGTCATCCGCCCGGGCGAAATGCAGCACGTGACGCTGCAGGCCGACCAGATTCATCCCGGCGAAAAGCTCTGCGTTGATATTGAACGGGAAACCGAACAGGAGGGCAATTGACATGACAGAAAAAGTCTGGATCTGCATCACCTGTCCAGAGGGCTGCGAAATCCGCGCACAGCTGGATGAAGCCGGAAGCGTGACAGCTGTCTCCGGCAACCGCTGCCCGCGTGGCGAACGGTACGTCCGCAGCGAGGCGGTTCACCCCGTTCGCCAGCTGTCCTCGACCATTTTGCTGACCGGCGGAAAACAGCCGCTGGTGCCTGTGCGCACTGCACAGCCGATTCCGAAAGCGTCCATCCCCGCCGTGATGGCGGAAATCCGCGCGGCGCGTGCGACGGCACCGGTCAGACGTGGACAGATTCTTCTGGAAAACGCGGCGGGAACCGGCGTGGCCATCATTGCCTGTGCAGACGCGGAATAGGGAAAACGCTTGCTTTGACAATGATTTCCATGTTTTTCCGGCATAAAAACGGCAGGAACATCGAATTCTAACCGTGTGCAGCAACATTCAAAAGTAGGAGAAACATGGCTATGAAAAAAATACTGGCGTTGCTTCTGTGCATTTGTCTGGCGGTGCCTGTCCTGACGGCCTGTGAAGACCGGGACGAAAATAACAAGGGCACCGGCACCTCTGCCCGCACCGAAAAAACGGGCTGGGTGACCTCCACCTCGGAACCGCTGAAACAGACGGATTCCAAACCGGCAACAGATGCGACCGGCCAGCCGTCCCAGACCGTGACGGACTTGCCGGAATCCTCCAAAAAATAAAAACCAGCATCGATCGTCCCCTGCGTACAACCCTCGAAACGACAGCAATTTCGGGGCTGTGCGCAGGGGACGATCGCGTCTGACCGATGCTTTTTGGGGGCGCAGACCCCCAAAAAACGCCCTGTTCCGAGAAAATTTACAGACGGACGTGAAAAAAATCGGGAAAACCACTTGTAAATTTGGGCAAAATAGTGTATGATATAACCAGATGAGACATACCAAGCAGAAGCACGCAATTTTTGATGGGGGTTCAATACATGTCAAGAAGATTGTTTCAGAATATGGCGCTCCAGATGCACGAAGCAACCGGCAAAACGGTTGGCGTCATTGACGGAGACGGAACGGTAATCGCCTGCAGCGAGCTGCGGCTGATCGGTGAAGTGTACGAAACGGCGGTAGACGAGCTGAATAACACGTCGGAGCCAACAGTTTATCGTTCCTTCACCTTCAAATCGCTGGCCATGCGCGGCGTCCGGCTGGAATATGCGGCGTTTGTCGATGGAACCGATGCGGACTCGCTGGCCATGTGCTCCATGGTCGTTGTCGCGCTGAACGGCGTCAAACAATATTATGACGAAAAATATGATAAAGCAACCTTTATCAAGAATATCTTGCTGGATAATGTTCTGCCGGGTGATATCTACATCAAATCCAAGGAGCTGCACTTCGGCGGAGAAACGCCGCGCGTGGTCTTCCTTGTCCGCATGATGGACAAGCTGGATATCGCGACCAACGATGTCATCGCCGGACTCTTCCCGGATCGCCAGAAGGACTTCATCATCACCATCAACGAAAGCGACGTCGCTATCGTCAAAGAAGTCAAGGTCAACTGCGATGTGAAGGAACTGCGCAAAATCGCCAAGGGCATTGAGGACACCATCAATGCAGAGCTCCTGGTCAAATGCGTGATCGGTATCGGCACTGTCGTTCCGCAGCTGAAGGATCTCTCGCGCTCCCTGAAGGAAGCGCAGGTCGCCATTGAAGTTGGTCACGTCTTTGAGGCCGAGAAAACCATCATCAACTATGAAAATCTGGGCATTGGCCGCCTGATTTACCAGCTGCCGACAACGCTTTGCCGGATGTTCCTGAGCGAAGTCTTCAAAAAGGGCAGCGTGGATTCTCTGGGTCAGGAAACCATGATGACCATCCAGAAATTCTTCGAAAACAACCTGAATGTCTCTGAAACATCCAGAAAACTGTTTGTCCACCGCAATACACTCGTTTACCGCCTGGAAAAAATCAAGAAAATCACCGGGCTGGATCTCCGCGAATTCGATCATGCGATCATCTTCAAGGTCGCACTGATGGTGAAAAAATATCTGGAATCGCGTGAGAATGACGAAATTTGACCGACGGACACCGCAATTCCCATACGGAATTGAAAGGGAGGGACGGAGCATTTGATTCGACTGTCTGATACGTATGTGCGTTATCCGTCCGGCGTACAGGCGCTGAACGGCGTGAGCCTGAATGTGGCGGAGGGCGAATTCGTTTTTCTGGTCGGCCCGTCCGGTGCCGGAAAATCCACCTTCTTGAAGCTCCTGACCGGGGAGCTCCGCCCAAGTGCCGGGCTCGCACTGGTCAATTCCTTTTCCATTGGCCGCCTGAAAAAACGCAGCCTGCCAAAGCTGCGCCGCACGCTCGGCGTCGTCTATCAGGATTTTCGCCTGATTGACCGCATGAATGTCTTTGACAATGTCGCATTTGCCATGCGCGTCATCGGTATCGGCGATCGGCGCAAAATCCGGAAGCGTGTGCTCTACGTGCTGGGTCTGGTCGGACTGGCTGAAAAGGCGGAGCGGATGCCCAACGAACTGTCCGGCGGCGAACAGCAGCGCGTGGCCATTGCCCGCGCCCTTGTCAATAACCCCGGCATCATTATTGCTGACGAACCCACCGGCAATCTGGATCCTGAGCGCTCCAGAGAGCTGATGGGTCTCTTGGCACGTATTAACGAGCTGGGAACAACGGTGATTGTCATCACACATGAGCAGGAGCTGGTCAACTCCTTCGGCAAACGTGTGGTTTCTCTCGATGCCGGCCAAATTGTCGGAGATACGGCGGGAACCATCGGCCGCCCGCATCCGACGGAAAGAGAAGAGTAAAACATGATCGGCTACCACTTCAAAGAAGGCGTCAAGGGACTTTTCCGCAATCGACTGGTCAATCTCGCCGCCATCGGCATGCTGATTGCCTGCCTCGTTGTGACGGGTGCATTCGTGCTGATTGTCCTGAACATCAATGCCGTGATTGACGAGAGCGGCGCCGTCAACAAAATCTCCGTTTATATGGATGAAAATTCCGGCTTGGACGATCGCCGGGCGGTTGAACAACAGCTGAACCAGCTGGAAAACGTGGAATCCTGGCTCTATATCTCAAAGGAAGAGGGGCTGGAATCCATGCGCGATACGTTTGGCACGCTGCTGGACGGCCTGGAAGATGATAACCCCATCCGCGACACGTATCAGCTGACCGTTTTGTCGCAGGAACAGATTACGGAAACGGCCGAAGCGGTGCAGCAGCTGCCGGGCGTTGCCAAGGTCAATTACCGCAGCGACATTGCACAGCGCTTCCTCCAAATTCGCAACATCGTCGCCATGGTCGGCCTGTCGTTCGTCGTGGTGCTCGGCGCGGTTTCGCTGTTCATCATTGCCAACTCGGTTCGCCTCTCCGTATTTACACGGCGGACGGAAATCCGCGTGATGAAAACCGTCGGCGCGACCAATGGCTTCATCCGCAAGTCCTTTGCCGTGGAGGGTATCCTGCTCGGCCTGATCGGTGCCGCCGTTTCCTATGGCATCCTCTTTCTGGCCTATTCAAAGCTGTTTGTTCCGGCGGTCGCACCGCTCGGCTTTTTGTCGGCCATCCCGCTCGCCTTTTCGCAGTTCGCCGTCCCGGTCGCACTGGCCTATGCCGCGGCCGGTATCCTCATGGGCTTTGGCGGAAGTGTGCTGGCACTTCGCAGATATTTGAATGCATAACCCAATGGACAGGAGTCGCTTATGACAGAACGAAAACAGAATCGACGGGAGCGCCGTCGCCGCATTTTAATCTGGATCCTGATCGCCGGTATGATTCTGCCGACGATTGCAACCGTGGTTTCCGTATCCATGCGCGCCGTTTCCCAATCGGACATCGACCGCGCCAGACAGCAGGTGCAATCGCTGCAACAGAAAATCACAGCGGCTAAATCGGAGCTGAAGACGCTGCAATCGGATCAGAATTCTCTGATTGCGCAGAAAAAGCTGATTGATGACCAGATCAATCTCTATAATGAACAGATAGACCTGCTGGAGGAAACGCTGGCCGACCTCGACACGGAAATCGAAGCGTGTGTCTCCGAACTGACCGAACTGCAAACCTCTCTCGATGAAAAATACGACACCTTCAAAGAGCGCGTGCGCATCATGTACGAGGACGGTACCACGTCTTATTTGAGCGTTCTGCTCTCCGCCGACAGCATGGAGGATTTCTTGAACCGCGCCGAGCTGGTTTCGGCGATTTTCAACAGAGATCAGAAGCTGATGACGGAAATGAACGATCTGATCGCTGCCAAGGAGCAGAAGCAGACGGAGCTGGCGCAGAACCGCACCGAATCGCTGGCCTTGCAGGGCGAGCTGAAAGCGGCGCGTCAGGAGCTGCTGGCCGAACAGGCCGAGGCCGAAGTCCTACTGGCCGGCTTCGAAGATGGGACGGTTCAGAATCTTGCATTGATTGAAGAATATGAGGCGCTTCTGCAACAGGCTGCAGAAGAAGAGGAACGCCTGACAAAGGAATACGAGGAGCAGAAGCGAAAGGAAGCCGAGGCGAAGAAAAAGGCCGAGGAAGCAGCCAAAAAGAAGGCGGAAGAAGAGGCCAAGAAAAAGGCTGAGGAAGAAAAAAAGAAACAACAGCAGTCGACTTCCGTTGCCTTTGACTGGCCGACGCCGGGCTATACATGGATTACCTGCCCGTTCGGACCGCGCACCCACCCGGTCACCGGAAAGTACAGCAATCACAACGGCGTTGATATCGGCGCATATGCCGGTTCGCCCATCCGCTCCACCGCTGCCGGAACCGTGATTACCAACACATACAACAGCGTATACGGCAATATGATCAAAGTGGATCATGGAAACGGCATCGTCTCCATGTATGCGCACATGAATGCGCGTTCCAAGCTGAAAGTCGGCGCCACCGTGCAGCAGGGAACCGTTCTGGGCTATGTCGGAACAACAGGTCTGTCCTCCGGCTATCATCTGCATTTCACCATTTTCAAAGACGGCGTGGCGGTGAATCCGCTGAATTATGTCAAGCCGCGCTGAACCACCGAAAAAAGAAACAGGGAGACCATTCATGAATACTTCAGAATCATCCGTCAAACGTCCGTCGTGGATGCAGGTGCTGGCGCTTTGCCTGATCGTCGCCACGATTTCCGTCCTTCTCACCGGATATTTTGTCTCGTCGCGCTATGCGTCCGATGCACCGTCCGCGGACGGCTTGTCCGCAGACAAACGCGACCGGAAGCTCGATGAAATCCAAGCGCTGCTGGATCGGTACTACGTCGGCCAATACGAGGAGAAAGACCTGCTGGATATGCTGGCCGTCGGATATATGAGCGGGATTGACGATAAATGGGCCTATTACACCACCGCGGAGGATTTGGAAGACCTGTATGCCGACAAATCCGGCTCCTATGCAGGCATCGGCGTGACCGTCACACAGAATACCGAGACCGGCCTGTTGACGATCACTGAGGTGTATCCGGGCTCTCCGGCAGAAGAAGCGGGCATCCAATGCTTAGATCAGCTGTATTCAGTCGAGGGCGAGGAGGTCGCCACCATCGGGATGAACGCCACTGTCGCGAAGGTTCGCGGAGAAGTGGGCAGCCGGGTGAACCTTGGCATCCTGCGCAACGGCGAGCTGATCGAGGTTTCCGTCGAACGGCGCACCGTTGAAAAAGTCAGCGTGACAGCCAAAATGCTGGATGATGAGATTGCCTATCTGCGCATTTCGGAGTTTACGGCGGCTGCCGCCCAGCAGTTCAGCGCCAGCCTTCAGGAAATGATCGATGGCGGCGCAAAGGGTCTGATCATGGATGTGCGCAACAATCCCGGCGGACAGCTGACCACGCTGATTTCCATGCTGGATTGCCTCATGCCGGAAGGCGATGTCTTTATCGAACGGGACAAGGCGGGCAATGAGAACCGCCTCCGCGTCGATGGAAAATACTGCGACTTGCCGCTGATCGTCCTGGTCAACGAGTATTCCTACAGCGCGGCAGAGTATTTTGCAGCCGTGATGCAGGAGCAGGGTCGTGCCGACGTGGCCGGAACGGCTACAACCGGCAAGGGCGAAGGCCAGCAGACGTTTGTCTTGAGCGACGGCTCTGCCATTACGTTCTCGGTCATCAAATATTTCACGCCCAACGGCGTCAGCATCGGCGAACAGGGCGGCATTCAGCCCGACCTGCCCGTAGAGATGCCGGATGACCTTCTGGCGAAAATCGGCACACTGGACGCTGCGGAAGACCCGCAGATCGCAGCCGCCGTGGAACAGATGAAGGCCAATTTGCAGAAATAGGTGCGCGGGATGGACAATTTTGCACTCGGCGTCATTGTCTGCGCCTCCGGCCGTTCCACCCGCATGAACGGCTCGGATAAAATCACATTGAACCTGGCCGGAAAACCGGTCTGGCAATGGTCGGTTGATGCGTTCCTGCAATACCCGCAGACGACGCAGGTCGTGGTGGCCGTTCCGCCGGAGCGCGTGGATGACTATGCGCATCCGGATTCGAGGGTCGCCTTTTGCGCGGGCGGTGCTTCCCGACAGGAATCGGTGCTCCACGCGGCAGAATGCCTCGCCGCGTGCGACCTGGTCGCCGTCCATGACGGAGCGCGGCCGCTGGTCAGCCAGACCGTTATCGATGCGGCCTGCCGGGCGGCGCGGGAGTCCGGTGCGGCGTTCCCGTCCCTGCCGGTGACGGATACCATCCACATTGTGGACGCAGGCCTGGCCGTTCAGACACCCGACCGCGCCACACTCTGTGCGGCACAGACGCCGCAGGTTTTTTCCGCATCCGCGTTTGCGGCGCTGCAAGCCTATCTGCAATCCGGTCAGCCGGTCACGGATGACTGCTCCGCGGCCATCGCCTGTGGGATTGCCTGCCGCGCAGTCCCCGGTGAACGCGACAACCTGAAGATCACAACGGCGGAAGACTGGCACACGGTGCAGCAAATAGCCGAGCGCCGGAAAAGAACGGAGAGCCCAACCAACATGATGAGAATCGGCCACGGATACGATGTACACAGAATCCAGACAGGCAGACCGCTCGTTCTCGGCGGCGTGACGCTGGATTGCCCCTTTGGCATGGACGGCCACAGCGATGCAGACGTTCTGACCCATGCCGTGATTGATGCGCTGCTGGGCGCGGCGGCGCTGGGCGATATCGGGCAGATGTTCCCGGATTCGGATCCGCAGTATCGTGGCATCTCCAGCCTGATTCTGCTCGAAACCGCCTATGCGGCGGTGCAGCGCGCAGGCTATGAACTGAACAACCTCGATGCCACCATCCTTTGCCAGCGGCCCAAGCTCGCGCCGTCCATTCCGAAAATGCGTGAAACGCTGGCGCGTGTCCTGCAGACAACGGCGGAATGCGTCAGCATCAAAGCGACGACGGAGGAAAAACTCGGCTTTACGGGGCGGGGTGAGGGCATCTCCGCACACGCAGTCTGCTTGCTGCGCAAGGTCGGTGAACCGCTATGATCTGCGAACTCGTACATGACCCGATTTTTCTGGCAGCACCGTCAGAACGGGCTGAAAAAGCTGACCTGCACCATGCGCAGAACCTGCTGGATACGCTCCGTGCCCATCGGGCAACGTGCGTCGGCATGGCGGCCAATATGATTGGCTGCCGCAAACGCATCATCGCGTTTGTGGACGAAACGACGCCGTTATCGCCGGAAACCGTGATGCTGAACCCGGAGATCGTCTGGAAAAGCGGAGAATTTGATGCGGAAGAAAGCTGCCTTTCTCTGCTCGGCGGCCCGCGCCCCTGCAAACGCTATCGGGCGATTCGCGTCCGATATCAGACGCTGACCATGCAGACCCGCGAAAAACGCTATGAGGGCTGGACGGCGCAAATCATTCAACACGAAATCGACCACTGCAACGGACGGCTGATCTGAACATCAACCGCCCCAACAAAGAACCGGGAACACCCGGCGGGTATGAAAACGACTTTCCCGGTCTATGCGCGCAGCTGCGCACGGCGGGAAAAGTCGTTTTTTGCATCGAAAAAAACAGAAGGGATGATCACAATGAAGCGCACAGGATATCGAATCGTGATGCTGTGCCTGACCATATGTCTGCTGCTGCCAGCCTGGATAGGCAGTCTGCCGGTCTACGCAGCAACGGAGGTTTCCGTCCAGAACGGAACCGGCACGCGGGAGGCGTTTCGGGTGGAGGACACCTGCTCCTATCGCGCCATCGTGAACGAACCGTTCACGGCATTTGCCTTCTTCCTGCCGACCTGGGAGCAGACCGATTCCGGCGCCACGCTCTCGATGTATGCTTGGCAGGGCAGCTATGACGCGACACTGGCACAGACGCCGCTGGCCAGCCAGTCCTTTTCCCCTTTGCAGGACGGTGGCTGCTATTTCGTCGAATGTGACGAGCAGCCTGCGGGCGAGTACCTGTTTCATATTCCAGACGTCCGCTCCACCGTCGGCGTCTGGTTGAACGCGTCGCCGGTTCAATCCAAAGGCTTTCTGTACGTCAATGGCGTCGAACAGCGCGGCGAACCGGATCTCTGGCTCCGCCTGACTCAGCCCACATCGGAACCGTTCGGCGTTTGCCAGCCCACCGGCAAGTTCTATGAACGACTGTCCCCCTATACCGGCGTCGCGGAAACGAAAAATGTATCGGCTTTGCAGACGCCGCTTGGAATGCGCCTGCACCCGGCATCGGATTTCACCAGTGTTCGCTTTATGCTGGCCACCTACACGCTCCCGGATTTGAAGGTCAACCTCTCGGTCTACCGCTGGGCGGGTACCTATGCCGAAACGGTTGCAGGCGAGCCGCTGATCTGCGAACGCATCCTGCTCGAGGACAATGCCATGCAGGGCATCCACTTTGACCCGCTGCCCGCCGGAGAGTACCTGTTTCTGCTCGACGAATTCTCACAGACCCCGGCGATATACGCCCACAGCGACGTCGAAGCGTGCCAGGGCGTCATCTACCAGAACGGCTATCCGTCTGACTCCAACGTCCTGTACCCGGTGATGGAGCTCGAATTCTACGGGGAGGAAACGCCGCACTACCTGCCGTGTACCGAGGTGGCCGGGGAGCTGACGGAGGCGGTCGAAGCCTCAACACCCTATGAAATCCCGGCGGACAGCCTGATCAACACCCATCCGGTCATGCCCGATACTTGGGTGTTTACCGACGGACTGGGGCGCGTCTCACTGACCAACGCCGAAGTGGGCGACCCGAAACCGGATAAAACACTCGCCATGTTTTACTGGACATGGCATATCGACAACCTGACGGCTGAAATTCCCAACAACCTGCAGGCGCTGTCGGAGACGTACCCTGAAGCCATGCGGGACTGGGATAATGAGCTGTGGCAAAATCTCACCAATACCTATTTCTGGAATGAACCGATCTACGGCTATTATCTCGGGAACGATGCCTGGGTTCTTCGCAAACAGGCGGAGCTCCTCGCCAATGCCGGTGTGGATGTCATCTTCACCGACAACACCAACGGGACAACGACCTGGCGAACGGCCTATACGGCGCTGATGGACACCTGGACGGACGCGATGAATGACGGCGTGAGACGGCCGAAGGTTTCGTTCATCCTACCGTTTTTCAACGGGGATGACACAAATCAGCAGCTTCAGTCGCTGTTCAACGACGTTTACCGAACCGGAACGCATCAAAACCTGTGGTTCTACTGGGACGGCAAACCGATGCTGATGGCGATGAAAAGCGCCGTCAGCAATCCCATGTCCAAGACCGAGAGCAGCATCACCGACTTCTTCACGTTCCGCACACCGCAGCCGAACTATGTGACGCCGCGCACAGCGCTTTCCAGCTGGGGTTGGCTGTCCATGTATCCACAGGCGCTCTACTATCCCGACATCGCGGCGCGCAAAGCGGGCAGCGTCGAGCAGATGACCGTCGGCATCGCCATGAACCACAACTACGTGACCCATCAGCTGGCCAGCATGAACGGCGACTACATCGCCGGACGATCCTATACCTCCACCGACCCGGAACGCTATCAGAGAGAGGGCGCCGAGGCGAGCAAATGGGGCTACAACTTCGCGGAACAGTGGAACTATGCGTTGGAGGTCGATCCGAGCGTCGTCTTTGTGACCGGCTGGAACGAATTCCGCGTCGGCCGCTATGAAATGTG
Organism: uncultured Oscillospiraceae bacterium; assembly: GCA_964448855.1. GTDB lineage: Bacteria > Bacillota > Clostridia > Oscillospirales > QAMX01 > QAMX01. The sequence goes on along the minus strand of CAYUXI010000020.1, from coordinate 18,191 downwards.
GCCGTCCGAATCGAACGGCACCGAAAATGCCTTCCCGGATCAGTACAACGACGAATTCTCGCGTGATATTGAGCCGACCCGCGGCGCTCTGCAGGATCACTACTACTATCAGCTCGTCAATTTTGCAAGGCAGTACAAGGGTGCCCGCGCCATCCCGACGCCGAGCACCAACCAGACGATTGATCTGAACGGCGGGTACGAGCAGTGGAAGACCGTCGCACCCTATTACGGCGCGTATATCGGCAATACCGATGACCGCGATGCAGACGGCTATGGCGACCTCCATTACACGGAAACCTCCGGTCGAAACGATATCATCGGCGCACAGGTCGCACGGGATGCGGAATTCCTGTACTTCCTCGTCGAGTGCGCAGAAGATATCACGCCGTACACCGACCCGCTCTGGATGAACCTCTACCTCGATACCGACCCGGACAATCAGGGCTGGAATACCTTCGAGTACGTCCTGAACAAAACACCCGCATCTGCCGAGACGATGGTGCTGGAACGGTTCACCGCAGAGAACGACTACAGCCAGACGGAGGTGGTGGCCGAAGTCGATTATGTACAGGATGGCCGCTACCTGACGGTGAAGATTCCAAAGTCGGCTGTGCAGCTGACGGGCGACGACTACACCGTCAACTTCACCTGGACCGATCATGTGCATGATGAGGAAAACGATGCGGTTTACTCCGGCGATATCCTCGACTTCTACGTTTCCGGTGATGCCGCACCCGGTGGCCGATTCAAATACAGCTTTGTCTCCACCGCCGAAAATGCCCATGCAGACGCGGCTCCGACCGATGCGGACAGCAACAGCCCGACCGGTTGGATTCTCCTGTCAGTCGGACTGGTGGTGCTGATCGGAGCGGCCACAGCAGTCTTCCTGCTGCGAAAGCGAAAAAAACAGGATTCCGCATCGGCAGCATCGCGCTGAAACGGCGGGAAATGGGATTCCCTTGCAATATCCGAGCAAATATGGTATACTATATGAGACAATGTCCCCGTGAGCGAAACCGGTTGAAAAACCGAACCATATAGAAAAAGGAGATCAGATTATGATCAAAGTAGGAATTGTCGGCGGCCGTGCCAAATCGACTATGGCAGGCTTTCGCGCTCTGGATAACGTCGAAGTCACGGCAGTTTGCGACCTGAACGAAGCCTGTATGAATCAGATCGCGGATGAATTCAACATCCCGCACCGCTATCGCGTGTTCGAAGATATGCTGGAATCGGATATTGACGCGGTGGTGCTGGCTTCGCCCATGCAGTGCCATGTGCCGCAGGCGGTGGCAGCCATGGAAGCCGGAAAGCACGTCATGAGCGAAGTGACGGCCGGTGTCACCATGGACGAGCTCTGGTGGCTGATTGAAACCAAAGAAAAATACGGCACAATTTACATGATGGCCGAAAACTATATTTACACGCCGGAAGTGCAGCTGGTCAAAAATCTGCGCAAAGCCGGTAAATTCGGCACACCGTTCTATGCCGAGGGCGAATATCTGCATGACGTCACCGACCTGACCATGTATTCCAACGGCAAACGCTCCTGGCGCACCTACTGGCAGCTGGGTAAACGCGGTGCTTTCTATCCGACCCACTCGCTGGGGCCGGTGATGGAGTGGTTCTCCGGTGACCGCGTGAAGGAAATTTCCTGCTTCGGCACCGGCGGCGAATTCTGGCGCCCGGATCTGAAGCAGGACGAACTGACCGTCACCATGTGCCGCATGGAGAGCGGTGCCCTCGCCAAGATCACCGTCGCCTGCAAAGCGCCGCGCCCGCATAATATGCACGCAACGCTCCTCCAGGGAACAAAGGGCTGCTACGAATCGCCGCGTGGCCTCGGCGACGATCATAAGATCTGGCTCGAGGATGACCCGATCGACGACAGCAAGGAACGCAAATGGCGTCCGCTGCACGATTTCGATGAATACCTGCCGGAACGGTACCGCAACCCACCGGAAGCGGCCAAAAACGCCAGACATCACGGCGGCGACTTCTATGTCGTCAAGGACTTTGTCGATGCCATCGTTTCGGGCGAAGAACCGGATGTTAACGTCTACCGCGCCTGTGAATGGACGGCAGTCGGCCTGTTGAGCGAGCTGTCGGTTGTCAATCGCGGCCGCGTGATGGATATGCCGAACTTCCGCAAGAATATGCCGAACTCGGAGAAAAAGATCACACTGTAACCCGCACATCAAAAAACGCCATGAACCGCTCCCTGTTAGGGATGGTTCATGGCGTTTTTGTTCAGTTATGCAATCGATTTGGCCATCCGGTAAATGCGTTCCATCGTCAAATAGGCCTGTTCACGCGTATAGGAGCCGAGCGGGTCAAAGCGGTTGCCGCCTGTTCCATTCATGATGCCGACGGTGCCGACAAACGAAACATAGGTCTTTGCCCAGCTTGCAATCGAAGCGTCATCAGCAAACACAACGTCCGCCCCGGAACGGCTGATTCCGGCGAGCGTCGCCGTCACGGTCAGCATTTTGGCGGCTTCCACTCGCGTCACGGCACCGTCTGGCCGGAATGTGCCGTCCGGATAGCCGGATATGATGCCCAGCGCGTAGGCCGCCAGGACATATCGGTCAGACGTGTCCGGGAAGGGATACGCCGAAAGGACATCGTCCAGCGAACGCCCCGTTTCGGTTGCGACCAGCTCATCGAGCGTACAGCCCCTGAGCTGCGTGAGCAGCGTGACAGAGAGGCGCGCCAGCTCTGTACGCGTGGCATTGGAACGGTAGGAGCAGCAGAACGCGTTTGGCAGGAGCCCGTGTTCATAGGCCGCAGCCACCTCGTCCGCCGCCCAGCTGTCCGGCACATCTCCGGCCGCATCGGCGGGACGCCCGGACAAAGAGACATAGCCATAAACGCCGTTCACCCGGACGCGGCCAAGCTCTTCGGAAAACGTATAGGCCGCCTGATACGGCTGCTGATTCAGAATCGAACCGGTCTTGTCGATGTAGTGCACACCGTCCGCAGTGGCTACCACCGCCACTCCGCAGGAAAACGGCTCTGCATTCCGAAAGGCTGCCGGAATCGCCACCGTGCCGTCCGGCAGACAGTAGCCAAATGCTGTTCCATCATTGAAGGGGAACAGCCCTTCGCCGTAGACACCGATGCTGCCGGCAGCGAAGCGGTAGAACTTGCCGTTTCGATCGGACGCATATTCGCGCCCTTCAATGGACAGTGTCGCATACGGCCCGGAAAAAACCGTGAACACGTCGTTGTGATAGCGATACCAGAGGTCGGAAATCACAGGTGCGACAACCTGCGAACCGTCGAGGCGATCAATGCCCCAGAGCCCGGCGGAGCGGGAGTGATAAACGACCAGACCGTCTTCCACCGAGAGAATCATGCCCCAGTCGCTGTCCCAGAACACGTTGCCGTCGCTGTCAATGACCATGTCAGGCATGGCGGCCGGATCCAGAGCGTTCGCAAGGGTAGCCAGACCGTCCGGCAGGTCGAACGAACCGTCGGCAGACGCCGAAACAATGGCATAGCCGCCGCGAAACGGCGAACCGCTCTGCGTGGTGCAAACCGTGCGAAGCGTCCCGGAACGAAGCGAGGTCAAAACCGCAGACTGCCGACTGCCGGAAACGGCGAGAAACGTCCCGTCGGAGAGCCCGGACAGATAGGCTCGCGTCTCATACGCGTAAGCGTCGTGTGTGCCGATGGTATGTAGGACTTTGCCCTGCCGATCAATCAAATGCCAGGTCTGCACGTCCGGCTCCAGTGCGCTCGAACCGGCTGCAACGGTTGCAACAGCCGCCAACCCCTCACTGAAATCCATTGCGAGATCCCATTGACAGGGGATGACCAGCTGCCCGTCCGCGTTCAGATAGCCCCACTTTTTGCCGTCGAACACCCGCGCCAGCCCGTCGTGAAAATCGCCGGCATCCGCCCAGACCGGATCAATGCAGAACGCAATTTCGGCAGAAGACGCAGCTGAGACGGCGGGCAGACCAATCGCCAGCAGACACAAAACCAGAACGAAAGAAACCACTCGTTTTCGCATGAGTACCTCCATCCATTCAAATCATCAGGTTCGGAACAGCTCCAACGGGAGATGCGGGAACGCATCGCGCCCCAGCGTATCGGAAAACTCAACGGCGGGCGTGACTCTGCAATCCTTCATATCCACGCGGAACGACAGGTGAAGCGCCGTCCGCGGGAAACAGAGCAGCAGCTCCTTGCGTTCGGCGGATTCGTTGCAGATGAGCATCCCGCCATACACGCGAACCAGTGCAATGACCAGCTTGACGCTGGCAATATAGGCCGGCGGGAAGGTTGCCAGACGCGTTTTTGTGAGGTTGCGCAATGCATCCAAGCCTGTCGGGAACGTGCAGAACGATGATGGCATTTCAAACCGGAGGAAAAGATGGGATTGCGACATCCCGTCGGAAACGACGATGGAGGACAGCTTGTCCCCATGGCGGGTGGCACGGTGGTGATAGATCAGTGCATCGAGGACGTTGTAGACCATGGAGAGAAAATGATCCAGATGGCCAAACAGAAGCGAGGCATCATTCTCCGGCGAGATCGTGAAGGAAAGCGACAGTCCGGCGGCCTGCAAAGCGTTACCGAGCTGACCTTCGGAAAAAGACAGCACTGTCTGCAGCGGAAAGACAACAGCATCGCCGGGCGTGTGGTCGTCCGGGTGATGCATGGCGCGCCCTAAGTGGTTGCCGATCAGCTTGTAGAGCATGGCCACATAGTTCTGCATTTTGCCACCGGTACCATCCTGCATGACGTCTTCAAAGTGATCGGACAGAAGAGAAATGGAAGAGACAATGAGCTGGAGCCAGCTCAAATCGGTGGAATCGGTTCCCTCCGGCAGATCATCGTCATCGAAATCTTCATCTTCACGGAACAGCAAAAGCGACCGATCATCGGGCAGTTCATTCAGCTCCAAGCAATACCAGCGGTCATCCATCAACAGAGAAAAGGTGCGCCGCGTGGCATTGGAGCGATCCGTCACCTCCAGATCGGCTCCGGATAAAAGGTGGATGAGTGTCAGGCCGCAGGGATCTTTTTTCAAAATCTGACGCGCAGCGTCATTTGACAAAACGGCAACACCGTTGTCAAATAGAATGATTCCGTCGGACAGCGATTCAAAAAGCTGCGACAGCAATGGGTCGTCGGGAAGAATCAAGAGCGAGCTCTCCTTTCGTGACAGTGCAGAAACTTTCAACCTGCTTTTAGTATACCACATTTTGATCGAAAAAAACCATCTTGGCGCGATTTTTGTCGAAAAAAACAGGACGGATTGAATGGAACAGAGAACCGGAGAAAAAAGTTGAAAAAATGGTTGACAAGTCCATGCGTTTTAGGGTATACTGAAAGCACTGGGACGGGCATATTGACCGGAACGCCGCATAAAATGGTCGGTGGAGGTGTTACCCATGACCTGCATACAACGCTGCACGGCGGTGCTGCTGCCGGTACTTGCGGCGGCCGCTTTGCTGACGCTTTGCCTGCCGGAAGACCGGACAGCGGATGCACCCGCCGCGCTGCCGAGCCGGACGGTCGTGCTGGATCCGGGGCATGGCGGGGCAGACGGCGGTGCAGTCGGCCGTTCCGGCACACTGGAAAAAACAATCAATCTGGAGATTGCGCTGAAAACGGCGAGCTTCCTCCGGCTGCTCGGCGTACCGGTTGTCCTGACGCGCACAGACGACCGCTCGCTGCATTCCGCGGACGCAAAAACTCTGCGCCAGCAGAAAGCGGAAGATCTCTGCCGCCGCGCCGATATCACGCGTTCGCAGCCCATGCCCATCTACCTGGCCATCCACCAGAACTTTTTTGAAGATACCGTGACACATGGCGCGCAGACGTTTTACGGCGCGCAAAACCCACACGGCCAGCTGCTGGCCGAGCTGCTCCAGACCGACCTGAAAACGGCGCTGGGCGCAGAAAACAGCCGGAAAGCAGCGCCAAATCCGCATCAGAATTACCTGCTGGAGCATTTGCAATGCCCGGCTGTGATCGTCGAATGTGGCTTCCTGTCGCATCCGGACGAAGAAAAACGTCTGAGCAATCCGGCCTACCAGAGCAAACTGGCCTGCTCCATTGCGGTGAGCGCTCTGCGTGCGGCCAACGGGGGACTGGACGACATAACATCAGAAAGGTGACAAACAGAATGGCACAACAACGAATGAAAACGGCATATGTGTGCGATCAATGCGGCTACGACAGCGCCAAATGGTATGGGAAGTGCCCGTCCTGCGGCTCCTGGGATACGATGAAGGAGATCAAGGTCGAACCGAATCAGCCGTTCGCCGCGGCGAGCGGACGAATGCTGCCATCCGATACACCGGAGCCGCTGGATACCCTCACGACGGCGGACGCGCTGCGCTTTCCAACCGGGTTTACCGAGCTGGATCGCGTGCTGGGCGGCGGTGCCGTCAAGGGCTCGCTCGTCTTAATTGGTGGTGAACCCGGCATCGGGAAATCCACGCTGATGCTGCAAATCTGCCGGGCACTGGCGCAAACCGGGAAAGTACTGTACGCCTCCGGCGAAGAATCCAAACGTCAGATCAAGCTGCGCGCCGAACGGCTCGGCGTCCGGGATTCGAATGTGCTGGTGATGGCGGAAACGAAGCTGGAAGCCGTTCTGTCCGCCTGTGAGACGATTCGACCGGCCGTTTGCGTCGTGGACTCCATCCAGACGATTTATAAAACGACCGTGACGGCGGCACCGGGCAATATCACGCAAATCAAGGAATGTGCCATGGCTCTGCTCCGCATGGCCAAGAATACGGGTACCATTGTGTTCGTTGTCGGCCATGTCAATAAGGACGGCGAGATTGCAGGCCCCAAAATTCTGGAACATATGGTGGACTGCGTGCTGTATTTCGAAGGCGAACAGCAGAATGCCTACCGGATTCTCCGCGCCGCCAAAAACCGGTTCGGCTCGACCAATGAGATCGGCGTGTTTGAAATGAATTCAAACGGGCTGGCAGAGGTGGCGAATCCGTCCGCCGCACTCTTATCTGGGCGCCCGGCACAGGTTCCGGGCAGCTGCATTACGGCGGTCATGGAAGGGACGCGGCCAATCCTGGCAGAAGTTCAGGCGCTCGTTTCGCCCTCCGTATTCGGCAATCCGCGCCGCATGGCATCCGGAATTGACTATAACCGCGCCGCGCTGCTGCTGGCGGTGCTCGAAAAAAGAGCGGGTCTGATGATCAGCAATCAGGACGCCTACATCAACGTGGTCGGCGGACTGCGCATCGATGAACCGGCAGCCGACCTGGCCACCATCTTGGCGCTTGCCTCCAGCTTCCGCGACCGACCGGTACAGGCGAATACCGTTGCATTCGGCGAAGTCGGCCTGGCCGGGGAGCTGCGGCGCGTCACGATGCCGGATCTTCGGCTTGCGGAGGCAGCCCGCATGAAAATTACACGCTGCATCTGCCCGAAAGCCGGGGAGGGCGCCATGCCAACCGTAGACGGCATGGAAATCATCCCCGTCCGCTCTGTCCGAGAAGCCATCGAAGCCGCCCTTTCATAAAAAATAAAAAGAACTACAACAGGTGAACGGCGAAAATGCCGTTCACCTGTTGTATCAAAACGGACGCTTATTTCATGCCGTTTTCGTAGGATTCGATCATCTTCTTGACCATCTGGCCACCGACAGAACCGGCCTGACGGGAACTCAGATCGCCGTTATAACCCTGCTTCAGGTTGACGCCGACTTCGTTGGCAGCTTCCATCTTAAACTTCTCCATGGCATCCTTTGCCGCGGGAACAACAATACGATTGCTTTTGCTGGACATATCCTTTTCTCCTTTTATTCTGCATCAAAATATCTTGTCGGGCTGCAATGCTATCATCTCCGCAAATGCCCGATTGTATGTGATGCAATTTTTGCCACCGCTTGCAAACCAATCTGTCCGGAGTCGCTGATGATAAGATTCTGAAAATTGCTGTAGCGATTGACACCTCGGGATCTGTCTGTGATGAAATGGTTGCTCAAATTTCCAATGAGATATTTGCAATATTGGCTAAAAGAAAACACGAAATCACTGTGATAGAATGTGATGCTAAGGTTCAACGTGTTTACAGAGCAAGAAATGCATCCGAAATTCAAACGAAAGTTTCCGGTCGTGGAGGTACGTTGTTTTCGCCTGCAATCGAATATGTAAATCATGACAGATATTTCAGAGATGCCTTGTTGATCTACTTTACAATGGAAAATTCCAAAACATCTCTGGATGAAGCGAACACGTTGCACACCACCCGAAACGGTATTCGGGCGCGGGGAATTTATGATGGTGATCAGTTTGAAGTGCTGGAAGGCTCCGAGATTGATATGAACCGAAAATGCCACTCTGAAAAAATGGAAAAACAACGCCAGACAGCGCTCCAAACCGGCAACATCGTCAAAAATGGTGAGAAATACCGATTGAATGTATCGATTTCATTTGCATCTCCGAGCGCTGCGGCAACCTTTGTATTGGGTGGCAGCATCAATGGTTGGACAGAGTGGAAAGGCAAAGATGGCAAAACGCTGGATGAAATGTTCCGCAAATAAAGCGGAATGCGCGCATTGAAAATGCGGGGGGAGGAGTTAAAATGCGACGACAATTCTATGGGGAAGCGTATGCTGACCTGAAGCGGAAGAAACCCGGCCATCCCGAACTGGAAACATTGGGCGACTTGTATCGGATTTTGCGGATGGCATGATGCAAGGAAACAGCCTATCCATCCTGTCAGGTGGAATGGGCTCCTACCGATCCGTCCTTCGGGCAGTGCGCAATTACTGCCATGCTCGTTTGCGATCTGTTTGGCGGCACCATCCACCGGATTCGCGTGGATGGCGGCGGCACGCACTATTTCAATCGAATCGACGGACATGATATCGACCTGACGGTTGAGCAGTTTGACCTGTACAATATCCCGGTCTGCTACAAACTCAACGAGGAAATTCCCCGACAATTTTGCGGCAAAAACGCTGATACCGTCAAACGCTATCGCCTGCTGATCGACAGAATTTCGGCGGTTCTGAAGAATGAAAAAGGGGAGAGCTTGAAGGAACAAACGAGCGCACAGCCGTGAATGCTTGCAGCGCAGCTCTTAATGCAACTTGAAAAACTCCACCAACCAAAAAAACAGAGGCTCTTTTGAAAGAGCCCCTGCTTTTTTTACGCCGATTTACGGCTGAACAGCAAAAAGGTATTCGTCGATGCAGTTTTCGATGCGGCTGATCAACAGCGCACGGGGATTGCAGGGCAGCTTGCCTTCGCGCACCTGCGTGTACTGAATCGGCATGAACTGGCTGAGCAGCGAAAACGGAATTTCCATAGCAGACAGGTTCGCCAACAGGCGGTTCTCCGCTTCCTGCACACGCGCATCCGGCAGATAGTACCGGCAGCGATCGGAATAGCTGTACTTCCGTTTTAGCGTCTGCTGTTCCGGCGTACCGTGGTAATACTTCCGCCAGTTGGCATCGTTTTCCATCATCACGGCTTCCAATGTATTGATATAATGAGACGGCTGCAAATCCGGATACAGCGGCAGCAGCGCATCCTCCATCCGGTTCAACGCAAAGAGCGCCTCGCGCGCCGCAAACGTCAGGGCCGGCCCCACTTTCAGAATCGCAATGCCGTCGCGCACCATATCGCGCAGACCGTACTTCGTCTGATAGTCCGTCGAATGCCCCTCAAAAACCAGTCCGGGGTATTTGCGCAACGCCGCGGTCAGCTCAGCCGCTTTGTCGGCCTGATATTCAATGACATCCTCGTCGCCGAATTCCACACCCGGCTGAACGACAACGCCCGTCACATACGGCCAGGCACCTTCCGCACCGGCTGCACGGAACGCATCGCGGAACGCCTCGACCGTGTGGACAAACGCCTCCGGCTTCGTGACGGAGACACCATCCTCCGCCTCCTGTGCACCGCCGGGAATCGGCACCTCACTGCCAATGCAGTAAATCGGGTGCACCGCCTCCGGATGGTTGACCGCCAATGTCGCATATTCTTCCTCCGCCGCACGGACGAGCTTCGCACCGCGGCGCGCCACCGTCTCATCCGTCAGGGGCTCCGTTCGACTGTCTGTCGCAACGCGCATGGATGTGTCAATATGGATTTTGGTAAAACCAGCGCGCACATAGTCACGCACCAGCTCCTCTGCCTTCTCCATGGCTTCGTCTTCGGGCAGGGACTGCCAGGTCAGCGGCCCCAGATGATCTCCGCCTAAAACCAGCTGCTTCAAATCGAGTCCGGCTTCCCGCGCAATGCCTTCCGCAAACGCCCGATAGGTCTCCGGCGTCATCCCTGTATATCCGCCGTAACGGTTGACCTGGTTGGCCGTCGCTTCGATCAGTGCAACACTGCCCGTCTCCGCTGCACGTTTGCAGACGGCAAATAAAACATGGCGGTTGGCCGTACAGGCTGAATAGACGCCGGTCGGTCGGCCGCTCTGACGCTCTGCGAGAATTGCAGTCACAGGATGTTGAATCTGTGTCATGTCTTCGCCTCTTTCTTCGTCGGTCTGTGTCGTTCGCTTCTATCTATATATTATACTCATCTTTCCCGCCTTTTTCAATAGAAAAATAGCGGTGCATCAACCAACCACGCCTTGTTTTCTCAAAAAAAGCCCCGATCCTTGACAGAGGGTCAAAGATCGGGGCTTGGTATGCTGTTTCAGCTGAACGGGTTCAGACGTCAGCCTCTGTGCAGTTTAGTTCGCAGAGGGGAAATCGTCGTATCTGTCGAGTTCGGCCTGAATCTTTGCGGAAACTGCTTCGGCCAGTGCCGTCGGGGAAGCGTTTTCGTCAAAGAGCGGGAAAACGACTTCTTTCCGGTACAGGTTGTTCACTTCGTTGGCGCACCACTGATAGTTCGCGGTGACGTTCGGCAGAACGTAGTTGATCAGGATGTCAGCCTTGCCTTCGTCGTTCGGATCCTGCAGGTATGCATCAGCGACGCAGTCTTTCCAGTTGACGTCGTTCTGGCGACGGGCAAATGCGGCATACACCTTGACGGAGAATTCACGGTTCTGGTTGGTCATCAGCATAAAGTCGGAGTCGTGGTTGCCGATGATGTTGCGGTACGGTTCGCCAGCCTTGACCGGAACCGGCAGGATGCCCCAGGTCACTTCTGTCTTGCGCATACCGAATTCATCCGAATAGCCCTTCGTGGCGAGGATGCGGAGCTCGGTGTACAGGAATGCGACTTCACCGGCTGCAAAGCCGGTGTGGCCTTCGCCGTAGCCAATATTCTGGTCGTCTGCGTTCTGCATGACATAGCCGCTGCTGGCCATCTGCGACATGAAGGTCAGACCTTCCAGCGAGGCCGGGGTGTTCAGTGTGCAGGTCAGCCTGCCGTCGGTCATTGTGACGATGTTGCCGCCGCCGGCGACGACTTCTTCACCATAGCCTGCATAGCCCGTGGCAATGCCCCATGTATCCGGGATGCCGTCTGCGTCAACGTCCTTGGTGCAGGCTTTGGCGCATTCGAGGAAGTAATCCCATGTCCATTCGCCATTGCGGACTCTTTCTTCCAGATCGGAAATGCCGTTGGCGGCCAGCAGGTCTTCATTGTACAGCATAATCCAGCCAGCTTCCGGCGGATAGAACTTGGATGCGTAGCGGACGCCGTAGGTTGCGCCCTTGACATCCCATGCGTGGGTCCACGGCTGATAGAAGAGCTTTTCATTGTTGACGTTGACGCCATAGCTCTTGGCTTCTTCACTGCCCCAGTTAAAGAGGGCACCCTTCGCGGCATACTGCAGCCAGTGCGCCGGGCGGTGTTCGTAAATGTCAGCGGGGTTCTCGCCACCTGTGACCCAGAGAGCAATGTTCTCAGCGGTGGGGGAGGCGGTATCAATCACGTTGATGACGATATTCAGATCCTGCTCCAGCTGACGGAACAGTTCGTCCATTTCCGTGTCGATCAGGGTCGGGTCTTCCAGACTCGGAGAACGGCGGAATGCCTGATGGGACATCAGCGTAAACGTCTGGCCACCAAAATCAAGCGATTGTTCGTAGGCTAACCATTGGTCATCCGTCCAGGAATCTGTCTGCGTAAGATCCAGGTTCTGGTCGTCATTTTTCGGGTCGTTCTGGTCGTCGCTTTTGCAGGCCGCAAAGCATACAGCAAGCATCAGGACAGCCAGCAGCAGGGATAGGATTCGTGCGCTGCGTTTCATAGACAATACCTCCAAAATTTTTTTCAGTGCAGCCGAGCATTCTTCTGTACCTCACAGCCTCTATTATATCATTATCTGTCAAAAGTGTCAAGAATTAGAGATATTAACTTTGAATCCGAGTGAATATGAAAGTCATTTTGAAAGCTGGTCTACTTGGTCACTATTACCAAATACGTTCACAATTTGACGGATTCAACGCCAAAAGCCGCCCCGGAGGGCGGCTTTTGGCTGCTTCAAATGATGCCGAAATCTTGTCCTGCGTTAATAATTCGTCTCTTCAAAGGTCGGCAGAGCATCCAGCAGCGCCTGAATCTTCGGCGCAACGTTTTCCGCAACGTTGGCGGGGGATGCATTGTCGTCATACAGCGGATAAACCACTTCTTTCCGGTAGAGCCCGTTGGCATCGCCGGTGGCCCACTGCCAGTTGGCGGTGACGTTTGGGATCACGTAATTGGCGAGAATGTCCGCTTTGTTTTCGTCGTTCGGATCCTGGAGATAGGATTCAGCAACGCAGTCCTTCCAGTTGACGTCGTTCTGACGGCGTGCAAACGCCGCATAGACCTTGACGGCGAAATCGCGGTGCTTGTTTGTCATCAGCATGATATCCAGGTCGTGGTTGCCGATGATGTTGCGATAGGGCTCGCCCGCCTTGACCGGAATCGGCAGCACGCCCCAGGTGACTTCGGTCTGGCGCATCCCGTAGGCATCTGCGTTGTAGGCCTTTTTCGCAATGATGCGGAGCTCGGTGTACAGGAAGGCGACCTTCCCGTCGGTGAAGGCCAGATGCCCGTCGTCATATCCGACACCGGCGGCTTTGTCCGAACCGACACCCGGCATAATGGCACCGCTCTGCTTCTGCTGCACGAGGAAGTTCAGCCCCTCAATCACTTCCGGGGTATTCAGTGTGCAGACGAATCGGCCGTCCTGCTCCTTGGTGATCATGGCACCGCCTGCTACGACCTCTTCACCGTAGGCCGCATAGCCGGTCGAGATCCCGTATGTATCCGGGACGCCGTCGCCGTCATCATCCTTCGTACAGGCCTTGGCGCATTCGAGGAAGTAGTCCCACGTCCATTCGCCGCTGCGAACCTTCTCCTCCAGGTTGGAAATGCCATTTGCTGCCAACAAATCTTCATTATATAGCATAATCCAACCGGCCTCAGGCGGATAGAACTTCGACGCATAACGAACGCCGTAGGTGGCACCCTTGATGTCCCATGCGTGCGTCCAGTCCTGCCAGAAGAGCTTCTCGTTGTTGACGTTGACGCCGTAGCTCTTGGCTTCGTCGCTGCCCCAGTCAAACAATGCACCCTGCGCCGCATAGGAGAGCCAGTTCTGCGGGCGCTGGTCATAAATATCGGCCGGGCTGTCGCCGCCCATGATATAGGTAGCCAAATCTTCAGGGTCAACACTGACCGCATCGGTGACGTTGATGACGATGTTCAAGTCTTTTTCCAGTTGACGGAACAGCTCATCCATTTCCGTATCGATCAGGGTCGGGTTTTCTGTGTCCGGTTTTCGACAGGTGACCTGCTTGTAGGTGGCCGTCAGTGTGAACGTTTCGCCGCCAAAATCGAGCGACTGTTCATAGGCCAGCCATTGGTCATCTGTCCAGGAATCTGTCTGTGAAAGATCCGGACTCTGGTTGTCGGTTTTCGGGTCGTTCTGGTCGTCACTCTTGCAGGCGGTAAAGCAAACCGCAAGCATCAGGACAGCCAGCAGCAGGGATAAAAATCGTGCGCTGTGTTTCATAGACAATACCTCCATCTCTTCTTTGAAACCGGTCAAAACGAATCGACCGCTCCTGTATCAGTATACCATCTCTTGAAAAAGATGTCAAGAATTCAAGATGTTAACATGAAAAACGACTGCATATGAAAAAGCTGGACGGAGGAATTCTGCTTGGTGATTGTGAACAAATCCGTTCACAATTCGTCTGATGGACAGCGAAAAGCCGCCCCGATGGGCGGCTCATGGTGATTATTTCGAATGCTGACGCAGATACTCGATGGCACCCAGAGCGGCAACGCAGCCCCGGCCGACCGAAACGGAGACCTGAAACGGCGCACCCAGACAGTCGCCTGCTGCGAAGATGCCGGGGATATTGGTCATGCCGGAGGCGTCCACCGCTATCGCACCGTTCTGACGGACGATGCCGAGGTGGGCGGCGAAATCCAGCGCACCCGCCGTACCGTTGGCCACAAACAGGCCATCCATCGGTCGCTCGGTTCCGTCTGCCAGCGTGATGCCAGTCAGGCGATCGGCTCCGGAAACGGACTGAATTTTCTGCGTGATGATCTCCAGACCGGGTGTTTGCGGCACGTCCGTGAGCGGCGCACCGTCTGTCAACAGCGTGACGGAGGAAGCGAGCGGCAACAGCACCTGCGCTTCCGATAACGCATAGGGGCCGTTTCCGAGCACCGCCGTGCGCTTTCCACGGTAAAAGAACCCGTCACAGACCGCACAGTGCGAAACACCATGACCGTCCAGCGCGGCCAGACCGGGGATTTTGGGCAGGGCAACCGGCTTCCCGGTCGCCAACAGGACAGCGCGGCTCTGCTCCTCCGTACCGTCCGACAAAATCGACAGAAAGCCCGCATCCGCCCAGTCGATCGATACGACTTCGCCGGAAACCAGCCGACAGCCCAGCCGCCGCAGATTGTCCAGTGTCGCCAGCTGCAGCGATGCACCGCTGACCGGCTCGGAAAAGCCAAAATAATTTTCAATCCGCACGGCACGACTGAGCGCACCGCCGTCCAACCAGACGACCGTTGTGGACAGCCCGGCGCGCACCGCATACAAAGCCGCCGACAGCCCGGCAGCGCCGGCGCCGAGAATCAGCAAATCACTTTTTTCCATGGTTTATTTTCCAACCTCTCATTGAATCCATTACATCCTGTTCCATATTATATCCGATTTTGCCACAAAACGCAAGGCAGGACTTGATTTCCGTTTTCAAACAGAGTATACTATTCTTAGTGGAAAGCATTCTGTTTTTCATTTAGATAAATGGATTGGAGTGAATACTTATCTTACAGGATTTTACTGGTGAATTTCTCAAATGCCATGGATTCTCAACCGATGCGGAACTTCGCGCCCAGTGCAATACGCAGCGCGGCGTCGCATTTCTGAACGGCACGATGATTTCCAATGTTGCGACATCCCGCAAGGGATTTTCAGCCCGCGTCATCAAAAACGGTGCCTACGGGTTTGCATCCTCTGCCGGCTGGACACCGGAGATTATTGCGGAAGTCGTTGCCTCCGCGGAAGAAAATGCAACCTTCCTCGATGCACATGAGCATTTGAATCAGCCGAGACGGACGCCGTTTGCACCGTTCCAGCGGGAAGACGGGATGGATGCAGAGGACAGCACGTCGCAGAAGGAAATCATTGCCTTTCTGTCCAAGCTCGATGCATGGATTGCCCAAAAATACCCCAACCTGATCAGCCGCTATGTGATGGCGAGCTGCCTGGGTATGGAAAAGCTGCTCTACACCACCGACGGCGTGCGGTCGCATTCGATTGTTCCGCGCAGCTCAGTCGGTCTGCAGCTGACGGTGGAAGCCAGTGACGGAACGCCGGTCGAGCTGTACCAGCCGTTCAGCGTCTACGGCACCTTCCGGGAGAAATTCCGTCAGCCCATGGATCTGGCCGAAGACATTGACACACTGTACACACAGCTTATGCAGAAGCGGGAAGGCATTTACGCAGACGCCGGACGCCGTCAGGTCATTCTGCACCCCGACCTGGCCGGGATGCTGGCGCATGAAGCGGTCGGCCATACCGTGGAAGCCGACTTCGTCCGCTCTGGTTCGGTCGGCGGCCCCTACTTTGGCAAACAGGTCGCCAGCGAACTGGTGACAATGGTTGACTTCGCTCACACCGCACTGGGCAAACCGTGCCCCGTCCCGGTTTATGTGGACGATGAGGGCACACCGGCGGAGGATGCCGTCCTGATTCAGAACGGCGTTCTGACCGGCTATATGCACAATCGGGAATCCGCCGCCCACTTCGGCCATAAGCCGCAGGGGAACGCCCGTGCCTTCTCCTTCTCTGACGAACCGCTGATCCGGATGCGCAATACCTGCATTCTGCCCGGCAAAGACCGGCTGGAGGATCTGATCGCCTCTGTGGATGACGGGTACTACCTACTCCGGACGTCCAACGGTCAGGCGGATGCCACCGGCGAATTCACGTTCGGCGTGAACATGGGGTATGAAATCCGCCATGGCAAGCTCGGACGGGCACTCCGTGACACAACGATTTCCGGTGTGGCCTTTGATATGCTCCACACCGTCGATATGGTCAGCGATGACCTGCGCTGGAGCATGGGGATGTGCGGCAAAAAACAGATGATTCCGGTTGCAACGGGTGGCCCGGCCATCCGCGCAATGGTGAATATCGGCGGTCGATAAGCCGGGAAAGGAAGGAAACAGATAATGGACTGTGCAAAAACTTCGGAAGAGATTCTGCAAGCACTCTCAACCGGCGGCGCCGACCTCGGCGAATGCTCTGTTTCGGAAGGAAACGCAACGGAAATCTACTATGAATCCGGAAAAATCAGCATGGTGCGCAGCGTCTTGAACCATATGGTCGTCGCAAAAGCCATTCAGGGACAGAAAAAGGGCATCTATTCCACCAATGAACTGACACCCGACACCGCCACAGAAGCGGCGGCTGCGGCTCTGGAATCGGCTCAGCACGCACCTGTCGATCCCGCCGAGGGCATTTCTGAACGGACGGAAAACGCCAGCTTCTCCCGCGGGGTCGCATCGGCCGACCGCGACCGGCTGTACAACCTCCTGCACGATTTCTTGGAAACGGTGCGGGTCGAATATCCAAAAATCAGCTTTGACTCCGTATCCGTCGGACACGCCTGCTCTGATCTGCATTACAGCAATACGAACGGCGTGCGCCTGCATGATGCCAATGGGTACTATTCTTTCTCAGCCATGTTTATGGCCAAGGAAGGCGAGCTCACCTCCTCCTTCCAGGATATCGGCTTCTATTTCACCGATCTGGAAACGCCATTGATCGAGCGCGGAATGCTCCGCACTCTGCTGGCGGAAGCGCAGGAACAGATTCGTCCGCAGACACTGGACGGAAAATTCGTGGGCGACCTCATCGTGACACCGGCCTGTTTGAGTGATTTCCTGCGAACTGCGCAGAGCAATTTCCTCTCCAATGGCTCTCTGATTGACGGAACCAGCCTTTGGAAGGACTTGATGAACCAGCCGGTCGCTTCTGATTTGCTGACATGGCGCTCCATGCCGGAGTCCCCGGAGATTCCAGCGGCCAGCCGATTGACGGATGATGGATATGTTGCCAAAGACATGACCATCATTGAACAGGGCGTTCTGCGGAATTTTTGCCTGTCGCGTTACGGCGCAGCCAAAACAGGTCTGCAACGCAGCCTGAATTCGGGCGATGACTATGTGGTCGATGCTGGCGATACACCGCTAGAGCAGATGATTGCTTCGGTCGAGAACGGCCTGCTCCTGAATCGGATTTCCGGTGGCCAGCCTGCATCTAATGGGGATTTCTCCTCTGTCGCGAAAAACAGCTTCCTCATTCGCAATGGGAAGATCGTCGGTGCTGTCACGGAAACGATGATCACCGGCAACATCGCGGAAATGCTGAAAAATATCGTCGCAGTCTCGAAGGAACGGATTGCCGATGGTGCCAGCATTCTTCCGTGGGTGCGGATGACAGGTGTGACCATCTCCGGACAAGCGTAAGACAAACGAATAGCACTCTTTGATCATCACAGGGTTCCTCTCCAATAGTATAGGGAGGAACCCTGTATGCGTATCTAAGCCTGAATATCGGAGAGAGATCAGAGAGGGGAGAGAGTCGAAGAAAAGTGAGCAGAGAAAAAACAGGAAAAATTTGAAAAAGGGGGTTGACAAACGGCGAGAAATGTAGTATCATATACAGGCACTCGCGAGTGAACCTCGTGAGACGGCAAAGACGTTGGTCACGAAGCGAGCGAAAAGGCACCTGAAAGACGGTCGAGAAAAAA
Organism: uncultured Oscillospiraceae bacterium; assembly: GCA_964448855.1. GTDB lineage: Bacteria > Bacillota > Clostridia > Oscillospirales > QAMX01 > QAMX01. The sequence goes on along the minus strand of CAYUXI010000020.1, from coordinate 13 downwards.
TCGAAAAAATTTC
>CAYUXI010000019.1:0-34584 GCA_964448855.1 uncultured Oscillospiraceae bacterium | reverse complement strand
GAAATTCACGGATTCAGAAGCGCGAATTCCGTGTTCGCTGAAGGCGTCGCCATGCCAATTTGAAATTATTTGTGAATTTTTGCAATTTAGTCTTGACTTTTTCGGAATCTGTTCAATTTTTGGCGGGATTTTTTTGTTCGAGCATCTTGACAAGCAGGGTGTTTTCCCTTATAATGGAATCGGTTTCCATTTGAATTTTGACAGGAGGACTGTTTATGAATCAGCAGAATCTGACGGTTGATTTCGGGCAGGTGGTCGGCGCGATTAAGCCGATGCACGCGGTCAACAACGGCCCGATTCATTCGCACCATGCGGATCAGCATATTTCGAATCTGGATTCCTTCCAGGAGGCGGGCATTCCGTATGCCCGGACGCACGACGCGTCGTTCAACGCGACATACGGCGGCGAGCACACGGTGGACATTTCCGCGATTTTCCCGAATTTCGACGCAGACGCGGAGGATCCGGCGTCCTACGATTTCATCGTGACGGACGAATATCTCCGGGTGATTCAGCTGTCGGGCGCGAAGGTGTTTTACCGGCTGGGCTCGAAGATTGAGCACTACATCAAGAAATTCAACACGCTCCCGCCGAAGGATTTCCACAAGTGGGCAGTGATTTGTGAGCACATCATCCGGCATTATAATGAAGGCTGGGCGAACGGCTTCCACTGGAACATCGAGTACTGGGAGATTTGGAATGAGCCGGATCTGGATGCGGACGATGCGGCGAACAAGCGGTGCTGGGGCGGCACGGCGGAGCAGTTCCGCGAGCTGTACACGATTACGGCACAGCATTTGAAGGCGTGCTTCCCGCAGCTGAAGATCGGCGGCCCGGCGGTTGCGGGTTCGGGCGACTGTGAATGGGTTCACAAATTTCTGGAGCTGGATGCGCCGCTGGACTTTTTCTCCTGGCACGTCTATGCGCGCAATCCGGAGGAGATGGTCTGGCGTTGCCGGTTGATGCGGAAGCTGCTTTTGCAGCACGGCCGCACGGAGACGGAGAGCATTCTGAACGAGTGGAACTACGTCCGCGGGTTTGCCGGGGATGACTGGGTGCCGTCGTTGAAGACGGAGAAATCGATGAAAGGTGCGGCGTTTGTCGCAGCGGTCATGGCAGCGTGTCAGGCGGAGCCGCTCGACCTGCTGATGTACTACGATGCGCGGCCGTGCTGCATGAACGGAATGTTCAACACGGATTTCCCGAATGAGCGGTTGAAGGGCTACTACCCGTTCCGGATGTTCAACACGCTGTATCAGCTGGGTGAATCGGTTGCGGTGGAGAGCGATGATCCGTCGCTGTATCTCGTTGCGGCGCAAGGCGATGCGGGTGCGGCGATTGTGGTGACGTATTTCAACGATGATGCGCCGCAGGCGGACAAGGATATTCGGCTGACGCTGAAGCAGCTGGCGCTGCCGAAGGGTGCGCGGGTGGTCTATTCCCTGCTGGACGAAACGCATGACGATGAGGTCGTGCGGGAGGAGTGCATTTCGCCGTGCGCGGAGAGCTGCACGCTTGCGCTGCATATGCCGCTGTATTCGTCGATGCTGATTCGGATTCTGCCGGTGGATTGAGCCGTTTTGAAGTGAATTGGATGGAAAACCGTCCCGGATGCTGTCCGGGACGGTTTTTGTTCGGCGGGGTGTGGGGCCGCGAGACGCACCCGCAGCGGCGAGCTTCGGGCGACCACCAAAGGCTCCCTTGTGTAAGAGGGAGCCTTGGACGCTACCAGAAGTGAACCCCTACGAATTTCACCGGGCAGCAAGGAAATAGCGGCGGGAGCAAGCCCCCGCCCTACCCGATTCCGAATGTTTCTGGCTACGTCCCGTGTTGCTGAGTTTGGGCAAGGTGCGAGACACACCCGCAGCGGCGGGCTTCGGGCAAAAAACAAAAGCTCCCTCTGACGAGGGAGCTGGCACGAAGTGCCTGAGGGAGAGAAAACGTTATCTGAGTGCTCACTTTCAGCCGTAGCTTCCCACCCATCGAACAACAATCCCTCCGTCCCTCTTGCACAAGGGAGGCTTGGACGCTACCAGAGTGAACCCCTACGAATTTCACCGGGCAGCAAGGGAAATAGTGGCGGGAGCAAGCCCCCGCCCTACCTTATATATAGGCCTACCTTATATATAAAGGAAGGCTTGTACCTTGTTCAAAGTTTTCCGTTACGAATTTCACCATACAGCAACCCCCGGAGCCGTACAAACCGGTTCCGGGGGTTGATTGGTTCTTGCGTTATTTGCCGAGCATGGCGGCGCCGACGATCCCGGCGTTATTGCCGAGGGTGGCGATTTTGATTTCCGTCTGCGCGACGTTGCGAGTATAGACTTCCTGTGCGACCAGCTTTTTCAGCGGGTTGAGGAGGTTATCCCCTTCGTGGCTGACGCCGCCGCCGATGCAGAGCACTTCCGGCTGGAAGATGTTGATGATCGACGCGATGCCGGAGGCCAGGTAGGCTTCGTACTGATCGGTGACGCCTTTGGCGACGGCATCGCCCTGTGCCGCGGCGGCATAGGCGGTTTTGCCGTTCACCTTGTCGGTGCTGTCGGCGAGCGACCAGAGAAGGCTGGTTTTGGCGGTATCCTGTTCCATCGCCTCGACCGTCATGCGGATCAGAGCGGTGGCGGAGGAATACGCTTCCCAGCAGCCGTGGCGGCCGCAGCTGCACGGGACGCCGTCCTTCACGATGACGACATGACCCAGCTCACCGCCGGCGCCGTTGAAGCCGTCATAGATGCGGTGATTGATGATGATGCCGCCGCCGAGGCCGGTGCCTAGCGTGATCATGATGGCCGATTCGCAGCCCTTGGCCGCGCCGGCATACGCTTCACCCAGTGCGGCGCAGTTGGCGTCATTGCCCAGGTAGACCGGAACGTCAAAGTGTTTGCGGAACAGCTCGGCCACCGGTGTATTCAGGAAGCCGATGTTGTTCGCGTAGACGATGACGCCATTTTTCGAATCGATCGTGCCGGGTGCGCCGATGCCGACCCATTGAATCTCGTCGGCGCTGAGGTTGGCTTCTTCTGCAAGCGAACGTGCCAGTGCTGCCATATCGGCAATGATCTCATCGACCGGGCGATTCACATTGGTCGGGACGCTTTTTTTTGCGAGGATTTCGCAGTTTTCATTGACAAGACCCGCCGCGATATTCGTACCGCCGAGGTCAATTCCGATATACATAAAGTTTCCACTGCCTTTCGGTTTCATTTGTCCGAATCTGAACCGTGATGGGAGAAACGGGGCGGATGCGAATCAGACCGTTGTGACCTTTGCGTCTTTATCGGTGCGTTCGGGATCCAGCTGATAGAGGCGTGCCTTACGGCCTTCGAAGAATTTCAGGGCGACTTTATCGAACAGCGCGTAGGAGAGGACGTCTTCATCCTGGATCATGAGATCCTTGATCTCGCCGCGGAAGCGCTCCAGCTCGTTCTTGATGCTGTCGGCCGGGCGATGGGTAATCGCCTTTTCTTCGCCGATGATCTTCTTGCGGAATTCCGGAGAGATCGGTGCGGGGGTCTTCCCATACTCGCCACGGACGAGGCCGCGGAATTCCTTCGTCACCTGTTTGTAGCGTTCGCCCATGATGACGTTCATAACGGCCTGGGTGCCGACGATCTGAGAGGTCGGTGTGACGAGCGGCGGATAGCCGGCATCCTCACGGACACGCGGCACTTCGGCCAGCACTTCATAGAACTTATCGTCCTTCCCGGCCTGCTTCAGCTGAGAAATCAGGTTGGAGAGCATACCACCCGGAACCTGATACAGGAGCGTGTTGACATCGACGCCGAGGCTCTTGACGTCCATCTGGCCGGACTTCAGGTACTTCTGGCGCAGCGGCAGGAAGTAGTCCTTCACCTTGTTCAGCTTGGCCATATCGAGGCCGCTGTCGAACGGTGTGCCCTGGAAGGTCTTGACGATCGGCTCCGTGGCCGGCTGCGATGTGCCGAGAGCCATCGGGGAGATGGCGCAGTCCACGACGTCGACGCCCGCTTCGATGGCCTTGAGGTAGGTCATGGATGCGGTGCCGGAGGTGTAATGCGTGTGGAGCTGAATCGGAATTTTGACCGTTTCCTTCAGCGCCTTGACCAGCTCCGATGCCGTATACGGCAGGAGCAGACCGGCCATATCCTTGATGCAGATGGAGTCTGCGCCCATTTCCTCCAGCTGTTTGGCCAGCTTGGCGAAGGATTCAACGGAGTGAACCGGGCTGATCGTGTAGCAGATGCAGGCCTGCACATGACCCTTTTCCTGCTTCGTCGCTTCGATGGCGGTCTTCAGGTTGCGCGGGTCATTCAGCGCATCAAAGATGCGGAGGATATCGATGCCGTTGGCGATGGACTTCTGGACGAAGTATTTGACGACGTCATCGGCATAATGGCGATAGCCGAGGATGTTCTGGCCGCGGAACAGCATCTGCAGCTTGGTATTCTTGGCCTTTTCGCGGATTTTGCGGAGGCGATCCCACGGGTCTTCGTTCAGGAAGCGCAGGCAGGCGTCAAAGGTTGCGCCGCCCCAGCATTCGAGCGAGTGATATCCGACATCGTCCAGCAGTTCGACTGCGGGAAGGATTTCTTCCGTGGTCATTCGCGTGGCAATCAACGACTGATGCGCATCGCGCAGGACAGTTTCAGTAATTCCAAAACCCATACTTGTTTTCTCCTTTATATACTGTCAATTGCCTATCAGGCAAACATGGAAAGGAACACGCCTGCGGCAACCGCAGAGCCGATAACACCGGCCACGTTCGCCCCCATGGCGTGCATGAGGAGGAAGTTGCCCGGGTTTTCCTTCTGGCCGACAACCTGCGAAACACGCGCCGCCATCGGGACTGCGGAAACACCGGCCGAACCGATCAGCGGGTTGATCTTGCCCTTGGTGACGAAGCACATCAGCTTGCCGAACAGCGTACCACCAGCCGTACCGATGCAGAAGGCTGCCAAGCCGAGGATGATGATCTTGATGGTGCTGAGGCTCAGGAAGGTCTCCGCGTTGGCAGTTGCGCCGACGGTGATGCCGAGCAGGATGGTGATGATGTTCATCATTTCGTTCTGCACGGTCTTGGACAGACGTTCTGCGACACCGCTTTCACGCAGGAGGTTACCGAGCATCAATGCACCGACCAGCGATGCTGCACTCGGAACGATCAGGCTGACGATCAGCGTGACGAAGATCGGGAAAACGACTTTTTCCAGTTTGGAAACGCTGCGGAGCTGACCCATCACGATGGAGCGTTCCTTCTTGGTGGTCAGCGCTTTCATGATCGGCGGCTGAATGATTGGGATCAGCGCCATGTAGGAGTAGGCTGCGACCGCGATGGCACCGAGCAGATGCGGAGCCAGCGTTTTGGTGACATAGATGGCCGTCGGGCCGTCTGCGCCGCCGATGATACCGATGGCGGCGGCTTCCGACATACTGAAGCCGAGCAGCAGTGCGCCGAAGAAGGCGACGAACACGCCGAGCTGTGCCGCTGCGCCGAGCAGCAGGCTCTTCGGGTTGGCGATCAGCGGACCAAAGTCCGTCATGGCGCCGACGCCCATGAAGATCAGCGGCGGGTACACGCCGAGTTTTACGCCGAGGTAGAGGATGTCCAGCATCCCGCCCTCGCGGAGGATTTTGCCGAAGTTCGGGTATTTCCCTTCCACTTCTATAAACCAGTCGGTATGCATCAGCTCTGCACCGGGCAGGTTGGCCAGCAGCATACCGAAGGCGATCGGAAGCAGGAGCAGCGGCTCAAACTTCTTGACAATCGCCAAATAAAACAACACGGCAACAATCGCATACATGACCAGCGTGCGCCAGTCACTCATTAGATACACGCCTGTTGTTTTGAGGAATTCCAGAATCGTTTCCATGTTGCACTTCACCTATTTTTCTCCGGTGACCGAAATGTATCCGGGAAGCCGTCACTGCGGATTGCCATCGATTTCAGCAGACCCCGTCACCGGATGGGCGCTTTGATCGATTACCGCAGGCGGCAGACGGGCTCAATCAGCCGAGGGTGACCAGTGCCGTTCCGGCTTCGACGGAATCGCCGGACTTGACGGAGACGGCCAGAACCTTGCCGTCTTCCGGAGCCATAATTTCGTTTTCCATTTTCATGGCTTCGAGAATCAGCAGGACATCGCCCTTCTTGACCTGAGAGCCGACGGACACATTGATCTTCAGAATGGTGCCCGGCATCGGGGAGGAAATGGCGTTTCCACCGGCGACAGGAGCCGCAGCCTTCGGTGCGGGTGCCGGAGCCGGGGCAGCGGCAGGAGCCGGAGCAGCAGCCGGGGCGGCGACAGGGGCGGGAGCGGCGACCGGAGCAGCAGCCGGGGCGGCGACGCCGGATTCTTCAACGGTGACGTCGTAGGAGACGCCATTCACGGTAATTCTGTACGTTTTCATAATCTGATTTCCTTTCATTTCAATCTGGTATGCAGCGTAATTCTATCGGGTTCAGCGGCGACCGCCGTTCCACCGGGTTGTCCGGTGAACAGAGCGAATCGTCATACGCGGGGCATCCGGCCCTTCATAGGCCGCGATGGCGGCGGAAAGCACCGCAATCAGCTCCGGCGTAACGGTTTCTTCCGGTTCTTCAACGGCTGTCAGCACCGGTTCCGGTGCCGGAGCCGGCTGAGTCGGAATCGCCTCCGCCTGTTTTTTGCTCGCAGACGAGATGATTCGACCCATCATCGCAACGAGAAACCACAGGACGATCAGAACCGCAAAGGTTGTTCCCATGCCGATGAGCAGCGTCATGGCGCCTTCGCTCAATTTTTCTCCAAGTGTCAATTCAGGTTCTGCTGTGGCGACAAGATCGTTCGCGGCAGCAGCAGCTGAAATCAATCTCAACATACTGAAACCTTGCCTTTCTGGGTCATACCTCACACATCAGAGGATGACGCCGGTTTGTCGAGCCTCAGCGGCCGGAGACGTTTTTGGTGGAGAACAGACCCAGTGCATAGACGATAGCCTGTCTCGTCTCCGTCGGATCAATCACTTCATCCACATAGCCGCGTTTGGCCGCTTCATACGGTGCAGCCGTTTTCTCGGCGAATTCCGCTTCGAGCTCTGCGCGCTTCTGGATCGGATCGGCCGCTTTCTTGATATCATCGAGCCGGAACAGATCGACGGCAGCCGGAGCGGCAATGGCGGAAATTTCCGCCTGCGGCCAGGCAAACGCCATATCGCAGCCGAGGCCGCGTGCGCCGAATGCCACATAGGCGGAGCCGGTGGCCTTGCCGGTAATCAGGGTGATCATGGCCGTTTCTGCCGTTGCATAGGCAGCGGCCAGCGATGCCGCCTTGGACATTCCGCCGAACTTTTCGAAGCACGGGCTCATTTCAAAGCCGGACGCATTGACGATGGTCAGGACAGAAATGCCAAAGGTATCGCAGAAGGAAAGGAACGAAGCGGCTTTGCCGATGCCTTCCATCGTGATGACGCCGTCTGCGCCGATGACGCCGACTGTTTCGCCGTCAAAGCGGGCAAACGCCGTGAGAACTTCCGGAGCGTACTGTGCGCCGGCTTCCAGGCTGGTGCCGTTGTCGGCGATCTGTGCCAGAACAGCACGCGACGAACCGTCGCCCATGGCGTTCAGGTCGGCCAGGCGGTTGATATCGTCGCTGGCGGCGGCGTAATTCCGGTCGCCCGCGCTGTTGGAGGGCAGCATCGAAATCAGCGCACGAACCGTTGCCGCGGCAGATGCGTCATCCTCCGCGTAGAAGGAGGCGTTGCCGTTCTTCGCGGCATCCTCGGCCGTGGCCGAAACACCCTTCGCTTCCGTGACGGCGGCGATGACGGCCGGAGAGTTCATGTACAGTTCCCCGCCCTTGACCGCGACGACAAAGTCAAAGCTCTCTGCGACCATGGAAGCCGCACCGCCGCAGATGCCGGAAATCACAGCGATCTGCGGAACCTGCGCCGATGCTTTTGCGGCACAGGCCAGGATGCGCGCATAGCCGTTCAGCGCATCCACGCCTTCGGCAAGCCGGGCGCCCTTGGAATCAAAGAAGCCAATGACCGGAATGCCTGTTTTCAGCGCGTATTCATACAATGTGGTGATTTTCTGCGCGTGCATTTCGGAAACTGCACCGCCGAGCGCATCCACATCCTGCGAGAAGACGCAAACCGGGGCGCCGTCAATCGTGCCCCATCCGGTCACAACGCCTTCCGCCGCTGCATCCGCTGCGCCAAACTCCGTCGGCCGCTGTTTGACAAACGCGCCAATTTCCATAAAGCTGCCGCTGTCCAGCAGCAGATCAATCCGTCGGCGTGCGCTTGCACCGGCAGCCGTTACAGCCTGGCGCTTTTCGAGAAAGTCGTTTCTTTTCCCGACTGTATCCATATAATAGATAACCTCCTTCGAGCCTCTCGGTTCGATTTATTCCGCTTATTTTCCATTGGTGTTCCGTGAATGCGGCTTTTGACGGGGTCAAACGACCCGATTCCGCATTCAAATTCATTATATCACAAAGTGGTTGAATTTACAAGTTTTTTGTCCGATTTTTTCCCGCAAAAAAATTCACCATCCCTCTTGACAACGGCGCGTTCTGCGTGTATAATATACAAGTACTGAGTTTTCAGTGCAATTTTCCTCTGCACAGACATTTGATATAGGGGTATAGCTCAGCTGGTAGAGCGGCGGTCTCCAAAACCGTAGGCCGAGGGTTCGATCCCTTCTGCCCCTGCCAAGAAAAAAAGCCAAGTCGAATTTCGACTTGGCTTTTTTTCAACGAAATCCGCCGTTGCGGAAGAAATCCACCTGCGGTGGATGAAATCGCTTCGCGATGAAATCCGACTTCGTCGGGAGCAGGAGGCGGATTTCATTTCATATGAGGCGGTACGCCGAATATTTCATCCGAACAAAGTGAGGATTTCATCGTGCGTAGCACGATTTCATTGACTTTTTTAGATTCCATGATATAATGAAGCAAAGAGGTGACAACTATGTCTGAAAACAAACTTGCAGATCTGTCAACTGAATTTGCAATTCAAATTTTAAAAACGAAATCCGCCGTTGCGGAAGAAATCCACCTGCGGTGGATGAAATCGCTTCGCGATGAAATCCGACTTCGTCGGGAGCAGGAGGCGGATTTCATTTCATATGAGGCGGTACGCCGAATATTTCATCCGAACAAAGTGAGGATTTCATCGTGCGTAGCACGATTTCATTGACTTTTTTAGGTTCCATGATATAATGAAGCAAAGAGGTGACAACTATGGCTGAAAACAAACTTGCAGATTTGTCAACTGAATTTGCAATTCAAATTTTAAATTTGACCGATTGTATCAAAGGACATGATTCTTTGGCCAATCAGCTTGAAAGAAGTGGTACGAGCATTGGTGCAAATATCAGAGAAGCGAAATATGCTCACAGCAAAGCTGACTTTGTTGCCAAATTACAAATCTCCCTCAAGGAATGTTATGAGACTGAATATTGGATCGAAATTGCACAAAAGGCAAATATCCTTTCAAAAGAGATCGCTGAAAGTGTTCTACATGACTGTGGCTCGATTCGCAGAATGCTCATTGCTTCTATCAACACAGCAAAGAAGAGCACATGAATTTGTACAGGAGATGCGTGCAAGCCATCCAAAGGCGTTCCTGCTTCAAGGAAAAGCGGTTCCACAGGCAACAGAAATCCCTCGTCCCTCTTGCACAAGGGAGGCTTTGAAAAGTGAATCGCGGCGGGAGGCAGCCCTATGCCATTCGTAGCGGCGGACTTCGGGTAGCAATCAAAGGCTCCCTTGTGTAAAGGGAGCTGGCACGAAGTGCCTGAGGGATTGCTGTGCTCTGAGTTCTGGCATTCCCCGCAGATGCCGACTTCGGGTAAAAAACAAAGCTCCCTCTGACGAGGGAGCGAAAAGTGAATCGCGTCGAACGACGCGGCGTCGAACGACGCAGTGAGCAGCGCTGAGTGAGGAGTGCGGAGAACCGCGGCGGGAGGTTGCCCTATGCCCTACGGGTTTCCAAAGTTCCAGTCTACGACTGTAGCAGCGATTTTTTCGGGGAGGTACAAGGTTCCGCTACAATTGTATCGTTTCTCGCGCCGTCAACAGCACAACAACAGACACAGCAAGGGTTGCCGGTCCAGACGCACAGCATCTCCGGGTTGCCGGTCCATTGAAATGCCGTCGAATCGAGGTGCATGGCTCTGATTTTGAATGGAGCGATTGGGGATGATTGTTATGCGCGGTTGGTATGCAGCCGTGTCGCGAGGAAGAGAATCAGCCAGCCGAGCAGTGCGCCGAGGCCAGTGACTCCGATTGCAAGGCCGATTGCAAGACACATAACCGAGCTCAGGAGGTACAGCAGACAGCACTCCCCTATCAGCGCACCGAGCATCGCTGCGGCTGCGCCGATGCGGCCGACCCGACCTCTGCCGAGGCGCACAAAGGTCATCATCACCAGCACGGATTCCAGCCAGCCAAACAGGCTCGTCATCCACAGCATTTGCCGGAGCATCCACGCGGTTTCAGCCATGCGATCGGCCGCCATGGACATCGTCCGGCCATAGACCAGCAGAATGCCAATCGGCGTCCAGATCAGCGGCGCCAGGCACAGGAGCACTCTCTGCCAGTTCGCCAGCCGCCAGCGACCGGTTCGTTCCACGCCCAGCCCGATCACGCCGAGCATGAGCCACAGTGTAGACAGGCGGATGACCGGCGACAGCTGGCGCGACAGCGTCCATGCAGACAGGCCGTTCTGTCCGTAGTACATCTGTGCGACTCGCGATTCCAAGGTAAACAGCAGTGGGAGCAGCAGGTCAGCGCAGATCACCAACAGAAGGTCGGCATACGAATACGCGTCCATCCGGATCACCTTCCGCCAGATCAGCAAGCCCAGCAGGAGCAGGCCAACGGCCAGCGACGCGGTTTCCGTCCACACCACCGTTGCAAGACCGGTTGTACGGAACAGGAGATGCTTCCCCATCAGGTAGACAACCGGTGCACACAGCAGCAGAATCAGCAGAACAAACGGCGCAGGGGGGCTCGTCGTTTGCTGCACCGGTGCATCCGTCTGTTTCAGCGGTTTTCCGCACGACGTGCAGAACGATGCGCCGTCCGGGACGGCATTTCCGCAGAATTTGCAAAACACGGCAAAGCCCCCTGTCAGTTCTGATACTTCTGGCCGCAGTTCGGGCAGAATGCCATTCCATCCTCCAGGACGGTACCGCAGGAGCACTGTCGCTTGGCGATTTCATTTTCACCGCCGCCCATCGGCCGGAAGCGCCTTGCCGCAATAGCTGCAGACGCGGGTCGGCGCCTGTGCCGTCGGCTGTGCGGGTGGCTGCTGGATATAGGTCATCTGCGGGGGAACATTTCTTTTCCGTTGGCTGGCATAGACCGCATAGAGAATGACGCCAACGACGATCATCACAATCCCGATGATGATGGCGTAGGTGCCGATGTCCTTCAGGGTCACCATATTCTGGTATTCCTCTGAACCGAACTTTTTCCACAGCCAGCTGGCGTCATTCAGCTTGCCATTTGCAAAAAAGTAACCTGCTCCGCCGCCAATCAGAGCAAGCACGCCAATGGTGATCAAGAAACTACTCAAGCACATGGTTTCATACTCCTGTCCTCTGTCATGTTCCGAAATCCGTACATTTGTCCCGTCGGAATGACTTTTTTTGATCATGATATCAATCATTATATCATATTTTTTCGTCCTCCGCAAGTGTACAGCTGTTTCCTAAAGAAAAAAGCGGAAAAGTTTAGATTCAGTTTAGAGATGGCCGGTATCCTTTTGATACAATGAAAGGGCAGCGGTTTGGGCTGCGGAAAGGATTGTGTCGTATGTTTCACATTCTCGTCGTCGATGATCAGCCGCACACGCGGATGCTGATCGAAGCCATTTTGAAAGCGGAGAATTATACGGTTTTTCTGGCCGAAAACGGAGAAGACGCGTTGCAGGTCATGGATCGGGAGCACATCGATCTGGTCATTCTGGACATCATGATGCCGAAAATGGACGGGTACGAATTCACGCGCACGCTCCGAGCTGCGAACCAGAACCTGCCGATTCTGATGATTTCCGCCAAGCACCTGCCCGCAGACAAGCACCGGGGCTTTCTGGTCGGCACGGATGACTACATGACCAAGCCGATCGACGATGAGGAAATGCTGCTGCGAATCAAGGCGCTTCTGCGGCGGGCGCAGATCATCAACGAGCAGAAGATTCACATCGGCCCGGTGGTACTCGACTACCATTCCTTCACCGTATCACGCGGCGATGAGACGCAGGTGCTGCCGCAGAAGGAATTTCTGCTGCTGTACAAGCTGCTCTCCTACCCCGGGCAGATTTTCACGCGCATCCAGCTGATGGACGAAATCTGGGGCGCCGACAGCGACACCGGTTGGGAAACCGTCACCGTCCATGTCGGTCGGTTGCGCAAGCGCTTTGAGGGCTGGAAGGAATTTGAAATCGAGTCCGTCCGCGGGCTGGGCTACCGGGCGGTGCGAAACGTATGAAGCGGAAGGAACGTCATTATCGTCTGGCGCTGATGCTGCTCGTCTCCGCCGTGGTATTCTGCATCCTGCTGATCGCCGTTTTTCTGGCGGCGGTTGTCGTCTATGTGGCGTGGAAGCACGGCTTCTTTTCCGACCGCTCCGGGCATCTGTCGGCGCACCCGTTGATTCTGCTGATGGGTGTACTCAGCCTCGTCGTCAGCGTGATCATCATGGCGCTTTTCAGCCGCTTTTCGCTGAAGCCGGTCAACCGCATGATCAACCAGATGAACCGGCTGGCTGCCGGGGATTACCGGGCGCGGCTGCATTTCGGAAAGCCGATCAGTCTGCACCCGACCTTTGTCGAGGTGTCGGACAGCTTCAACAAGATGGCGCAGGAGCTTGAAAATACGGAGCTGCTGCGCTCCGATTTCATCAACAACTTCTCGCACGAATTCAAAACGCCCATCGTGTCCATTGCCGGGTTTGCCAAGCTGTTGCGGCGCGGGCAGCTGACAGAGCAGCAGCGGGACGAATATGTCCGGATCATTGAGGACGAGTCGCTGCGGCTTTCCACAATGGCGACCAACATTCTGAATCTGACCAAGTGCGAAAATCAGACCATTCTCACCGACGTAACCACCTTCAACCTGTCTGAGCAGATTCGCAGCAGCATCGTCTCGCTGGAGGGCAAATGGTCACAGAAGGCGATTGAGCTGAATCTCGATCTGGCGGAGCATTCGATTGAAGCGAATCCGGATCTTTTGAAAAACGTCTGGATCAACCTCATCGACAACGCCATCAAGTTTTCCCCCGTCGGCGGTCGAATCGACGTGACCGTCCGGCAGAAAAACGGCTCGCTCTTCGTGAGCATTGCGAATAACGGCCCGGACATCCCGCCGGAGCAGCAGCAGAAAATTTTCGCCAAGTTTTATCAGGCCGACGAATCGCACGCATCTGAAGGGAACGGCATCGGCCTTGCGCTGGTGAAGGGCGTCGTCACGCTGCACAGCGGGACGGTTTCTGTCGTGTCCGAAAACCACACGACCACCTTCACCGTACAGCTGCCGCAGAAGCGTGCATAGGCGTTTTTTGCCCGCTCCGCCGCATTTTGTTTCGTTTCAGTTTAGAAAACCATGGTATCATAATGCCCGTCCAAGTACGGGAATCGAAACGGAGGTTGTTTCCATGAAGCAATGGTTGCAGTCCATTGGCCGAAAAATCCGAACCGGGATGAGCCGCTGCTACGGCGCGGATGAGCTGTCGCGGTTTCTGCTGATTGTCTCCACCGCGCTGGTGCTGTTCTCCATCCTGTTCCCGCCGCTGAATCTGCTGGCGATGGCGCTGCTGTTCTGGTCGGTGTTCCGCACCTGCTCCGGAAATATCCGAAAGCGGCAGAAGGAGCGTGCCCGCTATTTGCGGTGGACGGGCAAAATCCGCACCTTTTTCCGGCTTCGGCGGCAGATGTTCCGTGAGCGGAAAACGCATCGTTATTTTCGCTGCCCCGCCTGTCGGGCGCAGCTTCGTGTTCCTAAGGGCAAAGGGACAATCGTCGTCACCTGCACCCGCTGCGGCCACAAAATCACCCGCAAAACCTGACGGCTGGAGCCGTTTCCCCATCCACCTGAAAGGAGACGCGTATGAATCTGTTTCTGACGCTGGCATTCCTCTTTTTTATCGGTTCTGTCTCCGGCTGGGTGATTGAGCTTTTCTTCCGGCGGTTCTTCTCCTCGGCCAACCCCGATCGGAAATGGATCAACCCCGGCTTCTGCACCGGCCCCTATGTGCCGCTGTACGGGTTTGGCCTGTGCATTCTGTATCTGATTGCGCGGCTGGAGCCCTACGGCTGGCTGGAGCATCCGGTCTGGAACCGCGTGCTTCTGTTTGTGATCATGGCCGTCTGCATGACCGCCATTGAATATCTGGCCGGGCTTTTGTGTCTGAAGGTGGCACGGGTGCGTCTCTGGGATTATTCCGATGAGCGCTGGAACGTGCAGGGGCTGATCTGTCCGAAGTTCTCTCTGGCCTGGGCAGGGCTGGGCGCGGTCTACTACTTCTTCATCCACCCGCATATTCTCGATGCGCTCGCCTGGTTGTCCTCGAACCTCGCCTTTTCCTTTGTCGTCGGGCTGTTTTTCGGCGTGTTCCTCGTGGATGCGGCGCAGTCCATCCGGCTGGTGGACAAGCTGAAGCAGTATGCACAGGCGAACAACGTGGTTGTCCGGTACGAAACGCTCAAGGCAGATATCCGCCGGAAATACGATCAGACCCGCAAAAAGTACCACTTCTTCCGGCCATTCCGGACAGAATACCCGCTCTCCGAGCACATTCGGGCATCGCTGGAGGAAATCGAAAAGAAAATCCGCAGATAACCGTCCGCGTGTCCATATTGTACCTTTTCTGAAATTTTTCACGCTTCGGCGTGTCGCAGGCTCAAACAGATCACTTCAACATACAAAAGGAGAGATGCATCATGAATGAAGTCAACCGTCCCAAGAAGTCCCTGTTTTTCTATTATGGCATTGTGCTGCTGATCCTGGTGCTGGTCAACACGGTGGTCATGCCGTGGTTTGTCGATCGGCGGGTGCAGGAGGTGGACTACGGCACCTTCATCGCCATGGCCGAATCCAAAAACATCGGCCTCGCGGAAATCAGCGAATCGGAAAATCAGATCACCTTCACGGACAAAGAGCAGAAGCAGGTCTATAAGACCGCAATGGTCAATGACGCCAACCTGACGGAGCGGCTGTATGCGTCCGGTGCGGAATTTTCCGGAGAAATTCTGGAAGAGCCCAACTGGCTGATTGAGCTCCTCTTTTCCTGGGTGCTGCCGATCGGCATTGTCATCCTCATCGGCCGGTTTTTCTCCCGGAAAATCATGGATCGCGCCGGTGGCGGTGCCAATTCCATGATGTTCAACATGGGGAAGTCGAACGCAAAGGTGTATGTCAAGTCCTCGAACGGCATCATGTTTGACGACGTGGAGGGCGTGGATGAGGCAGAGGACAGCCTTCGCGAGGTTGTTGACTATCTGCACAATCCCAAAAAGTATACAGAAATCGGCGCACAGATGCCCAAGGGCATTCTGCTCGTCGGCCCTCCGGGGACGGGGAAAACCATGCTGGCCAAAGCGGTGGCCGGGGAAGCCGGTGTGCCGTTCTTCTCCATGAGCGGTTCGGAATTCGTGGAGATGTTTGCCGGTATGGGTGCGTCCAAGGTGCGTGACCTGTTCAAGCAGGCGAAGGAAAAAGCGCCGTGCATCGTCTTCATCGATGAGATTGACGCCATCGGCGGCAAGCGCAACGCCGGGAGCTTCGGCGGTGGGCACGACGAACGGGAGCAGACGCTGAACCAGCTGCTGACGGAGATGGACGGCTTTGAGGGCAACACCGGCGTCATGATTCTGGCGGCGACCAACCGTCCGGATTCGCTGGATCCCGCTCTGACGCGTCCGGGGCGGTTTGACCGGCGTGTTCCGGTTGAGCTGCCGGATCTCAAGGGGCGTGAGGCAATTTTGCGAGTCCACTGCAAGAAGGTCAAGACTGATGCGCATCTCGATCTGACGCAGGTCGCCCGCATGGCGTCCGGTGCATCCGGTGCTGAGCTGGCCAACATCGTCAACGAGGCGGCACTCCGTGCCGTCCGCGCCGGGCGGAGCTGCGTCACGCAGGCCGATCTGGAGGAAAGCATTGAAGTGATCATTGCAGGCTATCAGAAAAAGAACGCTATTCTCACCGATCAGGAGAAAATGATCGTCGCCTACCACGAAATCGGCCATGCGCTCGTCGCCGCCCTGCAGACCCACTCCGCGCCGGTACAGAAAATCACGATCATTCCCCGCACGTCCGGCGCACTCGGCTATACGATGCAGGTCGATGAGGGCAATCACTACCTGATGAGCCGTGAGGAAATCGAGAACAAGATCGCCACCTATACGGGTGGCCGCGCCGCAGAGGAAATCGCGGTCGGCTCCGTGACGACCGGCGCTTCCAACGACATTGAACAGGCCACGCACCTGGCCAGAGCCATGATCACGCGCTACGGCATGAGCGACGACTTCGGCATGGTGGCCTTCGAAAACGTCAGCAATCAGTATCTGGGCGGCGATGCGTCGCTCGTCTGTTCGGCGGATACACAGGCAGAAATTGACCGGCAGGTCATCGCGCTGGTCAAGAAGCAGTACGAAAAGGCGCGGCAGATTTTGGAGGAGCACAAGCCGCAGCTCGATCGGCTCGCGCAGCATCTTTATCAGAACGAAACGATCACCGGCGAGGAATTCATGGACATTCTGAATGCGTCCGCTTTGCCTTGCTGACGGCCATTCATCGAAGCATATAGAAAGGATCGAGGGCAGAACATCATGGGACAGATTTATCTTTTATACAATCCGCTCGCAGGGGATGCCTCCGCAGCCGCCAGTCGTCTGGAATCGCTCAAAGCGCACATCGGCCAGCAGCCGTTTACGGAGGTGGATGTGACTGCACTGCACTCCTATGCAGATTTCTTCGAGTGCCTCACGTCGGAGGATGCGGTCTATCTGTGCGGCGGTGACGGAACCATCCACCGCCTGATCAACGGGATGCGCGGCACCCACCTTCCCTGCCCCCTGTATTACTATTGCAGCGGCACGGGCAATGATTTTCTGCGGGATTTGGGGCGTTCACCCGACGGAGAGCCCGTCGCGATGAACCTGTATCTGGAAAAGCTGCCGCGTGTCACGGTCAAGGAGCGCACCTACCGGTTCCTCAACAACGCCAGCTTCGGCATTGACGGCTACTGCACCGAGGTCGGCGATACGCTGAAGGCCGCGAAAAAGCCCGTCAATTATACGGCCATTGCGCTGAAGGGGCTGTTCTTCGGGTTCCGCCCCACCCATGCACAGGTCACGGTGGACGGGCAGACCATTTCCCACAAAAAGGTGTGGATGGCCGCCACCATGAATGGCCGCTATCTGGGCGGCGGCATGATGGCCGCGCCGGGACAGAATCGGATGGACCCGGAGGGCAAGGTGTCGCTCATGGTCGTTCACGATGCCGGGCGGCTGCGGCTGCTGACGCTCTTCCCCACCCTCTTCAAGGGCACGCACGTCCGCTATCAGAAATACGTCTCCATCTACCGCGGGCACGATATCTCCGTCACGTTTGACGAGCCGCGCCCGATGCTGCTGGACGGCGAAACCATCCACGACGTCTTGACCTATCATGTGCAGAGCGATCAGGCCGCGCAGCAGGCGGACGCACAGAAAACGCCTGTCAGCGTGGGGTAGTCTGGCAGCTGTGCGGTTGTCACATATCATCCATCTACAGGCAGAAAAATCCGCTGAACGGTTCCGTTTGGGAATCGTTCAGCGGATTTCTTTCGTTTGGACAGGCGTTGTCGGTTTTCGCTCAGGACAGCGCGTTCGGTTCACGCAACAGGCGCGCCGCATCCTCTGGCGCATACGGATAGCGCTTGCGGTCAGCAGCTGTAATCGGACGCAGCACGCGGCATGGCACGCCGACAGCCACCACGTTGGACGGGATATCCTTCGTCACGACGCTGCCCGCGCCGATGACGGTATGGTCGCCAATCGTCACGCCACCCAGCACCGTTGTCCCCGCGCCAATCCAGACATGGCTGCCGACGGTAATCGGCAGGGCAACCTCCAGCCCCGCATCGCGCTGTTCTGCGTCGATGGCGTGTTCCGCCGTCGTAAACAGGCAGTTTGGGGCGATGAAGACGTGATCGCCAAAGGTGATGGGTGCGCCATCCAGCAGCTGGCAGTTGTGGTTGGCGAAGAAGTCATCGCCGACCGTTGTCTGATAGCCGTAATCGCACCAGAACGGCGTGTTGACGGTGACGCAGCGACCCATGTGTCCGAAGATCTGCCGTGGGATGGCCTGCTGCTTGTCCCGTTCGGACGGCTTCAGCTGGTTGAACAGGTGGCAAAGGTCATTGCAGCGTTCGATTTCCGCCAGCAGCTCCGGGTCATAATTCGCGTTGTATAAAAATCCGGCATCGCGTTTTTCTTTTTCCGTCATTGGGTGACTCCTCATTTCGTCAGAATAGGCCGCTGATGCAGACGGCGGCAAGGATACCGGCGCCCACGCCGCACCATCGGCGCGGCGACAGCCTTTCCCGGAACAGCACCAGGCCGGAGAGCATGGCCAGCAGCATCGGCAGCAGGTTGATCAGCGGGAAAAGGACGACCGCATCCAGCTTGCCGGACAGAAACAGGTTGATGGTGTGCGGGAATGCAAAGACGCAGCCCGCGAGGCAGGGAATCCCCCACAGGAGTGCTGGGCGGCCATGCGGCGCTTCCTGCGTGTGGGCGGTTCGCGCCAGCATCCCCGCCGACAGCAGCGCGGAAACTGCAAAGCAGCTGAGCAGCAGCGCACCGGTTTCGCCGCTGTGTGCGGAATTCTGATGCAGCTTTTGCAGCACGCCGGTCGCGCCGGAGGCCAACGCCGCAATCAGGCTGAGCAGCAGCCATTTGGCACCGACCTGCTTTTTCGGTTCCTCGCCGGTCGCATACTCCGGCGACAGCACGAGGCAGACCAGCATCAGCAGGACGCCGCACCACTGGACAGCCGTCACCGTTTCGCCCCAGAACAGCCCGGACAAGGCGGGAATCACTGAGGAGAGCGAGACGATCACCGTCGTATACGAAAACGGGCCGAGGGCGAACGCCTTCAGGTTGGCGGCCAATCCCCAGACGTCGGCCATGCCCATCAGCAGGCCGAGCAGGACGCTGTACAGGCTCCATGTGTGGAGACCACCCGACCACGCCAGCAGCACGGCAATCATCCCGCCGCAGCAGACGCTCCGGCCGAGGTTGTAGCGCCAGAGCGTGCGGCCTCCGCCGTGGATGCGTTTCGAATAGTACCCGCCGAGCATGGAATTGAGCCAGCTGGTCAGGATGGTCAGCACCAGCAGGAGCGGAATCGGAAGGTTCAGCATCAGTCGTCCGCTCCCTCTTCCAGCGTCAGGCGGAGCAGCCGTGCCGTTCGCGGCTGATCAAAGGTCAGCGTCAGGCCGTCGCCCGAATCGGTCAGCGTTTCGCCGCTGTCCGCGTCCGTCAGGTGGCAGGTGCGGTCAAATGGCAGATGCAGGGAAAGTGTTGCGTCTGCGCAGTCTTCCTGTCGGAACGCGAGCAGGACGCCGGTTTCGTCTGCCGGGTCGAAAAACAGGAAGGCCGTGAAGCCGCTGCGGTCGGTCTGACTGTGCCAGCTCGTCAGCGGATAAAACTCCTTCAGGAGGTAGCGGCGGATGGATTTCCACTCCGTCAGGCCGTTCCGCAGGATTTGAAAGTCCTGATCGGGGTCCTGCACAAACTGGGAATCGACGTTCAGCGCAGGCAGATACGATGCGCGCCAGACATAGGGATCGCTGATGCCGGTGGCGGCCAGCTGTTCCTTCTTCTCTTTGGTATTTGCGCCGCAGAACGGAATCCACGGGAGGAAGGAGGTCGTCATGGACAGGCGCAGCGCCGTCGTGGTGCGGTCAGCGTCGCTCCGCAGAATCGGCACGCCGCGCCGCAGAGATTCAAGATCGTTGCGGCCGCCGCCCGATGCACAGGAATCCACGAACCCGCAGCCGCCGTAGGACAGGGTGCAGGCGATGATGTCGTCCCACATCTGGTAATGTCCGTCGATGAACTTGCATTCGGTGATGCCGCGGCGGTTCTCCCCTTCCAGCTGATCCAGATATTGCCACAGCCGCGCCGGGTCGCTGTTGTTGTCCTCACGGTACATTTCGATGCGGTTTTCGCGCAGTGTCTTGCAAATCCGGTCGGTTGTCCACTTGCGGCAGTCCTCCCGGCCAATGTTGTTGGAAATCGCCGCAACGCCCTCCTGACGGATGGCCCATTCCCGCTGATAACCGAAATGCGCGACCAGATCGTCCGGGAACGTCACCCGCTCCGGCTCAAACCACATCAGCGTTTTCATGCCGTTGGCGCGGGCAAAATCCGTGGATTCGCGCAGGCTGTTGCCCGGCCATTTGACGGGATCCACCTCCCAGGTGCCGACCGTATCCCACCAGTCATGACCCTGGACAAACGGTTCCGCGCTCCCCAGATCCGGTGAGAGATACCAGCCCGCGTCCAGCCACCGGAAATCGACCTTGACGTCCTCTGCAAACATTTTTTCCAGGCTTCTCCGCCAGGTCGTGCTGCATTCGGAAATGCTGCCGTCCGACTGCGGGAGGCCGGTATCGCTCGCGAGGTTGCAGGTCGAAAAGGGTTCCAGCGCACGGCCGGATGCGTCTGCCTTGGGCAGGTTGTGCTCCAGAAACCAGCTGCGCCAGTAGTTGCAGGCATACGCCGAATCCCGGACGGTATAGGGTGCGCAGACAAACAGCGCCGTGCGGATGGTCTCTCCGGGCTTCAGGCAGGTTGCCAGATGGTTGACAGAATTGGCGGTGTATACAGTTCGACTGCCTTCGGCATGGAATTCCGCCGACCAGGTACCCGCCCAGCCGATGGCCAGCATGACGCCCCCGCTGCCGTATTCGAGGCAGAAATAGGGGAAGTAGACGTGGGTGGCGCGTCCGGAATCGGAGCAGAAGCGGACGTCCCCGTCTGCCAGGTCGAAGCGGTACGGCGCATAGTCCCTGTCATGGTCGCCGTAGATGCCGCTCAGAACCGGATGCTCGCCTTCGAAGGTCACGACGCTTTTCACGTCCCGCAGCACCCTGGAATCCCGGTCTGTCCGGTTTTGGAACCGCACCGTCCACTCGGTTGCGCCGTGCGATGCGTAATGCGTCAGGCGAAGGCAAACGGTCAGCTCCTCCTGCAAAAGATACGTCAGCTCCGTGGTGGTCACCGTCCCGTTTTGGGTGGTGTGCGACTGCTGCAGCACCAGCGCTTCGTCTGCAAAGCCCCAATAGGTTCGGTCACCGTATGTAAAGGAAAACGGAATGTCGGCCGGATGCTCCAGCATTGCGCGATATTGCGCGTCTGCCTGAGGATTGACGTAGGATCGTACCATTTTCAACAGCCCCTTTTCTTTTCTGGCTTTTTATGGTATTATATTACCGTTTCAGGAACACGATTTCTATGGTGATTCGATCAGAAACTATAAATTTTCGATCAAGGTGATTGCGATGGCGGTTTCATCATCCGGTGCGGTTCCCATGCAGCAGCTCTGGCCGTTCCAAAAGGAAGTCCTCGCGCTGCCGGAGCTGGTTTTTTCCGTCCGGCATTCCCGGCGTCCGACGTCGCCGGAGGATCCCGTTCTGGACGGGATGCACATTCACGATTCCTATGAGGCGTATGTCCACGTATCCGGGAGCGGCGCCTTTCTGGTCAACAATCTGCTGTACCCGCTTCGGCGCGGCGATATCATTTTCACACGGCCGGGAGACGTCCATGTGCTGATTATTCAGGAGCCCTGTCTGGCTGAGCACTACTGTCTCTGGCTCGATTCCGCCTGCGGCGATTCGCTGATTCCTCAGGCGCGCCACCCGGATTTCGGCAGTCATCTGCACGTTTCCGGTGCGGAAGGCGACCAGATGCTGGGATGGTTTCAGAAGCTGACAGCCGGTGAACCGCAGAGCCCGTTGGAGCGCGCATCCATCGTTTTGCAAATTGTGCTGCTGCTTTCCCGGACGAACGAAGGCGGGCTGCATTCGTCGTCCACGCTTTCGCCCGGAATGCAGGATATTCTGGACTATATGCACAGCTCCCTGCGGGATATCGGCAGCATTCAGGATATTGCCGCACATTTTCACATCAGTACCGCCACTCTGAACCGGTGGTTTCGGCAGCAGATTCATGTCTCCCCGCAGGAATTCCTGCGCGCCAAGCGTCTGGCCTGCGCCCGGCAATGTCTGGACAGCGGCGCAACGGTGACGGAAAGCTGTATGCGTTCGGGCTTTTCTGACTGCTCGTATTTCATATCTGTGTTCCGCCAGACCTTTGGCATGACGCCGCGCCGGTACCAGCATCGGAATGATCTCCGGTGAATGTCATGTTTTTTGGCAAAATGACTTGACAAATTCGAATGGATGTAGTAAAATAATCAGGTACGGTGCGTTTGCGCCACCACAGCAATACGGAGAGGTATCGAAGTGGTCATAACGGGGCTGACTCGAAATCAGTTTGCGTTCACGCGCACGCGGGTTCGAATCCCGCCCTCTCCGCCAGAAATCTTGCCAGTCGTCGGTTTTTCCGGCTACTGGCTTTTCTTTTTTCGTTTGGAGGGATTCCAAAGCCATTCCTGAATGTGCTTCATCGGAACCCAATAACGAATACCTTGGCTTGGTGCAAAGCATCAACGCGCACAGTACAAGGCAGCTCTGAGTGTGAACAAGGAACTGATTGGGCTGTATTCCAACATCGGTCAGCTGATCAACGAGCATAAGACTTGGGGCAGCAAGTTGATCGAAAATCTTGCCGCCGATATGAAGCTGTCCTTCCCTGATGCCAAGGGATATTCTGTGCGAAACCTGAAATACATGGCGAAGTTTGCCCTGCGTTTTCCAGGCTTTGAAATTGTGCAAGCGGCACTTGCACAAATTACATATGGTGATTGAACTGAAAACCGGTGAGTTCAAGCCGGAATATGCTGGTCAACTTAACTTTTACCTGTCTGCGGTAGATGGAATTTTGAAAAAAGATGGAGATAATCCTTCCATCGATGAGCATTTTGTGCAACAGGCTGTTGCACAAATTCCGTGGGGCATATTGTAGTTCTGCTTGATCAGTTTTCGGATGATACGATTCGGAATTGGTATATTCAGAAAACGGCTGAAAATGGATGGCCGTGCCGATCGAGGTGAAGTCCGGCAAGGACTACGCTGTCCACAGTGCGCTGAACGCCTTTGTTCAAAAATGAGGATGACCATGTCAAAAAGGCGTTTGTCGTTTCAAACGAAAGAATGGTGACGCGGAAAGGCAAGATCACATATATTCCGATTGATGATATCATGTTTTTCGATGCGAATCACACCAAGCGGCGATATGAGCTTTTGAAACAGGCTGCGTGTTGCATGGTGTCGTGCGAATCGATTTTCGCCCTCCCTGTCTGATTTTCGGGTTTTCATTGAAAGGTTGTCGGATATTCATGGCAACATTTCAATGAACTCCTTGATTTTTGCCCGTAGGCGGTGTATCATATCCATTGAGAAGCAGCAGGATTTATCCGGTAAGTTTTCAGCGGCGAAAATGTGGTTGCATTGAACACCGTCAAAGCCTATATGGATCATCTGTCGGATTCCTTTCTCTTCACCGAATGCAAGCGTTGGGATGTGAAGGGGAAGATTGCCCCGGTTGCACGGGAGATCGATTTCATTGCCCATTCCAGCGGAAAGAAGACGTACATTCAGTCCGCTGATGCATTGGGCACAGAAGAAACGGCGTTTACGGAGCAGCTGCCTTTTTCACTGACCGGTGATTCCTTCCCGAAAATCATTGTCCGTCACGACATTCGCAAGCGATGGTATGATGAGAGTGGGATTCTCCATATCGGTCTTATGGATTTTCTGCTGGATGATACGCTGATCTGACGACCCCCATTGGGGCGAGCCAACTTCACAAGAAAGGCGGAAGCATGATGTCAAACGAAGCATCGAAGGATTTCAACGCCATGCTGCAGCAGAGCCGGGATCTGCCCAGAATGCAGGTGGTCACAGACGCGAAAACCATTGCGCAATACGGCGGCCAGAAGATGTATGTGGCGTCGCCGCTCGAGTATGACCGCGTGATGAAGCAGGTTCCATTCGGCAAGGTGTGCACCGTCCCCGCCATCCGCGCATGGCTGGCGCGTCAAAACGGTGCAGACTTCACGGAGCCGATGACCGCGGGCCTCTTTGTTTCCATGGCGGCCTGGGCAAGCCATCAGCGCACGACGGAGCTGACGCCCTACTGGCGCACGCTCAAGGCGGACGGCGAATTGAATGACAAATACCCCGGCGGTGCGTTGGCACAGAAGGAGCATCTGGAAGCCGAGGGGCATACCATCGTGCAGAAGGGGCGCAAGCGTGTGCGCTACTTTGTCAGGGACTATGAATCGTCCTGCTTTGCGCCGGAGGCGCTTTCCGGTCAACCCGCTCCGGCAGAGCAGGCGCCCACCGACCCCGCGATTCAGGCGGCCATTCTCCGCATCCGCCGCATGGAGCAGCTGTTTGACGCGTTGACCGCTGCGGTGCAGCATACGCCGGAGCAGCTGCAGACGCAGGCGATGCAGGATGCCGTCCGAGCGCTCACCGATTATGTCGAATCGGGCGAATGGCTGCGCGACTACGAGCTGGATGAGCAGCGCCTTTTGCCGCCGACGCTCAAGCGCGGCGTTTTGTCGCAGGACGGGTTGGACGATCTGCGCTGTGCGCTGCGCGAATTTTCGTAGGAAAATCGGAGGGATTTCATGAAGCTGCCCTACCCGAAGCAGCCGTTTCTGACAGCCTATCAGAACAAAGCGTTTCCCATGGGCGTTTTGCAGGCCAACTGCCGGGGTGATCTCGTGCTGTGGGCTGCGATGAAGGCGGCCAACTGCGTATACGATGCCCAATCGCCCAATGTGCGGTTCAACGTCGTGATGAGCGATCTGTGGGGCGTCCGGGACGGTCTGACGGTTCAGGAGGACATGAACCCGGACAAAGCGGACTTTGCCGACAACCGGCAGGCGATTCTGGACATCCTCCGGGAACGGCTCTGCGCGGGCTTTTATGTGAAGGGCGCATACAACGAGCGGTACATCCACGTCAAGGAAGCCTTCGGCGGTCAGGATTACGACCACGATTTCCTGCTCTTCGGCTTCGATGCACACGGCTTTTTCTCGGCCGGATACGTGCGTGGCGGCCATTTTCAGCACTTTTTCATTCCGTTTGAGGAATTTTTGCAGGCGCTTTTTCGCACGCAGCGTCCTCAAATCCCGCTGCACTGCTTCCGGGTTGTGCAGAGCCGCACGATGCCGTACCACTTTGACCGCTTCGCATCCGGCCTGAACGCATACGTCCGCGCTGCATCCGTCGAAGCTGGCCGGGTGGAGGGGCTGGCCGCGCTGAAGCGGTTGAAGCAGGATACCGTGGCGGAGGTCGCGGCGGGGCGCATCACCATGGACAGGCGATACAGCAAAATGCTGGAGGAACAGAAAATGCTCCTCGCCCATGCGTTTGGTGCGCTGAGCCGTCTGGACGACGCCTTTCAGCCGTATGCCGAGCGGTCGGATACGGTGCTGCAGTACGCCCGGCTGATTCATGCGTTGGGGCTCAAAATGACCCTCGCACAGAATGCGTCGCTGATGGACTCCATCGGTACGCTGTTCGATGCGATCATCAATGAGGAGAGCGCATACCTGCCAGATGCCTGTGTCCTGCTGGCTGACCGTCTGCCCCGGCTATAAAAAGGCGCTTTTTCGCGGCCTATCAGCCAACAAAAACCGCCTCTGCAATCGTCTTTGGTTGCAGAGGCGGTCTGTTTTTTCGGTATGGCGTTCGCCGTAGAGCCCGGGTGTTTTCAGATGGTGAGGGTCCAGCAGTTCCGTTCGCCCTTGGCGAGTGTGGCGGAGCGGAAGCAGGTGCCGGACGGCGTGGAAATTTCCAGCTCATAATCGCCGTAAAAGCCGTTCAGAGAGGCGGCACCGTCGCTGTCTGTGGTCAAGACCTCTTCGGTGTGCCAGACCTGTTGCGTCAGCTTTTTCAGCGCATAGTAGGCGGGCTTGGGCGACAGGTCAAAGCGCAGCAGGCCGCCATGGTAGTAGTTTTCGCCGAGTGTCATATCGCCCTGAGAGGCGCGGATATTTTCCGGCGTGGCGTCTCGGACAAACGCATAGCCGTCCACGAGGTTCCAGTAAATGATCTGCTCGACGCTCGGGTGAGAGAACCAGATGGTGTACAGATTTTCCAGAATTTTCGCCTGAATCGCCTCATCCTCATCGTTCCAGGAATAGGCGGGAACCGTGACCTCCGTGATCTGAAGCGGCCGTCCGAGACCGGCATACAAATCCATGTGGCGATAGAGGTTTTCCGGATTCAGCGTCTTTCTGGTACACTCGAATTCGCGCTCTCTGGGGTTGAACAGATGGTACTGCATCCCGATGGCGTCGATTTTGGCACCCTTTTGGATGGCCGCCTCCGTGTAGGCATAGTACTTATCCGTGGCGCGGCAGCGATCCTCCCAGCAGAGGCCCGTCCACTCGTTGATGACGAGCTGATTCTTCGGGAAATAGCGCTCCGCCGTGCGGAAGCACCACTCGACGAAATCCGGTTCATCGTAGAAGCGCGTCTTCCCGGCGTCCCATTCCATCTCGTTGGTGACCTCGATGGTTCGAATCTCGTCGGCATAGCGCTCGGCAATTTCGGCAAAGTGATGTTCCAGCGCCGTTTTGACCTCGGAGACGGGCGCATCATACAGCCATTTTGGGAAGAACGAATCATACGCCAGCGCGTGCTCCCGCGGCTCAATGCCATGTTCCTTGCAATAGGCCAGACAGAGATCCGGCGCGGGGCGGCGGTAAATCTTCGGGCTGTCCGCCGCATAGCGCGGCTTTCCGCGCTCCGGCTCCAGCGTATCCCAGTAGAACGGGAGCGTCGCCATCTGAAAGAGCTCGGCAAAATACCGCTTGTACAGCTCGTTCTTTTCGGCCGTTTCCATTTCGTCCAGCATGAACAGGTTGGCACCGAACCGGAAGGCGTGAGACTTCTGCCGGACGGCAACGTGTGCATCCGGGATGGCGTGTCCGGCCTGATCGGTGAGAATCAGGGTGGCCAAGCCCTTGCGGTGCTGTTCGATTCCTTTCGCAGTACGCTTTCCAATGAAAGCACTCTGCCGGTCAAATTCCTGCAAAACGCGTTGTCGTTCCATGCGATTAAACGCTCCTCTCTCCAATTCCAGCTTCAAAAAGCCGTGGTTCCTCTACGATCATTATAGCATAAACGAGGCGGGAGAGCAAGCATTTTTTTGCCGAAATAAGTGGCTTTTCATGCGAAAACCGCCTGACACGCGGTCAGGCGGTTCTGTGTACGGCAAAGCTCAGCCGATCGATTCCGGCATCGGCTGTTCCGCTTGAATCAGCGGCAGATACCAGTCTGCATAGTAGGCAGGGAGGAAGCCCTCGTCCAGATCGTCCCAGACGGTTCCCCAGGGGCGCAGCACGACGCGGTACGAAAATGTACCGGCTTCGTCCACATATTCCCCGCTGAATTCGATGAGCTGTTCGACGGAGATCTCGGAGGGGTTCACAATCCAGTCGCCGGATTCCAGCGTAGCACTGAGGAACTGGCCGCCTTCGCAGGACATGACGCCGTACAGCGTGTCGTCCGGGTTGGCAAAGCCGAGCTCAATCCCGGCAATCAGCGTGTCAGAGCTGCCGTCCTCGTCCCAGAGCGTCAGATAGCCGGTCATGTCCTC
The DNA here is from genome assembly GCA_964448855.1 of uncultured Oscillospiraceae bacterium. Taxonomy (GTDB): domain Bacteria; phylum Bacillota; class Clostridia; order Oscillospirales; family QAMX01; genus QAMX01. The sequence goes on along the minus strand of CAYUXI010000019.1, from coordinate 6,822 downwards.
GCGGACTTCAATGCGCGCACACGCATCCCAGACGCCCTCGCCAACCGCTTCATAGGCGCCGGTGCCGTCCATCATCAGCCACCAGCCGTACCAATCGCCGCTCCAGTCATCCAACCAGCTGTCGCTCGTGTCGATATCGCCTGTGGAGCCGCTGTCGGCCATGGTGACAGAGCCGAGCACAGCCTTGACCGTCTCATGGTCAAAGGCAAGTCCGGCCGACGAGACGCGCAGATAATTCGTGCCGAGCACGGTGTAGACCTCGAACGCGTAGCCGCCGAAGCCGTCGCCATACTGAAAGCCTTCCCAGGCAATGCCCTGCCATGTGGCGCTGACGGGCGTCTGCTCATAGGTGTAGGTCTTTTTGACGGACTCGTAGTCTCTCGTCATTTCCGCCTCATCGGTGTAGTTGCGGAAGTCGAAATAGGTAAAATCAGACTTTTTGACTGAGACAAAGTGCGGATTTCCTTCCACCAGCGTATCCGGAACCAGCTCGAACTTTTCCGGAATCAGCAGGGCGGCAAAATCGCCGTAGCCTTGCAGTGTGCCGGCAATGTCGTTGTTTGCGTTGTCGCCGGAATCCGTGACCGACGTGCGGTCGCCGGACGGTGTGCTGTCAGATGGATCGCTGCCGTCATTGCCCTGACCACAGGCTGCAAGTCCCATGATCATCATCAGCAATGCCAGCAGGAGAAGGGAATACTTTTTCATGTTCATGTCCTCCTGAAAATTGGATGGGTATCGTTACGGCGTGCGGAATGACTGCGCACGCCCGCAGCGAACGGGATTTATGCGTCCCGGTTCGTTGGACGGGATGCGGGGAATGTGCCCTGATTCGTTGATGAATACGGATTTTTGTTGGTCTGGTGGCGCCGCAGCGGTTTGCCCAGGTGATCAGCAGGGTGTGCAGCAGCATCCAGACCAGCCAGACAGACAGCGCTGCCACAAACCACCAGATCGAGATGTGCAGCCAGAAGTGTAGAATCAGCAGAAGGACGGCGGGCAGCAGCCCTTCAAAATTCAGGACGAGGTGGAGCAGAAAGCAGAGAAAGAAGTTTTGGATTCGTTTTGTCTGTCGCATAATTGTGTCCTCCCCAATCGAATGTTCCGGCCGTACCCGCGCAGATCAGCCCGCTGCGCAGGTGAACTCAACCATCTGCACGCCCTCCTGAAGGAACGGGAGGACGCTGCCGTCTTCGCCGCTCAGCAGCAGGAGGAACTCCCCGGACGGGTAAATCAGCACCTGACAGACTTCCCCCACCAGCGAAGAAGCCTGAAAGGACGATGTATCCGCGCCGTTCAGCAGCATCATATCGATGGACAGTCGGCTGGGCTGCCCTCCCTCCGTTTCCAGAAGCCACCAGCCCTGCCATTCCGCCTGTAGGGTCGTATCGTCGGCATAGAAGCATTGGAGCACCACCTCGCCGTCATAGCTCCCGGCGTCAATCCGGTAGAAGCTCAAGCAATAGCTGACACGCGCATCTGCCGTGGTGAACCACCAGTCCGTGCCGTCGGCATCCGGTACCAGTCCCGCATCGGTCGGCCCGGCCCAGCCCTCGGAAAAGAGCTCGTCTAAAATGGATGTCGGGGTGAAGTCCCAGGACAGCAGCTCACGCTCATCACCGATCAGCAGCTGCGGGTGTTCCTGATTTGCGTCGAGCATCGGATGCCACAGGTATTCAGCGCCGTCAGCCGTGGTAACGGAAACAGTGAGGTCGTCCGAACCGGCAAAGAGCAGAATCGGGTCGCCGTTTTCCGAGCGGTAGAGCAGCTCACCGCTGTTTGTCACAGAGACGGCAATGGACGATGCAAAGTCCCCGGCGATGATGCAGTAGAGCGTCCCATCGCTGCCGATGGTGTGGCTCGCATCGATCTCCGACGCAAACGGATAATTTGCAGTCAGCGGAGACAGTGCGGACTCCATCCACTGCTCCAGCGCGATGCCCGTATCGGCGGCAGCTGCCGAACTCCATTGACCGACGTAGGCGACGCCGAACACCGCCGTGGAGCGGCCGATTTCCTCCCGCAGGACATCAATGGACGTCCCGGCATCATTGGAAAAGAGCTGGGCGGCAGTGAGCGGGAACGGCGCATCGGTTGTGCTCTCCGCCGTGGATGAAACGGCCGGGGCGGACGTTTCGATGCTGCCCGACGTCGATGTCGGGGTGCTGATACCGGTCACGGTGCAGCCGCTCAGGCCGAGGAGCAGAATCGCCGCCGTCAAAAATCCCCGGATGGTACGAAGCTTCATATGATACAATCTCCTTTGGAACACAGTGTTCCCTGATGTTCGAGGTTTATTCTATCCCTTTTCCCGGTATTTGTCCCCCTCAAAACCGCCGAAATCGATAGGATGTCCGAAAAAAATTGCGGTTGGGCGATGGGATTGGCAGCCACTCAGCAAAAAACGTCGAGCGCAGCGGCGTTGCGTCAACGGAAGGGGCCGCATGGATGAACGGATGCTGGCCGTACAGCAGCTGACATCGGGCAACCACCAGAGCCTCCCGCCGAGGTTCTCCGTTTCCATCACTTCTCACGTGTTCCGAAGGAACGCATATCACTGCGCGAAGTGCGCATCACAGCATCGAAGGCCAGCGTCGCTCGACGCTGGCCTTCGGGGGTGCATCACTTTCAAAGCCTCCCTTGTGCAAGAGGGACGGAGGGATTGCTGTTGCCTGTGGGACTACATTTCCCTTTCGCCGCCGAGCTTGTCCGTGCCAAAAATCCTCACTTTCCACCTTTGGCACCCACCTCTTCCCGATACGCTGTCACCGAAGGGGACTGAAGGTGAGTACTCAGAAAAAGTTTTCTCTCCCTCAACTCCCATCGTCAGAGGGAGCTTCGTTTTTTGCCCTCTGTGGGTGACTACGGGTGAGGTGGGAACACAGGTAACGGCAATCCCTCAGGCACTTCGTGCCAGCTCCCTTTGCACAAGGGAGCCTTTGGTTGCTGTCCAATGTTAGCCGCTACGAATGACTCAAGGGAGCCTCGTGGACTGTCGAAAGTCGGCGGTTGCAGGTGTGGCGGAAACCGTAGGACGCCCGGCGGGAGCAAGCCCCCGCCCTACGCGTTTCTCACAGCGCCCCAAGGCGCGCTTCACTTCTCTTCTCCCCGCAGCTTTTGCCAGTGCGTCCGCGTCATCACGTTTGTGTGTCCGACGCGCACCTCATTCATCAGTGGAACCGGGACTTCCCGGCAGGTATGGTGCGGTTCAAAGCCCAGCTTTTCCTGCACCCGTTTGGACTTCGTATTCCCGTCATAATACCCGCACCAGACGGTCGTCATGCCAAGCGTTTCAAACGCGTGGCGAAGCATGGCCTCTGCCGCTTCAGGCATATAGCCTCTGCCCCAGAAGGGCTGGCCAAGCCAGTATCCCAGCTCGCATTCATCATCCCGCTCGGTCATATCCGTGTGGCCGTTCAGTCGAAGCTCGATGCAGCCGATCGCCTTGCCCACGCCTCGTTCGCAGATGGCGTAGCATTCCGCGCCGTTCAGGACATTTTGAATGGTGGAACGGCTCTCCTCGACGGATGTATGCGGTGGCCAGCCCGCCATGGGGCCGATGGCCGGATTCTTTGCAAATTCATACAGGCTCTCCGCGTCCGACATCCGCCATGGTCTGAGCATGAGCCGTTCCGTCCGGAGCACCGACGTTCGCGCCGACGTCACCCAGCGATCGAGCGCATCCATCTGCTCCGGCGTGTGAAACCAGTGCTCGCCCGTTTCCATCACCGTCAGGCTCGCATCGTGCGCATCGGCAAAGGCTGTGACGGTTGCCCGGTCGGTCAGCGAATCCCGTCCGCCGTACAGGATATGCGTCGGCACCTTCCAGCACACGGGGTGGCTGCGGACATAGGTCAGGTATGCCCACGACAGCGTTTCGCCAAGCGCCGTATTGATCGTGCCCCGCTCGCGCAGCTCGTCCTCGCTGACATTCGCCCCGTGCATCATCTGGACGATCAGCCTTTCCATGTCCACAACGGGCGAAATAAAATACGCCGCTTCCACCTTTTCCTGCGGCAGTGCGCACATGGCGAAATACGCGCCGATGCTGTTGGCGATCAGCGTCACGCGCTCATAGTCCGCGACAATCGCCTGAAATACCGCCGGGAATTCCGTTTTCGCCTCCCACGGCGTTGCAGCGCGATAGGTCATCCCAACCACATCGCAGTCGGGAAACAGCGGCCTGTAGTGTTCGGCTTCCCCGGCCGTGCCGCCCTTGCCGTGCAGATAGACAACGACAGTATTCTGCTTCATCGTTCAAACAGCTCCTTCCGTTTGCGCAGCAGGAATCGAACCGGCTGACGCTGTAAACCGCTCTGTCCCCCACCAGTCCGGAATCAGCTCTTTCAGCCGAACCGTTTTCTGCGTTTCCAGGTCGAGCAGGATTTCGATGTTGCCGCTGTCCGCATCCAGCTGCATCATCAGCTCCCGGCACGCGCCGCAGGGCGTACCAACTCGGCCGTCCGGCATGACGGCCACCAGCTGGGCAATCTGGCTTTCTCCGTGCGTGATCATATTGGCAATTGCGTTTCTCTCCGCGCACATTCCAAGGCCGGATGCCGTATCCAGACAGACGCCGACGTAGAGATTGCCAGCCTTTGTCCGGATGGCCGCCGCAACGCCACCGGCTTCAATAAACGGCGAAATCGTTCGGCTGTTTTGCACCTGACGTGCAGCGCGGTACAATTCGTTCCACATGGTTTTCGAACCTCGATTCATGTTTTCTGTTGGATTTCACCGGTTTCCAGGCGATTTGATCACCGGATGCGTTTTACCGGTGTCGATACATTCTTGACAGCTCCTCTTCTCCGTCGCCCTGCACCATACACAGGAATTCCCAGCCATAGCGTTCATAAAAGCCGGTATGGTCTGTGAGCAGGTAGACCGGAGAAATCCCGCTGCTGCGCAAATCCTCGACGGCCAGCTTCAGCAGCCGCCCCGCGATGCCCCGGCCGCGGCAGTCCGGCTCGGTATACACCGCGCAGATGTTCGGCGTCAGGTCTTTCCGGTTGTGAAAGTCATTCGCTATGACGCCCAAGCCGCCGACAATTCGACTGCCGTCCAGACAGAGGTACCAGCCGTATTCGGTTTGGCCACGCAAATATGCGTCCATGCATTCCAGATAGGCGGCCACCGGCACACCCCATTTCTGATGAAACCACCGAGCGGCCTCTTCCTTCAGCTCCGGCCGCTGTCTCAGTGTGAGATCGGTCATTTGGCTGTTTGTTCGTTCCATTTTCGTTTTCCCCTTTAGTTGACACACTTCCGGATTCCCCGGCTCATTTGCGCCGATTTCGAAAGCAAAGCGCCGCCGCGAGGCAACCGAATGCACCGACCCACACCAGCGCCGTATACACCCACTGCCGGGTGAAGGCGAAGATGCAGCCGGAGAGCAGCATCAGCACCCCGGCGGCGATCAGCAGTCGAACCGCTGTGTCCCTGTCCATTTTCATCCCTCATTCGTAAAATATGCGTTCTGTAACATCGATTCTATTATACTCATTTTTGAAAGAATGTCAATGGGCATCGGCAAAAACGCAGCCGGATATGGGCAGCAAGCTTTTTGTTCCACCTGCTGCCCATGGTTGGGTACGCGTTTTCCGCATCCGCGACTGTTATTCGATTTCCCAGGTAAAGGCCACCGTGTCGGACACGTCAATCTCCTCGGGCTCGATCTCGGGAGCCATGCATTTGTCTGCCGCCAGCGGTTGCATTTCCCCATCCACCACATAGCTTGTCCGGGAGAGGAGATTGATTTCGCCCCAGTTGTAGTCGATATTTGTAAGACAGCCCAGTGTACAGCCGGAAGCGCGGCAGAGAATTTCTGCCTTGGCTCTTGCATTTTCTGCGGCGGAAATGAGCAGTTCTTCGTGGACTTTTGCGGGATTTTTGATCGTAAACGCGATGTTGATTTCTGGCTTGGCTTCACTTTTGGCAATGTTCGAGATGACCCTGGCAAGCTGCTTGCTGTCAAAATCGAATGACAGCTTGAGCCGATACTCGCAGGCATACCCTGCAAACTCGCGGGTATAGTTGCCTTGACGATTCCGGACACTCTCGTATCGGGTTTCCACATTGAAGCTCGTGGTTTTCAGGTCTTCTTTGCTGTACCCAGAACAAATCGTAGCAGCCTGTAATTTTTCGATGCGTTCAGCGGCAGCCTGCATCGCTTTGTCGTAGTCGTTTCGGATCGACTCGATGGTCATTGCAACCGTGATAGAATCCGGTTTTGCAGCAACACTTCCCACGCCTCGAACGGTAATTGTTTTCATTTTCTTCGTCCATCCTTTCGTACCTAAAAAAAAATATGACTGCTCGGTTTTTACCTTGCAGTCATATTATAAGAAAAATCGGATTCGGTTTGGTCGCATGGCAAGCGACATGATTCCAGCATGGCAAATGCATCGCCATCCATGCTCAGAATATCATCCATTGGGATTTTTTCGCCGTCCTGCAGGGTGATCAGGCGTTCAAAGTCATCCAGCTTTTGCACGATGCCGGTTGCTTCCAGATACGCGCCGCCCGCTTTTCGCTCGTCCGCTCGGAAGTAGGTGATTTTCACCTCCGGCTCATCCTTCAGATGCGCGGCCAGGAACTGCATTTTCCGGTTCAGCTCGTCCAGTGCAGCTTCATCCAGCTCGATTTTTGTATCGGTCAGACGCCCGGTTTCTTGGATTGCTGCATCATAACCAGTGAGAGCTGCGAATGGGGAAAACTGCGCTGCACGATCCGACATGGGCATCTGTGGACGAGTTGCAGAAACATGGTGAGGCAAGTGAATTATATCATCATATTGACCGCCCATGTTTGATGTCCTCCTAT
>CAYUXI010000018.1:0-37844 GCA_964448855.1 uncultured Oscillospiraceae bacterium | reverse complement strand
TGTAATCGTAGCCACCAACATTTGACGGTTTCCAAAGCCTCCCTTGTGCAAGAGGGACGGAAAGATTGCCGGTATCTGTGGGAGCAACTACGAATACAAGTGAGCACACAGAGAAACTTTTCTCTCCCCCAGGCACTTCATGCCAGCTCCCTCGTCAGAGGGAGCTGGGGAGGTTGCCCATTGTGGACGGATTCGGGTGAAGGTGATGCCACAGGGTACAGCAATCCCTCGTCCCTCTTACACAAGGGAGCCTTTTTTAGGGGGGGGGAGGCGCTGTGGGTGGCATCTTCGAATGACGGAACTCAGACAACAACAATCCTTCAGTCAGCTGCGCTCCTAGCTCCCTTGTGCAAAAGGATGTGGTGCGGCAAAGCCGCGCCGGAAAGATTGCCGGTATCTGTGGGAGCTACTGCGGGTGAGTGCCGACAGCGAGTAGCGTGTAGGGCGGGGGTTTACTCCCGCCGAGGTTCTCACTTCTCACGTGTTCCGAAGGAACGCATATCACAGCGTCCGCAGACGCGCATCACAAGCGCCGAAGGCCAGCGGCGTTCGGCGCTGGCCTTCGGGGGGGTGCATCACTTTCCAAGCCTCCCTTGTGTAATCGTAGCCACCAACATTTGACGGTTTCCAAAGCCTCCCTTGTGCAAGAGGAACGCAGGGATTGCCGGTATCTGTGGGAGCAACTACGAATACAAGTGATTCCACAGAGAAACTTTTCTCTCCCTCAGGCACTTCGCGCCAGCTCCCTCGTCAGAGGGAGCTGGGTCGTTTGTCCCCCCTGTGGGCGGCTTTTTCAAATGCTGGAACACAGAGAAAACAATCCCTCCGGCGCTTCCCTCACCTTCCCCCCTCCAATCTACCAACGCGCAAAAAAAGCTTCCGCCATCTGGGCGGAAGCTTTTGAAATGCTCGAAAAATGCCAATCTATGCAACTCAATCCCTGTTTTCGTGGCTGGACGGGGAGAGGTTCTGCTTGCGCAGGATATCTGCACGGGCGAGGGCCGATTCGGTTTCCCGGCGACGCTGGAACAGAAATCCGACAAGGTAGGCGCTTGCGATCACCAGAATGGAGATCACGCAGAGGAGCACGAGGGATTCGGCCGTCTGCGAGACGATGCCGAAAAAGGCCAGGCCGGGCAGGAGCGGAGCCACTGTGGCGGCCACAAACAGCAGAAACAGGAACGCGGTGACTGCCGCAATTTTCCCGGCGAATGTGCCGGAGAGGTTTTGCAGGAAGGAAAATGAGGTCAGATTGGCCAGGCAGCAGAGCAGCGACAGCCCCCAGATGATGGCGGCAGTCAGCCAGAAGCCCTTCCGGCGGTATCGGCCGCCGGTGAATGCCATGCCGACCCAGAAGGCACAAAACAGCAGCGTCAGCACCAGACCGCCGAGCGAAACCTTCAGCTCCTGCGTGAACAGTCGAAAATGCAGAATGCCGAAAATCGCCGAAAACGCCAAAAGGAACAGGGAAAGATCCAGATTGCTCAGCGCAATGTTGGGACCCTTTTTCTGCACCTTTTTGTCATGAATCATGGAAAATAGATTGAACTTCATCAAAAAAACTCCTTTCAGCGCAATCTTAGGATGAGCCACACAATGCCCATGCAGACCGGCTGATGCACCAGGTAGACCCACATGGTTTTGCGCCCGATCCATTCCAGCACCGGGCAGCGAAACCGGTAAAACCAGCGGGGAAACCGCCCGTCACAGATCAATCGGCCAAGCCACGTGCCGAACAGGTAGATGAAAATGTAGGGCAGCAGCGGAAAATAATCGGAGGAGACGAACCCGCTCGGCGGAAAGCCGAACATCCAGAGCCAGCGCACACGGTAGGTGTGGTTGGGCAAATCCCATGTCAGAATGGCCAGCACGACGCAGAGCAGCGGCAGCAGCGGCTGCGGGAACAGCCGATCCAGCGGTTTTTCCAGCAGCGCAAACAGCACAGCCGATGCGCCGAGGAAATGCAGAATGCCAAATCGGACAATCAGGTGCGGGTCATACCACGCGGTGACCAGCGTGACCACCATACCGGCGGCGAACATCAGCAGACCGCGCTTCAGGTTATTCCGCGAAAACCGGCAGGAAATGCCGCTCATCAGAATAAACAGGGACGCGAAAAACGTCTGCAAAAAGGAAACCAGCGGGGAAAAGAGCAAGCGGCCGTCCATGATGCCCTGTTCATAAAAGTCAAAATGTAGATGATAAATGACCATGAGGAGGATGGACAGCCCGCGGACGGCGTCGATGATGCCGATGCGCCCATGCTTCCGCGATTCCGGCAGGGACGGAGTGACGTCGGTCATACCGGTCACACGTTGAAGCGGAAGAGGACGACGTCGCCGTCCTGCATGACGTATTCCTTACCTTCGCTGCGAACCAGTCCCTTTTCCTTGGCAACAGTCAGCGAACCACAGGCGATCAGATCTTCATAGGAGACGACTTCGGCGCGGATGAAGCCGCGTTCAAAGTCGGAATGGATGACGCCAGCCGCCTGCGGTGCTTTGGTGCCGCGGCGAATCGTCCATGCGCGCACCTCCGGCTTCCCAGCGGTCAGATAGGAAATCAGCCCAAGCAGGTCATAGGACGCAGTAATCAGGCGGTCAAGGCCGGAACGCTCCAGCCCCAGCTCGGAGAGGAAGAGCATCTTGTCCTCTTCTGGCATCCCGGCCACCTCGGCTTCGATCTCCGCGCAGACCGGAATGACACCGGCGCCGTGCTCCGCCGCATACGCGACAACGGCCTGATACCGCGGATTGGACTCGACCCCGGCCGAAAAATCGGCTTCGCTCATGTTGGCGGCATACAGCACGCGCTTGCCGGAGAGCAGCGGCAGATCGACAAACCATTCGCTTTCCTCGGCGGTGCGCTCAAAGGAGAGCGCGGGCTGCCCGGCGTTCAGATGCTCCAGCAGCCGTTCAAACAGCGCAGCAGCGTCCGCGTGCTTCCGGTCGCCCTTGGCGAGCTTCTTTTCTCGGTCGATTCGGCGCTCGACCATTTCCATATCGGACAGAATCAGCTCCATGTTGATGGTTTCAATGTCGCGGAGCGGATCGATGGTGGTGTCCACGTGGACAATATCGCCGTTTTCAAAGCAGCGGACAACGTGGACAATCCCGTCCACCTCGCGGATGTGGGAGAGGAAGCGGTTGCCCAGCCCTTCGCCCTTCGATGCGCCGCGGACGAGCCCGGCGATGTCCACGAATTCGACGACGGCCGGCGTGACCTTATCCGGATGGTACAAATCGGCCAGCACGTTCAGCCGGCTGTCCGGCACCGGAACGATGCCGACGTTCGGGTCAATGGTGCAGAACGGGTAGTTCGCCGCCTCGGCTTTCCCAGCGGTCATAGCGTTAAAAAGGGTACTTTTCCCAACGTTGGGGAGCCCAACGATACCTAATTTCATTTGATTCTCTACTCCTTTGATTTTTCCTTTATTTGCAAGGGTTTTCGCATTCTGACGGATTTCGCCCAAATGCGACAATTCGTCTCGTTTTGAATCCGGAATCCCCGCTGAACCGGGCAGCACAAGAGGATTTCCCATAGCGCGTGGCCGTTCTGTACCAGAAAAAAAGGACACACTGCTACAAGATAATTATAGCAGATGCTGCCCTTTTTCTCAAGCGGTATTTTGTGAAAAAAATGAATCTCCGGCGGATTTCTTTGCGATGCATCGCCAAACGGCTGTGTAGACGGCTTTCCCGGAACCGCGAACAAATGCGGCCTTTTGCATCGCGGCGATTCCCTGAATGCTGATGGAACGATGGAAACAATGTGCGGTCTGCCAAAATGCCGTTTAGTTCCATTCCTCAGCCAGGAGGAAATCGCGGATATTTCGGTGCTTGATACCGTTGCGGCTCATGTCGAACTCATCCAAAGACACAACATATTTGGGGTAATTGTCCCGAATATGATCGTAGGCTCCGAACGTACGCTGAATGGTTTCCTCCGAGGCTAGCAGGTAGCTGACCTGCACATACAGCTTTTCGCCCTGCTTGCCGCAAACAAAGTCGATCTCCTGATCGCCGGTTCTGCCCACGGTGACCTTATAGCCACGGCGCAGAAGCTCCAGATAGACAATGTTCTCCAAAATCAGGTTCATATCCCTTGCATTGCCGCCAAAGACTGCCTCACGGATGCCGTGATCGGCAATATAATACTTCTCGTTGGAGGACAGGATCTGCTTGCCCTGCAAATCTTCCCGCTTGACCTGATAGAACAGGTATGCGTCGCAGCAATATTTGATATAGTTCAGAATGGTCTCCGGGGCAACGGTACGCTGCTCGTTTTTCAGGAACTTGGCAAGGGAGGATGCGGAGAAAGTGGTTCCCACATTGGCAATCACATAGGAAATAATGCGTTCCAGCAGATCCACATCCCGGATTTTGTTCCGCTTTACAATGTCCTTGAGCTGAACGGAATTGAAAAGATCGTGGAGGTACAGCTTGGAAGGCGCATCCTCATAGCGGATATTGGCAAGGTAGGGCATACCGCCGGACAGAAGATACTTCTGGAAGGCTTTTTGCACCGGCTCGTTGGGTGCAATGGGGCGGTACAGTTCCAAAAACTCTGCAAAAGAGAAGGGATAGATGACAAACTCCACATAGCGACCACCCAGATAGGTGGACAACTCGCCGGACAGCAGCTTGGCATTGGAGCCTGTGATGTAGATGTCGCAATCCAGTGTGACACGGAACGAGTTGATGCACGTCTCCCAGTCCTTGACCTCCTGAATTTCGTCGAAGAACAGGTAGACCTTGCCCACGATCTTCGCAGCCCGTTTCGTGATCTCATCGTGGAGTGCCTTGGCGGTTTGCAAATGGGCGTAGCTCATGTCCTCAAAGTTGATGGAGATAAACTGCGCCGGACTGATACCGGATTCCACCAATTCCTCCTTGATCAAGTCCAGCATAACAGACTTACCACAGCGGCGAATACCGGTCATCACCTTGATCAGCTCCGTTCCGATAAAGGGACGGATGCGCTTCATATACCCTTCTCGTTTGATCATAAGAATCAGCCTCCTTTTCCGTGGCTGATCATAGCATACCACATTTACATCTGATTTTCAATGATGAGTTTGCAAAAGTTTCAGTTATAACTGATAAAATCTAAGATTTGACAAGAAACGACAGGTATGGTGTTGAATCGCTATGCTGCTACATGATGCATCCCCGAACGGTCGCGTGGCTGAATGCCATGGTGCAAAAAAAGCGCTCCTGTTGGATGCAACAGGAGCGCGATGGGGTGGCGCGATGTGTGTGCGGATTTACTTGAGTGCGGCGCCGTCCTGGAACGCGTGTCCCACCTGTTCGCCCAGCACATAATAGGCGTGATTCATGCCGTCATAGGTGATGGGGCGCAGCTTGGCCGGGTCGATTTTGCCGTCGGTCAGGATGCTTTCCTCAGCGCAGACGTTGACGATTTCGCCGACGAGCCGACCGGTCGATTCGTCATAGCTCGTCAGACGGCATTCCACGGCCATCGGCAGCTCCGCGAGGAGCGGCGCATCGACAAACTCACTCCGAACCGGGTGGAAACCGGCGCGTTCCAGCTTGTCGGACACGTCGTTGCCGGAGACCATGCCGACAAAATCGCAGGGGACAACCGTATCGGCGGTCGCCATGCTGACGGTGAAGGCCTTGCGGGCGAGAATGTTTTTCACGGTTTTGTGCCCGGCACTCAGGCACATGGAAATCTCATTGCGGTTGCTGATGCCGCCCCATGCGGCATTCATCGCGTCGGGAACGCCCTGTGCATCGTAGGTGGCAATGATGAAGACGGGCTGGGGGTATACAAGCGGCTGGGAACCAAAATTTTGACGCATAATCGGTGTCCTCCTGTCTGAATATGGTTGGTCGCTGCTGTTATGATACCACATGAAGTCGACTTCAGGTCAACCGCTTTCTGGAAATTTCGAAAAATTTTCAGCCGCGTTGCCGCGTCATGCACACCAGGCCATCTGCCAGAATGCCCATTCGTAGCGCGAACACGCGTGAAAGATATCCACAAGGTGGCTGAGCTGCGCTTCGGTATCGTCGCGTGTCAGCTCGTTCAGCGTGTCGAGCAGCACGATATTCCCGGCGGCATAGTCCTCGGACGCATAGCTCCGAATCCAGTCCCCGTAAAAGCTGTCATGAACAGAATCGGGCGCATGGGCGACGATCTGCTTTGCGATCACCTCATAGCTGTACGCACAGGAAAGCACTGCCGTCAGAATTTCCGCCTCGCCTTCCTCATATGCGACCCGGAGCATATAGGAGGTGTAGGAGAGGTTGTCCAGTGACGGCTTGATCCGGTCGATTTCTTCCTGCGTGACCTGAAGCTTCCCCATGTATCCGCTGTGGATATCCAGTTCACCGTTCATCACGGCGATGTACCTGGCAAACAGGTTGGCCGTTTGGACGCTTTTTGCCTTGGCAACACCGATGGCAAAGGTCTTCGCGTAGTCTTTCAGGTAGAGAAAGTCCTGCAGGATGTAATAGCGGAATTTTGCTCTGTCCAGTGTTCCGTTTTGAATGCCCAGCACAAACGGATGGGTATGGTAGGACGCCCAAATGTCTTTGGTCGCCGCAAGCAGTCGATCGGTTGTTTTCATTGCGCAAATTCCCCCTGCAAGTTGAAATGGTGCATCATCGGCCCGCTGCCTTTTCCCAAATCCAGCATCGCCGCCAGCGCACCGGACAGATAATCCTTTGCACGCTGAATGGAATCGGCCAGCGCGTACCCCTTCGCCAGATTGGCGGCAATCGCGGAGGAGAGCGTGCAGCCCGTCCCGTGCGTGTTGGGGTTCTCGATTCGCCTGCTCAGAAACCACCGCAGACGGCCATCGGCATAGAGCAGATCGTTCGCATCTTGGACGCTGTGCCCACCCTTCAAAAGCACCGCACAGCCAAACGCATCGCCGATGCGCTGAGCCGCCGCTTCCATGTCCGCCTTGCTCCGAATGGGCAACCCGGACAGCACCTCCGCTTCGGGGATATTGGGCGTCGCGACTGTAGCCAGCGGCAGCAGCTCCGATGCAAGCGCCTGAACGGCATCGGTCTGAATCAGAGCAGAACCGGCCGTCGCGACCATCACGGGGTCAACCACAAGGTTTGTAGCGCCGTAATGCCGCAGCCGCTCGGCAATCACGAAAATCAGCGCTTTGGACGAAACCATACCGATTTTGACGGCATCTGGGACAATATCCTCCCAAACGGCATCCAGCTGCGCCCGTAGAAAATCGGGCGAAACCTCCTGAATCGCCCGCACACCGGTGGTATTCTGTGCGGTCAGCGCGGTGATTGCGCTCATTGCATACACGCCGTTCATCGTCATCGTCTTGCAATCGGCCTGAATCCCGGCACCGCCGCTGCAATCGCTCCCGGCAATCGTCAATGCGGTTCGGACGGTCATATGCATCCCTCCTTCCAGAGCACCGGGTCGGTGAAATCCCGGATGAAATAGTCGGCGGTCTGCCGCAGCCGGACAGCCTCCGCCCGGTTGGAAGCATCCGCCACGGCCACCGTGAGTAAACCGGCACACCGCGCCGACTGAATGGCGTACAGCGCATCCTCAAATACAGCCGTTTCCTGCGGTGCGGTACCGAGCACCTGCACCGCCCGGCGGTAGATGGTCGGCTCGCGCTTATTCGTTTGCAGCTCGCTGCACGTCAAAATGTCCAGAAAATAGCCGTCGATTTGCAGCCGCGCAAACGCCGCACGCAGCAGCGCTTTGTCGCCGGAGCTTGCAACGAGCATGGGAATCTGCTGTGCCCGCAGCCGATGCAGATATTCGGCGGCACCCGGCGTCAACGCGACCTCGTCCCGATAAAAGGAACGAAGCAGCCCGACCAGCGCCGCCGTGATCTGTTCGACGGAATCGGGGAGCTGGTACGCCGCCTTCAGATATCGGCTGCTTTCCTCGAGCGTCATCGGCGCGAGGATGGCCGAAAGCTCCGGCTTCGCTGCAATTCCAGCCGCCGCCAGATACCGCGCCCCCAGCTGCTCCCAGATGGACATGGAATCCAGCAGCGTCCCGTCTGCGTCAAAAATGGCACCCTTCAGCATAGCTTCAACTCCTTCACGCGCTCCTTCAGCTCCATAGCCGCCTGCCTGGGCTGTGCCGCCTTCATGATGGCTGATACCACACAGATGCCGGCAATGGGGATGCCCTTCAAAAGATCGAGGTTGCCTTTGTTCAGCCCGCCGATCGCGTTGACCGGAATCGGAACGGCATGGCAGATTGCACGCAGCGTATCGACCGAGGTCAACACGGTTTTCACCTTGGTCGTCGTGGGATAGATGGCGCCGACGCCGAGGTAATCGGCACCCTGCGCATACGCGTCAATTGCCCACGGCACCGTTTTGGCCGTTGCGCCCACGATTTTTCCGGCGCCCATCAGCCTCCGTGCGACGGCGATGGGCAAATCCTCCGCGCCCAGATGGACGCCCTCCGCATCGGCCGCAAGCGCCACATCCACCCGGTCGTCGATGATGAGCGGGACGCCGTAGCGCTTCGCCAGAGCGTGAACCTTTTCGGCAAGCGCCACATAGGCGCGTGTCGTCCGGTTCTTTTCCCGCAGCTGCAGCAGCGTGACGCCGCCTAAGAGCGCCTGCTCCACCCGGTACAGAAATTCGTCCTCCGTGTAGCCGGTGCTGTCGGTGATGAAATACAAGCTCCAATCCAATGGTTTCATCGAAATTCCCTCACACATACAGATAGTCGTTCAAAACGGGCTGCAGGCCTTCGTCCGCGATGTCGCGCACCATGCGCCCGAGACTGCGCGTGTCGTTGATTTCAAACTGCTCGTCGCCCTGCGGCGCATCCGCCTCGCGGCCGTTGTACTTGCTGTCGTGGTCGCCGATGCCCGTCGATACACCGGCGGAAACCTTCGTCGCGGCGATTTTGACGATGCCGTTGCGGAACGCAGCACTTTCGCGGGAGGAAACCGTGATGCCCACATAGGGCAGGAAGATGCGGTACGCGCAGAGAATCTGGCAGAGCTGCTTTTCGTGAACCTCCATGGGGCGAATCTGATCGTTGTGGATGATTGGCCGCAGCCGGGGACAGGAGAGGCTCATTTCCGCGTGGGGGTATTTTCGCTGCAAATAGTAGACGTGCAGCGCACTGGCCAGCGCATCCTTCCGGAAATCGGCCAAACCGAGCAGCGCGGAGAACGCCACACCGCGCATTCCACCGCGCAACGCCCGCTCCTGCGCGTCAAAGCGATACGGCCAGACCCGCTTGTGCCCGAGCAGGTGCAGCTGCTCGTACCGGTCGGTGTCATACGTCTCCTGAAAGACCGTCACATAGTCGGCACCGCACGCGTGCAGATACCGGTACTCGTCGGTGTTGACCGGGTAAATTTCCAGACCGACCATGCGAAAATATTGGCGCGCCAGCCGGACGGCCTGCCCGATGTACGTCACGGGGCTCTGCCCACGGCTTTCCCCCGTCAGGAGCAGCACCTCCTCCATGCCGGAATCGGCAATGACGCGCATCTCGTGCTCGATCTGCTCCATGCTGAGCTTCATGCGGCGGATGTGGTTGTAGCAGTTGAAGCCGCAGTAGACGCAGTAGTTTTCACAGTAGTTGGCGAGGTAGAGCGGCGTGAAGAGATAGACGGTGTTGCCGAAATGCTTGCCGGTTTCTGTGCGTGCGCGTGCGGCCATCTGCTCCAGAAACGGCTCAGCCGCCGGAGAGAGCAGCGCCTTGCAATCGTCAATGGAGCAGGTTGTGCGCTCCAGCGCCGCCTGAACGTCCCTGGCCGTGTAGGCGGTGGGGTCGTAGGCGTTCATCCGTGACATGACCGTTTTGCACACGTCCGACTCGATGATCTCCATGCCCGGCAGGTAGGCCATGTGGTCTGTTCGGGCGGAGGGGTCAGCTTCCAGCTGATGCTTCTTTGCGAGCGCTTCCGGCGATAAATGACCGGAATCGACAAAAAATGGATTGTCCATCGTTCTCCCTCCCGTCAATCGTGCAGAAAACCGGTCAACGGGTCGGACGCGGACGCGCCGCGGGTCAACACGCTGCCCAACCCCGACAGGTAGGCCTTTCGCCCGGCCTCGATGGCGCTTTTGAAGGCGGAGGCCATCATCGGCAGATCACCGGCCGTGGCCAGTGCGGTGTTTGCCATAATCGCCGCAGCGCCCATCTCCATGGCCTCGCACGCCTGCGACGGCCGCCCGATTCCGGCGTCCACGATCACGGGCAGGTCAATTTCGTCGATCAGAATTTGAATCCATTCGCGGTTCACAAGCCCGCGGTTGGAGCCGATCGGTGCCGCCAGCGGCATGACGCAGGCGGCACCGGCGCTGACAAGGTCACGCGCCACAGCCAGGTCGGGGGACATATACGGCATGACGACAAAGCCCTCGTTTGCAAGCAGCTCGGTCGCTCGGAGCGTCTCCTGATTGTCGGGGAGCAGATATTTTGCGTCGCGCATGATTTCAATCTTGACAAAATTGCCGCAGCCGAGCTCCCGCGCCAGCCGCGCAATCCGCACCGCTTCCTCGGCGTTCCGCGCACCGCTGGTATTCGGCAGCAGCGTGACGCCTGCCGGGATAGATGCCAGAATGCTTTCCTCCTGCCCGGTGTTGGCGCGGCGAACAGCCAGCGTGATGATTTCGGCACCGGCCTCCTGCACGGCTGCTTCGATGAGCCGCACGGAATATTTGCCGGAGCCCAGAATGAAACGGGAATGAAAGGTGTGCCCGCCGATCACAAACGGGTCATGCTTCATGGATGGTTCCTTCTTTCGATAAAATCTGTAGCACGGCGTGTGCCTGATGGGCGGCGCAGACCATCACTCGCGATGCGACCAGCCCGGTTCCGTCGGCCACATCGCTGACCTGATCGCCGCAGAGATAAAAATGCGATGTGACGATTTGGGTACGGATGGTGTTCGCATCCGCAAAGCCCGCCATACCCGATGCGGCGACCAGGTACTTGTCCGGCATCGTTTCCAGCACGCGCTGCACCAGCATAGTCTTCGCCTCAACGCGATCGAACGCTTCACAGATGATGTCCGCTTCGCGCAGCAGCTCCGCGTTTTCCACCGTGATGGAAACCGGATGCGTTTCCAGCGCCAGATACGGGTTGATTCGGCGGAGGTTGGCGGCCAGCGCTTCCGTTTTCAGCAGCCCGATCTGCGACACCTCGTACTGCTGCCGGTGCAGATTCGTAAGCTCCACCCGGTCAAAATCGATGAGCAGCAGCCGCCCGATGCCCGCCCGCGCCAGTGCGAGGGCAATATTCGACCCCAGCCCGCCCAGACCGCAGATGGCTACCGTGGCGCTCTGAAACCGCTTCTGGTTTTCCACCCCGTGCCGCTCGGCCAGCGCGGAAAACCATTCGTCTCTCGTCAACATCCCATTAGCCACCTCCCACGAAGCGGACGATCTCCACAGTATCGCCGTCCGCCAGCACGGTGCTGTCGTATTCGGCCTGCTTGACAATGGCGCCGTTGCACTCGACGGCGATTCGCGCCCTGTCGTAGCCGACTGCCCGCAGATATGCGGCCACCGTTTGCCCGGCAAGGTCCTTTTTTTCACCGTTCACTTGAACCAATTGTGACACCTCCCAGCTGAAAACACGGGGGCGCTCCTGCTTGAAGCGTTCAACGCATGGCATCGCGTCTGCGCACGAAAAAACAGGAGGCACCCGAAGGATGCCTCCTGCCAAAAATCTTGGGCTTATGACTTCCTACGGCGGCATTATCCGCATCAGGTTCCCGGTCGAAGGTCACACCTTCCTCTCAGCCTGTTTACAAGCTCCCGTGTTTTTTTGATTGAATTGATTATACACCATGCGGCCGAAAAATGCAAGTGCTGCAACGAAAAAATGTTGGGCTATGCCCGATCATTTTCCTCCGAAACGGAGAGCAGCCGATCAAAGCAGCGGCGATGCTCCGCTTCATAGGCGGCAGAGAAATCCGGACTCGTGTGCTTCAGCTCGGTGAGGTAGCTGTGCGAAATCAGCGTGCTGCCGCTGCTGTTCAGAACGGCGACGGCGATGTTGGAGCAGTGGTCGGATACGCGTTCGCAGTTGGTCAGCACGTCGGAGAGGATGAAGCCGAGCTCCACGGTACAGCGCCCCTCCCGCAGGCGAACGATGTGCCGATCCTTCAGCGCGGCGCGCAGGTCGTCGATGACCTCCTCCATCGGCTCGACCGACATGGCCAGCTGCGTGTCGCCGGCGATAAACGACTGCACGGCGGTATCCAGAATCCGGAGCAGCGCATCCGTCATGATCTGCATCTCCTGACGGGCATCCTCCGAAAAGGCGATGCCCTTCTGGCGCATTTCCTCGGCGGCCTCCAGCAGGTTGACGGCGTGGTCACAGACGCGCTCAAAATCGCCGATGGCCGACAGGAGCAGGGAAACGGTCTGCGTGTCGCGCTCCGAAAGCTCATGGCCGCTGAGCCGGACGAGATAATCGCCCAGCCGGTCTTCATAAATATCGGCGGTGTTCTCAGCGTCCAAAATGCGCTGCGCCACCTTTTCGTCGTAGTCGGTCAGCAGACCGATGGCGCTGTGCAGGGTGTCAGAGGCCAGCTCCGCCATTTTGACCGTCAGCGTGTGGCAATGCTCCACGGCGAAGGACGGGGTGGAGAGGAGGCGCTCATCCAGCAGCGCCAGCTCGTCTGATTCCTTTTTCGCCGGGACAAGGCGGGCAGAGAGCCGCACCAGAAAATCGGAGAACGGAAAGAGCAGCATCGTGGACAGCACGTTGAAGGAGGTGTGGACGAGTGCAATCCCGGCTGCGGTGACCGGCTGGCTAAAAAACGGCAGATCGACGAGCGCACGGAGCAGATAGAACAGCGCGAGAAATGCCGCACTGCCGAACAGGTTGAACAGCAGGTGAATGACGGCGGCACGCCGGGCGTTGCGGGTGGCTCCGCCGGAGGAAAGCAGCGCCGTCACACAGGTGCCGATGTTCTGCCCGCAGATCAGCGGCACGACGGAGGCGAAGCCGATCTGGCCGGAGGCGGCCAGCACCTGAATAATGCCGATGGAAGCGGCGGAGGACTGGAGCAGCGCCGTCATGACGGCACCGACCGGCAGGCCGAGCAACGGGTTGGAAAACAGCAGGAACAGATTGGCAATCCAGGGCGCATCCTGCAGGGGCTCCACCGCGGCGCTCATCATGTTCATGCCGAACAGCAGCAGGGAAAATCCGATCAGGATGGAGCCGAGGTCGCGGCTTTTCCGGCGCTTGAGGAAGAGATACAGGAAAATGCCCACACAGGCGGCGGCAGGAGCCAGCGAGGTCGGCTTCAGCAGCGTCAAAATCAGATGGTCGCTGCTCAGACCGGTCAGACTGAGAATCCAGGAGGTGACGGTTGTCCCGATGTTGGCACCCATGATGACGCAGACCGACTGCGAGAGCTTCATGATGCCGGAGTTGACGAAGCCGACCACCATGACCGTTGTGGCGGAGGAGGACTGAATGAGGGCGGTGACGCCGATGCCGAGCAAAAACGCGAGGAACCGGTTGGACGTCAGACGCTCCAAAATGCGCTCCAGATGGCTGCCGCTCATCTTTTCCAGCCCGCCGCCCATGAGGTGCATCCCATACAGCAAAACGGCCAGACCGCCGGCCAACGCGAGAAGATTGGAAATGAACATAGATGAATCCTTTCTGACGGAAAAATACTGCCTGATTCCCTGTTATGATAACACAGAAGCCAGCTGGATAAAATAGAAAATTCCGACAAGTTATCCCCACCAAACAAACTGTTTTTTGTCGGCGGCGGCTGGGCGCGAAAAAACGGGGGAGCCGTCTCAAAAAAGACGGTTCCCCCGTTTCTGTGCAGCGTAAAAAATGGGCTCAGAATGCGCCCGCATGGAGCGTCGTTTTGGCACCGCTTGCGTTCCCGGCGTTCAGCGCGGCGGCCATCTCGTGCGAACGCAGCCACTCGTGCAGATACCCGGCCGTGAACGCATCACCGGCACCGACCGTATCCACGACATCGACCGGAATGGGGTCGGCGTGGAACGTTTCAAAGGTGCGGCTGTAGGCCGATGCGCCGCGGCTGCCGCGTGTCACAATCACCGTGTGGCAGGCGAAGTCGGAAAACACGAACCGCGCAAAGCGGTCGGGCTCCATGACGCAGTCGAACAGCAGGAAGGACAGCGTGTCCACCTCGTCCTCATTCAGCTTCAGAATGGTGCAGCGGTCGATGGAGTCGGCCAGAATGGCTTCGTCATACAGCTGCTTCCGCAGATTCACGTCCAACAGCGCTTCCGCGTTCGGCAGGGCGTCCAGCGCGCGGGCAATGGTCTCTGCGGCCTGCTCACTGCGCTTCTGCGCCAGCGTACCGAAGACGACGGCGTCCGGCGACAGGCGAATCAACGACGCCAGCGCTTCATCCGACAGCGCGAGCTGATCATAGGCGACATCCTCCGGCAGGTCAAAGCGCTGATCGCCGTCCAGCTCCGGGTGCACGAGCGCAGTTCCGGTGGGGCGATCATTGACAGTGACAAACCGGCAGTCCACGCCGAGCTGAGCAAGCTGCGTCAATGCGGCGCGCCCGTTCTCGTCCCGCCCAACGGCGGACAGCAGACAGGCCGTATCACCGAGCCGTGCCAGCTGCACAGCCACATTGAGCGGCGCACCGCCCAGATAACGACGTCCCGGGTAGACGTCCCATAAGGTTTCACCGATACAGACAATGGATGCCATGCGGCAGCTCCTTTCCGATTCAGCCGAGACGGCTGCGAATGACGGCCAGCAGATCGTCACGCGTGATCACGCGGATGGCGTTGGCGACGTTCTTGGCGCCGATGGTCTGATCCGCATAGCGGACGCAGAGCGCATCGGACAGATGCAGGTTCAGCGGCATTTCGTCACAGCCGCCGACCAGCGCGGCCAGCCCGTCCGCATCGGCAACACCGCAGAGCGCGTAGACGCGTGCGGCGCGTTCCGGCGCGGCCTCGGCCATATAGCGGACGAAGTCCGGCAGGAAGTAGGCGTTGGCCTGTCCGTGCGGAAGACCGTGATGATACGTCAGCATATAGCCGGTGGAGTGGACGAAGCCGGTTCCCGTCCGGGAGATGACCTGCCCGGCCAGCGTCGAGCCGTACATCAGGATTTCGCGGGTGTGCATGGAGAGGTCGTTCGCCAGCACGGCGCGAATCCCGGCCTGAAGCAGGGAAATCGCTTCACAGGCCAGCGCATCGGAAACGGGATTGGCTTTTTTCATGAAATAGCCCTCCACGGCGTGGCAGAGCGCATCCACCGCCGTGGACATGGTGAAGGAGCGCGGCAGCGTCTGCGTGTAGGTCGGGTCGCAGAACGCGATTTTCGCGTACAGATCGTCGCCGCCAAAGGAGCGCTTGTTTTCAAACGCCGGAACGGTCAGAATGGAATACGGCGTCACCTCACTGCCGGTGCCCGCCGTCGTGTTGACGGCCAGAAGCGGCAGCGCCGGGCGGCGGGTCACGCGGTAGAGATCCTCCGGCACCGTGATTTCCGGGTTGGCGGCGTAGGCGGCAACGGCCTTCCCGGCATCCAGCGGCGAACCGCCGCCAATGGCCAGAATGAAATCTGCGCCGAACGTCCGCGCCAGACGTCCGCCCTCGAAGACCGTGGAAATCATGGGGTTGGACTCAATCCGATCGAAAATATCATAGGCAATCCCGGCGGCGGAGAGCGACGCTTCCGCATCGGCCAGAGCGCCGCAGGCTCGCGCCGAGTGCTGACCGCAGACGATCATGCAGCGGCGGCCAAATGCAGCATAGCCGTCAAACTGGCGAAAACAGCCTTCACCGGACAGAATCCGGACGGGATTGAAAAAATCAATGTTCACAGGCGAAACCTCCTTCATCAAACGGGGCGCACCGAGCGGGTTACAGCTGACCGTGTCCGGCCAGCATCTTCTGCTTGATTTCCCAGAGCGGGCGCGTCAGATCGACGTAATAGTCGTGCGGGTTGTCAAAGCGCTTGACCTCCTGCCAGAGGTGGTCGATGCAGTCCTGTGAATAGGCGCGCACCTGCTCCAACGACGGGATGTCATACACGAGCTGGCCGTTCTGGAAAATCGGCACCAGCAGCTGCTGCGCGGTGAAGTCGGTGATGATTTTCTTCTTCCAGGTGAATTCCGGATGGAAGAGCTCAAACGGCTGGGAGGGGTCGATCGTCTCCGAGTGCAGGGAGAGCACATCGGCGATGGCCATGCCGTTCGGGTCAAAGAACCGCCAGAGCTTTTTGAAGTGCGGCGTGGTGATTTTTGCGACGTTTTCGGAGATTTTGATCTTCGGGATGATGTCCCCGTTGTCGTTTTCAACGGCGCAGAGCTTGTAGACGCCGCCAAAGACCGGCTCACTCCGCGACGTAATCAGCCGCTCGCCGACGCCGAACGTGTCGATGCAGGCGCCCTGCGAGAGCAGATCGCGAATCAGATACTCGTCGAGCGAGTTGGAGACGACGATTTTGGTGCCGGTATATCCGGCAGCGTCGAGGCGGGAACGAATGCAGCGCGTCAGATAGGTGACGTCGCCGGAGTCGATGCGGACACCGGCGGGCATGATGCCCTGCGGCTTCAGAACCTCGTCAAATACGCGAATGGCGTTGGGCAGACCGCTGCTCAGCACGTCATAGGTGTCCAGCAGCAGGGTGCAGTCCTTCGGATAGGTTTCGGCGTAGGCGCGGAACGCGTCATACTCCGTGTCGAACATCTGAATCCACGAATGCGCCATGGTGCCGACGGCCGGAATGCCGAAGAGCCGGTCGGCCAGCGCATTGGAGGAGACGGGGCAGCCGCCGATGTAGGCGGCACGGGAGCCGTACAGCGCACCGGCGAAGCTGTGGGCGCGGCGGGCGCCGAATTCCATGACGACCCGACCCTTGGCGCTGCGCGCAATGCGGTTGGCCTTGGTGGCGATCAGCGACTGGTGGTTGATGGTGGCGAGCAGCATGGTTTCCAGCAGCTGCGTCTGCGGTGCCGGGCCGCGCACGGTCACAAGCGGCTCACCGGGGAAAATCGGCGTCCCCTCCGGAACCGCCCAGACGTCACAGGTAAAGCGGAAGTCGCTGAGATACTGGATGAATTCTTCACAGAAAATCTGCTTGGAACGGATATACGCGATATCCTCCGGCGCAAAGTGCAGATCCTGCAGGTATTCGATGGCCTGTTCCAGCCCGGCGGCAATGGCGAAGCCGCCGCCGTCCGGTACCTTGCGGAAGAAGAGGTCAAAGTATGTGATTTTATCCTTCATGCCATGCTCCAGAAAACCGTTGGCCATGGTGAATTCATAGAAATCGGTCAGCATGGAGAGGTTGATGCCGTTGAGCATACGATCCATAAATAGGACTCCTGTCTGTATCAAAATCAAGGGAACAGCCCAACCGAACGTGTTGGGCGGGGATTGATGAATATTATACCACAATCCGCAACCGGAAACAACCCAAAAGACCGCCAAAAGGCGAAACGGAGCACGCAGCTGCCATTGTCCGGTTGACAAGGCCGGAAAATTATGGTATCATGAACCCGGAGCTTCTGCAAACACGGCCGAAACGGCCAAAACGGAAAGGAACATCCATTATGAAATTTTGTTCGTACTGCGGCGCACAGCTTCCGGACGGTGCAGCATTCTGCACCCAATGCGGCGCTTCCACACAGCCGGGCGGATGGCAACCGCAGCCGGAAAAACCGACCAGCAAGGGTCTGCTCTTTCTGGCCGCGCTGATCCCGCTGTTTGGCCTGATCGCATGGGCGAGGTATACGAAAAACGATCCGGAACGCGCACGGGCTTATAAAAATGCCGCCCTGATCGGTGTCGGCGTCTGGGCGGCGCTCATCCTTTGCTTGCTGGTGATTTCCATAGCGATCAACCGGCCATCCGCGGCCAACGTGACCGACCGGCTTCAACCGCGCATGACCGTCTGATGGACAGCACGCAGCCATGCATCGGACGAGAGCATTCTGGGTCGAGCTCCTTTGCCGCATTGCCGAACCGTGGCAGGGCTGGCACCCTGGCTGGAAACGACGGCGCAGAACCCGGCAGAGGAAGCGCTGCGAACGTGTGCCGCTGAACGCACCCGCAAGGCCATTGCCAACGCGATGCGACCGGAATCTGCGGACTATTGCAACTTTTCCGGCGAATCCTCCGCACAGCCGCTGGTGGATGCATCGTTCCTCGCACAGGGGATTCTCCGCGCACCCACGGAGCTGTGGCAAAAGCCGGACGAATTGCCGTGCGCTGCGCCGCTGCTTCTCATCACCGGACACGTTTGATACAGACGGCTGGCTGACGATCGGCCTGTGCGGCCATCAGCCCGCGCTGGCCGAAGCCTATATTTCCACCGGCAGCCTGTACCTCTGCACCACTGCCTTTCTCCCGCTCGGTCTGCCGGAGTCGCACCCGTTCTGGCGCGACGCAGATCAGCCGTATACCGCGCAGCGGGTGTGGAGCGATGACCATGTACCGGTCGATCACGCACTGCGCGACCGCCCTACAGCACCATGACGAGCGAGCCCAGACCGATCAGGATGCACCCGATCACGGATTTCGGCGTCAGCTCCTCGTGCAGGAAGATAAATGCCAGAATGCAGGTCAGCACGACGCTCATTTTGTCAATGGGCGCGACCCTGGACGCGCTGCCCATCTGCAGCGCCCGGTAATAGCAGAGCCAGGATGCGCCGGTCGCCAGCCCGGACAGAATCAGGAAAATCCAGCTCCGCCTGCTGATTTCGGCCAACCCGCTCTGCGCATGGGTGAGAAAAACCATGCCCCACGCCATCAGCACGACAACGACCGTCCGAATGGCCGTGGCCAGATTGGAGTTGACGCCGTCAATGCCGACCTTCGCCAGAATGGACGTCAGCGCCGCGAATACGGCGGAGAGACACGCGAAAACAATCCACATAAAAATTCCTCCATGGAATGATATCCTGTTTCAAAACCGGCTGCATCATGCAGCCGGTTTGTTCGTCTGTGATCAAAAAAACGGACGCATGGCTTACTTGCCAGACGCCTGGGGCGCATTCACACCGAGCGCCTGATCGATCTGCGACAGACGTTCGGCCTGACGCGCAATCGCATCGTCATAGGAAGCCGGATGCTGCAAAATCTGCTCCATCTCGCGGCAGCGCGTCTCCAATGCGGCAGCTTGCTCCGAGAGCGCGGCGGCACGGGCGGCCAGACCGTCCAGCACGTGGTCAATCCGGACAACGGCACCCAGATCGGAGCCGCCGATTTCCACATAGTACCGCCCGGCGCCGCAAATCCAGAGCCCGGCCTGTTCCCGGAGCATATGCGCCGGGAGCTTCAGATCAAAGCCCTGATACCGGAGGAGGAAGGTTTCTGCCGGGCGCAGCTCATTGTCAGCCAGTGCGCTCAGAATGAGTGCGCCGATGTCCCGGCGATCCTGCCGATCGGCCACGCGCTCTGCGGCGTACCGCTCGGCGTCCAGCGCTGCGGCTTCGGCTTCTTCCTTGGCGTGTGCCACGCGCTGCGGCATGGCGGCCAGCGATGCGCGCAGCTCGCTCGTCGTTTCCTCCTGCCGCTGCTTCAGCAGCTTCAGACGGCTCAGCTCGTTGAAGACCTCCACCCGCTCCCGAATCAGCGGGTCACCGACGGCCAGCGCCTTGACCTCCGCATAGGAGAGCACCATGTTTTCCAGGTCGGAACCGCTCCGCTCCGTGACGGAATTGGTCAGCAGCTGCGCGATGAAGCGCTGCTTGGTTTCCAGCAGCTGCCAGGAATAGGCGTCAAAGCTGCCGTCTGTGATATAACGGAAGATGGCGACGGAGGGGTTCAGATTGCCCTGCCGCAGAATGCGCCCCTCCCGCTGCACCATGTCGGACGGCCGCCAGGGGATATCGATGTGGTGCAGCGCGTAGAGCCGGCTCTGGACGTTGACGCCGAGGCCGAGCTTGGGCGTTGAACCGATCAGCACGCGGATTTCACCGGCGTTGGTGCGCTCAAACAAGCGGAGCCGCTTTTTTTCGGTGGTCGCATCGTGGATGAACTCAATCTGCCCCGCGGGCATCCCCAGACGCACCAGCAGCGTTTTCAGCTCGTCATAAATGTTGAACGCGTCCTTCGGCGTGGAGGTGTCGCAGAAAACGAGCTGCGTCGCGCCGCTCAGCGTCGGATTCTGCCAGATGTGGAACACCTGCTCCGCGCAGCTCTGCACCTTGGAGGAGGCGGTCGGCGGCGCACTCGGCTCCACCAGCCGGAGGTCGAGCGCGGCCTTGCGCCCGTCCGTAGTGACCTTGAGCATATTATCGACGGAGCGGGGGACGGCGTGGGCGCGAATCTGCTCAGCACGCTCCGCAATGTCGCGGATGTAGGCGGTCTGCTCCGGCGACTTTTTCAGGACGCAGTCCGTATACCCGGTGAAGAGCGGGAGCCCAGCGGCATCGGCGTCGTTCGAGTGAAAGTCGGCAATCTGTGCAAACAGCGCAGACAGCTCCGGCAGATTGTGGAATTTGGCAAAGCGCGTGGCCATGCGATAGCCGGAGGCGTCCACATCGATCTCAAAGTTGGTTGTCAGCTCACCGAACATACCGGCCCAGCTGTCAAATTGCTCCAGATTCAGCGAACAGAGCTCATCGTACTGCAAATACGACTGCATGGCGAATAAATCGGTGACGGAATTGGTGATCGGTGTGCCCGTTGCAAAGACCACACCGCGCCCGTGGTTGGTTTCCTGTACGAGGTGGACGCGTTCGAGCATTTCCCGGCATTTGCCGGAGCCGGTGCGGTTGATGCCCATCACGTTTTCCATGCGGGTGTCGAACGGAATGTTCTTGTAGTGATGCGCTTCGTCCAGAAAGAAGGTTTCGATGTTCAGATCGTCAAACCAGACCGTCGCGGCGTCGTGGCGGATTTCCGACTCTAAAACGCAGATCTGATCCTCCAGCTTTTCCACCATCCGGCGCAGCTTGTCCGCATCCTGCCGCTTGCCGGTCTGCCGCAGCTTGTCCTCCGCCGCATGAATCGTGCGAATGCGCCGCTCCAGCGTGTGCTTTTTCCACTGCGGCGAAACGGGAATCATTTCCAGGCTGGAATGGCCGATGATGATGGCGTCGAAATCGCCGTGACACATGGCTTCCAGCACCTGCTGCCTGCGGGCGGGGACGAAATCGGCCGGAGAGACGGTGAGCACACGGGCTTCCGGATACAGATCGTGGAAGTTTTGCTGCCATTGCCCGATGATGCTGTTTGGCACGGCGTAGAGATTCCGGCGGGAAATGCCCGTCCGGCGCAGCTCCATCCCGGCGGCGATCATGATGTACGTTTTGCCGGTGCCGACGTCGTGCGCCAGCAGCGTGTTTTTGGTCAGCAGAATCCGCGCCACGGCGTTTTTCTGGTAATCGTATAGCTGAATGGCCGGATTGCTGCCGGGCAACGTCAGAAATCCGCCGTCAAATTTCCGGGGACGAATGCAGGCGTAGCGCTCGCTGTACCGGGCGGCCAGCTCGTTTTTGCGCTCCTCATTGTTCAAAAGGAACGTGTGGAAGGCGTCCTGAATGGCGCGCTGCTTTTCGGCGGCGGCCATCGTCTCCTCCTGATTCAGAACGCGCATCCGGCCGGACTGGTTGGAGGAGGAATAACGCGAGTCGTAGACGCGGACGGGCTTCATGTTCAGCGTCTGCTCGATGATTTCAACGGCGTTGAGCCGCACTGTCCCGTAGGTGCGGGCGGCACGGACGCTGTAGGTATAGGCCGCCTGAAAGGGCAGCTTCCACTCGCCGGTGATCGGATTGCGCGTCGTGCGGCCGCGGTCGCCCATGCGCCGCCGATCGGGGCCGAGCAGGGAATCGACAAACGCGTCAATCCATTTGGGCTCCAGCCACGGGGAGCCAAGCGTCACATAAATCTGCTCCGCCGGGAGCTGCGGCGGCAGGACGGCTTCCAGCGCAGCCACGTTGTCGGCGAAAAAGCCGTTGTATTTCCGGTTGGCCTCCTTGGCCGCCTGATATTTCGGTGTGATGTTGCCGGAGAGGTATTCGTCTGCCGTCTCAAAGCCGCGGTAAAAGCATTCGCCCCACGTTTCCGGATTGCGGTAAATCGAACCGTGCAGCGCTGCGATGCAGTCGGGGATCGATTGCCCGCACGCAAACGAAATCAGCTCCAGATCGACGCGCCCCAGCTCGCGCAGCGACAGAATCAGCGCATCGCCCGGTGAATCGGCACGGCAGCCGGCGTAGCGGACATCCCCGTCGAATGCGTTCTGGAAATCGGCGGGCAGTGCCGCCTTCGTAACGGCCTCGACGTGCGCCTGCTCCTCTGCATATCGCTGCTGCGCTTCCTCTTCTTTTTGACGCTTTTCCCGTTCTTTTCTGAGTAAATCTCGCTTTTTTCGAACCTTTTTATAGAGATCAATCAGGTCGTTTTTGGAAACGGCATCATCGTTGACAAGCATCTGCAACAGGTCTTCAAACAGATTCATCTGGTCGTTGTTGTCCGCCATCCGTCTCACCCGCCTTCCTTGTCAACATTATACCACAATCTGCACGGCATGAACCGCCGAATCGGAGAAACTCTTGAAAAAAACGGACAAATGTGCTATGCTGAACACCAAACCATCGAATCGACAGGGAAGGGAGCGTGGAACGCGGTGGCATTCGATTAATTGGGGCTGGTTTCCGTCTCGTTTCGTTCGCTTTCGCCCGAACAGATTCTGCGCCATGCCGCGTAAGCCGGGCTCACGCAGATCGAATGGGGCAGCGATGTCCATGCCCCGTATGACTGCCCGGACAAGGTGCGGCAGATTGTTGCACTGCAGCGGTCGAGCGGAATTTCCTGCTCCTCCTACGGCACGTATTTTCGGCTGGGTCAAACGCCGTTGCAGGAATTGCCCCGTGCGATCGAGGCGGCCAACCGGCAGGGGACGGGGATTCTGCGCCTCTGGTGCGGTGATAAATGCGGCGCAGAGATGAGCGCGGAGGAGCGGGCGCGGCTGCTGGACGAATGCTACCAGGCGGCGGAGCTCGCCGAGCAGAGCGGCGTGACGCTGTGCATGGAATGCCATGCGAAAACGTGGACGGAGGACGCACATTGGCTGATGCGGACGGTCAACTCCCCAGCGTTCCGGATGTACTGGCAGCCGTCGCAATGGCGAACCACCGAGGAAAACTGCGCATCGGCAGCCCTGCTCGCAGCGGATACGGTGCATCTGCACGTGTTTCACTGGCAAGGCCGACAACGGCTCCCACTGCGTCAGGGCATCGAAGCCTGGCGCGAATACCTGCGGTATTTCCCGGCACCGCGCACGCTGCTGCTGGAATTCATGCCGCATGACACTCCGGAGGAGCTGCCTGCCGAGGCGGAAGCCCTCCGAAGCTTGACGAAGTCTGTGAGGGATGGACAATGAAAACGATCTTTTTGAAAGAGGATGTGCGCAGTGCCGCGCCGTCTACGATGAAAACGGCGAGGGCGCAGCTGTGCGGAACGATGACGGATGAGACGGTCTTTTGAAAAGCCGATCTGCTGGAAGCGCCGGAGCGCTTCGCCGATACGGGAACCATTTTTTCCACCTGGTGAATGCCGACCTTCACGGAAGCGGAGCTCCGGCAGTGTCTGCCGCGGCTGAAGCAGCTCTTCTATGCCGCGGGCAGCGTGCAGAAATTCGCAAGGCCGTTTCTGAATTACGGCGTCGGGCAGCCAACGCCATCCTGGTGGCCGAATATACCGTCGCGCAGATTGTCCTGGCCAACAAGAATTTTTACGCGCAGTCGCGGTTGATGTCGCAGGGGAAGCGCGCGGCGGCGCACCGCCGCCGCGGGCCGTCCATCGGCAATTACCGGCAATCGATCGGCCTGCTCGGCTGTGGGATGATCGGCTCGGGCGTGGCGAAAATGCTACAGGCGTATGACGTCAGCGTCCGGGTGTATGACCCGTTCCTGCCGCCGGAAAAAGCGGCGCAGCTGCGCGTGACGCCGTGTACGCTGCCGGAGTTTTTCGCCGAATGCCACGTCGTTTCCAACCATCTGGCGAATCTGCCCGCCACCAGAACCATCCTGTGCTATGAGCACTTTGCATCCATGCAGCCGTTCGCCACCTTTTTGAATACCGGCCGGGGCGCACAGGTCGTCGAGCGGGGGCTGGCACGCGCACTTGCGGAGCGGGAGGATCTCACCGCCGTGCTGGATGTGACGGATCCGGAACCGCCGGAGCCCGGCCACCAGTTCTACACCCTGCCGAACTGCATCCTGACGCCGCCTGTCGCCGGCAGGGAAGTGACGCGTATGGCCGCCTACATGATTCAGGAATTCGAACGCGTTTCCGCAGGGCGCCCCGCCCAATACGAGGTGACGACGGCGATGCTTGAAACCATGGCCTGAACGCCGAAAACATCGCCGAAACAAATACACAAATGAGAACTGTTTTGCGTGAAATGATATGGATGCGTGATTTTTTGAGGACGGCGCCGTCCTCCGGCACGGCGAAAATCGGCACATCCCGCGTCACTGCCGTCTGCATCGACCAGCCGGCTCGCCCATGCTCCAACAAAGCCCTATAGAAAAAACTGCCCCCTGCCGTGTGGCAGGGAGCAGTAAAAAGTGCAATTTTTTGGACAACCGGACACGGGGGATGCTTACACGCGAGGACCGATTGCTTGCGTCCAATGGGGAAGGTTGCCTACACCCGACAGGGGCTGCTACCCGTGTCTCAGCGCGTTGCCCGCACACAACAGGGGATATCTGCTACGCCTCCATATCACTAAACCGGCTTCAGCTGCCCGCTACGCCTCCGTATAACCGGCGGCTTGCAGCTGCCACATTTCGGCATAGATACCGCCCGCCTGCACCAGCTCAGCGTGCGTCCCCTGTTCGGCAATGCGGCCATCGTCAATGACAAAGATGCGGTCAACCTTCCGACACGCCGACAGCCGATGCGAAATCAGAAGCACCGTCTTCTCGTTCATCAGCTCCAGAATGCTCTCGTACATCTCCGCTTCGCTGATCGGGTCCAGCGCCGCCGACGGCTCATCGAGAATCACGACACCGCACTCCCGCGCAAAGACCCGCGACAGCGCGAGCTTCTGCGCCTGACCGCCGGAAAATTCGATGCCGTCCGCGTCAAATTCCTTTGTGACGACAGCGTCGATGCCTTTTTCCTCAGCCTGAACGCGTTCGAGTAGCCGCCCATTCTTCAGCGCATCCGTGACCTGCACCTTTTCCGCAGCCGTCTCGCTATACGGCTTCATCAGCACGTTTTCGGCGACCGAAACGGCGTACAGCTTCGTATTCTGGAACGCGACGCCAAACCGCTCGCGGTAGGCGTTCAGCGCATAGCTCTCCGCCGACAGCCCATCCATCTCAATTTCGCCGCTCTGCGGCCGGTACAGCTGCAAGAGCAGCTTCACCAGCGTCGATTTCCCGACGCCGTTTTTGCCGACAATGGCGATTTTCTCGCCGGGGCGAATATCCATGCTGATATCCTTCAGGACGTCCTTTTCGCCGTCATACGAAAACCGGACGTTGCGGAGGCAGATGCCGTTGGCCACCTTTTCCGGCACCGCGCCGTTCTCGTTGGCCGGGATGCTTGGCTCGCTCTCCATGTACTGGAAAAAATCCTCAATGTGGACGCTGTTGTCCTGCAAGCCGGGGCCGATGCTGGAAAGGTCGATCAGGAGGTTGCACAGCTGCTGCATCATGGTCTGCGCGACAATGATATCCGTTACGCCGAGGGTAAACGAATCCAGCAGCAGATATTTGATGCCCAGATACGTCCATGTAATGGACGTTGAAATGAGGAACGAGACGATATTTTTGAGATAGGTGTATCGGCAGACCTTCTTCGCGACGGTTTGCAGCCGCCTGTAGGTGGCCAGCGTCACCTGGTGGAGGCTCTTGATCAGAACGTCCTTCAGGCTGGACGTCCGCAAATCCTGCGAATACTCCTTCGAGGTGAAGCGGTTGACCAGATACTCCGATTTTCTGGAAATGGCCGAATTTTCCACCATGTTCTGATAATTCAGCTTGTTCAGCTTCAAGTTGACAAAAAACATGAAGACCGAACTCAGCACGGCGACAAGAATCAGAAACGCGTCGATATTGATCAAAACGCTGACATACACAGCGCCCAGGACAATGACCGAAACCGCCCACCACTGCATATCGAGCGCGGAGGTCAGGTAGTAGGTGCCCATATTCAAAAGCCGCAGAATCGTGTCCAGCCCGCTCGGCTTGTAGAGGTTCTCCAGATCGTCGTTCCGAATATGTGCAAACATCTGGTGATAGAACCGGTGCGTGATGCGCTGATTCGACCGATCGGAATAGGTCGTATGATAATACGACTGATAGACGTCGCAGAGAATGAGCACGACCGTCAGGATGCCCTCGATCATCAAAAACACGCGAAGCTCAATCGAATGGTCAATCGCGTAATACAGAAACGGGAGCAGCAGAATGTTGTAGATCACAAT
Organism: uncultured Oscillospiraceae bacterium; assembly: GCA_964448855.1. Classification (GTDB taxonomy): domain Bacteria; phylum Bacillota; class Clostridia; order Oscillospirales; family QAMX01; genus QAMX01. Next base: position 11,474 of record CAYUXI010000018.1, on the reverse strand, counting down.
CTCAACCATATCGCAAATCCAATAGAGCGATGTCATGAAAATGCGGCTGGCGTCATATGTGTGCAGCTGCTTCAGAACCTTAATGTTGTTGCTGATCACCTTGCGAATGGAACGAAAAATCATGGCCGATTCCCTCCAATCAATTGTACAGTGAAAATGCGTTGCTTGTCCGCGCCGATGTGTCATATCGGCGGGAAATATGCGTGATGCCCTCGGGGACAATGAGGTTGGATGCGTGAAAATCATACGCGCTGCCGCTGTCTGCAAACGTCAGAAACAGAAAGACCTTCCCGACGAGCTCCTCGGCATATTTGCGACATTCCGCGCCGCTTTGAATCAGCTTCCCGGAACGGTAAAACGGCAGCTCGGCTTCCTCCGACAGGTACTCGCGCAGGGCGAGCAAATCCATGGCCTCGCCGGTTGGACGGCATGGAACCCGCCCCATGGCCGGGTCGGCCACGAACCACCGGCGATTCGCCTCGTCCAACACGTGAACAACCACGTGCGTATCGTCGTCCTCCGTGTCATACGGGATGCAGCAGACGCATTTCGAGCGGTAGCCCAATGCGATCAGGATATCGTTCAACACGATGCTGCACCCGGCGCAGTTCAATTTGGAACCCTTCCGGCACATTTCGAGCAGCTGAAAGCCGTGATGGGAAAACGGATTTCGGACAATCCGTGTTTCGCCTGTGGCGAATAATCGGATGATTCTGCACAAATTCGAAATGTTTTGACAGAGTGTTGGATACAGAAAACAGGAGCGAAAATGGTACGTTTCCAACCAATCCTCCGAATGCTCCGCGCACCGGTATTCGGTGCGCCGGTCGGTCTCTTTGCAGGAAAAGTCCGAGTAGACCCGCAAAATTCTCTGGCTCTGCGCATAGGAGCGCTGAGGCTCTTCCAACAATACCGGTTTCATCCTTCTGCACCTGCCGTGAAGTGATAGAGAATCGCCCGCCACAACGCCTGCATTTCCTCTGGAACGCCCAGCTCAAAGCACGGAATCTGGCAGAGCTCGTGAATTTCCCGCTTTTTCTGCTCGATCGTCGCTTTGGAGGCCTTTCTGGAGGGTGTGCCGATCATGGCATGGCATATTCCCCGGCGAATGTCATGGGGAAGAGGACAACGGCGATCACCCTGCACGGAACAAGCGCTTCGATTGCACGCGCCGTGCGGTCGATGTATTCCGGATCGTCAAACAGATTGGCGCACAGCACCACCCGATCCGGATGCAGCCCCAACAGAAAATCGAGCTGCCGACAGGTGGCGTGGCGGATATTCATCAGGCTGTATGGAATCGTGCCGGACTGGCAACCGGCGATGATGAGATCGACGCCCTTCTCCTGAATGCGATTCAGGCTGTCGTTGACCGCTTCGATCAGGTCGGTACCGCCTAACGCAAACTTTTCGTTATACCCAAACGGAATGACATCGTCCATTCCGAACAGCAGCGAAGACGGCTCGCTCCCGATTTGCCCGATTTGGTACCCGTTGGACAGAAACAGCTTCCGCAAAATGAGCTGCAGCGTCATTTTGCCCTGCTTCGAGCCCGTCCCGAAGATTCCCAAAACGGGGCAGGTGATTTCATGCAGCTTGCCGAACCGATCGGAGAGGAAATCCTTGTGCGGCCAATCGACGGCAACGTCACCGAGCTCCGGCGGAATCGCGGGCGATTCGTCAAAGCAATAGATCTGCTTCTTGTGGGTCTGACACAATTGCAGCGCTTTCTGCCACCAGTCTTCTCTCGTGACGGCGCTGTATTCGCCCAAATGCCCGAGGATGACGGTATCGAAGTCGCACTCCCATGGAATTTCCTTCCAGCTGCGAATCGTGTATTCGCGCTCACCGTCGTCGGAGAGAACCTTTCGCCCGACATTGCCGGAGAGCGGCGAATCATACACCCCGGCAATCGAAAACGACAGCAGCGAATCGAACCGGACGACACTGTGCATTTCCTTGCTGTAGGGAAATACGATGGCCTTTTTGATCGTCGGCAGGATGGAAACGGGTGCAACCGTCGGCTGGACAGCGTCCTTCCGAAAAACGAGGTTCGCCATCTGATACAGCGCATCGAGCGCCTCCGCAGGGGAGTGGACGTCTGCCGAGGCCAGGGCGCGGGTGATGTGCGCACACGCGACGCTGGAACCGGATACATACAGATACTTGGTGAAAAAACGGGAAATTCGCTGGGCGCGTCCAAATGCAAAGACGTTGACCATGGAGTCTTCCACATACGCAATGTCCCGGCTGCTTCTGCACACCTCGTGATCGTCCACACCGATGACGCACGGAAATGCGGCGGGATACGAGACGGCGCCGGAATGGTCAAACGCCGAAACGATGACGGTATTCCGGTCGGACAGCCGTTGGCACAGCTCGAATAATTCCTTCTTTTTCGTACACGCCGTGATGCCCAGACTCAGATTCAGCAAATCGCACGGTACGTGCTCACACACATACCGCAGCGCGTAGAGGAGGCGATCTTCCTCACACGCCAGCTCCGCGTCGAAAATCTTGAGAATCGTGTAGACGTTCTCGCTCGCCCCCTGCTGGAGGATGGTGAGGATCGCCGTCCCGTGTCCGGCTTCATCCTCAGCCCCCTCTGTGAGTACAAAGCCATCCCCGTAGGGCTGCACCGTCCAGGCGTGTTCGATCTGCTCTGGCCGAATATTCGGGTCGTCCCTGCGGTAGCCACTGTCAATGACACAAATTCGTTTCATAAGTGACCCCGCTATGCTTCGATGTAGGCGGCGGATTGCAGCTGCCACATTTCGGCGTAGATACCGCCCGCCTGCACCAGCTCAGCGTGCGTCCCCTGTTCGGCAATGCGGCCATCGTCAATGACAAAGATGCGGTCAACCTTCCGACACGCCGACAGCCGATGCGAAATCAGAAGCACCGTCTTCTCGTTCATCAGCTCCAGAATGCTCTCGTACATCTCCGCTTCGCTGATCGGGTCCAGCGCCGCCGACGGCTCATCGAGAATCACGACACCGCACTCCCGCGCAAAGACCCGCGACAGCGCGAGCTTCTGCGCCTGACCGCCGGAAAATTCGATGCCGTCCGCGTCAAATTCCTTTGTGACGACAGCGTCGATGCCTTTTTCCTCAGCCTGAACGCGTTCGAGTAGCCGCCCATTCTTCAGCGCATCCGTGACCTGCACCTTTTCCGCAGCCGTCTCGCTATACGGCTTCATCAGCACGTTTTCGGCGACCGAAACGGCGTACAGCTTCGTATTCTGGAACGCGACGCCAAACCGCTCGCGGTAGGCGTTCAGCGCATAGCTCTCCGCCGACAGCCCATCCATCTCAATTTCGCCGCTCTGCGGCCGGTACAGCTGCAAGAGCAGCTTCACCAGCGTCGATTTCCCGACGCCGTTTTTGCCGACAATGGCGATTTTCTCGCCGGGGCGAATATCCATGCTGATATCCTTCAGGACGTCCTTTTCGCCGTCATACGAAAACCGGACGTTGCGGAGGCAGATGCCGTTGGCGACCTTCTCCGGCACCGCGCCGTTCTCGTTGGCCGGGATGCTTGGCTCGCTCGCCAGGTATTGCTTAAAATCCGTGACATAGACGCAGTTTTCCTGAATTTTTGGGTACAAGCTCAGGAAAGAATGCAAAGACCCTCTCACGTTGGCCATGGAGCTGATGGTCACGGCGAGGTCGCTGGAGGTCATGGTGCGCGTGATCAACGCCTTCGCGCAAACCCAGATGTTCGGAATCTGATTCAGAAGCACCGACAGCACGTTCGAAATCGACGCAACGGTAAAGAGCTTCCGATTCAACCGTTTCTGCACATCCTCAATGCGTTCATTTGTTTCGTCTGCACTCTTGATCAGGACGTCATACAGGCCGGTCGTTTTCATATCGTAGGCGGGACCGGTCGAATAAAACAGCCGCTTGATGGCGTCGTATTTGCGGAGCAGCGGGTTCATCGCCCGGTTCTTTTCCACACGGTATTTGTTGCGGATGACATCCGAAGCATACGAGCAAATCACGCTCAAAATCACAAAGAGGAACAGCCAGGGCTCGTAGGTGAACAGGAGACAACCGTTGAGCAGCAGCAGGATGATATTTTTGAGGTAGGCGAACACATTGTCCAGGATGGACAGCATGGCGTTGACCGAATTCTGGAGCACCATGCGGAAGGTGTCGTGATACGCCGGAGACTCCAACGTGTGCAGATCGATCGTCACCGTTTTTTCGAACAGGGTGGTATACACCGACTCCTGAATCCGGGCGTTGGAGGCTTCGACATAGAGACTGGCATACTGCTCATTGAACGCGGAATAGAGAATCTGCCATACGAGCTGGACGCCGAGCATGATCAACGCCGCGTAAAAATTGCGCTGTTCAAAGAGCGCTTCAAAAAAGTACTTCAGGAACAGCACGCCGAACACAAACGACTGCGCAATCCCCAAAATGGTTCGGACGATATAAAAGAGGATCCTTTTGGGTTCGACTTGTCTGATGGTTTGCAGACTGATGCAAAATGCTTTCCACACCTGTTTCATATTCGATCAAGAAACCTCCTGCGTACAAGACGTTGGGGCTCGACAACCCTGCTGTCGAACCACTGGCGGACAAAAAATCTGTGCCATTCCATGTCTGTCCGATGGAATGGCACAGACATGGGGGGACTGTGCATTATTTGGATGAACAGCTGCTGCACCGCGTTTTGCAGCCGCAGTTATAACAGCCGGATTGGCACTGCGTGCAGCCGGGATTTCCACTTTCTGTGGTGTAGGCCTGTACCTTGTGCTTTTGGATGGGGCTCGACGGCTTGACCAGCCGCTTCTTGCTGGGCTTGTTGTTGGTTGCAATCATCGTTCGTCACCCTTTCAAACGGATTTTGTCGGCGTTGCGCCCGGATGGAGCGCAGCATTTGCACGGATGAGCTCGTCGAGATACAGTGTCAGACTGTTGACGGAGCCGAGCTTTTCCCAGTTGATGATTTCATCGGGCAGCTCGATATCCAGCTGGCATTCAATCTGCACGATCAGCGAGACGAAAGCCAGAGAATCCGGGAGATATTCCGAGATCGCTGCATCGTCGTCATCGACATAAATGCCTTCATTGATCAAGGCAAAACGCAGTTTTTCTCGAATTTCTTGAATACTCATATCTTATCGCTCCATCTGCACTTCTTCGATATAACGATATCGGCTGTTGTTTTGATCCAGAAGCCGGAGATATTCCCGAATATACAGCTTTCCGCCGGGGCATTTTTTCTGCTGGGAGCCCTTCAAAACCTTGTCCAATACACAGAAATTGCGATGACAGCTGGCTTCAAAGAAGCAGTCCCCGCACGACGTCTGATCGCAGTAGGGGCTGGACCACTGGGCAACCAGATTCGAATCGAGCTGCATATGACCAGCGGGGTCGATTGAACCGACAAAATAATTCTCCGCTTCGCGGTTGGCTGAGGTGCATTTCGACAACCGTCCATCCGGCTCGACGGCAAAGGTATGCTCTCTGCTGGCATAGCAAATGGAACAGTTCATCAGCTCCTCGTAGTGCTGATAGTAATTCATGGGCGCACCCAGCCGATACAGCAGGTCGTATAAATTCTGACATCCGACAAAATCGTCCAGCAAATGCTCCCGAAAGGACGAAATGGTGTCGCCGCCCCAATCATAGACCGGCCGAAAGCTGAAACAGAAGCGATCATCATCGGCGAACAGGTCGCTCATATACTGCACATAGGGTGCCAACGTTTGCAGCCCTTCCTTTGAAACGTTGGAGCGAATGTTCAATTCGAACTTCAAATTGGGCGAAATGGTCTTGATTTCCAGCAAATTGGAAATAATTCGGTCGAAGCTGCCTTTCCCGTCTGCTGTGAATCGCTGCCGATCATGCACTTCGGCCAGCCCGTCAATCGTCACGGCAAATTTGCGGACGTTGCAGCGGTAGAGCGTCATAAAAACGTCCCGGTTCAAAAAATAGCCGTTGGTCGTGATGGCGCTCGTATACAGTCGATTCCTTTTGTGGCAAATGTCCATCAAGGCCTGGGACATGGATTGAATCAAATCCAATCGCAGGAGCGGCTCTCCGCCAAACCAGGCCACATGAAGCTCCCGGTATTTTGTGATATTTTTTCGGACATAAGATACGATGCTGTTGGCAGTTTCTGCCGACATACTCATCGGCTCGTGATCCTGATAACAGTACGGGCAGCGAAAATTGCACGCCAAAGTCGGGTAAATAATGAAACAGAGCGAATTCTTTGTGATTTCGTTCATGTAATGCAGGTTCGAAACAGCTTCCTCGTCGTACTTCACCGGGAAAATCGCTTGTCTGCTGCACAGCTCCTGAAAGACGAGGGGATCCTCCACCTCCGCGGGAGAACCTGCTTGCGTGGCCGAGATGCATTGCTGGATTCTGTCGGCAAAGGCCGCGGGGAATTTGCACAGCTGCTGGTACAGATGATTGAAAAAAATCAACGTTCCGTTTTCGCCCGGCATCCAGTAGTTGTACCTGGATAACTTGAAGTCACAATATTTCGGCAAAACATATTCTCCTTTCAATACGACTGTGATAGCCGCGAACGGAACAGAACGACTGTTTATACCTATACAATACCACGTTTTTGATCATTTGTCAATCAATTTCGCAACACCGCCGAAATTTCGGCAGATCGAACAAATTCGCAACGTTTTTTTGTGCAATCTGACGAAACTCCGCGCCCGTCATCCCGCACCTCACTACGCCACACCGGACACTGCCCAACCGCGCCCCTCTGCCCCCCACACCACCCGCGCCCCGCGTACCGCGTCCTCTTCACACCACCCCATCCGCGCCGTGTCTCCTCTACCACACTCAACACTGATCACTTATCACTTTACATTTCCACCCTGCACCTCACCCCGCACGTCACCCCCGCACCTTACCACGCCACACACCCACAGCACCCGCGCCGTACCTTGCACCTCGCACCACGCCACACCGGACACTGCCCAACCGCACCTCCCCTCTGTCACACCCCCACAGCACCCGCGCCCCGCGTACCGCGTCCTCTTCACACCACCCCATCCGCGCCGTGTCTCCTCCACCACACTCAACACTGATCACTTATCACTTTACATTTCCACCCCTCTGCCTCACCCCACAGCACCCGCGCCGCACCTCACCCCACACCACCCACACCACCTGCGCCGCACCTCGCCCTCGCCCCTCTGCCTTACCCCACACCACCCGCGCCGTACCTTGCACCTCGTCCCCGCACCACCCGCGCCGTACCTCGCCCTCGCCCACGCACCTCACACTCGACATTGATCACGTATCACTGATCACTTGACACACTCCCATCCCTTTACCGTATCGCACCACAAAACCGCAATCGCCACCAAAAACCCGAAGAGTTGCGGTTACAAACCGCAACTCTTCGGAAAAAACAGAAAACGGCGTGCGCCCTTGGAGATCGAGGCGCACGCCGTTTTTGCTGTGGATTGCTATATATTATAAGGAAGGAAAGTTGGTAGACACGGAGCCATACGCAAGTGCCCCGAGCGGTTTCGCGACCCTGCGGGGCGCTCTGTTTGCAGAATGCTCTGGAAAATCGCCGCCGAAATCGCGCCACGTAGGTACTTCGCCCCGCCTGTCACGGCTGATGCGAACGCCTTGCGGTGGGGAAGTGCGGGGGGGACGTCAAAACGGGAAAACGCCGCCGGAATCGCGCTACGCTGGTGCTTCACCCCGCCTGTCACGGCTGATGCGAATGCCTTGCCGGGGGAGTGCCGATGTCGAAAACGTGGAAAATTACATAGATTCAGATGAAAAACCAACGAAAAACGGTCATTCCAACGATTTCAGATACACCGAGAGGAGCTGCAAAGCCGTTTCCCGGTCTTTGGGGCGACAGGCGTTCAGCCTGTCCCACAGCTCGTTCTGACGGGCGTTGAGCGAGGTGTTTTCCTCCGTCAGCACTTCGTCCGGCGTGATGTGCAGAACGTTGCAAATCCGGAGAATGGTTTCGGTGCGCATATTGACCGTGCCGCGCTCGATATCGGCGTAGGTGCGGTCGGACAGCCCCGCCAACTCCGCGACCTCCGCCTGCGTCATCCCCATGCGCTTGCGAATGTTCAGCAACCGGTTCCCAATCGCCCGTAAGTCAAAAATCAGCATTTCTCTTCCTCCTGCAAATCGTATATAGGAATTATAATTCCAATTTTTGTTGACAAACAGGAAGTATTATGCTATAATTGTAGGAAGAAAAGTTCCTATCGTTCGTCAGGACGACCCAGCGGCGAAAACCGTCCGACCAATCATCGGACAAATTCCACCGCAAAAATCGGGAAATACACGAAAAACACGCCCAAAAAGGAGGAAAAACGACAAAACGCGGGAACTTTGAGGTGGACGACGAATTGTGATATACAAGGGGTGAAAAAAGAGTGGAAGACACAACGGGGATACAGGAAGCCTCTGAAAAATGTGGATGCCACAATCGACCATCAACGACTGGTGTCGAAAGGGTCTCATTCAAAACGCCAGCCAGGATAAACCGGGTAGTCCATGGCATATTCCAAAAGATGCGGAATGCCCGAAATTAAGTAGTAAAGAGGGAGAAAGTATGACTACAAAAGAAGAACAATTCAATGAAATTGACAGAAGAGTTCATTTGAAAGAAAATGCAGAGCGATATCATCAACTTGTGGCTCATCCTGAAGAAATATCGGGAGGAAAAGAGTTTTTGAAAAACTCTAAAATGGCCAAAAACCTGCTTGACACAATCGAAAAAAACACAGATCCTCGCCTGAATCACAAAGCACAATATCGACACCTCATTCAATATATGACCAACTGGATGAATGAGAATGGATGGGCATAGGGGGGAGAATAATGGCAAACAAATTAGACTTATCCTCATTTGAATCTCTGATGAAACAAGGAAACAACTTTGAGATGACAGAGGAACAGTACGAGATGGCGATCAAAAAAGCAATGCCTCAAACAGGATACCTGAGGACAAAGTCCCCTGTGGCGAAACTTGCAAAAAAGTATGGCTACAAAATCCAAGTGGAAGAAAGAATACACCGCGTAATCACTTTTCAGAAAAAGGAGAAAGTTAAGCAATGAAAAAAGCAATCGCATTATTTTTAGGAGGAAAGTAACATGGAAGAAAAAATCATCATCAAAGGCAAGCAGGCAAATGTTAAGCTTATCAGTCTAATCATCGTGCTAATCGGCTTCTTGCTTTTCGCAGTCGTATGGTCAAGCGAAACTAGTGAGGGGTTCTACGCAGATCGTATCGGCGATTGGGGCTATGTTCTGACAAGTATGGTTCCGTATTTTGGAGCAATGACGATCTTGCCGTTTGCCATTATCGCAGGTTTATTCTATGCTTGGAGTTCCAAAACCGCCCTCACAGTCACAGATAAGCGTGTTTATGGCAAAGCGGCATTTGGCAAACGCATAGACCTTCCTCTGGATATGATTTCTGCTGTCGGCACAGGGTTGTTCAAAAGCATTGCGGTGAATACCTCATCTGGCGCGATCAAATTTGCTCTGATGGCAAACAATAACGACGTTCATGCAGCGATCTCCAACCTTCTTTTGGAACGGCAGAACAAAAACCAAAAGAACCGTGAACAGGTCGTGCCGCAGAATATTCAGCAAAGCAGCGCCGATGAACTCAAAAAGTACAGGGAATTGCTTGACAGTGGCGTTATTACAGAGGAAGAATTCGACGCCAAAAAACAGCAGCTGTTGAAACTGTAAAATTGCAATGCATAGCACCTCACACCCCTCAAAAAAAGCGGGAGCAGGACAATCATCCTGCTCCCACTTTTTTCACCGGCAGAAACGCCCGGGTGCCTTGCCGCGGTTGCCCGGACGGGACGCACGGCAACGATGTGCTCGAATAAACCCTCCCCGCCGGAGCGGGGAGGGTGGACGTTCAGACTTCGTTCAACCCGCATCGGCGGGCTTCGATTACAGATGGGTGGCTGAAGGTGCAGCTCGGCAGACCTGTCAAGTGATCACAGGCTTCCGGTCGCGTAGTTCCGTTTTTGGCAGAAGCTCGCGGATACCGCAGCTCGCCTTTCCCAGTTGAAAATTCGACGATGGGAGCCCTGCTTAGCCGAAGTATCTCTCCAGCAGACCCTTGAACGCCTTGCCGTGGCGGGCTTCGTCGCGAGCCATTTCGTGGACGGTGTCGTGGATGGCGTCCAGACCGGCATCCTTGGCGAGCTTGGCCAGATCGACCTTGCCCTGTGTTGCGCCGTTTTCAGCGGCAACGCGCAGCTCCAGATTCTTCTTGGTCGAATCGGTGACGACTTCGCCGAGCAGTTCGGCAAACTTGGCGGCGTGCTCCGCTTCTTCATAGGCGGCTTTTTCCCAGTACAGGCCGATTTCCGGATAGCCTTCTCTGTGCGCGACGCGAGCCATGGCCAGGTACATACCGACTTCGGTGCATTCGCCGTTGAAGTTCTGGCGCAGACCTTCGAGGATTTCCGGTGCAACACCGGCAGCGACACCGACGGTGTGCTCAGCGGCCCAGCTCATCGAACCGGATTCTTCCTTGAACTTGGATGCAGGGGCTTTGCACTGCGGGCAGGATGCCGGGGCGGAGTCGCCTTCGTGAACGTAACCACAAACGGAACAAACAAACTTTTTCATGACAATATCTCCTTTAATATGAATCAAAATTAGTAAAAATAGAATGCTCAGGCGGGATTCCTGTCATCGGACAGGTCGGTAGGTTCAATCGCTGCGCAGTCGGGGCAGAGGCCGTAGTAAATGCATTTTTCGCTTTCTACACGGAAGCCCTGATCCTGCAGCGCGGCGGGGATGGGGAATTCACAAAACAAATCCAGAATCCGGTGACATCGGCTGCAAACAAAGTGCCGGTGCGGCGCGGTGTTGCCGTCGTAGTGGATGCGGGTGTCTTCGGTTTCCAGCGTCAGAATGTCGCCGTTCTCGGAAAGCTGACGAATGTTGCGATAAACGGTGCCGAGGCTGACGTTGGGCAAAATGGCGCGAACCGCTTCGTAAATCTGTTCGGCTGTCGGGTGCGCAGTCGAACTGCGCAGAACACGAAGGATGATGTCGCGCTGTTGAGAGTGTCTCATGAATCACCTCCCGGAGACAATAAACAGTAATAGGAATCGTTACTGATAATATTATACCACACTTTCCGGAAATGTCAAGAGGTCGGCGGAATTTTTTTGGATTTTTTTCGATGACCGGAGGCGCAGCCGCCGACAGCGGTACGCACACGAGCCTCCCTTGTGCAAGAGGGAGGTGGTGCGGCGAAGCCGTGCCGGAGGGATTGCCGTTGCGTGTGGAACCACTACGGTCGTAGGTGCGCACTCAGCAACAGTCTTCTCTCCCTCAGGCAGAGGGAGCTTTTGTCATTTAGGGAAGGTTGGGCGATGCATTCGTAGCAGCCAGCTTCTCCACACGCCTTGGCTCGGCAGATTGTCAAGCAAGTGCAACACTTTTTCTGAAAACTTCGGCGGGAGTATG
>CAYUXI010000017.1:0-38775 GCA_964448855.1 uncultured Oscillospiraceae bacterium | reverse complement strand
CTGTAGATTAAGTCGTGATGACGAACTCACAGGAGAAAGCAACAGCATTGTCAATAAAAAGGCGATTCTCAATCAGCGTGTGAGTATGAAAAAAGGTTGTTTCATCTATGCGAAAGATATAGATAAAACACCCTTTTCAGATGGCTGGACTGCCAGCCAAAGCATTATTCAATTTGTCGTTAATATAACACCTCCTACGGTACAGCTAATTTTTGGCTTGATTTTTCGGTTTGGAAAAGGAAGAAAAACCTTGCCTGATAACCGAAACCCCTTGCAATACGGGGCTTTTCCGGTTTGTCGTAATTATACCGTAAGGGCATAGCTGCGCAAGCCTGTTGTATGCGAACGGTGTCAGCCTGAAAGGAATTCAGGAGTGGTTGGGTCACAGCGACATTTCGACCACCTCAAACATTTACACGCACTTGAATTTCACTTCAAAGGTTGCATCTGCCAATGCGATTTTAGGCGTATATCCCTCCGCTTAATGCGCAATGTCCCTCCAAAAATCAGCCCGAAAACGGCAAATTTGCTGATGAGCGAGGGACATACATAAGAGTATAGAGCATAAAGAAAAGCCCGCAAACCCAGTTATATCAAGGAGTTTGCGAGCCATTCGGTGTGGTGCCGGTGGCGGGGGTCGAACCCGCACGGGGTATTAGCCCAACGGATTTTGAGTCCGCCTCGTCTGCCAATTCCAACACACCGGCATTTGTGGGAACAGCGCTTATTTATTATACGCGAAAAAGTGGCGTTTGTCAAGTATGTTCAGAGCTGATCATCGGCTTTTTCCATCAGCGCTTTTCCCTTGAAGGTGAATTTGGACTCCGTCCCATGGAGCAGGCGAACGATGTTGGCGCGGTGCTTGAAGATGACCAAGCCGGACATAAACGCCGCAACAACGGTATAGCCCAGCGACATTTCCAGCTCCGTCATGGACGTCTGTGAAAACAGGTAGACCATAACCGGCAGCGTCAGCGAGCCGCAGATGGAGCCCAGCGAGATATAATGGGTCAGGATGGAAATGATCAGGAACACGCCGAAGCCGATCAGGAAAATGCGCCAGTCGTACATCAGCATGGTCGTTCCGAGCGTCAGCACGCCCTTCCCGCCCCGGAAGCCGAAGAAGACCGGATAGATATGCCCCAGGAAGACGAAAGCGCCCGCCAGCAGACGGCCACCGGCGCCCGCATTGAAGTTCATATTGCCGCAGTAGAGCAGCTGACCGATTAGGATGGCTGCCGCACATTTTCCGACATCCCCCAGCAGCACGATCAGGCCGCGCTTCAAGCCCATGGAGCGGATGGCGTTCGTAAAGCCGGCGTTGCCGCTGCCATAGTTACGAATGTCTTTTTTCAGGCTCACCTTGGAAACAATGATGGAAGTATTGATGCTCCCGAGCAGGTATGAAATCAGCGCGATCATCGGCAGCTGAAACCATGGCTCCAGCCCGACGAACCAGGCCGAAACAGTTTGAATCACATTCATGGTGTAGAAATCCCCATTCTTGCGCGTCCAGCCTGTGATCAGGTGTGGAGCTCATCATTTTCTGTCTTTTCCCGCACGATCATTTTGATGGGCGTTCCGCCGAAACCAAAGACATCACGCAGGCGATTTTCGAGATAGCGCAGGTACGAAAAATGGAACAGTTCCTTGTCATTGCAGAACAGGACAAATGCAGGGGGACGGACAGAAACCTGCGTCATGTAGTAAATTTTGAGGCGCTTGCCACGATCCGTCGGCGGTTGGACTCTGGCGGTTGCGTCATTGAGCATATCGTTGAGCAGACCGGTCGGGATGCGGCGCTGTGACTCTTCGTTGGCATGGAGGATGTTTTCAAACAGCCCCGCCAGCCGTGCGCCCGTTTTCGCCGAAATGAAGACAATCGGCGCATAGGTCATATACGAGAGGTCTGCACGCACCTTTTCGCGCATTTTTTCCATGGTACCGGTTGTTTTTTCCACGGCATCCCACTTGTTCACCGCAATGACAGAGGCTTTGCCCCGGTCATGCACCATACCGGCGATGCGCGTATCCTGTTCGGTCACGCCGTCCTCCGCGTTGATCATGATCACGCAGACGTCGGCGCGGTCAATGGCCATCATGGCGCGCAGGACGCTGTATTTCTCGATGGCTTCCTCCACACGGGCCTTCCGGCGGATGCCGGCGGTATCCACGAAGCAGAAGCGGCCAAACGAATTTTCGAACGATGCATCCACGCTGTCACGCGTGGTGCCGGGAATATTGCTGACAATGACGCGGTTTTCGCCCAGAACGGTATTGACCAGGCTGGACTTTCCGACGTTCGGGCGGCCGACAATCGCGACGCGGACAAAGCCGCCGTCCTCCTCGTCCTCACCGGCCGGTGGGAAATGATCAAAGCAGGCGTCCAGCAGATCGCCGGTGCCGTGGCCGTGCAAGGAGGAAACGGGCATGGGGTCGCCCAGACCCAGGTTATAAAACTCGTACAGCTCCGGCGGCGGTGCGCCCAGTGTATCGACTTTGTTGACGCAGAGTACCACCGGGCGGCCGGAGCGCTGCAGCATGGCCGCCACTTCGCTGTCCGAAGCGGTGACACCGGTCTGCAGATCGGTGACGAAAATGACTACATCCGCGTTTTCAATGGCAATTTCTGCCTGCATCCGCATAAATTGCAGAATTTCGCTGTCGGCACGCGGCTCAATCCCGCCGGTATCTACGACTTTGAAGGAACGGCCGCGCCACTCCCCATCGCCATACAGTCGATCCCGGGTAACACCCGGTGTATCTTCCACGATGGAGCTGCGTGAGCCCGTCAATTTATTAAAAAGCATCGACTTCCCGACGTTCGGGCGGCCGACAATGGCAATGATTGGCTTTTGCATCGTCTGTCAACCTGAGCCTTTCTAACCGGGCATCCTCGCCCGGAACAATCTGTCATGATTCAATCAGGGAATTTGTTCATCGCGCATGGCGGCCAGCAGCGCCGACCCGTCACTCGGAACGGGGACGAGCTTGACCTGAAGCGTCTGTTCCACCTCTTCCGGCGTGACATCGTCCAAAAAGACCGCATGGTCATAGCGGAGCATCGTCTGCGAAACCAGCAACCGGCTGCCGAGCGGCTTGCCCTTGAGCTGATCCATCAGGTCGCGCCCGGTCACCAGACCGGCCACGGTGATCTGTTCGCCGAAGAAATGGTTTTCAATCGCGTAGACGGGGCAGGAGCAGTCCGGGTGCTTTTGCAGGAATTTGTCCGCCAGCTGCTTCAGATACGGCGCAGCCGCCATCCCCGTTGCAATGGAAAAGGACTGCGGCGGGCACGGTTCCGTCTCGTCTGCCAGCGCTTCATCAAACTCCGTGATCAGGCTGGTCAGCATTCCGACGCCGTTTTCCAGCTGTGTGAAGTCCTCATATTCCTCATAGGACGGCAGCGGGCGACCGGCTTTGATGTACAGTTCATCAGAAGGAAAAACGATACGGGTGCCGCAGCGCTTCAGCGATGCAGCAGCCCGAACCGCGCAGATATCCAGAATGTCGCAGGCATTTTCCCGCGTGACCGGTTCCAGCGGGTAGAGCCCTTCCCGATATCGGGTCAGGCCGACCGGAACGACGGAGATGGACTGCACGTACGGGTGCAGCAGAATCAGGTCATCCAGGCTCCGCTCCAGAATCTTCCCGTCGTTGAGGCCGGGGCAAACCACAATCTGTGCGTTCATGGTAATGCCCGAAGCGGCCAGATCGTGCATGATCTTATAGCAGTCCCCCGCGAAGCGGTTGCCGCACATTTTGCGCCGGACGTCCGGATCCGTCGCGTGGACGGAGACGTTGATCGGGCTGATGCGCATCTGCTTGATTTTTGCGAAATCTGCCGTTGTCAGGTTCGTCAGGGTCACATAGTTGCCCATCAGGAAGGACATCCGCATATCGTCGTCTTTGAAATACAGACTGTCGCGCATCCCGTCCGGCAGCTGGTCAATGAAGCAGAAAACGCATTTGTTATGGCACCGGGACTGTTTGTCCATCAGGTACGTTTCGAAATTCAGCCCCAGTGGCCGATAGGAGCGGTTGACAATGCGGACAGAGCGTTCCTCGCCGGACGGCTCCTGAAGCTCGAGGACGAGCACCGGATCCGCCGCGTAAAAGCGGTAGTCCAGGACGTCGTGAATCTCGTTGCCATTGATGCGAAGGAGCGTTTCCCCCGCCGCAATCCCGGCGCGAAACGCCGGGCTGTTTTTGTCTACCGATATAATTTTGGATGCCATGTACGCCGGGTTCCTCCTGTTCTTTGCCACACGCACCGAAATCCATGTAAGACAAATAGGGGCGCATAAATCTATCGCCCCGAAATGTTTGTCTTATCAACCCAACGGAGAACGGGTTATTTTTCCTCGACCTTGACGACCTCACGGCCGTTGTAGTAGCCGCATTCCTTGCACATTCTGTGCGGGAGCCGTGCCGCGCCGCACTGCGGGCACTTGATAATCGACGGCAGCGTCATCTTCCAGTGGGAATTCCGGCGCGTGTCACGTCTGGCCTTGGAGTGTTTTCTTTTCGGTTCCGCCATTTGAGTTACACCTCCTGTTTGTGTAAAACCCGCTGCATATTTGCGCGGGCGTCTTTGCTGTTATGCGTTGCAATCGGCTGAAGCTCCGCAGTTGCACACCCCATCGTTCAGGTTTGCGCCGCAGCGATAGCAGATGCCCTTGCAGTCCGGTGAGCACAAGGGGCGCATATCCATGTTCAAAGCGACAAGGTCATGCACCACATCGTCCAACGGAAGCTGATCGTCTGCGTAGAGGAGGATTTCGTCGTTGTCTTCGTACATGGTTTTTGCCAGCATATATTCCGCATCCACCTGAAACGGCACCTGAATCGGTTTCCCGCAGCTGGCGCACAGCGTGTCCAGAACCGCCGTCAGCGACAATTGCAGAGTAATCAACCCGGTGTGCTTTTGAATGACGCCGCAAACGTTCAGGCCATTTTGAAACGGCCGAACCCCATACAGTTCAAAATCCGACAGATCCTCGGTTTCTTCAAAGCGAAGCTCGCCGACTCTCCCGTCCAAAAGCGCTTTCAGATGAATGACCATGCAGAATTCCTCTCGGCCGATTCTTCCGGCCAGTTTTGTTTGCAGAAATTCTCCTCTCAGAGATTGCACAAAACAAATTATATCGCAAATTCCTCCGTTTGTCAAGCTGAAAACAACATTTTTATCGGGTCTTTTCCTGAATTTCCGGTTTGTGGCAGAAATTGCATGGGTGCGCGTCGGTCTTTTCCGGCTTTTCCGATTTTTTTGAAAAAGGGGCTTGACAAAATCCAGACGGTGGTGTATAATATACGAGTGATGCAGAACAGCATCTGTGATATCGCGGGGTAGAGCAGTCTGGTAGCTCGTCGGGCTCATAACCCGGAGGCCATGTGGTTCAAATCCCATCCCCGCAACCAACGTCGCTGCGGACGATTTTCGTCCGCAGCGTTTTTCTTTTGCCCAAAGTCAGATGCTCATGCCGCCCTGTCGTTTCAATTACAGGCGCTTTTCTTCTGTCCCTGCTTACCTGTCGTATTTTTTCAGATTCCGAATCATATGGGATAAATCATAAAAACCGCAGTTTTGTGCAATGGTTGTCTTTGAACAGTCCGTATTCGATAACATATCCATCGCCTTTTCACACCGGTATCGGTTCAGATATTCCATGGGCGAGGTATGGCATATTTCCTTGAATGCACGCAAAAAGGTCGATCGGGACAGAAACACCTTTTCGCATAAGGTGTCGATGGTCATTTTTTCATCGTAGTGTTGATGGATATATTCCAGAGCTTCCCAAACGCAGTATTCATGATTTCTGAGCGAGGCTGTTTCATTGCACGATACCTGCTGATTGAAGAGCGTTGAAAACCAGTAGAGTATTTTCCAAATGGCATGATATTTCATCGCGGCACAGGCTTCCCACGAAAAAGGGCCGTCATCATCGATCCATACCAGTTCGTTTTTCAGTTGAAGCATTTGAAGCGGATTCAGATGCAGAAAGAAGGGATTCGAAGCCGTACTTCGCAAAAACGGTTCAATTTCCGTAAACTGTAGGAATCCTTCCATTGTTTCGGATTCGGCCTGATTCTGCCTGAGGAAACTCTTTTTGAGCAGGATGTGATAAACTGTCAGCTGATTTGTGTTCGTATATGAATGTGCAATCATTGGCGGAATCACAAAAACATCCCCGGTCGATATCGGAAAGCTGCCGTTTTCAATCCGATGCGTTCCCGTTCCATTCAAAATGATATTGACCTCGTAAAAATCATGGTTGTGCAGTTCGATTGAATAATTGGTATAGGGAAAAGCCCGAGCGGAAATTCCTTCCCCGAAATCGCTTGTTTCGTCGCAGTGGAATTGAACGTCAAACATAGCTGCACCTCGCAATGTGGAACGATCATACAGATCAATCGACCGAATGTACTATTATTATCTCACATTGTTCGGTATAATGCAAGGAAAAAAGGAGTCTGTTTTATGGAAAGAATCGAAAGATTGCGCGACCGCGCCTTTGCAGATGACCGCTTTCAGGCCGATATGGAATTCTATGATTCTTTTTACAAGCGATATGATCTGCATCCTTGCTTATCCCTGGAAGAACGGTATGCGGATGCGTTTTCCTATGCTTTTGCCAATCTCACGCCGGCCATTTCCGAGGATGAATTGATCGTTGGGAACCGGGATATTTCTTTATCAGACGAGATCAGAACCGAGTGGGAGATGCACACCCGAGCGGTTGCAGAAGCCTACCGCGATCCGGTATGCTGCGGTCAGGATTCTCATATGGCGATTGATTATCCGTTGATTTTAACGCATGGTCTCAATGGAATTATTGAAAGGATTCGCGCATATGCAGAGGGCTGTGATGCTGAAAAAGCGCGCTATTACCAGTGCTGCCAGACGTGCCTGGAGGCGGTGATTAGGCATTCCGAGGCCTACTCCGAATTCGCGCTGAAAATGAGCCAGACAAGCAAGACGCCGGAAAGGCAAGCTGAATTAAAACGAATTGCCGAAATATGCAAGAGAGTTCCCGCGCAGCCTGCGCGAGATTTTTATGAAGCGGTACAGTCGGTTCACTTTGTGACGCATTGTTTGTCATTCAATCCGTTCAGGATGTGCCCGCAGCAGTTTCAGCTTGGCCGTCCGGATCAATATCTGTTCCCTTTCTACGAAAGAGATCTCCGAAATCATACGATCACAAAGGAATTTGCGCAGCTCCTGCTGGACTGTCTGGGGATCCAAATCAATATGCGAGTGCCAAACGGACTCTCATGTGGATATATGGTTGGTGGAAAAAACGAGAAAGGTGAAACCGTTTCCAACGAGCTGACCGATATGTGTATGCAGGTGATTCAGGATATCCGGCTGGTTTATCCGTCTGTCGGGCTTTGCTACCATGAAGGGATGCCGGAGAAGCATTTGGACAAGGCTTGTGAGCTGCTTCTGAGCGGATATTCGCATCCCGCCCTATTCAACGATGATGTCATTGCAAAAGGGCTGATGCATTACGGAGTTCCGGAGGAGCAGGCGCACAATTACATCCATAGCACCTGCGTGGAGATTACCCCGATTGCCGCATCGAATGTCTGGGTGGCCAGCCCCTATACCAATATGCCGCAGATTCTGCTGGATATCATGGATTGTTCATTCGACTCGTTTGACGATCTCATTTGCGCTTATTTTGAAAGACTGGATCATCGAATCCAAATCAATTTTGAAAATGAGAACAAGAGCCGCGCCATCCGCGCAGCAGGCTCCATCAATCCTTTGCTCTCCTGCTTTGTTGATGACTGTCTCAAGCGAGGAACAGATATTGAACGCGGCGGCGCTGTGTATCATTGGATTATGCCGTCGTTTGTCGGAATGTCGAATTTAGTCGATTCCCTCTATGTCATCAAAACGCTTGTATTCGATGAATCCAGACTGACGCTGCGCGAGCTGAAATCCATTTTGGAAAAGAACTTTGAGGGTCAGGAAGCCCTGCGACTCGATATTCTTCATCATATTCCGAAGTACGGCAATGATATCGATGAGGTGGATCAACTCTATTCGTTATTGACAGAGCATATCGCCGAGGAATGCCAGAAGTATCAGGGCTTATTCGAAAACGCCAGACTGATTCCGAGTATTTTCTGTTGGATTATGCACGAAAGATTCGGTAGAGACACCATTGCCACACCGGACGGAAGAAAAAGCGGCTTTCCGCTGGGAGATGGCTCGGGCCCCTGCCAGGGCCGTGAAATGAATGGGCCGACCGCCTCGATTCTTTCTTCAACCAAATGGGAGCACTTCCAGTTTATCGGCGGAATTGCGGTGAATTTGAAGTTTTCAAAAGCCTCGCTCGGCGCAAACTCCTTGCATACCGTAAAAAACCTGATCAAAACCTATTGTATGCGTGGCGGTTTTGAAATGCAAATCAATGTAGTGGATCATGATACGCTGATCAAGGCGCAGCAGGATCCGGATCGTTACCGCGATTTGGTTGTGCGCATAGGCGGATACAGCGATTATTTCACACGGCTTTCACGCGAAATGCAGGAGGAAGTGATCATGAGGACAGCGCACCATGCATAATCGCGGACGCATACTGAACATTCAACGCTTTTCCACTTCAGACGGCCCCGGCATTCGAACCGTTGTCTTTCTAAAGGGATGTCCCCTGAACTGCATCTGGTGCCACAATCCCGAATCGAAAAGCTGCGAAACGGAAATTTTCTATCAGCAGGACAGCTGTATCGGCTGCGGAGGCTGCATGGAAGCCTGCCGAAGCGGTTGTCACCGATTTGTCCAGGGTCAGCATCTTTTTGAGCGCGAAGGGTGCAGCCGCTGCATGGCGTGTGTGGACGTTTGCCCCTCCAATGCGTTAAGAGCTTGTGGGGAGGAGAAAAGCGCCGAGGATGTGATCGCGACCGTCATGCGCGATCGGCAATTTTATGACAACTCCGGCGGAGGTTGCACGTTTTCGGGCGGTGAGCCGCTTTTTCAGTATGCCTTTATGCTTGATTTGCTGAAGCTCGCAAAGAGCAATCATTTGCACACAGCGATTGAAACAAGCGGTTTCACAAGCAAGGATTTGACGCCGCTGCACGAATATACCGATCTCTGGCTGTATGATATCAAGTTGATCGCCGAGGCAGCGCATATTCAATATACCGGCGTTTCCAATCAGAAAATCCTCGAGAATTGGCGATGGCTCGATCGAATGGGCGCAAAAATCATTTTGCGGTGTCCGATGATTCCCGGTGTCAATGTTTCAAATGACCATTTTCAAGGGTTGGCTCTGCTGGCCAATCAGCTGAGCCATGTTGTTGGCATCCATTTGGAGGCGTATCACCCGCTCGGAGTTTCCAAGGCGCAGCAATTGGGCAAGCGATACGAATATCAGAATCATTGTTTTTTAGAAAAGTCATCGCTTGAACATTTTGCTGCCGAGCTGGAAGCAAATACGCATATTCATGTCGAAATCGTATAATCGTTCAAAAAGAGCATTTTTCAGTGGTATATGTCATCTGAATCGACGCCACTCGCGCCAAAAACGCTGCGGACGATTTTCGTCCGCAGCGTTTTTCTTTTGCCCAAAGTCAGGTGCTCATGCCGCCCTGTCGTTTCAATTACAGGCGCTTCGCTGGTTTGTGGTTGGATTTTTCAAATCAGAAACCACCGTACCATTGCGCAGCGTTCCGCGCCACCCTGAACCCTCCGCTCCTTTCCGAAATCCGCGTGTGAGCGGTGCATTGGCCGGAAAGCATTCTCCGGACAACGAAGCCGTGTCGCATATTCAGGACGGAACCGTCAGAACGACCTTGCCCACGTTTTCGCCGCGCTGCAGAATGGCCTGTGCCGCCTCGGCTTCGGTGATGGGCAGCACCCGGTAGATGGTCGGTTTCACCAGACCGGCTTCGATCTTCGGGTAGACGTCGCGGACAATGCCCGCCAGAATTTCCGCTTTGACTGCGGGTGGGCGCGAACGCAGTGTGCTGCCAATGATTCGGACGTTTCTCACGTAGATATTTTTCAGATCAATTGCCGTTTTGGTGCCGGCCATTGCTGCGATCATAATCCAGCGTGCGCCATGCGTCAGATAGCGGATACACTCACCCATCATCTCCCCGCCAAGGCAGTCAATCGCAACATCGACGCCGCGTCCCGCCTCCAGCTCCTCCTTCAGAACCGCCGCGAGGTCTTCCTTTGCCGTCACAACCACCCGGTCTGCAGGAAGGTGTTTGATTTTTTCCGCTTTTTCTGCCGTCCGCACCGTTGTCATCACACGAACGCCAAAGGCCTTTGCCATCGGAATCACGACGCTGGCCAGCCCCGAGGTTCCTGCTTGCATGAGAAGCGTGTTGCCCGGCTGGATGCCGCCCTCCATGAACAGATTGAGGTACGCCGTCGCGAACGCCTCCGGGATGGCCGCAGCCTCGACCATGGTACAGTTTTTCGGAATCGGCATCAGCATATCATACCGCACCGCTGCATACTCGGCGTATCCGCCGCCGCCCAGCAGCGCACACACCTTGTCACCGACCTTCCAGTCGGCGTGCGCTTCTGCTTCGCTGCCGATTTGGACGATTTCGCCCGATATTTCCAGTCCCATCCATTCTGGGCAACCGGCTGGCGGTGGATAATCCCCCGCTCTCTGCATCAGGTCGGCGCGGTTCAGAGCCGCAGCCTCAATTTTGACGAGCACCTCGTCCTTTTGAATCACAGGGTCGGGCACATCGTCCCAGCGCAGGGACTGATCTGCACAGATCAGGATTGCTTTCATGGTTCTCTCCTCACATATTTGGTACATTGGTTCAGGCAGTCTCGCACCTCGGAAAAACCGACCATCCGGTCCACGCACCAGGGCTCATAGGCGTGGGAAAACAGAAGGTTTTCGATTCGCCGATCGTTCCGGATGGTTTCGAGGGTTTTCAGGTATGCGTCCGGATGTTCAAGGGAGCAGCGGTATCGTCCGATTCCGGCGCCCTGCAATCCGTCCCCTGTGATCAGGGTATGCGTGTGCGCATCGAAAACGCCGATGCAGTCCGCCGTATGTCCCGCAAGGGCATAGGTGGAGAGCCCATCCGCCAGGGGGCGCACATCGCTGACAAGCTCCAGCTGGGGGAAAAGCTCGACCATGCGCCCGACACCGCCTGCATGGTCTGTGTGGTGATGGGTTAACACAAGCTGCCGGACATCGGAAAGCGCATACCCGCTCGCCCGGAGTGCGGGCAGAATGTGGCAATCGACGTCCTCTTTTCGGGTGCCCGTGTCCACCAGCACGAGCGTTTTTTTCGTTTCGATCAAAAATACGGACGTGTAGAGGTTCTCAAACGGAACTCTCAGGCGAAAGATGCCGCCGAATTCTCTGCAAAACAGATCGTCCATGGTTAGAACCCCAGCGTGTCGCGCAAGAGCTTCGCGTCCTTCAGAAGCGGCTGAGACGGCGTCGCAAGCTCGTCGTATTCGTGGACACAG
Source organism: uncultured Oscillospiraceae bacterium (assembly GCA_964448855.1). GTDB lineage: Bacteria > Bacillota > Clostridia > Oscillospirales > QAMX01 > QAMX01. The sequence goes on along the minus strand of CAYUXI010000017.1, from coordinate 27,311 downwards.
AGCGTCATGCAGTTGCCCAGGCTGGCACCGATTCTGCGCAGCAGATGGCATTCTCCGCCGCACAGGAACAGGAAGGGAATCTCCAGATTTTCTCTGAGCAGATGAATGATGCGCAGATTTTCGAGCTGCTGCGCCATGGTATCCGCGTTTGTGACAATTTTGCAGACATCGGCTCCGCGTCTCTGATGCTCCCGCGCCATGTCCAGCACGCGTTCGGCCGGCGTAAAGCGCAGCACATGAGAGGACATCAGCACCGCGGCGCCTCTTTTGTGCAGCGCATCGATCAGCGCCCGCTGTTTTTGAACCGCTTCCTCCCGCATGGTCAGCTCGCCCTCGCAGGCATCGAACAGATCGCCCATTACGTCGCAGAGCGCCGCGCCGCATTCGGCCAGCTTCAGCAGCTCTGCGGCCAGCTCGCTGTCGCTTTGACCGGCGTTGGAGCCGTGATGGCGGTAATTGGTCACATAAACAGGCTTTCCGTCCGCATAAGCAAACAGCTCCCGATAGGTTGCTTCGTTTCGGTATTCGCGCTTCATCCGGCAAAATTGCATACCGAACGCTTCCGCGCCCTCCGGCAGAGATGCATCAATCAGCTGCTTGATGCGATCGGGGTGATCTGCCTGCACCATACAGGTGAGGAGGGGCTTTTCGCCGTTCCAGGCAGTCGGCATGGTCATATTTCATCCTTTCGCCCCATCGCGTTTCTTCCGCCGTCGATCATGATATTTTCACCGTTGATAAATTGTCCCTTTTCCGATGCAATGAACAGGCAAAGGTCGATGATCTCCTGCGGCTCTGCCGCTCTTCCGAGCATTGTTTTCATATTGGCCATCGCCGCCCTGGTCAGCACCGGCCCCGGCGAGACGCAGACGCACCGGATGCCGTAGCGGGCGCCAAACTGCGCGATGGATTTTGTAAGTCCGTACATCAGTCCGGCCTTGGCGGTTGGGTAATCCATGCCGTAGCCGTCGCCCTCTGCACCCGTGATCGACCCGATGTTGAGAATCAGGCCACTCCGCTGCGCCCTCATCTGCTTCAGCACGGCGTGGGCAAAGTAAAAGGGGCCCTTCAGATTGACGTCAATGCCCCAATCGTACACGTCAATGGGCACATCGGGAAATTCGGGATACCGGCTTGAATCGACCTGACACATTCGAACCGCTGTGCCGCCTGCAAAATTCGCCATGACATCAATTCGGCCAAACGTCGCAACCGCCTGATCTCTGGCCGCACAGACCTGTTCATAATCGCGGACATCGCAGAGCACGCCGATCGCTCTCCCGCCGCCTTTTGCGTTGATCGCAGCAACCTTTTCGAACAGCACCCGCTCGTTGACGTCGCACATGAAAACGTTGCCGCCGAGCGCTGCAAAGTTTTCGGCAAACAGAAGTCCCATTCCGGAGGCTGCACCCGTTGATATTGCCACCTGGTTGTTGAAATTCATCCCATGACCTCCTCAGCTTTTTTGCCGTGATTGTATCACGGAAGGCGTTGGCTGTCAATGTGCGTTCTGATACGGACTTGATGTTTTTGATACGATTTTCCGGAAATCGTTGACATTCGATACCCTTTATGATATCATGGAAGCAGGTGGTGATATCCATGGAGCTTCAGCACGCAACGGTGACCGAGATATACGGCGTTGTGACTGTGTATTCGGAAAAGGGCCGATATGACCGAATGGAGCGCAGGTCGTCCTATGGGCTTTCGCTCTGTTCCGAAGGGCAGATCACGTATATTCAGAATGGAACCGAGTACGTTTCCGATCCGGGCTGTGTCGTCCTGTTGCCAAAGGGCGGCACCTATGGCATTCGGAGAGATCAGACCGGTCGCTTTCCTGTGATCAATTTCGATTGTCTGGAGCAGCTCTGCGACACCGTGACGGTTCTCCCGATTCAGGAGAGCCGGCCGTTGCTTGCCGACTGTGAACGGCTCAAAAAGCTCATTCCTTTTGACGGCAACCGCACGCAACGGTTCAGCATCTTCTACGGTATGCTCCATCGCATCTGCTCCGACAGCATTCCATCCGCGTTGCGGGGCGCCGTACAGCTCATCAGTCAGGATGCCTGTGACCCTTCTCTGACCAATGCAAGGCTGGCCGCCGAATGCCATATCAGCGAGGTATACTTTCGGAAGCTGTTCACCCGACATTTTGGAATGTCACCCAAGCAGTTTCTCATCGATGCACGTCTACAGAAGGCCAAACAGCTTTTATCGGAAGGCGGTACGAACATTTCGGCCATATCGGAGCGCTGCGGCTTTTCGAATGTGTATCATTTTTGCCGGTTGTTCCGGCAGCACACTGGCATGACGCCTTCCGCGTATCGGAAAGCCACTCTGACCTCGGACATCTGATTCGTTCGATGCCATCCCAATCACACAGAACGATATCCTGCAACTGTACAGCCATATGAATAACCCTGCGACTGGCCATCGACGGCCGAACCGACCTCATCCGCGAATGTCTGTCGCGGGAGGCGCATGGCTGCGGATGCTGCGCGAAGGCGCAACCACCACCTTTGAAGCCTGGGCAAGGACAGCAAATGGAACACCTCGCTCTTTCACATGACCTTTTCCTATGCCGCCGTATTCCTGGCGGATATCGACCTGCGCTCTGTTTGGCAGCGTCTGAGCGGGCTTCCGCGCTTTGCCGATTCGCTCACAGGTGTCCAGAATCTTCCCGGTTTGGAAGCATTCTATGATATGATGGCAGCCGGCCGTTCATGGCATCGACTGCCAATTCTACAGAAATGAGGGACATTTTCATGAAAAAACCAGTCTTTTCCCCGGATTACCCAACCTCCAAGATGCTCCGCATCGTCGAGGGTGCGCCGATTGCCACGGTTGCGCGAACCATCTCCGCAGCCGTTTCGCCCGAGGCGCTGGAAAAAGGTGCCGCGTTTGCGGCTGAAATCTCCGAGCGCTTTGTCGGCGATTTTGAAAGGCCGATCGACAAAATGGCGCACGTCTCGACCTTTGTCGTCATCGACAACATGATCTACATGACGTATTACGCCAACACCAAGGAGCCGTCCGAGGACCCGTTGAATCAGACCGCCCGTCTGGTGTACGCGCCGCTTGAGCATCCCGCGGACAAGACATATCTCGATTTGCAGACGACTGGTGATGTCGTGGACGGCAAGGTCATCGACATGGTCTATGACACGATTCTGATGCAGAAGGACGATGACACCCTGCTGATCATGTGGGCGGCGCGAACGGAGGGCAATTATTACCGCCTGACCTGTCCCTTCACGCTTTCCACCAAAACGCTCGGCGATATTTCCGTGAACCGGTTCCGTGTCGGCCATCTGGTCAACGATTTTTCCCGCAGTGGGATACAGAGCGCACTGGCCGAAAACGACATTCCCTGCAAAACGATGTATTCCGATATCGGCATCATGCAGAAGCTCTCGACACGCGTCGAAGACGGGACGACCTGGTACTACACCGGCGCATACAGCGGCGATTTCACCTGCATCATCAAAAGCAGCGACCTGATCGAATGGACGTATGTCGCGCAGCCCGATTTCATCAACGATTCCAAATGGGAAAATGCGACGTATGTCCTCGGCGACACCGTCTACTATTTCGTGCGGCAGCAGAACGAGAACTCCTGCGGCTTTCTGACGGCGTATCATCTGGACACGGGCGTCTGGGAGACACCGGTTGAAATCGAGGACTGTCAATCCCGAGCCGACTGGATTGTCTACGACAACCAGCTCTATCTCTTCCACGCCCCGATTGACCGCGAGCACATCGGCATCGTTCAGGTCGATCCCGACCATCTGGCCAACAGCCGTGTCATTTTGCAGGCGCATATGCACACCAGCTGCTTTTATCCGTTTGTCCAGTACATAGAGTCAGGCGAGCTGGCCATGTCCTACACGGTGAACCGGCAGCACATCCGGCTGGCGCGGTTTGATTTGCGCCGCTATCTGTCCGGCTGTTAGGCGGTTCCTCGTTCGGACGTTTTTCGCAAAAAAGCGTCCCAAATGCTTGCGTTTTGGCGGCCAGTATGCTATCATAATGCAGAGAATGAACCGCCATTTTGATCGAATTGGAGGATTTTGCCATGTCATTTCTTTTGGATCACGACCTGCACATTCACAGCCAGCTGTCTTCCTGCTCCAGAGATCCGGAACAGACCCCCGCGCGGCTTTTGCAGTATGCGCAGGAAAACCATCTGAGCACCATCTGCATCACCGACCATTACTGGGACGCCGTCACGGACGGTGCCAGCGGCTGGTATCGCCCGCAGGATTTTGCACACATCAGCGCGGCCAAGCCGTTGCCGCAGGCGGAGGGCGTCCGGTTTCTCTTCGGCTGCGAGACGGAAATGGATCGGCATATGCAGATCGGAATGCCCAGAGAGCGGTTTGACGATTTCGACTTTGTCATCATTCCCACCACGCATTTTCACATGACCTCCTTCACCATTCCGGCTGAATACACGACGCCGGAGCAGCGCGCCGTCTTCTGGCTGAAGAAGCTGAATGCGCTGCTCGATATGGATTTGCCATTCCGAAAAATCGGCATTGCGCATTTGACCTGCAGTCTGATCTTTCAGGAGTCCCACGAGCTGTTTTTGCAAACGATTGACGCACTGCCGACTGCGGAGCTGGAGCAGGTCTTCCGCCGTGCCGCAGAAGTCGGTGTCGGTATTGAGCTCAACGCCGCCTGTCTGGTTTTTCCGCCGGAGGAAGCGGACACGCTGCTGCGCCCGTACCGGATTGCAAAGGAAGCCGGCTGCAAGTTTTACTGTGGCTCGGACGCGCACCATCCGGCTGAGCTGTACCCCGCCTCCCACTATGCTTCGGCCATCGCCGCGCTGGGGCTGACGGCGGACAATCAGTTCCGCATCTGAGACCCCGCTGCCCCCCCCATTTTTCGCGTTTTGATCCATCCATTCCCCGCAAAAAGCAGGAGTCTGCCTGTTTTTTGCGGGGAATTTTGTTTGGGCGCTTCGGCTATCCGGCGAAAGAATGCGGAAAATGTGCCGATTAACAGAACACAAACAACTCCCCAACAAAACGCAAACGGCCGAGGTGTATTCTATGACTGTCCCCAAGCGGTGGGGCCAATGAGTACAATTTGCAGAAAGAGGCATTGATATGGAACGAAACGACCAACAGTTTCTGGCGCAGAAAATTCGCGCACAATATCTGGAAAAGGAATCCACGGAGCTGGATGCGCTTCGGACACTGGATCGCCACGTTCGGCGCACACCGGCGGTGTTCGCGTGGATTTTCGGCAGCATCAGCGCGTTGATCATGGGCTCCGGCATGAGCCTGATCATGACCGACATCGGCGCACACATCGGACTGGAGGCCACCCTGCTGCCCGGCCTCGTCCTCGGCGTCATCGGGATGCTGCTGGCCATCATCAACTACCCCATCTATCGGTCGCTGCTTCGCCATCGGCGCAGAAAATATGCGGATTCGATCTTGCAGCTCAGTGATCGCGTGCTGACAAGCGCCGCGTCCGGTGATGTAAACTGACCATTTTCATTCAATATCCATCCCATCCATTCAGAAAAGGAGTCGTAATCCATGAAAATTCTTTCGTTTTTCAAGCAGGCATTTTCCGACATGAAGGAGAGCGCGCAGGCGCAGCACCGCGTCGATCAGGCAAATTTCGCCGCCGTCCGCGCCGAATCCAAGGCCAGCTTCGCCGAAGCGCGTGCCAACAGCCGTCCGGCGGCGCGGAAAGCCGCCTGTCAGAAGCAGCAGGAAGCGGCGATTGCAGCGGCCCATGCGCGCCAAAAAGACGCAGAAGCCCGGATTCGCAGCGCAAAGCAGTAGAGCGCCTGGGCAAAACGGGGGCGCTCTGTTTGAAACGACGAGCGCAATGGGGGTCCTCGGATGAGCCGTCCGCCGTTTTTGTTTCACAGTGCCGGGAGAAAGAACGGCGCGGGTGCAGTGGCTGGATTTACGGTGCGCTGTTTCGCCGTGCTGACAAAGAGCAGGGCGGGTTTGTGGCCGATCAAATTGCACGCATATCGCGCAGAATCGCAGGGAGTCGCACGTGAAGCCATCTCAAACCGTGCCTGCCTGCACGGAATCGCCCGAAAGTATGCGAGCCGTCCAACAGCTTCGCGGCTCATCTGAAATCGCTGTAACTCGCGCAAAACCCGATCAAACCGTATTGACCCACAAACTCGTGCAGCAGCTGCAAGCCTCGCTTTGCAACAAAAACGGCAGCGGCCTTCTTTTGCGGATGGTCGCTGCCGTTTGGTCGAATGGAGTCGGAAGGCCGTCAAGCGTTCCAGATATCGTGCGGTTTGCCGGAGCCGCATTCAAAATGGTAGCGGACGATGCCCAGGTCGAGCTTCGTATAGAAGCCCCGCCCGGCCTTGGCTGTCACCTTGCCGTTTTCATAGTGCAGCGTGAATTTCTGCTGATTCATGGCTGTCGGCGCCAGCAGCGCCGCCTCCACGCCCGCCCGGAACCATTCGGGTGCCGAGCCGCTCTGCGAACTGACCTCTGCCGCCGTCTTCGATTTGTGGGCAACGCCCTGCGTCCTGCCATAGCCAATCGCGATGACAACCGTCAGCTTTTCGCCCCGCTCGACGGTAAAAGCGCCCGGAACCTTCCGGTAGGTCATCGCGACCCAGCAGGTATTCAGGCCGAGCTGCTGCGCTTTCAGCACCAAGCGTTCGCCGTAATACCCGCAGGTTTCATCGAGAGACGGGCTCTTTTTGCCGACCAGCACCAGATAGTTCTGCACGCCGTTGAATTTCCCGTAATGCGCCATGAAGCTGTCAAAGGCCTTCGGCTCCTGCTGCACCAGCTGGATATGCAGGCCGCTCTCGCGGTTGCACGCCACAATTTCCTCTTTCAGCGTCTGAAGCGTTGCGCCTTCGATCGGCCGATCCGTATAGCTGCGGACGCTGTGGCGCTGTTTCATCGCCCGTTGAATATCCATTGTTGTTTCCTGCGTCATATTGTATGGCCTCCATTCCCTGTTTTCCGGCTTCTGTCCGGCAGATTTTTCATCATTTCATTCGCGTGCTCGAGCATTTGCAGGAGATCATTCATCGCCCTGGCATCTGCATCGAAATAATAGTAATTTTTCGTTCCTTCCCGGCGAACCTTGATGATACCGGCTTCCTTGAGAATCTGCAAATGGTGGGAAACAGCCGGTCGGGACAGGTGCGTCCGCTCTGTAATCGCGCCCACGCGCACCCCGTCGCACCGTCCCATCTGCATCATCTCCAGAATCAGATATTGCCGGGTTTCATCGCCAATGGCCAGCATCGTTTTGCGACAAGCCGCAAACTCCTCGGCCAGCTTTTGAACGTCCTGCAACTGTTTCACCTCTTTCGTCGATTGGTTTCAACCATTGTACCATTATACCACGATTGATCTGCAAATGGGCAACCATTCGCAATGGGAAAGAAAATCGAGCGCAAGCGCCATGCAGCCCGCTCCATCCGCATTGACAAGTGGCCGTTTTTTTGATATACTGAACGTATTCTGACAGACGCCTGTCGGCGTTCGGAAAGGCGGATTGGATGCTGAAGCTTCACTTTTTAGGGACGTTATCCGGGACGGAGCCCTTCCCGGGTATGCACCACAGCGCATGGATTCTGGAGGCCGGTGGCCTGTTTTACTGGTTTGAAGCCGGAGAGAACTGTGCGCATCAGGCCTACGCCTCCGGTCTGGACGTGATGCAGACCGCCGCGCTCTTTGTCTCGCACCCGCACCTCGATCACATCGGCGGGATGGCCAATCTGCTGGCCTGCATCCAGAAGCTGGAAGGGCGCTACCACCGGCAGCTGGTGTGCGACAACACGCTGTCCGTCTTTTTCCCCGATCTTTCGCTGCTGCCCGCCATTGAATCGGTCGCCTGCGGGACGACCGATCCCCATTTTTCCTTCGAGCTGGATGCGCACCCGCTGACGGACGGCTGCATCTTCGAAGACGAAAATCTCCGCGTCAGCGCGTACCACAATCTGCATCTGCGCGAGGACGGGAGCAACGGCTGGCATTCCTTCTCCTTCCTGCTGGAGGCCGACGGGCGGCGCATCGTCTTTTCCGGCGATCTGCGGCACATCGAGGAGCTGGACGCTCTGGTCGGCGACGGCTGCGACCTGTTGATCATGGAAACCGGCCATCACCACGTGGACGACGTCTGCCGCTATGCCGTCTCCCACCGGATTCCGCAGCTGCGCCTGACGCATCACGGTCGGGAAATCATCGAGAATCGCCCGGCGTGTGAGCGGCTCTGCGCCGAATGGAGCGCTGCGCACCCGATCTGCATCCACATCTGCTCGGACGGCATGACGGAGGAGTTCTGAGCCCATGCGCCATGTAGCTTGTCCGTTCGGCGTTTGAGCCATTTTCAAAAACCGACACACTTCGCAGCTCAGGAGGCACACAAAATGCCTTTTGAGCTGCTTTTTGAGCGCAAAAAACGGCAAGCCGGTTTCGGCTTGCCGTTTTGATAAAGACAATTTCTGCGTTATGCAGGGATTTGGTAGTACTTTGTGTACCAGATCACGGTAAAGAGGATGCCGATGGCCAGAAAGACCAGCCCGACCAGCAGGATGCAGTGATCGCTCTGCTTTTTCACCTTGCTCAGCTTGCGCTCCCGGTATTGGGCGTACACCTCGTGTCGCCGCCGACCCATGGGGATCAGCGCCAGCACAACGTTTCTCAGCACGAAGCCGATCCCGATGAACGCGCCCTCGCCACTGACAAAGAGCATTCCCGCAAACAGTGTCAGCAGGAGGCCGGAAACCGTGAACCCGTCGGCGAGAATGCCGAGATTGGTTTCGATTCGATCTGTGAAAAAGCCTTTGATCGCGAAAACGATCAGTGTCATCAATGCAGCCACCGCCAGGCAGACGGCATACTTGATCCAGATTTTCCTTTTCTCAGTTTTCAATCTTCCTGACCGTCCGTTCCCTTACTGGAGCATCTGCCGATACTTGGCTTCCTCGGCATCGTTGCAATGCACGAAATGGCCGGGGGCAACTTCCCGGAAGGACGGGGTATCGACCGTATAATCGTGCTCCGCCAGCGGGTTGTAGGTCACGCGGATGCGCTGCTTCTCATACACCGGGTCGGGCAGCGGAATGGCCGACAGGAGCGACCGTGTATACGGATGCAGTGGGTTTTTGAACAGCTCATCGGAGTCCGCCAGCTCGACCATTTTGCCGAAGTACATGACGCCGATGCGGTCGGAGAAGTATTTGACAACGGAGAGGTCGTGCGCGATGAAGAGGATGGTGAGCCCCAGCCGGTCGCGGAGATCGTTCAGCAGGTTGATCACCTGTGCCTGAATCGACACGTCGAGCGCCGAGATCGGCTCATCAGCAATGATCATTTCCGGCTGCATGATGACCGCACGCGCAATGCCAATGCGCTGGCGCTGACCGCCGGAGAACTCATGCGGATAGCGGTCTGCGTGTTCGCGCACAAGGCCGACCATTTCCAGAATCTCGTAGACCTTCTGATTGATGTACTCCTTGTCGGTCACGCCGTTGATGATCAGCCCTTCTGCGATGATATCGCGGACGGTCATACGCGGGTCGAGTGACGCGATCGGATCCTGGAAGATCATCTGAATCTGTGTGATCAGCTTGCTCTTTTTGGCGACGCGGTATTTGGATTTATATTCGCGCTTCAGCGCCTGAAGCGCGTCGGGGTCATTCGCGGCGACCGCGAATTTTTCCTGATATCCCTGCTCCAGCGCAGCCACCATCTTGGCGGCGTGCTGCCGGTCAACGGCTTTGCAGTCGGTCTGCGCTTCGCGAATGAGGCGGCGATTCTCCTGAATCGTCTCCTTCAGCTCGCTCCGAATCCGCTCGATTTCCGCCTGGGAATCGGCCGATTTGTCCGCACGCAGCTTCTGAATCTTCTCCGATGCGTCCCGGCGCGCAGCCGAGATGGCGTCCTTATAGGAACGGGTACCCGCGCTGACCTTCTGTCCCTTGAAATACACGTTGCCCGATGTGATATCGTACAGCTTGATGATGGAGCGGCCGGTTGTGGTTTTGCCGCAGCCGGACTCACCGACGAGGCCGAACGCCTCGCCCTTTCTGATCTCAAAGCTGACATCGTCAACAGCCTTCAAGTCCTTGTGCCCCATGCGGAAATACTGACACAGATGGTCAACCTTCAGCAGAACCTCGTTATTGTTGTTCGCCATTGTTGCCTCCCCTTTCCTTCATGCGCTTGATCCGCTCCGTAATGATCTTCGGCATTTCAACCTTCGGAGCATTCGGATGGAGCAGCCAGGTGGCCGCGTAGTGCGTGGGAGAAACCTCGTACATCGGCGGCTGCTGTTCGAAATCGATTTCCAGCGCGTACTTGTTCCGCTCCGCAAATGCATCCCCGACAGGCGGGTAGATCATGTTCGGCGGCGTACCGGGAATGGCATCCAGCTTTTCGTTGGTGTCCAGGTCGGGCATCGACGAGAGCAGTGCCCAGGTGTAGGGGTGCTGCGGGTTGTAGAACACTTCGTTCGCCGTGCCGTATTCGACGATCTTGCCCGCATACATGACGGCGATTCGATCCGCCATATTCGCGACGACGCCGAGGTCGTGCGTGATGAAGATGATGGACAGGTTGTGCTCGCGCTTCAGGCGGTTGATCAGCTCCAGAATCTGCGCCTGAATGGTCACGTCCAGTGCCGTGGTCGGCTCATCGCAGATCAGGATGTCGGGGTTGGCCGACAGTGCAATCGCAATGACGATTCTCTGCCGCATACCGCCGGAGAACTCGAACGGATACTGCCGGTAGCGGATGCGCGGCTCGGGGATACCGACTTCCTCCATCAGCTTGATGGCCTTTTCCTTGGCAATCCGCTTGGTCAGCGTATTGACGACCTGAGATGCCTTTTCCTTGAGGAAATCGACGATCTCGATGCAGCGCTGATCGACGTCGAATGTCTCCGCCTTGTCGAGGTCGGAGCGGAACCGGTCAATCGCGTGGTTGAGGACAGAGTTGATCGCCCGAATCTGTTCCTCCGGCTCAATGACCGACTTCGGAATGACTTCCCAATCGACCGTCTTGCCCCTGGCCAGCAGCGCCTCACGCTTCGCCGTCTGGCGGGCAAAGCGCTTTTCCTCCTTGGGGTTATTCTTGATGTAGAAGAAATACTTCTTAATTTCGCGTTCCAGCGCACCGCCTAGCGTATAGGCGAGGCTATCCTTGACAGGTGCCAGCGGGTCAATCGTATCGCGGACGCACTGATCGACGCGTTTGCAGAGCTCATCGGCTTCCTTCTCGGTGAAGCCGCCCTTTTCAAAGAAGCGAACGGCAGCCTCCAGCTCATCAATCGTCTTCTGCTTGTTTTCCAGCATTTTGCGGAAGGAGTAGTCAACGGCGATCTTCTCCAGCTGCATGAACGAATCCATAAAGTCCTCGTTCAGGAACCGGTACGCCATGTCGTTGGCCTGCTCCGCCGACATTTTGCTGAGATCCTCGTCCGGGTGCTTATAGATATAATACCCGATGCGGAAGAAGTTGTATTTCGGCTGTGCCAGCATTTTTTCAGCCGTTTCACGCATGGCTGCCAGCGCCGTCGCCGTCTCCGGTGAAGCGTCGCGCTTATTGGCGCTCATGGTGACGACCTTCTTGACGCCGTCCCAGATTGTCATCTTGGATTTTTCAATCCGCTTGACATTGGCCAGCTCCGCCTTATGCTGGCTGAGCACGTCCGCATATCCGGCGGTGAAATACTTGTCCTGGATATCGGCGAGCTTGTGGCCGATCAGGTTGAGCGTCGCGATGACGTCTACCTTCTGCTTCTTTTCGGTCAGGAACAAAAACTCGTCAATGATGGCGATCAGCTCTTCAGCCGCCGTATGTGCGGCGTTGTAGCTGTTTTCCAGCCGAATGGCGCAGATGTTGAAGTTGTCGAACGTCTTGATATAGTGCGGAATCTCGGAGGCCGCGATGCTGCATTTCGCACCAGCCTCCAGCGCCGCCGTCATCATTTCAGAGAGAGACGCCAGCATCTTGTTGAAGGTTTCGCGGCCTTCATGCCGATTGGCCTCATTTTTGAGCAGCATGGCCTCGGTGATCTGCTTGCCGATTCGCATGATCGGGTTGAGCGCGGAGAGCGGATCCTGGAAGATCATAGCGATTTTATCGCCGCGGAGCTTGTGCATCTCCTCTTCCGGGATGCGGAGCAGATCCTTGCCGTCGTAGAGGATTTCGCCGCCCTCATGAATCGCGTTGACTGCAGAAATGCCCATGATGGCCTTGGCCGTCACGGATTTGCCGGAGCCGGACTCACCGACGATGGCCAGCGTTTCACCCTTGTGAAGGTCGAAGGAAATATCGCGAGCCGCCTGCACCTTGCCCGCATCCGTGCGGAAGGACATTCTCAGGTTGTTCACCGATAATTTGACTTCTTTATCCATTTGATTCATGTCTTAATCCTCCGATCCTCTGAGCGACGGGTTGAACGCATCGCGCAGACCGTTGCCGAACAGGTTGAAGCTTAACATGAGCAGCACCAGGAAGGCGCACGGGAAGAAGGAGACATACGCGGCGTTCGCCATCAGCGATTTCTGCCCGGCGGCGATCAGCGTACCGACGCTGGTCGTGTTCCCGGCTTCCAGGTTGATGATGCCGAGGTAGGAAAGACTCGTTTCCGAATAAATCATGGAAGGAATGACGAGCGCGACACTCGTAACGATGGTGCCGAGGCCGTTCGGGAAGATGTGCCGGAACATGATGCGCGAGTTGCTGGCGCCGAGTGTTCTGGCAGCCAGAACGTATTCCTGATTCTTAAAGCGGTAGAACTGCATACGCGTTGTACCGGCCATGCCAATCCAGCCCGTTGCAAAGAATGCGATGAACAGGACAATCGCCTGACTCGACGAGCCCATGTGGTATTTGAGCAGCGTGATGACGATCATGGTCGGCACGGCACCGAGAATTTCGGAGAACCGTTCCATGAACAGGTCAACCTTGCCGCCGAAGTAGCCCGCGATGGAGCCCCAGATGACGCCGACGATGAAGTTCACCGCGGCGACGATGATGGCGAACACAAAGGAGAATCTTGCGCCGTAGGCCAGGCAGGCAAAGATATCCTTCCCTGTTTCGGTTGTGCCGAACAGGAAGTAGGGTTCGGTGATGCCGTCGTTTTTCAGGCGGGTATGGCTGTAGATGTAATATTCATAGTACTCCGCACGAACCTCAATGCCGCCATCGACCTCACGGCCGTAGACGTAATAATACGTCTTGCCGTTTTTCTGAAGTCCGTTTTCACCTTCAATGCGGAGGGAATTGTACTTCGACATGGTCGCCGTCTCATTGCCCGGCTCATACTTCCAGTAATTGGGGATGATGTTGCCGTTGGCATCCAGCTTCGGGCGGATGACCGAAGCCTTCGGGTTTTCGACTTCGTAATAGATGTTGGCGTCGTACTTATTCTTTTCCAGCATCTGGTTGCGTTCGCTCAGAGAGACAACCGGATACAGCACCTGAATCCCGGTTTCGTTCTGATACGCCTGGATATCCTCATATTCCGCACGGGAAATGATCCGGTACTTGCCGAAGCCAATGCCGTAGTACGTATCATAGCGGTAGGTATAATTGGAGCCGTCCTCGCTGACGGTGTATTCGCCGTCCTTGATGACCTCGCGCCCCGTTTCCTGGACGATGGCCATATCGCGGAGGTAGCCGAGCTTGTTGGTATCCTTGACCTTGCAGCCGTCCCAGAAATCCAGACCCATTTTGACGCACAGGCTGTTCTTGGGCGACACATAGGTATACATCATGTCATAGTAAGCCGGGCGATATGGGGTGAAGAACGGTGCAATGATGGCAAAGAGCAGCAGGCACAGCACGACGATGCCGCCGACAACCGCGCCCTTGTTCTTGCTGAAGCGGCGAAACGCGCCCTGGAAATAGCTGACCGGCTTGGTGTCGAGCTTTTTGTCGTGAGAAAGGTCGGTCTTTTTGGCAAACTGGAACTTCTCAGCCGGGATATTCTCAAATTGGTTGATTGCAGCCATGCTTATTTCGCCCCCATTCTGATTCTCGGATCAATGAAGCCGTAGCTGATGTCAATGACGATTCCCGCCATCAGGCTGACCAGCGTATAGAAGCAGGAAAGCAGCATGAAGAAGTCATAATCCTGGAAGGTGATCGAGTTCAGATACAGGCCGCCGACGCCGTTGATGGCGAACATTTTTTCAATGATGAGCGAGCCGGAGAGGACCGATACGAACTCGGACAGGATGGACGGGAAGATAACGACCATCGAGTTGCGCAGCGCGTGGCGGTAAATCGTCTGGCGCTTGGTCAGACCCTTCGTCCGCGCTAAGAGCATGAACTCGCTGGTCAGCACCTCGGACAGCTCGGCGCGGGTATATCGCGCATACCCGGCGATGGAGCCGAGTGAGAGTGCGAACACGGCGGGCAGCATGGAGCGGAAGACCGGCCAGGTGAAATACGCGTCACTCGTCGACATGGTCAGCGGGAACCAGCCCAGCTTGAAGCAGAAGACATACTGAATCAGCAGCGCCAGAACGATGGACGGGACGGAAATCAACAGCATGATAAACACGTTGATGGCCTGATCCTGCCATTTGTTCTTTTTCAATGCGGCCAGAATCCCGAGAGCCAGACCGATCGGCACGCCGAGCAGGGTGGAATATATATTGATCAAGATGGTGGGCGGGAGGTGCGAGACAAACACTTCCCAGATATCCATATTGAGATATTCGCCGTAGGTAGTCACAATACCGAAGTCGCCCTCAGTCACGATTCGTTTGATGTAATTCCCATATTGCAGCAGGATAGGCACACGGTCATATTCCCAGACGCCGTTTGAGCCCTCTCTGATATTGGTAATCCAGCCTCTTCCCTCAAGCGTTCTCATAACAATTTCGGGGTCCTGTCCGGGAAGAGCAGTTGTGGGAATCGGCAACAGCTTAATCAGGACGAAACACATCGTGACGATGATGAGAAACGTGAACAACATCAGCCCGATTCGTTTCATCACATACTTAAACATGTACATAGGTTTTCCCCTCCGCTTGTTTGATTTCAAACCAGGTATCGTCGTGTGCGCCACGCAAAAAGCACGCATTGGCTTTTTGCGGCGCGTGTGCATCCGCACAGAAAATCAAAAGCAAAAATTGAACGTCAAAATAACATGGAAACTGATGCAGGGATCCCCTGCCGACTGCGCCGAAGCGCAGTCGGCAGAGTGTTGCAGGAAACGCTGTAAGCGTGGAATGCAGCAAACGGCGACAGGCGAATTGCCCACCGCCGTTTGCATACGCATGACAACGCTAAAAAATGTTGAGTGATTACTCAGACTTCTTGTATTCAGCGGTGAGGTCGTTGTTGTTTTCAGCAACGAAAGCCGTCCATTCTTCGTCGGTGTAGTTGACTTCAATGTATCTCAGACCGCCGAAGCCCATGAACGTATGATCCTCATCGGAGAGGTAGGAGAACTTCGCACCGAGGAAGGAGCCGCCGCTTTCTGCAATCAGCATGACAGAACGGCTTTCCTTGATGGTGAGCTCTTCCAGAGCGGAGAGAATGGTCAGTCTGGCTTCTGCCGGTGCATAGCCCGCATCCCAGTTATAGGTCTTGGGCTGATTTTCGGACGCTGCACGGCCGTTGAGGCAGAAGAACCAGTTCTGAACGCTCATGGTGATTTCTTCACCTGCGCCCTCATAATCGCCAGCCGGCATCTTGAGGGTCAGATTGATCTTGGAGGTATCCCAATACTGATGATAGTTCAGGTCGTCATCCGGGTCAACAAACGCGCCGACGATGTCGAACGGGTTGAATGCGTTGCCGGAGAAGCCGTAGCCGAAGCCGATCTGGGTTGCGCCGGAACGGAAGGCATCCGCCCACTTGGCGCCCGCGGAGGCATCAAAGACGACGTCGATCTTGTCGGCGAGGATGGTGCCTTCGGTCAGGCCGTCGATTACGCCCTGGAGATATTCAGCGCGGAATCTATGCTTGTCGTTGTCAACGGAGGAACCGTAGATCAGCGTGATGTTCTTGCTGGAGTCGTAGCCATATTCTTCGGCGTTGGCCGTCAGAATGTCAATGGCCTTCTGCATTTCTTCTTTTGCAGCCACCGGGTTGTAACCGGTCAGTGCATCATAGGCTTCTTCCAGGCTCAGATCCTTCAGATCGCCGGAGGACCACTTGCCGTTGTCCTCGGTGAAGCCGTAGGCGCGGAGGATGCCCTGCTTTGCGATGGTGGTGTTACGATACTGACCGCCATCTTCCAGCGTCGGGGAGTTTTCGATGTCATAGTAGTAAGCAACGTTCATCAGACCGAAGCACGGGACTGTGGAGCCCGGCCAGATCTTCGAAACGATGTCGCTTCTGTTCAGACCCAGGTTCAGAGCGTGTCTGAATTCCTGAATGGCGAGGATGCCGTTGTTGTTTTCGCTGTTCTTCAGAACGTTAAGGTCGCTGAAGAGCTGCATACCGAAGGTACCGGTGGATGTCGTGGTGTAGTAAACGTACTTGGAATCGGAGAAATCAGCAATGTTTTCGGTCTGGAGCGAAGCATCGTCCAGTTCGCCGCTCAGGAAGCCCATCCACTGTGTGGCGAATTCTTCGATCTTGCGGCAGTTGATCGCGGTCACGTTGTACTGGTTCTTATACAGATCCATGTTCCAGCCGTACCAGTTGTCGTTCTTGACCAGTTTGTAGTGCGAACCGGCTTCGAATTCGGCCAGCTTGTACGGGCCCCAGCTTGCGCTGGTGTCGAGGGAGGAGTTGTATTTGGAGGTCCAGAGGGTTGCACCGTTGGACGGAGCAATCTTAGCCGCTTCATACTTATCCTTGTGGACAACCGGCATACTGGACATATAGTAAGCAGACCAGACAGACAGGTCGCCGGATTCGGTGAGGAAGGAGTAGGTCTTGTCGAGGCAGATGACGATCGCGTTTTCTTCTTCGATCGCATAGTAGCCGACGTCTTCCCACTTCACGTCACGGACGGTGTTTTCAACGTAAACGCCGCAGTAATCGGCATAGCCAGCGCCGACTTCGAGGTAGGAGGCGTAGTCGCTCCACAGACTTTCACCGGAGAATGCATCGACTGCAGCACCGGCCGTCCAGGCGTCAGCGGTGTCGTAAACGACAGAGTCATTGTAAGCAACCCACTGCGGGCATTCGTTGCCTTCAGCGTCAACGTAGCCTTCAGCGCCCCAGAAATCCCAGGCGTTGATGTACAGCGTCTTGCCGGCATCCAGAGCGGCCTGGTTGGACTCGAAGCCCTGGCCAGAGACGGATTCGTACGTGCCTTCCTGGTTCTGGAAGAAGTAGTTGCGGGAGTTCTTGATCTTCAGCGTGTCATAATAGGTGTTGGCACGGAAGTTCATGAATGCAGGATCGAGCAGCTGCTGCATGGAGTATTCAAAGTCAGACGCTTTGATGGATGTGCCGTCATCCCATTTCAGATCATCACGCAGGGTGACCTTCCAGGCGTAGCCGCCTTCCTGCTTCTGAGCATCGGTGTAGCCCCATTTGGCATCGACCGTCGAAGTGACGTCTTCGAGTTTGGTCGCTGCGGAGTAGTTCACGGTGTAAGCGCCGGGAACAATTCCTTCTTTGTTGATCGTGCCGTCAGAATTATATTTCTTGCCGTCTTCAAACTTGTAGTCATATTGAAAGAACGACGAGCCAATGTAATCCATAATCTGGGTATCGTTGTTATCAGCATAGGTGAATTCATTCCAGTTGCTGGGCATTGTCGACGTAAAAGTGTTGTATGTAGCCTGTTTATAGGGGTTTTCGCCGCTGACGCCGCCGTTTTCAGAACCTGAACCGCTGCAGCCTGCGAGAGAACCAGCTACCATAACCAAGCACAGAGCCAATGCGAGCATGGATGTTAGCTTTTTGCTCATAGTCTTACCTCCATAAATTTTCTGCACCACTTTTCGCGTTGAGCCCGTCTTTCGCGTCCTCTCCGAGCACTCGGAGAAAGAGAATTCACGGCATTTCTCACAGGTCAGATCGTTCCAAGAAAGCCCTTCCGCGGCAAGTGATATCGAATATGTTGTATTATATCATAAAGCGCGGCGTTTGTCAATATTTTGGCAAAAAAAATCACTTTTGGTCATCGAATGGATTCCCAAGCAGTTTTTCGGCGTTTCCGGTTCGCCGTTTCCGCGAAAGATTCCGTGATTATGCCCGCAATGGCGCGCATAATTTTGCACGATTTTTGTTGTTTTTGCGTTTGTTCCGTCTGCGGGTGTGATTTCAGCAGACAAAAGTGTTCTGCTTCTGTTCGAATGCACCTGCCCGCCGCCGCCAGATGCGGATGGCGGTTGCAATGCGCGGGGTTTTATGGTATGATATCCCTGTCCCAAAAATTTTTTTCAGTTTTTTTGGGAAACATGCAACCCGCCCCGAAAAACGCTGTGTATATAGGCAGAGGGGCAGAGACGAGGTGACTGCATGACCGATGAAGCAATCGTTGCACTGTACTTTGCCCGCGATGAAGCTGCCATCAGCGAATCCGACCGGAAATACGGTGCGTACTGTACGAAAATCGCCATGAATATTCTCAGTGACGTCTCCGACAGTGAGGAATGCGTCAATGATACCTGGCTGGGTGCGTGGCGTTCCATTCCGCCGAAATCGCCCACCAACCTGGCTGCTTATCTCGGGAAGATTACACGGAACCTGTCGATCAACCGTTTTCAGAAGCGTCACGCCGACAAACGGGTCATCAACGAATTTGCGCTCTCTCTGAACGAGCTGGACGAATGCATTCCGGGCGGTCAGCCGGCGGAGCCGGAGGCCGACGCAGAGCAGATCGGGGCAAGCATCAGCGCATTTCTGCGCACGCAGAAGGAGCTGGATCGGCGGATTTTTGTCCGACGGTATTTCTTTTGCGACGCCATTGCCGATCTCGCCGCGCAGCTGGACATGAGCGAGAGCCGTGTCAAATCGCTGCTCTTTCGAATGCGCGCCAGGCTCAGAAAGCATCTGGAGGCCGACGGCATTTTCATGGATGATGCCACCCCTCCCGCTGAGAAAGGAGCCAGAAGATGAAACAGGAATTTCTGGCACAGATGATCGGTGCGCTGGATGACGAGCTGATCGCGGAAGCGAATCAGCCGTTCCCGCGGGTTCACCGCACCCGCACCCTCATTTCCCGTTGGGCCGCTGTGGCTGCCTGTTTCGCCGCAGTGCTCGCCGTTGTCTGGACGGCGCTGCCAAAGCACCGTGATCTGACGATCTCGGTCGGAGGAACGCAGCTGTCCGCTGACGGCTCCGCGCTTTCCGTGCCGCTGGTTGCCGCGCTGCAGCCGCGCAGCACAGTCGGGACAGAGCTCGCATTGCAGCTGGACGCCGGGACGGACGATGTCACCGTGACAGCCGGCGCCAACAGCGTGCTGCTCTCCGATGACGGAAGCGAATGCACGCAGCGTGTCTGCTCCGGCCGCTTTGAACAGCTCTGGCTGGTGGATACGACCGCGGCCGACCGCTTCGAGCTGGTGCTCCGGTTCAAAGCGCGACAGCTCCGTCTGACAGCCGTCGTTGACAGCAGCCAGTCCGTCGTCCTTGTGACCATGACGGAAGAAACCCCCGCATCCTGAGCGCACTGCTCCGTATGATTTTTTGATTCAGAAAGGAATTACCACCATGAAAAGACCCATTTCCCTGCTCCTCGCACTGCTGATGATCTGCTCGCTGCTGACGCTGGCCGCCTGCAGCCAGGACACCACAAACACCCCTGACAACACAGACAAATCGGACAACACCTCCGTCAGCACGACGCTCCCGCCGGAAACCGATCCGCCGGCACCGGCCTATGAATCCGCACTCGATCTGTACACCGCCATTTGGAACGCCTACGGCGAAGAAAACAAGTTCGCCTGTGGCGGCGGCGATATCGACCATGAAAGCATGGACGGCCCCGGCCAGTATGCGCTGAGCGATGCAAACGCCGAAACCTTCAAGTATCTGCTCCACGTGACGGACGAGCTGTATGGGATGCTCGAAGACGATGTCGCAACGCTGCAGCACATGATGAACCTCAACACCTTCTGCTCCGCCGTGGCCAAGCTGAAGGATCCGGCACAGGCCGCCGACTTTGCCACCGCCTACCAGACCGCCATTCAGGGTCAGCGCTGGATGTGCGGCTTCCCGGACAAGGTCGTCGTGATCGCCGTCGGTGATTACGTTGTCATGGCATACGGCCATGAAGGCAACATTGACAATCTGGTAGCCGCCTGCGCCGCTGTCGATGCGCAGTCCTCGGTTCTGGTCGATGCACCGGCCATGGTCGAGTAATCTACGATATTTCCGGATCTCTGAGCGATACAGGGGGTCGACGCACTGGCGCCCGACCCCCTGTTTTTTTGGAAAAGCAACCCCGGCTGCTGCCACAGAGAAAAAAAGAGAGGTTTGAGCTTCGCCATGCTGTTTTCAAGCATTCCGTTTTTGTTTTATTTTTTGCCCTGCGTGCTGATTCTCTATTTCATTGCGCCGCGCTGTCTGAAAAATTCCGTGCTGCTGCTGTGCAGCCTCGTCTTTTATGCCTGGGGTGAGCCGCGCTACGTCATCTGGATGCTGCTCGCCATCCTGCTGGGCTACGTCTTCGGCCTGCTGATTGAGCGCTTCCGCGCCCGACCCGGACTGTCCAAGGGCATTCTGGCGCTGTCTGTGGTCAGCAGCCTGCTGATGCTCGGCTATTTCAAATACGCCGATTTCTTCATCAGCAACTTCAACGCCGTCACCGGGCTTTCCATCCCGCTCCTCCGCATCGCCCTGCCCATCGGCATCAGCTTCTACACGTTCCAGATTCTCAGCTATACCGTCGATGTCTACCGCGGCGATGTCCGTGCGCAGAGAAATCTCATCGACCTCGCCGCCTATGTCGCACTGTTCCCGCAGCTGATCGCCGGGCCGATCGTCCGGTATGCAGACGTCGCCGATCAGCTCCGCACCCGCACCCATTCCTTTGAAAAAGCGGCCTGCGGGCTGCGCCGGTTTCTGATCGGGCTCAGCAAGAAAATCCTGATTGCCAACGTCCTCGGTGAGCTCTGCGACTCCTTCCGCGCCACCGGCGACCCCTCCACCCTGTATTTCTGGCTGTATGCCGCGGCCTATTCGCTCCACATCTACTTCGACTTTTCCGGTTACAGCGACATGGCCATCGGCCTCGGCAAGATTTTCGGCTTTGACTTCCTTGAAAACTTCAACTATCCTTATATTTCCTCCAGCATCACGGAGTTCTGGCGGCGCTGGCATATGTCGCTCGGCTCCTGGTTCCGCGATTACGTCTACATCCCGCTCGGCGGCAACCGCGTCAGCCGTCTGCGCCACCTGCTGAACATTCTTGTCGTCTGGATGCTGACCGGCTTTTGGCACGGCGCCTCCTGGAATTTCATCCTCTGGGGACTGTATTTCGCCGCGCTGCTGATGGTGGAAAAGCTCTGGCTGCTCCGCCATCTGAAGAAGAGCCGCGTCTGGAAGCACATCTATGTGGTGGTTCTGATTCTCATCAGCTTCGTCATTTTCGACGCAAGCAGCCTCCGTCAGGCCGGCTCCTGCATCGGTGCCATGTTCGGCGCCGGGCATCACCCGTTTGTGTCGGCGGAATTCTGGTATGAGCTCCGCAACTACGGGGTTGTGCTGCTGCTCGCCGTGATCGGTGCGACACCCTTGCCCCGGAACCTCTGGAAGCGCTTTTCTGACAGCTCCGTCGGACAGCGCGTTGCCACGATTGTTGAGCCGCTGGCGCTCTGTGCGCTGCTGCTGGTCTGCACGGCCTATCTGGTGGACGGCTCCTACAATCCCTTCCTGTATTTCAGATTCTAAGGGGGTTTTCGAATGAAACAGCACAAACATATCATCTGCGTTGCCGTGGTTGCGCTGCTCTTTGCCGCGATGACACTTTCCGCATGGTTTCTGCCGACCCGCACCTTTTCGGACAGCGAACGCCGCAAGCTGGCGCAGTTTCCGTCGCTCTCCTTTGGCACGCTCCTGGACGGCAGCTTCATGTCCGACTTTGAAACCTACACTCAGGATCAGTTCCCGCTGCGCGATTCTCTCCGCACGCTGAAATCCCTCGCCGTCTACTACGCCTTTGCGCAGAGCGACAACAACGGCATCGTTTTGGAGGACGGCTACGCCGCCAAGCTGGAATACCCGTTGAGCGAGGACTCGCTCGCGTATGCGGCGAATCGGTTCGCCTACATCTATGACCGGTATCTGGCCGACAAGGACATGGATATCTACCTGTCGATTGTCCCGGATAAGAGCTATTTCCTCGCCGATTCCGGCAAATACCCCGCTATGGATTACGAAAAGCTGTTTTCCGATATGCAGGCGCAGATGCCCTATGCCACCTATCTGGACATTGTCGGGACGCTGGACATCAGCGACTACTACAAGACGGATACGCACTGGCGGCAGGAAAAGCTGACGGATACCGCAAGCGTCCTGGCCAACGGGATGGGTGTCACGCTCTCCGGGCAGTATACCGTTGAGACGCTCAACCACCCCTTCTACGGCGTCTACTACGGTCAATCGGCGCTCCCGCTCCCGGCGGAAACGATTCACTATCTGACCAACGACACGCTGAACGCCTGTCTGGCCACGAATCACGAGGCCAACACGACCGGCGGCCTCTACGATATGGAAAAGGCCGTCGGCAAGGATCCGTATGAGATGTTCCTCTCCGGTTCGCTGCCGCTGATCACGATCGAAAATCCGAATGCCCAGACCGACCGTGAGCTCATCATCTTCCGCGACTCGTTCGGCAGCAGCATTGCGCCGCTCCTCGCGGAGGGCTACTCCACCGTCACGCTGATCGACATTCGCTACCTCCGCGCCGATTTTCTCGACCGCTTCGTGACGTTTGACCAGCAGGATGTCCTCTTCCTCTACAGCACGCTCGTGCTCAATAACAGCGAAACGCTGACCTGATTTTTTCAGACTGCAAATCAGCCCGGACGGTTTTTGAACCTGTCCGGGCTGATTCTTTTATTTATGGTTGGAAGTGCTCAGTCTGCGCGGTGCTTTTCCACGAAGCGCAGAAACTGTCGCCAGCTGTGGCGGGAGAGAAAATGCTGGGCGTGGATTTTGAAATAGCCGACATGGCCGTCGATGAGGCTTTCGCCCGCATCGAGGATGTGGTCGCTGCCAACCAGACCCGTCAGCCCCCAGGCTTCGCTCGCCGCCAGCGCGCAGAGCTGTTGGGAAACCGGGTCGGCCCAGGCATCCAGATCGCAGGAGCCGACCATCACATAGCGCGGGGCAATGCTCGCCAGCAGGTAGTGCTGATCGAATTCATCCGACCCGTTGCGCTCGGCGTATTTCCGGTAATTTTTGCAGAACCAGTAGCCGTATTTTTCCGTGATATCGCGAATCAGCTCGCCGAGCCTCGTATTCCGCACGTCCAGCGGTGTGCGCTGCAGGCCGCTGCAGCCGTGTGCCAGCGCATCGCCCGCGCAGCCCGCCGCGTTGGAGAAGGTAAACTTGAAGCGTTCGTCCATCATGGCCGTATACGCCGCCGTTTTGCCCAGCCGGGAATGACCGGCGATGGCGACGTTGTCCGGGTCGGTGCCGGGGAGCGTCAAACCGTAATCTAAGACGCGCATGGCCGCCCACGCCCAGATGCCGATTTTGCCGCAGGTCGTGTCCTCAACCTGGCCGTTCGGCAGCAGAATGCGTGCCAGCCCGTTGGTGAAATCGTCGTCATCCGATGTGATGTCGGTGTAGCGGAAGACGAGAAAATCGACGTCATACTCCGACAGCTCCTCGACCGGGAAGCAGGACGACGCTTCCATCGGGTGGAAGTTGTTCAGGAGAATCAGCGGGCGCTTCTGCCCGTCCGTGTGCAGCAGCCGATCGACGCGGAACGCGTGCGACTGGGTGCCGACCGTCACCCGGAGCATGACATGGGAGCGGACGACCGTCCCGCACATATAGCGCGCCTCATCCACCTGCTCCGACTCGGTCGTGAGCGTACAGGCGACGTCCGGCAGATAGCCGTAGACCTCGCGCTGCAAAATGTCCTGCATCTCTCTGCGGCTGCGAAGCGGCGGCAATGCGCGCCGTTCCAGTTCCAGTTTCAGTGGATTCATAGCCCTTTTCCTTTCGTTTCGAAGTGAAACCTCCGGCTCGGTTTAGAAATTCGGAACGATGACCGCTTCGCCGTCGCGCATGGCGCTTTCGTGTGCGCAGAGGCCGGCTGCGGTGATATTGGCGCCCATCGCCTCATCAATCCACGGCGCACGGCCTTCGATGATGCTCCGGACGAACTCGTTTACGAGATGCGCGTGTGAGCCGTGATGGCCACCGCCGGCACCGCGCTTCAGCGATTCCTCCGGGTGCTCCGGGTCATAGTTGCCGCCCACCGTGAAGCGCCACAGCGGCTCCGGCAAATCGGAATAGTCGTTGGGCATTTCCATGACCTCCGTTTGGCAGGGCAGACCCCGCACGGACGAATCGCCGCTCAAAAGCGTGGAGACATGGGGCAGATCGTCATCGGTAAAGCCCCATTCAAAGCTCTTCTGACTGCCGTAGACGAACATCCCCTCCTGATACGGGCGCGCCGTTTCAAACAGGCTGCGGGTGGCTTCGCCCTTCAGGCCGTTTTCAAATGCGAACAGCGCTGTTTCCACCGGGAACGGATTGCCGTAGTGCTGCACCAGCTCCGGGCGCATCGTCCCGCTGCCAAAGCCGTGAACCTTCGCAATCCGGGAGCCGGACAGCGCCACCATCGGTGCGATGGCGTGGGTGCCGTAATGCATCGGCGGCAGGCCCATCCAGTAGCCCGGCCAGTTTTCCATATCCTGATAATGGCTGCCCCGCAAAAACTGGATGCGCCCCAGCTCGCCGGAGGCCAGCATTTTCTGGACATAGCGGAACTGATAGGTATAGAGCGTCGTCTCCATCAGCATATAATTCTTCCCGCTCCGGCGTTTGGCTGCGACAATGGCGCGCAGCTCGTCCAGCGTATTGCCCATCGGGACGGTGCAGGCGCAGTGCTTGCCCGCATTCAGCACGGCGACGCTCTGCTCGGCGTGCAGTGGAATCGGCGTGACCAGATGCACCGCGTCCACCGTCGGGTCGGCCAACAGCTC
This sequence comes from uncultured Oscillospiraceae bacterium, assembly GCA_964448855.1. GTDB lineage: Bacteria > Bacillota > Clostridia > Oscillospirales > QAMX01 > QAMX01. Next base: position 2,257 of record CAYUXI010000017.1, on the reverse strand, counting down.
GTCCAGGCTGTCATAGACCTCCGTGATGCCCAGCCGTTCCCGGAATGCGCGTTCGCGCTCCCGATCGGGGTCAAAGAGGACGATTTCGCTCACGTCCGGATGTTCCCGGTAGATCTCGGCAAAGTTGCCGCCAAAGCCCAGACCAACCAGTGCGACCTTGATTTTCTTCATTGCTTTTGCCTCCTTTTGTTTCGATGCTGTGTTCTGTTCAGGCGTTGTCCTGTGGTGCAGCCGCCTGCTGGGCTGCGAGAATCAAATCCATCATGCGCTCGCGCAGCCGATGGAACGTCATGCTGTCGTTGATGCAGTGGCGGAAGTCAATCGGGCCGGTCAGCTGCTCCAGCTCCGCAATGACCGTTTCGCGCCCGCAGTACCGTTCGGCCAGCTGCAGCACGCGGATATCGTCCAGCGCCTGCTTCTGTGCGCGGAGGCGCAGCGATTCCAGCGGGTAGCCGTCCTGCCCCGGATAGACGACCAGTGCATCGCCCGCCGCGCCCCAGTAGCCCGCTGCCGGGTTCAGGAACGGGTTGACGTGGTCGTAGGAATACTGGTTGTTGTAGAAGTTGTAGCCCCAGTGCAGGAAGCCCTCGATGCCGTAGCGATACATTTGCAAACCGATCGACCGGGTGCGCCCCAGATGCATGGCCACGAACCGGTTGGATGCGCCAATCCACGGGCCGCAGCAGTAGTACACCCACCGCTCCGCGATGTCCTCCTTCTGGAAGTCTTCGATCGCGCCGGAGGACGGCACCGGAATCGGGCAGAGCCCCTGGCGATAGAATTCGACATCCGACAGCGCATCCAGCAGCTTCCAGCCCTTCAGGTACGGGTCCACGGTTTCGCGGTTCTTGCGGTACTGCGCCATGGCGTCTCCGCCCGGCTCGTCCGAAATATGGAAATAGCAGCGCTCCTTCAGACCCTTTTTCTCCAGATGCGCCGTCAGCGCCTGCAAAAACACCTGCAGGAAGTGGACGTATTCCTCGCCGGATGCATCGGTATCCCAGCCGAACAGGCGGCGGTATTCGCCGTCCACCGTGGCCATCACCTTGGGCGCATGGGCAGCGCCCCACTGGGAGAAGAGGTGTGAAATTTCAAAATACCGAACGCCGAGGCGGTCGCAGAGGATGATCCAGCGGTCGAGCAGCTCAAAATCGAACGAATACTCGCCGTGTTCACGCTTGATGCGGACGAGCTGTGTGGTGGTGCGTTCGCCGCCCACACGCGTATCGAGTGCGACGGTGAAGACCGGCGTCAGAATCATGTTGATGCCGTTGTGGACGGCAGTTTCAATGAAGTGGGCGCAGATGTCGAAATGCTGATCGGAGAACGGCTCCACATGATAATAATCCGCCAGGCAGTCCGCATAGAACCAGTTGGTCACGCGGGTGGTCTGCTCCGGCAGCTCGAGCGCCAGCACTTCGATTTCGATGGTGCTCTCCGCCAGCGCGGAGCCGTCATCGGCCTTTAGCACAATCGTCGTCGGGTACACGCCCGGTTCCAGGTCGCCTTCAAAATCAATCCACGCCGTGTGCAGCTGCTGATTGATGACCGGCATCCGGTTGCCGCGCATGGGGTTGGCCAGCACGTCCGGATACAGGCCGGGCGTTGTGCGGAGGAAGGTCGGGTCGGCGTTTTCAATCGCCTTCGGCGTCCCCCAGGCCGGGCAGCAGTTGGCAATCTGCTCCACGGTGTGCAGCGTGGCATACCGCGCCAGATCGCCGCGAACCGACACGGTCAGCAGACGAATTGCGTGCTCCGCTTCGTCCGGGTCGTAGGCGGCAAACTGGATGGAGACTCGCTCATTGCGGAACATCCGCAGACGGGTCAGCGCCGGGAAATCTGCGGGCGTCTGATCGAGGAAGCATTTTTCAAGCGGTGAGAGGATTTTTGTTTCAATCATATTCCTGTTTCCTTCTCTTTCTGTCGCCTGTTCAGGCGCGTTTCAGCTGGGCGCGGTAGAGGCGACAGCCGTGTGCCTCAATCCACGGGACGAACGAATCGCGGTGGAAGCCCGCCGGTTCACCGGTGATCAGGTCGGTCAGCTCCAGACCGTAGCCGGAACCGTACGGGATGCCAAATTCATCAAACGAATAGCCAAAGGAGGGGCCGGGGATGCAGTCCTTGTCGCCGAGGTTCATGTAGCCCAGCACCAGCTCCCGGTTGGAGACGTGCCGGACAAAGAGATAGACATCCGCATACATACACGCCATGTAGGGCGGTCTGCACTCCTCGTCCTGGTTGAGTGCGATGAGGTTTT
>CAYUXI010000016.1:0-38782 GCA_964448855.1 uncultured Oscillospiraceae bacterium | reverse complement strand
ACTTCTTTGAGTGTCTGACTTTTGTCAGGAATCTTCCTCCGCTTTATTTCTCCTTTCTCTTCTTCCTCTTATTCAGTTCTCAGGGTATATACCCTGCACAGTAGGTGTTGATTACACTGAGGGTACACCCGTTCCCATCCCGAACACGGAAGTTAAGCTCAGCTGTGCCGAAGATACTTGGCTGGAGACGGCCCGGAAAAATAGGTTGGCGCCTACACAAAAAGACCAGACATTTGTCTGGTCTTTTTGTTTTTTCTCCCAATGCAAAAAGCGACCTGCAATAGCTGTGTGCTAATAAGACAGCAATTTGAGAAAATTACGAAATCGGCAACTGCAAGCAGGATTGGACAACAAAACAGGCGACATTCAACTTTGGTTGGGTGTCGCCTGCTTTTGCGCGTTTCAGGGTTGAAAAGTGCCTGCTTTTTGCTTTATACGGCGAGGATTGTTGGATGCGTGAAAAAGTTACCGCTCTCGTAAAATCTCGCTATCATGCAGTGAATTACGGCACAATGAACACGGTTCATTAAAAAGCATATTTCTTTGCGGTTTCGTAAATTTACAAACGAAATCGCATGGTGGGTCATCTGGCATTATGATGTATGATACGATCAACGCAGTAAAAACGGTAAAATGGCGTGCGTTCATAGGAAAGTTGCATTATTCGACGGCAAATTTTACCTGATCTATTGAAAACCATATCAAAACCGTGATATAATGTGTACACAAACAGGTGGAGGTGTGGCAGAGGAAATTTGATGTGATCACTATTGAGTTATTAACACAGTCTAATGTTACCAAGGTTCGTCAAATACAGCGTGCCGATACAATCGAAGTCTTTGTGGACACCGCTGATACGATCATGGAACTCACACAATATGAACTTGACCATAACTGCAAAGGACATACCTATGCAATTAAACAGGGAAATGAGTATAGGTGGAAAGCAGTGTTCTTTTGCACGGAAAGGATATCAGAAACAAACTGAGCTATCCTGCTTTTCAAGAACTGTATGTCGATGTGAAACGCCACTATGAAACGATTCGAAAATACGCACATACCACCGGACGCAGCTTCTACACATTCGGCTGGATGCTGGATATCGCACGGTGCATTTATACACTCCGTACCGGCAAGATAATTGCGAAAACCGCCGCCGCAGAATGGGCATTGGACAATGGTCTTTGTCCCGATCCAGATGCACTTCGATATGCGCTTAAGGTTCGCAGAGAACCCATGAAATATAAGGGCGACAAGGCGGTCTTTGATTCCGCAGAAACGCTGACAGAGCCGATACAACGCTTTGCGGATGTACTGGAGTCTGAGTTGAGAGCATGACCAAATGAAAAGTGAGGAAATATTATGTAGGATATACTTTTCAAAACAGCCGATTATATCTTTTCGTACCGTGTCGGCGGTGTGCTGATTCATAATGGAAAGGTGCTTATGCAAAAATGCAGAGGGTGATGATGGCTACGCCTTTATCGGCGGTCATGTTGCATTTGGCGAAACGACCGGCGAAACCCTTGTGCGAGAGTTCAAAGAAGAAATCGGCGCAGACATCAAGATTGAAAAATTACTGATGGTAAGTGAAAATTTCTTCCCATGGGGCAATCGTCCTTGTCAGCAAATCAATTTGTATGATCTGGTTTCCTTGAAGGATGAAACACAAATTCCTCGTGACAGAAATTTCAAAGTGCTTGACGATTTGGGCAACGAGCGTATTGAGCTAAATATGTGTTGGATACCGCTTGAAGATATACCGGATATGAGCATATATCCCCCCACAAGCGAAGGAGTACATGATCAATCTGCCCGATGAAATCGTGTACTTTGTTGATAAGGAGTCATTATGCCAAATACCGCAAACCGCAGGTGACCGATACCGGTCAAATGATTGGAACGTCCCGGAGGCGCATCGCAGGGTGGTCACCGCGTATCAATTGTTGGACGAACCTCAGATTGGAGCAAGGTTGTGCTTGTAACCAAAAGCCTGATCTTGAGGCAGGGCTCTGCCAATGATTGGCAGGATCTGTATCGAAACCTTTGGAGATGCGGCGAAGTGCTCCGCGTGTAAAGCGGCAGGCAAACCGTCTCCCTCGTATGCAGATAGAAAAAGAGGATCTCCAACAGGAGACCCTCTTTTTTGGCAACGCCCGGTTATCTGTCGCGCCGACGGCTGACCATTCAGCTTGTGTGGATGTCACTGTGGCTGCCGGAATCGATGAACGGCTCCGCGGCAGCGATCAGCTCTTCGCCCGTTTCAAACTTGTGAAGATCGTCCGCAAAACCGAACAATGCAGAAGATATTTCCCCAAGATTACCGAAACCGCCCCACGCGACAGGCGACATCAGCAAAGTCAGAATGCGTCACACCCAGCAGGGCATCCATTTCAACAGCGGCCTTTTTGTACCGGCCGGGCGAAAAATGCGTGACGATGTAATCGGCCTCTTTGATTGTCCCCGCAGCCTGACGGCAAAAGCTCCGCACCGGTGCGGCCAGAGAGAAGACCCAAATCGGAGAACAGATCGTTATATGGTCATACTTTGTGAGATCAACGCCAATCGGCTCAATCGGCATCTCCCAGCGGTGCATCCCGTATAGTCCGCACCACCAGAAGCCGAGCGTGCCGTCCGTGCGCTCGGTGGCCTTGATCTCATAGACCTCTGCACCCGTCCGGTTCGCCGCTTCAAAAGCAACCCGCTTTACGTAGCCCATGCGGGAAAAATAGACCACCAGCCGGGTTGGATTCGTGCCGATGTTGGTGTAGTCGGCCTCGTTCACCGCGAAGGCTTCCTGCTTCTCAAATACCCACGCTGCATAGCCTGTGACCGCCTGGCAAAGACCGAAGATGAAGTATGCGGTGGACAAAACATTGGCGGGGAACAGATAAAACTGGATGCCAATCCACAGCATCAGCGTCACGCAAAACACGACGCCCAAAATCACGCCGAGCTTTTTGCGTTTCAAAAGCAGCCCAGCCGCCGTCAGGTTGGTCAGCCCGTTTACGATGAGCAGGGCGATTCCAGAAAATGTATAGTCAACAAACAGCACATCGGCAAACGGCAGCTTTTTGAAATACGGCAGCATGGCGTCCATGTGCAAAAGCCTGCCCGTTGGGTCCATCAGCATACACGCGGCACCCCATACCGCACCGAGTCCGACAAACAGCGTCCAGAAAATCAGCCAACGGCGGGCGACCGCGAATCTTGACTTTTTGATACGACCTCACTCCTTTTGATCTTCCAAAATCTCACCGGCGGTTGGTGTTATGATACCACTTGATTTTCTGTTTGTCAATGGGTTCTTCGTGTTCGCTGATCAAAAATGCGGCACAAAGCCGCGTGACATCAAAAACGGCGGCGCCCGGTCAAACGCCGCGCAGCCGGGTGTTCGCACGAAAAGAGCACTTGTAGCACCCTTTGGCGACAGAAGTCCATTTTGGTGCAGAAATTGACGGCAAAATAGTGTATAATATAACATGAGGTGAACCGCTATGATGGGATTGAAACGCGGCACGGTTTTGCTGTGCGAACACGACACCGTATGGGCCATCGAGGCGCAGCGTACGATGGAGCGCCTGAAGGCGATTGCAGGTGATGCCATCCGTGACATTCAGCACGTCGGCAGCACAGCGATTCGAAGCATCCGAGCCAAGCCGATCATCGATCTGGCCGTTGCGGTCGATGCATTCGATGCGTTTCTGGCGCATGAAACGGCGCTCCGGGCCGCGGGCTTCTATGACCGCACGAACGCCCAGCCGGCGCTTCGCAATCAGCGGCTGTTTGCCTGCGGGAGCTATTATGACGGCACGGGCGACCTGCAAACCCATTTCATCCACGTCGTTTTGACGGGCGGCCGCGAATGGCACGACTACATCTGCTTCCGCGATTACCTGAACGCTACGCCGTCCGCCGCAAAAGCGTATGAGGCGCTGAAGCTGTCGCTGGCTGAGCGGGTACCGGCAGACGGCGGACGGGAAGCATACCTCCGCGGCAAGCACGACTGGATTCAGGACACGCTGCGAACGGCACGCGTACAGGCGTATCTTGGGAAAACCGTGACGATTTCGATCGACCGCCCCCTCGGCACCGCGCACCCGAAGCACGCAGAGCTCATCTACCCGATCAACTACGGCTTCCTCCCTGGCGTACCGGGTGGGGACGGCGAGGCGCTGGACGTGTATCTGCTGGGCGTCGATGTGCCGGTACGGACTTACACGGCGCAGATTGTCGGCATCGTTCACCGGCGAAGTGACGTGGAGGACAAGCTCGTCGCTGCGCCGGCGGGGATGCAAGTTTCAGCGGAAGCCATCGCGGACGCCGTCCGATTCCAGGAACAGTATTTTGACAGCACCATCGAAGTTTGGAAGGGATGAAGGCGAGCAACCATGGACAGACATCTGATTGGAAAATGGTACAAGGAAGAGATGGGCGAAACCATCCATATTTTTGACGAAACACCGATCCGCATGAAAATGTCGCTGAGCTCCTCCGGCTTTTACAACTTTGAACCGAACTGCGTGTACGAAAAAGACGGCGATCTGTGCTACGAGCTCAACGACGAAGACCACCGCATGGTGTATCACGTCCGGTATGTCGATGGCGAGTTGCTGGGCTATTACGAGCAGTACGGCCAGTCCACGCCTGTCCGGTATGTGAAGGTCGATGATACCCCGGAGGATTTGCCGTACCAGTATCTTCCGACCGAAATCTACGTCCCGGACAGCGAGCAGACCCGGCTGGAGCTGCTCCAGCAATATGCATCCTACGACAGAAGCCGGACAGACGGCTACCGCGATGAATATGTCCTGGGCGGAGCGGTGCCGGACATTCTGGAAACGTATCAATATTCACAATATATCGCGGGGCTCGATGCGTCCAGCGACGAAATCGTTTTCAAAATGCTGGATTTTGTCTGCGACCATTTTGGCCACAACGGATCCGGCGGATCGGGCTCCGGGCGGAAAATCACCGATCTGATTGCGTTCTGCGAAACCAACAACCAGCAAACCAACTGCCGCGGGCTGTCGATTCTGCTGGCTGCGCTCCTGCGCCTGAACGGTGTCAAGGCGCAGCACGTCACCTGCCTGCCGTATGAAGACCCGTTTCAGGATTGCCACGTGGTGGTCGATTGCCTGCTGCCGTCCGGGAAACGCGTCATGCTGGATCCGACGTGGCGCCTGTACCTGAAAGACAGCGAAGGGAATTATGTATCGCTGCCGCGGCTCAGAGCGCTCCTGCTGGCCGGGGAGCCGGTGTTTGAAAATCCGACAGCCGGCTACAACGGCGGCGAATTTGAGCGGGATTATTACAGGGACTACATGACGAAAAACACACTCCGGTTTTCGCGCTGCACGCTGCACCGGGACGGCGTGGACGGTCATCGAGAGGGCAGTCGGCACCTGACGCTGATTCCAGAGGGCTACCCGATCGAGAACTTCCCGGCAGAGGAAGTGGCCGATTTTGTCTACAACGACGAGGAATTCTGGACGATGTGAAGACCGGAGCAGGATCGGACTCGGATAAAAATTGCAACCTGAACGATGCAGGATGAATCTGTGAATCCATCGAACGAGAATAGAACGAGAAAGGAACATGAAAATGAAAGAACAAACGACTCTGGAAATTGTGATGATTCGCCATGCGGAGACGAATTACCAGGACATCGGCGACCGCGACAACTGCGACGGAAACCTGACGCCAATCGGGGAGATGCAGTGCATGGCGCTGGGCGAAAAGCTCCGGTCTGTCCACTTTGACGCGTTTTTTTCAAGCTCGCTGCTCCGTGCGTTCAAAACGGCAGCCGGTGTCTGCCAGGTGCAGGAGGATCATCCGCTGATCGAAATCTGCCCGGAGCTGATCGAGTGCGGCTGCACGCCCGGCTATTACGGCTGCACCGCCGACTATCTGGCGCGCCACTACGACCATGTCCGGATGTGCGAACCGCTCGAAGGGACGGAAACGCATTCGTTTGCCTGCCAGACGTCCGAGGAAAATGATCTGCGTGCAAGGAACGTGGTCGCTTACCTGAAACGCCGCTTCCCGGACGGCGGCCGCGTTGCCGTCTTCAGCCATCACGGAATGCTCGAGCACCTGATTCCAGCGGCGCTGGGACTGCCGAAGCCGTTCAGCTTCTCGCTCCAAAATATCTCCATCACCATCGTGGACTGCCACGCGGATGGAAGCAGCACCCTCCGCTGCGCCAACCGCTCGGATTGGCTCTGATCAAACTGGCCCCTTGACGGGTGCGCACTGTCATGGGTCATCTCAAACATCCGTGTTTCGATCACGAACGCTTCCGGGCCAAGGGTGCGCTGCCTGACTCGGACGGCGGGTGCGCTTCCTTGCTCAGAAGCCAATTGATCGGGTTCTCCGACTGGATTCCGTCGCAGGAAGCATCCAGTCCCGGATCCAGCGACAGCACGATCGTCTCATAGTTGTCCCGGATTCGGAAAGCGATCAGATCAAAATCAAGAAGGCTGCGATATGCGATCGAAAAGGGACAAAAAACGAGGAGGACAATGAACATGACCGAAAGAATCAAAAAACTGACTGAGCTGACCTTAGCCGGGCAAATGTATGTGGATTCCATGCAGACAGAATTTGACCGCGAGGATTTTCTGTTGGCGGAAAGTGAAATGCAGGTCAAACGAATCTGCGAATATATCGTGAATCAAAAGCCCAAAATCACGCAATACTCAAAGCTCACGGGCTTTTTCAGATTTGACGGCAGTGTTGTCGGTGATGCCTTTGTCAGAAGCGGACATCGGGCAACCGCTGAGGCGATGAACCTCTTTTATCTGAAGCCGATTGACAATCTTTCCACCATGGAGTGGCAGCACGCAACCGGCGATTACGGTCGGGTGCTCAACGGTGGCTTTTCCGGGCTGCTTGATGAAATTGAAAATTCCGCTGCGATGCATCAAAAGGCTGAGGAAATTGCATTCTTAAACGGTTTGAAGAACATTGCAAATGCCATGATTGCCTGGTCGGAAAAGTGCGCGGAAGATGTTTTGAAATTTGCCGAAACAGTCGAAGAAGCGGAGTATAGATCGAATTTGCAGCGTTTATCGGCAGCACTTCTCCATGTGCCGAAAAACAGGCCGAACAATTTTTATGAGGCGGTCCTGTCGATTTATGTCAGCTTCAGTCTGGATCCTGACAGCGTCGGAACACTGGACCGCTATTTGACGCCTTTCTATGAAAAGGATATCCAATCGGGAGCCATCACAAGAGAGGAAGCAAAGGAATATTTGCAGGAATTATTTTTGATGCTTCAGGCAAAATCACCGCTCACGGGAAATTTTACACGGGGTGGTGAATCGCATTTTTGTATAGGCGGGTATTTGCCGAACGGCGAGGACGGATTCAACGACGTTTCGGAACTGATCGTGGAAAGTTTGCTGGAGCTTCCGATTTATTGCCCCGAGATCACCTTGAGATGGACGAAAAAAACACCTCGAAAAGTGCTCCGATACGTCATGGACTGTGAACGCAAGGACAAATTCAAGCGTTTTGCGTTCACCAATGACGAAAAGCGTATCAAATGCTATACCGAAATTTGCGGGTTCCCGTTTGAACGTGCCGTTCAATATACAATGGTTGGCTGCAATGAGCCCGCGTTTTTAGGGGCAATCACAGGCAGTAACTCAAAGGGGAATCTTTTGCGCTGTGTGGAAACACTCTTTCATCAAAAATCCGACGTTATAGCCAACGCCAAAAGCTTTGATGAGTTTTACGGGATCTTCGAAAAAGAACTGTTTGCCGATATGGATCAAATTTACGAATATGACGATCAATACAATCTGGCACGTGCACAAGATACGAATTATGTAACATGCTTGATTTTCAATGACTGTATCGAAAATGCCAAAAGCTTAACCCAAGGCGGCGGCGATGTTGTGATTGCATCCCCGATGCTTTTAGGAATCACGAACGTGATCGATTCGCTGATTGTTGTCAAGCAGTTCGTGTTTGATGCAAAAACCGTCACAATGACCGAGCTGATCCGCGCCGTACAAGCCAACTGGAACGGCTATGATGAACTCAGAAGCATGATTCTGAAAACGGGCAAATTCTTCGGAAATGACGATGACACGTCAAATCTTGTTGCACAAAAGCTTTACAGTAGCTTTTATGAGCATCTGAAGGGCAAGAAAAACGTATTCGGATATCAGTGGCTGATCGGCGATCTTTTGGGCTATAACGAGCATCACAAATGGTTCGGACAGAAAACAAAAGCTACGCCCGACGGCCGGTATGACGGCGATTTGATCAAATTCGGCATCGGACAAAGCGAGGGGAAGGACCGCGAGGGCTTAACCGCCCTGCTGAATTCGATTGCCAAGGCAGACCCCTACGGAATTTCCTGCGGCAGTACCGTTACAAATATCTCACTGGACGAACAGCTGATACAAAACGAGGATTCCTTTGAAAAAACGGTGGATCTGTTTGAAACGTATTTCAGAAACGGAGGCATTCATTTTCAGCTGACTTACGTTTCAAGGGAAGAGCTGCTGGCCGCAAGGAAGGATCCCGAAACACATAAAAATCTGCGCGTGCGTGTGACCGGTTTTTCCGATTATTTCGTCAAGCTGCAAGACAGTGTCCAGGACGACATCATTGAAAGGACACCACATAACGGTTGAGATCAAAATCGCTGCGAAAAAAAGAAAATCCCCGAACATATATGCACGCTGTGATGCGGGCGGCTCAGACAGACTGCTGGTATCCCGTGACGATTCGTTTTGTCAAGGCTTTTGCGATCAGCCGCAAATCAGAGAACCGAGATGGTCTGATCTGTTTGCATGGATTCAATCAAACGGTCGTCCATCCAATACGGAGTGAAAAGGTTGAACGGCCAAGAAAGGAAGGCTGGTTATGGAATATTCGGAGAAAATCCATCACTATGTAGTTGAACACCAAGCTGAAATCATCCACACATTCAAGGCGCTTGTGAAAATTCCGTCTGTAAAAGGCGTGGCGGAGCTGGATGCACCGTTTGGTCAGACCTGTGCAAAGGCTTTGGAGGAGGTGGAAGCATTGTATGTGCAAAACGGCCTGGAAACGGAGCTTCACAAAGAGGACGGATATCTGCTTTCTTTCTTCGGAGCCGGTGAAAAAACACTCGGCCTGTTTGCGCATATGGATGTTGTGGATGTGAGCGACGATTGGATATACACCACTCCGTTTCAGCCAATTGAACAGGACGGATATCTCATAGGCCGGGGTGTGCTCGACGATAAATCTGCAGTGGTGATTTCACTCTATTGTGCCAAAATTCTGAAAGAGCTGAAGATTCCGTTTGCTTCCAGACTTGTCATGTTCACAGGCTCAAATGAAGAAACGGGCATGGCAGATCTTGAAAAATACGTGAGGGATTGGAAAGCGCCCGATTTTTCGCTGGTCTGCGATACGGCATTTCCTCTTTACCGAGGCGATAAAAGCGGAATGAACCTTTGGGTGACGATGAATACACCACTCAGGGATATAGAGGATTTCCACGGTGGCCATTCGATGAATATCATTCTCGGCAAGGCTTCGGCTCAAGTGAAGGGTGCGACATGGACTGAAACGGGGATTTCACGCCATGCCGCACTCCCAGAGGGCTCGGAAAACGCCGGATACAAGCTTGCTCAACGATTGTCGCTGCGAGAGGATCTTTGCGAATCAGACAGAGAGCAAATGCTCTTCCTGGCAACCGTTTTGGAAAAACAGAACGGCGAAATTTACGGCATTGAGCACTGCGATGAGTGCGGCAAGCTTACCTGCACAAACGGTATCATAAAGACCGAAAACGGAAAACTGACATTCGGCCTGGATATGCGCTTTGGCCTTTCAGCGAATACCGAACAGATCAAAAACAAGATGGCAGCATTTTTCGAAGCGCACAACTGCAGCGTGGTATTTGAAGAAGAAAAGACAGGTTATCTGATTCCTGAAAACAATCCCTATATTGTCGCCTGCCTGGAAGCGTACAGCGATTTTACAGGCGACAAGCACCCGTCAGCTTTTATCAATGCGGGCGGAACCTATGCCCGGAAGCTCCCGTGCGCCGCTGAGATCGGTACCACCTTGGAATGGGGCGCACCTTCAAACACGCCTCCGGGTCACGGTGGAGCCCATCAAAGTGACGAATGTATCAGTATTTCTGGCTTCTTGCAAGCTTTGGAACTAACACTTCAAATGATCATCAAGTGCGATCGTATCGAGGCATTATGAAAAAAGCAGTGATTTTCGACAGCCAACGAAGCTCCTTCGTGGACGGGCCAGGCATACGAACAACGGTATTTTTCAAAGGCTGCAACTTACAGTGTGCCTGGTGCCATAATCCGGAAAGCCAATCGGCGAAACCACAGATGCTGTTTTACCAGGCTCGATGCACAAAATGCGGACGGTGTGCCAATGTCACCGAAAAGGACACGGATTTTATATGCTTTCATGACGCGAAAGAAATATGCGGAAGAGAATATACCTCCGATGAGGTTTTGAAAGAGGTTGTAAAAGACAAAGCCTTTTATGATCACTCAAACGGCGGCGTCACTTTTTCGGGCGGGGAATGTATGCTGCAAATCGATTTTCTCTGCGAAATCCTGAAGAAATGCAAGGAAAGCGGCATCCATACCGCGGTTGACACCGCGGGAAATGTGCCTTGGGAATCTTTCAAGCTCGTTTTGCCATATACCGATTTGTTTCTTTACGATGTCAAGCTTTTTGACCGCGAAAAACACATACAATATACCGGCGCTGACAACAAACGGATCCTCAACAATCTGCAAAAACTCTTCACAGCCGACGCAAAAGTGTGGATTCGAATACCGGTTATCAGTGGAATCAATGATTCGACCGAAGAAATGCGGGAAATCAAAAGCTTTTTGAAACCGTATCAACCGCGGAAAATCGAGCTCTTGCCATACCATAATCTTGGCGCACACAAATATGAAGCCCTGGGTATGCAGCAGCACAGCTTTGAAGCTCCCGATCAGGCAGCGCTGGAAACATTGTCTTTGGTTTTCCGATAACGGAAGCTTCAACCGGCTGGATGTTCCGCAGCGGCGAATACCCGTCCTGACGTTCGCCGGTTCGGTATCCTGAAGGCTGATCAGCCAACTGCAAGATGGGCGATCGAAAGGCGAATTCACGTCACGGCAGGCAGTGTTGTTTGCGGGATGATTCGAAGTGTTGACGGTTGCCCGGTTTTTTGAAAACCAATTCGCATTCACCTGAAAAATATCGAACGCAACAAAACCTCCTGCTACAGAACCAGGTTCTGTAGCAGGAGGTTTTTCATTAGAAACAGCCGGGTGCGCGGGTTCAGGACGGGTTGCCGGACGAGGTGGACGGCGGAGCGGGTGCGCGGGCGGCCTCCTGTGCATTCAGGCGGCTTTCAAGCTCCGCGACTTTCAGCCGCAGGCGGCACAGCTCCTGCGAGACGGGGTCGGGGATGTGAATCTGATCGACCATATCGTCCCGGACACGGACGCCGTCCCGCTTGACGATGCGGGCGGGAACACCGACGGCGGTGGAGTTTGCGGGCAAATCGGACAGAACGACCGCGTTGGCGGCGATTTTGACGTTGTCGCCGATGGTGATGGGGCCGAGCACACGGGCGCCGCAGCCGACCATGACATTCTTACCGAGCGTTGGATGGCGCTTGCCGGTTTCCTTGCCGGTGCCGCCGAGCGTGGCCCCCTGATAAATCACGCAGTGGTCGCCGACGACGGCCGTTTCGCCGATCACAACGCCGGAGCCGTGGTCGATAAAGACGCCGGAACCGAGCTGCGCGCCGGGGTGAATCTCGATGCCGGTGGTGAATTTCGTGAGCTGAGACACAGCACGGGCGCAAAACGGCAGATGATGCTGATACAGCCAGTGCGCCCAGCGATGGCTGCGGACGGCGTGCAGGCCGGAATAGAGCAGAAAGATTTCGGCGGAGTTGCGCGCTGCGGGGTCCACGGCGCGAATCTGCGCAATGTCCGCTTTTAACTGTTTGAACATGATCTCATCCTTTCTGAAAAAGGGTGGCCGCAGCCAGAACCGGCTGCGGGCGAAAAGCGTCAATTGTCTGCGTTCGGCTTCCGATCCAGCCGGATCATACCGATCACAATGGAGGTGATGACGAAGATTTCGTTCAAAATGCCGCTGATATTCCCGCTGAAGAGGTGGTAGGTCAGCCAGCAGGGCGGAGACGGCAGCGTAAAGAGACGAATCAGACGGGCGTTGGTCATGGACAGGGCGATCGTGGTACAGATCTGCCCGGCCAGCGGAAGCAAATCCACCGGGGATTGATACGTGAAGGCGACGCAGACGGCGGCTGCGACGCAGTAGAAAACCACCCAGAACGTTGTCGCGTGCGCCCAACGGAACCGGTGAATCTGGGAAAAGGTCAGCGCACGACAGATGCCGTGGATGTTCAGCAGCGCACCGGACATACCGCCGAGCAGCGCGAGGTTGGTCGCGAACAGAACGGAGGCGATGAGCTGGGCGATCAGAATCTTTTTGGGGGAATTGAACTGATAACAGATGATCGTCACGCAGAGCGCAAGCAGACCGATCACCTGTGCAATGATTTGAATTTTCATGCTTTGAAACCCTCGCTATGTTTTTCATGGCCGATGCAGCGCAGTGAACAACGACAATTATGATAATGATACAACAGTTGCGGGAAAAAGTCAAGACGCACGGAAAAAATGCCTGGGTTTTCTTGAGTGAGGAGTGAGGGGTGAGGAACACGCGATATGTGTGGGGGGAGACACGTGGCGGGAGGCTGTCCTGTGCCCTACGCGTTGGTCCGTAGCGGATGGTCGTGAATCACCTACGAGGCTGCCTTGTGCCATTCGCAGAGGCGAACATCGGACAGCCACCAAAGGCTCCCTTGTGTAAAGGGAGCTGACACGGAGTGTCTGAAGGATTGCTGTACCCTGTGCGCCCACCTCACCCGTAGCCGTCCACATCACCCCAACCACCCCAGCTCCCTCTGACGAGGGAGCTGGCGCGAAGCGTCTGAGGGAGAGAAAACTTCTTGTGTGTGCTCACTTTCACCCGCAGCTACTCAACCATCTCAGTCACCTACGGTGCCAGCTCCCCAGAGGGGGAGCCAAGGCGTGTGGAGAAGCTGACTGCTACGAATACACCGTCCACATCGCCCAGCCACCCAAGCTCCCTCTGACGATGGGAGTTGAGGGAGAGAAGACTGTTTCTGAGTGCGCACTTGCATTCGTAGCTTCCCACCCATCGAGCAACAATCCCTCCGTCCCTCTTGCACAAGGGAGGCTTTGAAAGTGGTGCACCCCGAAGGCCAGCGTCGAACGACGCTGGCCTTCGATGCTGTGATGCGCACTTCGCGCAGTGATATGCGTTCCTTCGGAACACGTGAAGAGTGAGGGGAACCACGGCGGGGCAGCCTTGTGCCCTACAAATTCCCCAATGTTCCCGCATGAGCCGTAGTGGCCGACATCGGACAACAACCAAAGGCTCGCTGCGAGTGTACAAAAACTGCCCGGTTTTGAACGGTTTCAACAAGTACTACAATGTTTTCTGTTATCTAACCACGAAGGGAGCAAGCCCTGTGCCCTGCGCGTTGCCCGCAGTCGGTAGCTCACCCGCAGCCGCCCAGCCCGCTTGGCTCTCCCTTTGGGAGAGCTGTCGGCGTTAGCCGACTGAGAGGGCAGGGAGGGAAAAGAGAAGTGAGAAGAGAAAAGAGAGGAGTGCGGAACGCGTGATGTGTGGGGAAGAAAATAGCGGCGGGAGGCGCCCTATGCCCTACGAGTTATCCGCAGTCGCTCACTTCGGCAAGCCACAAGGGGCGGTTCTGGCGCCTATCCGATGCAAGCGGCGAAGGAGGGGTGTCTTTCCGCAGCAAAAACCGCCCTCTCAATCCCATTTGGGACAGAGAGGGCGGAGCAGATTCCCCGAGCGGAGCAGATTCCCCATACGGAGCAGATTCCCCGAGCGGAGCAGATTCCCCGAGCGGAGCAGATTCCCCGAGCGGAGCAGATTCCCCATACGGAGCAGATTCCCCATACGGAGCAGATTCCCCATACGGAGCAGATTCCCCGAGCGGAGCAGATTCCCATACGGAACAGATACCCATACGCCGGGCGAACTTACGAATTCTGTTCGCCGGAGTTGGCGCCGGCCATTTTGGTGGTCTGGCGCTGAGCCATGACGAGGCGATAATAGACGCCCTGCTTTTCCATCAGCTCATCATGCGACCCCATTTCAGCCACCTTGCCCTTATCGATGCAGAGCAGCTTCGTCGAGTGGCGCAGGGTGGAAAGCCGGTGGGCAATGGCGAACGTGGTGCGCCCCTTGATCAGGCGCTCCAACGCCTCCTGAATCAGGTGCTCCGTCTCGGTATCGAGCGAAGCAGTGGCCTCATCCAGAATCAGGATGGTCGGGTTGCGCAGCACCGCACGTGCAATGGCAATCCGCTGCCGTTCACCGCCGGAAAGGTTGTAGCCGTTTTCGCCGATCTTCGTCTGATAGCCGTCCGGCAGCTTGATGATAAACTCGTGCGCATTGGCGATCTTGGTCGCGGCGAAGACCTCCTCCGGCAGCGCATTCGGCTTCGCATACGCGATGTTGTCATAGACCGTTCCAGCAAACAGGAACGTCTCCTGGAAGACGATGCCGATGTGTTCACGCAAGGTCTGCTGCGGGATATCGCGGATATCCTTGCCATCGATCAGAATTCGTCCGCCTGTCACGTCGTAAAAGCGCATAATCAGGTTGATCAGCGTCGATTTGCCGACGCCGGACGGGCCGACCACGCCGATCATTTCACCCGGCTGAATATCAAAGCTGACGCCCTTGATGACCGGCTCATAGCTGTTGTAGCCGAAATAGACGTCTTCAAACTGAATCTGTCCGCGAATGTCGATCTGCTCGGCGTCGTCGCGCTCTTCGACCTCCTGCTGCTCGTCGAGCACCTCGAACAGCTTGGCCGTTGCCGTGAAGAAGGAGGCCAGCTGCTGCGGCAGCACCGTCAGCGTGTTCAACGGCCCGTAGATATAGCCCAGGAAGGACGTAAACTGAATCAGCTCACCGACGGTCATCTGGCCGCCAATGACGCTCTGGCCGCCGAAATACAGGATGATGAATTCGCCCAGCCCCATCACAAAGCCGAGAATCGGCCCCAACGTGGCCCAGAGCTTTTCATTGTCGATGGTGCTGTCCGCCAGACTGCGGGAGACCTTCTCGAATTTCTGAACCTCCAACTTTTCGGTGCCGAAGCTCTTGACCACGCGAATGCCGCGGATGATATCGTGCAGGGTGGAGTTGGCGCGGGATGCCCAGTGCCACAGCCCTTCATGCTTCAGTCGAATCAGACGGCGGCAGCCCAGAATGCACAGCACGACGAACGGTGCCGGCAAAAACGCCCACAGCGTCAGCTTCCAGTTGCAGAGCAGCATGATGACCGTCACGACGATCAGCGAGGTCAGCTGCAGGAGCACCGTCGGCAATGTGCCGGTGATGAAGCTCTGCACGGTGGCGGTGTCCGAGGTGATGCGCCGCATCAGATCGCCGGGCGTCCGCTTGGAGATGGCGTTGACGCTGAGCGCCTGAATCTTGGCGTAGGCCATGGTTCGCAGGTTGTCCGAATAGGCGTTACCGATTCGATTCGTCTTGCGGCCGGCCGCAATGGAGACAAATACGCTGACCAGATAGCAGACCATCAGCAGCCCGACCAGCAGCAGCGCCTGATACAGCGGCCCCTGCTGCGGCGCCAGATAATCGTCAATCAGGCGGCGGTTGATCAGCGGCATGGAAATTGAAACGGCGCTGGAGATGACATACATCAGAAGAATCAGCAGCAGTGTTTTGGCATACGGCTGCAGCGTGCTTTTCAGCTTGCCGAACACGGAGCTTTTCTTGGAGCAGAACGGGCAGACATTCGACCCGCTGACCAGCTGCCGACCGCAGCGGAAGCAGACGTGCTCATTTTCGTCGTTGTCTTCGATCCAGACACCGTGCTCGTTGTGGATGCGCAGCGCACGCGCCAGCTCCGCAAAGCGCTCGGCATACTTGGAGGAAAACCGCGCCAGCAGACAGGGCGTCCCGTCGGCCAGCTCCGCCGTGAATTCCGCACAGCCGACGCCCAGATGAATTTCCAGATGGTCTAACGCCGAGCAGGCCACGCGCTGCCGCAGCGTTTCTCCCGCATATGTCACGACATCCTCCCCCAAAACGGCGACAACGCCGTCGCACGGGGTACCATCAAAATCCATGTCGCACGGGATACAGTAAACAGCATCCGCCAGAGCTTCCT
Source organism: uncultured Oscillospiraceae bacterium (assembly GCA_964448855.1). Lineage (GTDB taxonomy): Bacteria > Bacillota > Clostridia > Oscillospirales > QAMX01 > QAMX01. The sequence goes on along the minus strand of CAYUXI010000016.1, from coordinate 22,509 downwards.
TCAAAGCCTCAGGCGGTTCCAATTTCAGTCTCATAGCACCAAACCCCTGTCATCGATTTTCCTGCAATGGCCGCTTATACCATCCAGGGCTCCAGACGCCGGAAATCCTTCGGATCCATCCGTGCCACGTCCGGGATTTCGTAGCGGTTGCCATCGACATCGAAAATCAGAATCCTCGTCCCGTCGTCTAAGCGGCGAATGTTCCGATATGCGTCGCGCAGGGCAAACGATTTGTGCCCGGCATCGGTTTCCACTTCGAAATACAGGTGGCCGAGCTTCTCCTTGAGCGATGGGATGGAGATGATTTTCGGGCAGAAATACCGCTTTTTCAGCACCGATGCCAGAATCTTGACCTGATCCTCACGGAATTCGTAGAGCGAACGGATCAGAAACAGCTCCTTGGATTCCATGTCCTGCACGGAAATGTAGTCGTCCGGCAGCTTGAAGGGCATCGCACGGTGCAGCTTCAGGTTTTCATAGGTCTGCCCGTCGTAATCCAGACAGAGGAAATTCTCGTATTTGATATAAAATTTTGCCTTGGCCGGGTCGAGATAATTCACACCGGCCAGTTTTTCCAAAGAAATCTTGTTGTCCATATTCAGTCCAAACCTCCAATCAAAACCGAACCGTCAGCCGTTCGTGCCGATAAACCGCAGCGCCTCCATCTGAAGGTCATACAGCCGTTTATACGTGCCGTCCGGAATGGCAATCAGCTCTGCGTGTGTTCCGAATTCGACCACGCGCCCCTTGTCGATGACCGCGAGGACATCGGCGTCGCGCAGCGTCGAAAGGCGGTGCGCAATGGCGATGGTGGTGCGCCCTTTTTGCAGCGCCGTCAGCGAGTTCTGGATGTTCCGCTCCGTCTCGGTGTCCATGGCGGCGGTGGCTTCGTCCAGAATCAGAATCGACGGGTTTTGAATGATGGCGCGTGCGATCGACAGCCGCTGTCGTTCGCCACCGGAAAGCCCCTGTCCGCCTGCACCGACACGAGTGTCGTAGCCGTCCGGCAGCTTGATGATGAAATCGTGCGCACAGGCGGCGCGTGCGGCGGAAATGACCTCGTCGAGCGTCGCATCCGGGCGGGCGTAGCGGATGTTGTCGGCAATGGAGCCGATGAACAGGTAGATATCCTGCGAGACGATGCCGATGTTGCGGCGAAGATCCTGAATGCAGATATCCTTGATGTTGTGGCCGTCGAGCGTGATGGTACCCTCGGTCGGGTCATACAGCCGCGCCAGCAGGTTGACGAGCGTCGATTTCCCGGCACCGGTCTTGCCGACGATGCCGAGCATCTGCCCGCTCTTGACCGAGAGCGTCAGATTCCGCACGACCGGCCGCCCCGGCTCATATTCGAACAGGACGCCGTCGGCCTCAAAGTCGCCGCGCAGCTTTTCAACATGAATCGGATGCTCCGCCTCCGGCAGGTCGGTCTTGGCATCGATGACTTCAAAAATGCGCTGTGCCGAGTCCACGCAGCTGGACCACCAGTTGGAGACGTTGGAGAAGAAGCCGAGCGGCTCAAACAGCATATTCAAATAGGAAGACAGCGTCATGAGGATACCGACGCTCATCTCCCCACGGAGGACAAAGACGGAGCCTGCGCCCAGCAGCACCATATGCGCCATTCGCATGATCAGCCCGACCAGCGGATAAACGGTGGTGGTGGTCAGACCCAGCTGCGTCTGCGAGGAGCAGACACGGCCGCTGTAGGAGGAAAACCGGTCGTTTTCCGCACGCTCCTGCGTGAACGCCTTGATGACACGCTGGCCGTACAGCGCGTCGGACAGGAGCGAGTGCATCCGCGCACCCTGAATCCAGTTGATGTGGTACATCGGGCGCAGGGTGCGGTTGATGAGTACATAGCACAGAATAATCAGCGGGACGGCGGCAAAAACGATGATGGTCAGCTTCCAGCTGAGGACGCACATCAGCGTCAGAACGCCGCCGAACATCAGCACCGAGGTGATCAGGTAGGGGATGCCGTTGATCAGGAAGTTGTACACGTTGTTGGCGTCATCGTTGACGCGGGTCATCAGCATACCGGTCTGCTTGGACGTGTAAAACCCGATGCCCAGCCGCTGCATGGCGGAGAAGATCATGAGCTTCATGTCGTAAATGACGTTGGGCACTGTCCCAGCAATGTAGCGGGTTCGGAAAATGTAGACCACATTGTTCAGAATGCGGACAACGACCAGCCCCAGCACCACCAGCCCGATTTCCCGGAACAGGTCAATGCCGAAATATACGGTATCGGCGGTGTGAGCGGGAGCCAGCACCTTGTCATAAATCAGCGCCGTGGAAATGTACGGGCTGAGGATGGAAAAGCCGATCGACAGCACCAGAAAGAAGAGCATGACGACCATTTGACGCGTATATTTCCGGAACAGTCCGAGCAGACGGAACGTCAGCGACGATTTGGAAATGCATTTGGGGCAGACCCTCCGCGTCGCATCCGGGTACCGGGTGCCGCATTTGGGGCAGAAGAGCTCCGGCTCCTCGGCAATCGGCCCTTCATCCTTTTCGTCGGTCTGGCTGGTCGTACGGTTCAGATGCTTGGCGAAGATTTCCAGCGCCGCCGTCCGGCCAATGGAGAAATCACACAGCTCCTCCAATGTGCCGTCCTCACGCCGGGAAATCAGCCGCGCCACGTCGATCATCCGATCGACCTCCAGATGGCCGATTTCGGAGAGCGGGCGCTCCGAAAAATCCGTCACATCGAAGACGGCCTCCAGCCGTTTTTCCTTTTCCAGATGAATCACGTGCTCGGAGCCGGTCATGACATAAAAATTCCGGTCGTCAAAGGCGAGAATCTGATCCGTGAAGCAGCGCTTCAGGTTCATGTCGCCTTTGACATAGCGGACAATCCGATCTGTATCGACGCCGCGCTCCGCAAAGCGAAGCGCAATATGGGCGGGAAGCCTGACATTGTTTTTCAAAGCAAATCACCTCGTTGAATCAGCACGCGCAGGAACGACGCCAAAAGAAAACTGCGGATACAGGCTGTATCCGCAGTGTATACGTTCCCAAAAGCTGCCATCATAGCAAACGCCGCAGATACCATTCACCCGATATTTCATTAAGGGGTCCCGTTGCCTGTCCGAAGTAACCTCCTGCGGTATGTGCGCTGTCGTGAGCTATAAGTATTGTAAGGCAAACCGCCGACAATGTCAAGCAAAACCTGAAAAATATTCGCCAAAAAATCACGGAAATTCACCCGCCCCGTTTATACGTTTTCGTCGGGAGGTGTTTGCCGGTTCGACAGGAGAACGCGGGGCGCAGAAAGGCGTCAGCGGTTGAAACGGATTGAAAAACCATGCGGTTTCTGCTATAATAATGCTGGACTGCAGCAGGCAGACAATCGGAAGACGGGAGAATGAGAATCCAATGAAAAGTGACCTTGCAATTGCCCGGGAAGTGATTCCGGCGCCGATCTCGGAGATCGCCGCCGTCGCCGGTTTTTCGGCAGACGAAATCGAACCCTATGGAAAATATAAAGCCAAAATCAGTGAAGCGGCCTATACGCGCCTGGCCGACCGGCCGGACGGCAAGCTGATTCTCGTGACCGCGGTCAACCCGACACCGGCCGGAGAAGGCAAAACCACCACCGCCATCGGCCTGGCCGATGCGCTGGCTGCCAGCGGCCGCAAAACCATGCTCGCCCTGCGGGAGCCCTCGCTCGGGCCGGTATTCGGCGTCAAGGGCGGTGCCGCCGGTGGCGGCTATGCACAGGTGATTCCGATGGAGGACATCAACCTGCACTTCACCGGCGATATTCACGCCGTAACCGCTGCCAACAATCTCCTCTGCGCCCTGATCGACAACCATATCCACCAGGGCAACGAGCTCAATATTGACAAGGACCGCGTTGTTTTTTCACGCGTTCTCGATATGAATGACCGCGCCCTGCGCAGCGTGACCGTAGGGCAGGGCGGCGAAAAGAACGGCGTTCCGCGGGCAGACGGGTTCATGATTTCCGTCGCCAGCGAGGTGATGGCGGTGCTGTGCCTGGCCGCCGATCTGGCCGACCTCAAGCAGCGCCTTGGCCGCATCATTGTCGCCTACACGCGCACCGGTGAACCGGTCACGGCAAAAATGCTGCACGCGGACGGCGCCATGACCGTCCTGCTGAAGGACGCGATTCAGCCGAATCTGGTGCAGACGCTCGAAAAAACGCCCTGCCTGATGCACGGCGGCCCGTTCGCGAACATCGCCCACGGCTGCAACTCCGTCCGTGCCACCCGCCTGGCGCTCAAGGCCGCCGATTACGTCGTGACGGAGGCCGGCTTCGGCGCGGATCTCGGCGCTGAAAAATTCATGGACATCAAGTGCCGCCTTGCACAGCTGAAGCCGGATGCCGTGGTGCTGGTCGTCTCGGTGCGCGCTCTGAAATACAACGGCGGCGTCGCACGGGATGCACTGAAAGCCCCGGATACGGCTGCGCTGCTGCGCGGCCTGCCGAACCTGACGGCGCACATTGAAAATATGCAGCGCTACGGCGTGCCGGTGGTGGTCGCGGTGAACCGCTTTGATACGGACAGCGCCGAAGAGCTGGCCGCACTGACAGACGCCTGTGACCGGCTGGGCGTGGCCTGCGCCATGAGCGAGGTGTTTGCCCACGGCAGCCGCGGCGGTGCGGCGCTGGCGGAAGCGCTCTGCGATACGCTGGCGCACCGGCCGTCTCAGTACCACCCGCTCTATGAGGATGGCTGCACGCTGCGCCAGAAAATCGAAACGCTGGCGACCCAGCTCTACGGCGCCGCCGATGTGGCGTATACTGAGGAAGCCGCCCGTGCGCTCGATGAAGCGGAGCGGATGGGCTTTGGCCGGATGCCGGTCTGCGTCGCCAAAACGCAGTACTCGCTGTCCGATGACCCGAAGCTGCTCGGCCGCCCGGCCGGCTTTACGCTGCACGTTCGCGGCGTGCGTATCTGCGCCGGTGCCGGGTTCGTCGTCGTCCTGACCGGCGATATCATGACCATGCCGGGTCTGCCGAAGGTTCCGGCCGCCTACTCCATTGATCTGGATGAGCAGGGGCAGATCGTCGGCCTGTTCTGATCGGCGGAAACGAGGCGCGTGTATGACAAGACGTGAAATTTCCACCTCGCCGGAGCAGACGGAGGAGCTTGGCCGACAGCTCGCCGAAACGTGCCGCGGGCGCGTCCTCCTGCTGAACGGCGGGCTCGGCGCGGGCAAAACGGCGCTGATCCGCGGACTGGCGCGGGCGCTGGGCTATGCGGGCAACGTGACCAGCCCGACGTTTGCCATTGTGAATGATTACCGTGCGGACGGGCAGACCGTCCTGTACCATTTTGATATTTACCGGCTCGACGAAGACGGCCTGTTTGACCTCGGTTGGGATGATTACCTGGCCACCGGCGTCACCGTGGCCGTCGAATGGGCGGACAATGCCACGGAGCTGATGCCGCCCGATGCCATTCGCATTGAGCTGGACGGCTGCGGAGACGAACCGCGCACCATTACGGTGACGACGCCGGAACCCTGAAGAAGAAAGAGAGGACAGGCCATGTTTGTGCTTGCATTGGAAAGCTCGGCAAAGCCGGTTTCCGTATCGCTGCTGCGTGACGGCACGGTTCTTGCATCGGCCTATGAAAATGAGGGACTGACCCACAGCGTCACGCTGATGCCGATGGTGGCGCGTGTGCTGTCTGACGCCGGCATCACCGTAAATGAGGTGGACTGGCTGGCCGCAGCCGCCGGGCCCGGCTCCTTCACCGGCCTTCGCATCGGCGCGGGAACGCTCAAGGGGCTGGCCTGGGCCGCCGAAAAGCCGTGTGCGGCTGTTTCCACGCTGCTGGCTATGGCCTGCCTGCATCTGAACTTTGACGGCATTGTCTGCCCGGCCATGGACGCCCGCCGCAGCCAGGTTTATACCGCGCTGTTCGACACGTCCTCCGGCTCCGTCCGCCGACTGGCGGCGGATGAGGCGATTGGCCTCGATGCATTGATGGAGCGGTTGGCACAGGCCGGACGGCCGGTGCTCTTTGTCGGCGACGGCGCAGCGCTGGCGGCGGAGGCCGCCGCAGCCTGCCAGCTGCCGGTTCCCTGCTCCGTCCCGGCGGGGGAAGCATGCTTCCAGCACGCCGACGGCGTCGCACTGGCCGCATGGCTGGCGATCAGCGGACAGGCGGTGGACGGCGTCACGCTGACGGATGCCGACCGCTTCCGTCCGGCCTACCTGCGATTGGCACAGGCCGAGCGGGAAAAGCTGGAGCGGGAGCAGCGCGCCAAGGGCTGTCAGGCGTGACGGACAGGAGGCCACCGAATGCGGGAAATTACGCTGAATGACAACGACGCGGGCAAGCGGCTCGATCGGTTCCTCGCGGCCTATCTGCCGCACCTGCCGCCCTCCATGGTCGCCCGGCTGATTCGCCAGAAGCATTTCCGGGTCAACGGCACCCGCGTGACCGACCCGGCGGCGCGGCTGGCGGCGGGGGATGTGCTTTCGCTGTATCTCAGCGATGCGCAGCTGAACCCGCCGACGGAAACGGAGGCCTACCGCTTCGTCCCGTCCTCGCTGGACGGCATCGTGTTCGAGGACGACAACCTGCTGATCATCGACAAAAAGCCCGGCCTCGTCGTCCACGCCGACGATACCGGCAGCCCGGACACCCTGATTGCCCGGATTCTTTCCTATTTGCAGGCGAAGGGCGCGTGGAACCCGGCAGACGAGCATTCCTTCGTCCCGGCGCTCTGCAACCGGATTGACCGGAACACCGGCGGACTGGTGATTGCCGCCAAAAATGCGGCGGCGCTGCGCGATATGAATGCCATCATCCAATTGCACGAGGTGCAGAAAAGCTACCTCTGCCTGACGGAACGACCGCCGCAGCCGCCGACCGGACGCATCGAAAGCTATCTGCTGAAGCGCGCCGCGGACAACCGGGTGGACGTGTATGCCAAGCCGGTTGCCGGTGCAAAATACGCCGCCACGCGCTATCGGACGCTGCAACGGCTGCCGAACGGCATGGCGCTCGTCCGCTGCGAGCTGGAAACCGGCCGGACGCATCAGATTCGTGCGCAGCTGGCGTCCATCGGCGCACCGCTGGCGGGCGACACCAAGTACGGCCGCGGAGCGGGCGTGGCCGGGGGACAGGCACTCTATGCCTATCGCCTGGATTTTGCACCGCTTGAGCACGGCGGCGTACTCCAATACCTGAAGGGGCGCGTCTTTCTGGCACCGTCACCGGAGCTGGCCGGAACCGTGTATCACCCGGAAACGCTGGAAAACGGCAAATGATTTTGAACGCAAGCAATCCGGAGAAATCCAACGAACGCCATAGGATGACGGAGCAATCCGATTCCTGACGGCGATTCTTTGGGTATCCTGCTGAATTTCAGAAAATAATCTGGAATTTTGCGAAAACCCTTGACTTTTTCCGCGATTCGCGCTATAGTATATAACACGCAACTGCACATTCCTGCAGTTCCAGAAAAGGGGGAGGATAAATGGAAAAGGAACTGATACGCCTTGCCGATGTCAAGATGTCTTTTGATGGCGAGGAGGTATTAAAGTCTGTCAACCTCACGGTCAACGACAAAGAGTTTGTCACGCTGCTCGGCCCCTCCGGCTGCGGCAAGACAACCACATTACGAATCATCGGCGGTTTTGAAACGCCCACATCGGGCGATTTGTTCTTTGAGGGCGTCCGGATCAATGATCTGCCGCCCTACAAACGCAAGGTCAACACCGTCTTTCAGCGATATGCGCTGTTCCCGCACCTCAACGTGTTTGAAAATGTCGCGTTCGGTCTGCGGCTGCAAAAGCTCCCCGAAAAGGAAATCCGCAGCCGCGTGATGGAAATGCTGGAGCTTGTCAACCTTCGCGGGTATGAACGCCGCACCAGCACGACGCTTTCCGGCGGACAGCAGCAGCGTGTCGCCATAGCGCGCGCCCTGGTGTGCCGTCCGCGGGTTCTCCTGCTGGATGAGCCGCTCGGCGCGCTTGATTTGCGCCTGCGGAAGGATATGCAGGCCGAGCTGAAGCGCATCCAGCAGCAGCTGGAAATCACGTTCGTCTACGTCACGCACGATCAGGAAGAGGCGCTGGCCATGAGTGACCGCGTCGTCGTCATGGACAAGGGCGTGATTCAGCAGATCGGCACACCTGAAGATATCTACAATGAGCCGGAAAACGCGTTTGTCGCGGATTTTATCGGCGAATCCAATATCATCGACGGCGTCATGCTCGACGACTACCTCGTGGAGTTCTGTGGCCGCCGGTTCCCCTGCGTGGACAGCGGCTTTGGCCGGAATACGCCGGTGGACGTCGTCGTTCGCCCGGAGGATATCGATATCATCCCCTACGAAAGCGGCCACATCAAGGGCACGGTCGTGTCCGCCACGTTCAAAGGCGTCCACTATGAGTTTATCATCGACGTAGACGGCTTCAAATGGCTGATTCAATCGACGGATTATCAGCAGGTCGGCTCTGAGGTTGCCTTTGTCATCAACCCGGAAGATATCCACATCATGCGGAAAAGTGAATATTCCGGCGTGTTCGGCGATTATTCGACCTTCAGCGCGGAATATGACGAGGATTCCGGTTCCCAAACGGAGGCGGAAACAGATGAAAACTGACAAAACCAAATGGTTTGCTTCGCCGTACATTGTCTGGATGCTTCTGTTCATCCTGATTCCGCTGGGCGTCTGCGCCTATTTTGCGTTTACGGACACGAATACCGGCCGCTTCACGCTCGACAACATCGCCGCCATCGGTGACTATCTACCGACATTCGCCGACTCGCTGTGGCTTGCGGCGATTTCGGCGGTCATCTGCCTCATTCTGGGGTATCCGGTCGCCTATGCCATCGCAAACGCCCGCCCCTCGCGGCAGCGGTTCCTCGTGCTGCTGGTCATGCTGCCCATGTGCATGAGCTTCCTGCTCCGCACCATGGCGCTGGTCGCCATCCTCGAGGATACGGGGCTTTTGAATCAGCTGTTTGCCAGCCTTGGCTTCGGCCCGGTCACGCTGATGCGGACGCCGGCTGCCGTCGTGTTCGGCATGGTCTACAACTACCTGCCCTACATGATTTTGCCGCTGTACAGCGTTCTGGTCAAAATCAACCCGTCCGTCATTGAAGCGGCACAGGATCTCGGCTGCAGCAGCACCCGCGTCCTGACCCGCGTTCTGCTGCCGCTCAGCCTGCCCGGCATCATCTCCGGCATCACCATGGTGTTTGTCCCGGCGGTGAGTACGTTCTATATCTCCAAAAAGCTCGGCGGCACGGGGACGGCCATGATCGGCGATATCATCGAGAGCCAGTTCAAAACAACCTACAACGTCAATGTCGGCGCGGCCATGTCACTCGGTCTGATGATCATCATCTTCATCTGCATGGGCATCATGAACCGGTTCACCGACAGTGACGAGGTCAGTCTGTATTGAGCCGGGAGGAGCCTGCACATGAAAAAAGCGTCCAAAATCATAACGGTCGTGATCTTTATCGTGCTGTATGCGCCGATGCTGCTCCTGATTGCGGCATCCTTCAATACCGGCAAGGATCTGACCATTTTTGAAGGGTTCACCTTCGCGCAGTACGGGGAGCTGTTCCGCGACAGCAACCTGATTCATCTGCTCCTGAATTCGCTGCTGATTGCCGTCCTCTCCTCCCTGATTGCGACGGTGGTCGGCACCATGGCCTCACTCGGCATCCACCATATGGGTCGCCGGGCGCGGTCGCTCGTCCTGACCGTCACCAACATCCCTATGACCAACCCGGACATCGTCACCGGTATTTCGCTGGCGCTGCTGTTTGCGTTTGTCGGTCAGCTCTTGAAAACCAATAACGTGCTGGGCTTCGCAACGCTCCTCATTGCCCATATCACGTTCAACCTGCCCTACGTCATCCTGTCCGTCCTGCCGAAGTTCCGCCAGCTGAACCCCAGCCTGAACGAAGCGGCGCTCGACCTGGGCTGCACACCGGCACAGTCCTTTTTCAAGGTCATTCTGCCGGAAATCCTCCCCGGCATCATCACCGGCGCCATGATGGCGTTCACAATGAGCCTGGACGATTTTGTCATCTCGTACTTTGTCTACGGGCCGTCCTTCCGCACCCTGCCCGTTGAAATTTACACCTATACCAAAAAACCGCTGCCGCCCAAGGTCTACGCACTGTTCACCCTGATCTTCATGGCGGTGCTGCTCGCCATGATCGTCATGAATCTGGTGGAAGCGCGCAGCGACCGTCGCTCGGCACAGAGCGAACGCTCCCAGGCATAACCGCATGGATTCCACACGAAAAGGTAGGTAAACAACCCCAATGATGAAAAAAATAATTGCTCTGCTGATGGTTCTTCTCACGCTCTCGGCGTCTGCAACGGTCTTCGCCGACGAGACGGACGCAGTCCCGCTGACCGGCGAGGTCGTCTATGTGTACAACTGGAACCTGTACATCTCCGACGGCTCCGACGGCACGCTCAACGTCAATGAGGAGTTCACACGGCGCACCGGCATTAAGGTCATTTACGACATTTACGACACCAACGAGATTCTCTACACCAAGCTGAAAACCGGCGGTGCCAACTACGATGTGATCATTCCCTCCGACTACATGATCGGCAAGCTGGTCGAGGAGGATATGCTGGCTCCGCTCAATTTCGACAACATCCCCAACGCGCAGTACATCGATGAGCGCTTCCGCAACATGAGCTATGACCCGGACAACCGGTATACGGTTCCGTATTCCTGGGGTTCCGTCGGTATCATTTACAACACCAAATACGTCACGAAGCCGGTGGACAGCTGGTCGATTCTCTGGGATGAGGACTACAAGGGCAAAATCCTGATGTTCGACAACAGCCGCGATGCCTTTGCCATCTCGGAGCTGCTGCTCGGCCTGGACGTCAACACCACCTCCGTGGACGACCTGAACGCCGCCCATGACAAGCTGCTGGAACAGAAGGATCTGGTGCAGGATTATATCATGGATCAGGTCTTCAACGCGATGCAGCATGAGGAGGCGTGGATGGCCCCGTACTACGCGGGCGACTACCTGACCATGGCGAAGGAAAATTCGGATCTCGCCTTCTGCTTCCCGAAGGAGGGCTATAACCTCTTTGTGGACGCCATGTGCATCCCGAAAAACGCGGAGAACAAGGAGGCCGCCGAAAAGTACATCAACTTCCTGTGCGACCCGGAAATCATGGCGGCCAACCTGGACTACATCGGCTATTCCTCCCCGTCCACAGCCGTCAAGGATTATCTCGACCCCGACCTGGCAGCCAGCGAGGTGGCCTATCCGTCGGAGGATGTCCTGGCGCGTGGCGTGACCTTTGAAAATCTGCCGACCGACACGATTCAGACCATGAACGACAAATTCAACAGCGTCAAAGCGTCCAGCAGCGGCTGGAGCCTGTATATCATCATCGCTGTCGTGGTGCTGCTGGTCGTCTGCGGCACGGTTCTGGTGATTCGCCGGAAAAAGCGCAATGACTATTGATTCGCTTCCATGCAAAAAATAAAAAACGGGGACACGGCCCCCTGAAAAAAAGCTGCCCGCACACAGAGTGCGGGCAGCTTTTTTCTGTTTTCGGAGTGGGGCAGGGGAGGGGGAGTGCCTCAGCTGCGGCCGGTGGAGCCGAAGCCACCGCCGCCACGAACCGTTTCGTCCAGCGATTCGCATTCGGCAAACGTGGCGCGCAGCACCGGCGCAATGACCAGCTGCGCAATCCGTTCGCCGTCAACGATCGTCTGCTCTTCGCCGGAATGGTTGTGCAGCGCCACGAGAATTTCGCCGCGGTAGTCCGAATCAATGACACCGACCTTGTTTGCCGGAGCCAGCCCACGCTTAGTGGCCAGCCCGCTGCGCGCATAGATCAGCCCGGCAAAGCCGGTCGGAATGGCGACGGCAATGCCCGTGTGAATCATCACAGTGCCACCGGCCGGAATCCGGAGATCCTCCGACGTGCAGGCGAACAGATCGGCACCGGCGGCATCGGCCGACGCATAGAGCGGCGTTTTCGCCGCGGGATTCAGCTTCGTGAAGTGAATGAGCTCTGTCATCATAGGGGTTCCTCCTTGTGCATTCGCGCTCATGACCGGATGAACAGCGTGCCGAGCGTCCAGGGGTCAATCGGCGGGACGGTGACGAGGACGTCATCGCCGTCCGATTCGATGGTGAGCGGATCGACAGCGCCGCCGGATGTCATCCAGACGAACCGGGTGCCCGCCGGTCGGCGAATCCGCAGACAGAGCGGGATGGAGCGCCCGACGGTGCAGTTCAGGACGGAAACGCTGGTCGTTTCCATGGCGTCGTTCTCCCGCGGAAGCAGGACGGCCTGCTGACGGCATTCCAAAATCGCGCTCAGCCGCTTCATCCCGGCGGCATACTCTGCGGCGTACAGCAGCTGGTTGCGCCGGGCATAGCTGATGTTTTCGTTCCACGGGTCGCGGCCAAATACCGCCCAGCGCGCGCCGGCCGCCGTCGGGACAATCGCTGCACCAATGCCGTAGGGATAGGCGCTGTCCGGGTCAACCGGCTGCTGATCGCGGCTCTCGGTCTGATAGGACGTCAGCGGTTCGCAGCCGCCGCAGTCGATCAGCCGGAAGTGGTCGGGCCGCATCGTGAGATTGCCTGTATAGATCGATGCGCTCAGCCCGGCGTTGACGGGATGGTCGGTCATCTGCTCGTAGAAGGCGTGCGTGTTCATCGGCACCGCCCGAGCGCCCAGCCGATCGCCAAAGCCGCGCTGCTCCAGCAGGGCGAGAGTGCGCCCGTCAGTCAGCACCGGCCGCTCCAGCAGTGCGCTGATTTCCGCATCAGTCAGCACAGCCGCCTCCGCTGCGTTCAGCAGACAGATCGGCGTGGGCTGCCGGTTCAGCCCGTAGGACAGCGGCACAGCCGTGCGCAGCAGCTCCGACCCGGCGAAAATCGGATACTTTGTCCATTCAAACGGCTTTTCATCGCGGGCGAGCGGGTACAGACGAATTGTTTCCGGAATGCAGACGCAGAAGCCGTTGGCGTGCGTGCTGCGGTTGGCGGCGGAAAGCGCTTCCCAGTAGGCGCGGTGCGCCGAAAACGCCTCAAAAAACGCTTCGTGATAGCTCATCGGCTCTTCCAGATGCATCAGCATCGAATAGCTCATGGCGGTGGCACCGGAGGCCAGATACAGCCCCGTCTCATAGCAGGTACCCGCTACGGACTTTCCGTAGGCAAAAAACGGCAGATTTTCGATTTCCGGGCGAATATCCGTCACATCCGCCGGCAGGAAGGTATTTTGCAGCATGAGCTTCTGCATCTTGCGCAGCTGGTCGGCGGGGTTGTGATCATCATAGGCGCCGCCGCCCGGCCGCGAAGCCGGTGCCTGACCGCTGCCGTGGCGCAGCGCATCCATCAGGTATGCCACGCCGATATCGGGATATCCGGTGATGTAGGCGTGCTGTAGCCCCATTGCCGTGCCCGGCGAGCACGTCCGGAAAATGTCGGCAATCCGGAACACCAGATTGGCCAGCCCCTCCCGGACAAAGGCCATCCAGCGCTCCCGCCAGATCGGATCCTCGCCGTAGTTGATGGCGTCCACCAGCGCCGGACGGTCAAACGAAGAGCCGTACTGCGCGTTGAAGGTGGCGATGCAATGGTCGCAGAAGCAGCCGTAGTCCACCGGGTCGTGGCTCCGGGCGCGCAGATCGTCGTCAATCCAGACGCGCTCCGGGCGCAGCCGCGCATATTCGCGCATCTCCGCCTCGACATAGCGCAGGAAGTGTTCACCGTTCCAGCAGAAGCAGTAGCCCGCGACGGTGCCGTCCGTGCCCACCATGTGCTCCACCGGGGAGCCGTCATATACCAGCCCGGAATTGTCCTGAGAACACATATACTGGCCGTGGCCGATTGTATTGGAAATCTGCAGGGAAACGCGAATTCCGGCTGCACGCAGCTGCTCCGCCGTTTCCATCAGTGCATCCACCGTCTGTCGATGCGTTTCGAGCGTCGGAAACCCGTACCGCGAGGCCAGCCAGACCTCATCACAGCTGCCGGGATGCTTGCGCACCGTTTCCAGAAATTCCCGCACAAAGGTCGGGTCGGTCTGCAGCACTGCGCCAAATCGTTGTGTCAGCATGAAAACACCAGCTCTCTTTTGGAAATGGTTTTATTATACAGGATTCCGGTTTCTTTTGCAAGTACGTCAGGCGCGCCGCCCGCGGTAAAGCGCCCAGCCGTGCTGTACTGCCCCCTCCCGCAGAGAAAGCAGCTTCCCGGCGCGTGCAGCCGGTGCGGACAGCCGCGCACAGCGGGCGCGACGGGCGGCCTTCCTGCGCTCCCGGCGCAGCTGCCGGATGAAAAAGATGGCAATCAGCAAGATCACAAGTGTCAGTTCCATGTTTGTACCCTCCGTCTGCCGGAGCTCCCCGGCAAATCATTTGTTCTGTCTGTATTGTACCACATGGCCTGTCCCATAAACCGGACACCCCTCCGCGACAAAACGCCTGCCCGACCGCTTGCAAACGGTCAGACAGGCGTTTCTGCATGGAATGGGTGCGCTGTGAATGCTGCGGGCTCCTTACCAGAAGGTTTCCGGCAGCAGCTCCACGCGGTATACCGGGTCAAACTGGAAGATGTTCCCGTTGAAGCCGACAAAGAAGTCGCTGCCGAGGCGGAACATATTTTCCGGCTCCATGGAGGTTTTCATCAGCGGGATGGCGCCGTAATCGCTGCCGTTCAAATCCTGCACGACGATGTAGTGCGTTCTCGACTTCAAATCGACGGTGTTGTAGCGGACATCGTAAAAATAGCGCCCGTCACAGCACATCCCCTGTGTGATATATTCCTTGTTATAGCATTCCAGTTTCTCAAGGATCTGGAAATTTGCATCGGTTCGGTAAAAACCAAAATTTTCACCCAACAGATACTCGTTCTGCTCCGGCAGATATTCCACCGCACGATTGGATGCTTCCACCCGGAAGAACTCCAACACTTCCAGCGTATCCGGGTCAACCGTGCAGATGCCTTTCCAGTCATGTTTCTCGGTACAGGAGGAAATGACAAGACGGTGGCTGACCGCATCGTAGGTGATGTCGTTGGAGTGGTAGAGCGGCAGAAGCTCCGACTGCGCCACGAGCGTCCAGGTCGCAATCTCAAACTTGAAGAGATAGGTGCTATCCGTTTCGCCGTTGATCATCCCGTAATACGCGTACTGCCCGTCGGTGCCGCCGCCCTGCATGGTGCGGTAGCCGCCATCTTGCCCGGGCACCTCAGCCACCTTCTCGGCAATGCGGAAAACGAGCGGGACGCCGCTGGCAACGGACTCCGCAATGTCCGGCAATCCGGCGTCGCTCCCGTCGGACACCCAGGTCGTGTTCGGCTGCAGCGCGAGCTGCACCCGACCGGCATCGTCTGTGGAGAGGTGATTCAGTACGCGGCAGAGCCCCAGATAGGTGAGCCAGGTGTTCGTACCGAGCACGGCGATATTTTGATCGGAAACGAGGATGCCGTACCGGTCGCCGCCGGCGGCCGTCAGCGCATCCCGCAGCGTCTGACTCTCGGCGCGGTTCGTGTCACCGATGAGCAGCTCGGCCAGCTGACCGGCGTCCTTCGAATCCTTCAGCAGCTCGGCCGCTGCGCCGGTGCGCTTTTCCCATTCGGCCTGAAATTCGTCCGCCAGCAGGCTGATGTTGTCGTTTGCGTCCTTCGAACGAATCAGGGCAAAGCGGCTGACGCCGTTTTCGGCGACGGTGATGGCTGCTTCGGTCTGGACGGGTGGCTCCGTTGTGCTGCTGTCTGCGGACGTCGCAACGCTGCCCGTGTGCGCACAGGCCGTCAACAGCGACAGACAAAGCAGCAACAGCACCCACCTGACACTTCGCCCACGGGGATACCGATGTTGTTTCATACTGCATCTGCTCCTTTCACAAAAACCGGAATCTGCATTTCCGGTACTCTTTTTGGATAGTATAGCACAAATCCGACGGCTCTTGCAAGCGTCAAAGTTGCAGAAGACGGCTGCATAAATTTACATCGAGTGCATAGAATCTCTTGCAATTACCGAAGGATTGTGATAAAATAAGAACATGGAAGACAATTTCAGCATGATTTTCACAAACAGAGGCTTTTCAACATGAATCAATCCGACATCCCTGCCGTTTCTGCATCGGTTGCGGCAGAGGGCAGTCGCACGCCCATTCTGGAGCATATCGACTGCCCGGATGATCTCAAAAAACTGTCAAAAGCGGAGCTTTTGCGCCTGTGCGCCGAAGTGCGCCGCTTTTTAATTGATACACTGTCCCGAACCGGCGGCCATGTCGCCTCCAACCTCGGCGTCGTCGAGCTGACTGTGGCGATTCATCGCTGCTTCGACACCCGGCGTGACCGCCTGATTTTTGACGTCGGACACCAGTGCTATGTCCACAAGCTGCTGACCGGCCGCCGCGAACAGTTCGCCACCCTCCGGAAAGCGGGCGGGCTGTCCGGCTTCCCGAAGCCGTCCGAAAGCATCCACGATGCCTTCATCGCCGGCCACGCGTCCAACTCCATCTCCGTTGCGCTCGGCCTGGCGCGGGCACAGCAGGGCCTGCCGCCCGCGCGCCGCCACCATGTGCTGGCGCTGATCGGCGACGGCGCAATGACCGGTGGCCTCGCCTATGAAGCGCTGAACGACGCCGGTGCGTCCCGCCTTCCGTTGATCGTCATTCTGAACGACAACGGGATGTCCATCGGCAAGAGCGTCGGCGCACTCTCCCGGCTGCTGACGCGCTTCCGCGTGCAGCCGAAATATCAGACTGCCAAAAAAACCTACCACCGCGTGTTGGACGCCGTTCCCGGCGGGGAGCACCTCAACCGCGTATTCAGCGGCGTCCGCGACGGCATCAAGTACGCGATCATCCCCAACACCTTTTTTGAAAGCATGGGCTTTGAATACCTCGGCCCGGTGGACGGACACGATGTGCTGGAGCTGTGCCGGATTCTGGAACAGGCCAAATCCTTTGACAAGCCGGTACTGATTCACGCCGTCACCCAGAAAGGGCACGGCTATGCCTTCTCGGAGGGCAGCCCGGAGCGCTTCCACGGCGTGGACGGGTTTGACGTGGATACCGGGCGCTGCGTCCGCTCGTCTGCGGAAACGTTCAGCAGCGTTTTCGGTGAGACGCTCTGCACCCTTGCGGAGGACAACCGCGACATCTACGCGATCACGGCGGCCATGCAGGCCGGTTCGGGGCTGCATTCCTTTGCCGAGCGCTTCCCGGAGCGGCTGATCGACGTCGGCATCGCCGAGGAGCACGCCGTCACCATGGCATCCGGCCTGGCAGCGGGCGGGCGGCGGCCGGTGGTCGCCATTTATTCGACCTTCCTGCAGCGCGCATTTGACAGCATCCTGCACGATACTGGGCTGATGCACCTGCCCGTCGTCTTCTGCATCGACCGCTGCGGCCTGATCGGCGAGGACGGCGAGACGCATCAGGGGCTGTACGACCTGGCTATGCTCAAGGCCGTCCCGGGGATGACGGTCTGGATGCCGTCCAACGCAGCCGAGCTGCGCACCCTGCTGCGCACGGCACTGCAAACGGCGGACGGCCCCGTTGCCATCCGCTATCCGCGTGGCCGCCCGGCGGCGTTCTCTGTGGATACGGCATCCTCTGCCGTCTGTCCGCTCCGCTCCGGTGCATCGGTCACGCTGCTGGCGTCCGGTCGCCTCGTGGATACGGCGCTGGCTGCCGCTGATCTGCTGGCAGAACGCGGGATTTCTGCCGGGGTTTTGAAACTGAACCGCATCCATCCGCTTCCGCTGGAAGCCATCCTGTCCGCCGCCTCCGGCCGCCTCGTCGTCCTGGAGGAATGCGCGGCGCAGGGGTCTGTCGGCGTCGATTTGGCTGCCGCCGCCTGCAACCTGCCGATTCGTGTGCTGCCACTCAACTGCGGCGACCGGTACATTCAGCAGGCATCGGTGACGGAACAGCTGGCTGCCTGCGGCCTTGATCCGGAATCGGTCGCCCGACGCGCCGAGGCGTTTGCCTGCGGCGATTGACCTCGATTTTTTGATACGGCCTGCTTCGCCGCGCAGCCCGTGACGATGCCATGCGGCGGAGAAAGGAAGGCTGCTTGCTTATGCGTCTCGATCTTGCCATCTTTCGGCGCGGGCTGACAGACAGCCGGGAAAAAGCGCGCCGCCTGATTCAGAGCGGACTCGTTTCCGTCCAGGGTCAGCCGGTCACCAAACCGGCGCTGGACGTTTCGGAGGACGCGGTCATCGATATCGCAGAGCACGACGACTTTGTCGGCCGCGGTGCGTATAAGCTGCAGGGTGCGCTCGATGCATTCGGGTTCGACCTCACCGATCAGGTCTGCATGGACATCGGCGCATCCACCGGCGGCTTCACGGAGATCATGCTGCGCCGCGGCGCACAGCGCGTCTACGCGGTGGATGTCGGGACGGGGCAGCTTGCACCGCGTCTGGCCTCCGACAGCCGTGTGGTCAATCTGGAAAAGACCGATGCCCGCACGCTGTCGCGGGCGCATTTTCCCATCCCGCCGACGTTCTGCTCGGTGGACGTCTCCTTTATTTCCCTCTCCCATATCATTCCGCATCTGGCCTCTGTGTTTGACGGCACGTTCCTGACGCTCATCAAACCGCAGTTTGAGGCCGGTCGAGCAGATGTCGGCAAGGGCGGCCTCGTCCGAAAACCGGCTGTCCATCTCCGAATCCTGCGTGATTTCTGCACAATGCTCACCGAAAACGGCCTCCGACTGTCTGGCCTGATGGTGAGCCCCGTGCGCGGCGGAGACGGCAATATCGAATATCTCGCAACGTTTTCCCGCACGGGTACCGGCCGGTACCCGGAGCTTTCATCCGTTGTGCGGCAGGCATTTGAGACCCCGCACGGAGGTGTTGTATGAATCTGTATATCCTGCCCAATACACAGCGCGACCCGGATTTCCAATATACGCAGGCGGCGGCGCGCATCTGTGCCGATGCCGGTGCATCCGTCCTGCTGCCGCCCAATGTGCCGCTGCTGCCGGACTGCCGCAGCATCACCTCCGCGCCGTCGGCGGTGCTGTCTGATTTCGTCCCGGATGCAATCATTGTCCTCGGCGGCGATGGGACGCTGCTGCGCGCCTCCCGCGAGGCGGCGCCGCTCGGCATCCCCATGCTCGGCGTCAATCTCGGCAATGTCGGCTTCCTCACGGAGCTGGATCGGCACTCCCTGCCGCAGCTGTCGCGCATCGTCTCCGGCCACTACCGCATCGAGGAGCGCATGATGCTCCGCGCAGCCATCCTCCGGGACGGCTGCGAAATCTATTCGGCCTGTGCGCTGAACGACTGCATCATCACCCGCGGCGAAACCTTCCGCAACATCTCCCTGCGCCTGTCCTCCGACCGGCAGGAGATCAAGACGTTTTCCGGGGATGGGCTGGTCATCTCCACCCCGACCGGCTCCACGGCCTATTCGCTGTCGGCGGGCGGCCCGGTGGTCGATCCGGCAGCCGGTGTCTTTGTCGTGACGCCGATCTGCGCACACGCGCTGTATGCGAAATCCTTCGTGCTCAGCGACAGCCGCGAAATCCGCGTCGAGTCGCGGAATGACAACGGCAAGGCCGTGCGCTTCTCGTGCGACGGTGTTGACTCCATCCCCGTGTACGACGGGGATACGGCAGTTATCACACGCAGCACGCTGACGACGCGCCTGATTCGTCTGAACGGAGACGATTTCTTCGAAAAACTGAACTCGAAATTATCGGAACGCTGATGGAAGCGCCGAATTTGATAAGAAAGGACACGGTTCACCCATGAAGTTTCAACGTCACAATCTGATCCTGAAGCTGATCGAGGAAGAGCCCATTGAAACGCAGAAGGAGCTGTCTGATATGCTCCGCGATGCCGGGTACATGGTCACACAGGCCACGGTCTCCCGCGATATCAAGGAGCTTCGCCTGGTGAAGGCACTGGATCAGGCCGGCCGCTACCGGTACATGGTGGCCTCGTCGGACGCGGGCAATGAATTCTCCACGCGCTTCCGCAACATTTTCCGGGAGAGCGTGGTTCGCATTGACCATGCCGGGCATATGGTTGTCATCAAAACGCTGACCGGCGTGGCCTCGGCCGCCGCCGCCGCTATTGATAATATGAACCCGCCGCACATCGTTGGCAGCCTGGCAGGGGACGATACGATTTTCCTCGTCATGCGCGACGAAAAGCACGCCGGGGAATTCTGCGACGCCATCCGCGAAATGCTCAGTTAGTCCGGGCGATCTGCCGCTGAGGGAGGGAGCACCATGCTGAATCTGCTGCACATTGAGAACATTGCCGTGGTTGCCCGGGCAGAAATCGCATTTCAGCCCGGGTTGAACGCGTTGACCGGTGAAACCGGCGCCGGGAAATCCATCATCATCGATGCCATTGGCGCACTGCTGGGGGAGCGCACCTCGCGGGATATCATTCGAACCGGCGAAAAACAGGCGTTTGTCTCCGGCGTCTTCAGCGGCTGCGGGGATGCTGTCGCCGCTTGCCTGGAATCGCTCGGTCTGCCCGTCGGCGAGGACGGGATGCTGACCGTTGCACGCCGCGTCTACGCAGACGGACGCAACCTCTGCCACGTCAACGGCATGAATGCCCCGCTGGCCGCACTCCGAACGCTGGGCGCGCTCCTCTGCAAAACCCTTGGACAGCACGACAGCCGTTCACTGCTCGACCCGACCGAACATCTGAAGCTGCTCGACCGGTATGCCGGGACGGAAGCGCTGCTGGCCGACTATCAGGCCGCCCTGCATACGCTGAAAGCCATTCGCGCCGAACAACGGGCACTCCTGGCTGATGGCGCGGACCCGGTTCGCCGCCGTGAGCTGCTGACCCATACCATTCAGGAAATCGAGTCGGCGAACCTTGCGGAGGGCGAGGATGAACGCCTGACGGAACGGCGCGCGGCAGCGCAGCACGCTGGAAAGAAAGCGGCAGCGCTCTCTGCCGCACTCCGCGCACTGGAGGGCTTTGAAACGTCTGCACCCGAAAGCGTCGAAGCGTCGGTTCGGGCGCTGACGCCGCTCTGCGGGCAGGGCTTTGCGGAGCTGGATACCGTTGCCGCCGCGCTGACGGATGCTGCTGTGGTGCTACGCGACAGTATGGATACGCTCGAAGCCGCGCTGGAAGCGTCCACCTTCTCCGAGCAGGAGCTGGATGAAATGGAGGCGCGCCTGTCGCAGCTGGCTTCCCTGAAACGAAAATACGGCGGCTCGCTGGCTGCTGTGGCAGATGCGCTGGAATCGGCGCGCACGGAGCTGGATCGCCTGGCAGACGCCGAGGTGCGCTCCGCACAGCTGGCGGAGGCCTATGCCGCACAGTATGAACAGACGCGCACACTGGCGGAACGCTTGTCCGAAGCGCGTCGACGCGCCGCAGCGGAGTTTTCCGACCGCATCTGCGGCGAGCTTGCGTACCTCTGTATGAGCGGCTCGCGGTTTTCCGTCCGCTTTGACCGCCGAATGCGTGATGGCCGCGTCATTCTCGGTAATGACGGAATCGATCTCGCCGAGTTCTACTTCTCCGCCAACCGCGGGGAACAGCAGCGGCCACTTGCAAAAACGGCTTCCGGCGGGGAGCTTTCGCGCATCATGCTCGCACTGAACACGGTGCAGCCTGTGGACGGTGCGCCGACGCTGGTGTTCGACGAGATCGACGCGGGAATCAGCGGCATCGCCGCTTCACGCGTTGCCCGCCGTCTGGCGTCGCTGGCCGCGGGCGGACAGGTGCTCTGCGTGACACATCTGTCGCAGCTCGCCGTCTTCGCGGATACCCATTTCCTGATCCGAAAAGCGCAGCAGAATGACCGCACCCTGACCGAGGTTTTGCCGCTTTCGGTGGCCGGAAGAGTCGATGAAATCGCTCGCATCAACAGCGGCGACATGGTCACAGACGCGGTACGCGCTGCCGCCACCGAGCAGCTGGAACAGGCGCGACAGGCAAAATTCGACCCGCTACACGAAATTTGACCCGATCACACCTGAAAAAAATTGGAAAATTTTTCAGGTGTGATTTTTGAATTCTGCACCGCATGGTTTTGAAACTGGGCAATTCGACGGGATTCTCAACGCGTTAATTTTTGAATTCATAATTTGAGGCGTTTTCATGCGGAAAACGAATTTCGGAAAGTATTCGGATTCAAACAAGTTAAAATAACGGAAAATGGCTGTGAAATCTGAACATTTCAAAGGTCTGCGCGAATGAGCATCTGGTGAGATGTACCCGCTGAAAACGGAAATTGAATTTTTGAACTTTCGACTTCTTAATATTTCGAACTTTTGAATTGTTTTCAATTCATGAAAAAAACAGAGAATAATTGAATTCCGAAAAGAAAATCGGGACAAACAAGGACAAATGTGCAAAAACAAACGGATTTCAGTACTTTTGCAGCAAATGTCAATGATTTGACTTTCCTTGAAATTTCGGATAAAATGATAAGGTCTTAAGCCTGATTGTACCCCTTCAAGCGGGAACAAAGGCACAATATGAACAGGAGGCAAATTCAAATGAGCAAAAAGCTTCGCATTCTTGCACTGGCTCTTGCTG
>CAYUXI010000015.1:0-42513 GCA_964448855.1 uncultured Oscillospiraceae bacterium | reverse complement strand
TCCAGAGGATGGTTTCCGGCGTATGCCAGAGGCCGGAGGGCTGCTCGGCGCTGGTGGTGATGGTCAGCTCGCGGTGCGCTTCGCCCGCTTCGTCCATGGCCAGAATGACGTCCGTCGTATGGTACGCCAGCTCGGCACTTGCGCGGTGCGGCACATCCGCTTCGATGCTCCGAATCATATCGACGATGCCGATGCCGCGGCCATAGTCGGCGTATTCGACGAACTGCGGCAGCGGACGCCAGGTGTGGTCAGAGAAGCGGCGCACAAGAACCTCACCGGAGTAGCGGTTGGGGTCTGGGATGACCATCGTCCCCTTTTCGCCGTAGATTTCCATGTACGGCTGCTGGGTGCCCCAGATGTCAAACGAGTTGACGAACGTCGCAATGACGCCGCTCTTGAAGCGGAGGGCTGTGGAAACGTAGGTCGGCACTTCGACCTGAATCTTTTCGCCGCGGCGCGGGGCGACCTTGATCGTGCGTTCCGGCCAGGTGATTTTGGACATGGTGGAAACGGCATCGACGCTGCCGAGCAGGCTGACAAACAGGTTCAGGTAATACGGCGCCATATCCATCATCGGGCCTGCGCCTTTGTGGTAGAAGAAATCAGCATCCGGCCGCCAGTATTCATTGCCGCGCATGGCGCAGATGGCGTTGGCACCGACCGGCGCACCAATCCAGTCCTCTTCCAGCGCTTTTTTCGCCGTCTGCGACGGGGCACTCAGGAAGGAGTCCGGCGCACAGCCGACGCGCAGCCCGGTGCGTTTGGCGGTTTCGAGAATGTGCTGCATTCCTTCCCGGCTGGTCGCCAGCGGTTTTTCCGTGTAGACGTGTTTGCCGGATTCGAGGGCGCGAACCGTCACCTCTTCGTGGGCATTCGGCACGGTCAGGTTGATGATCAGGTCGATCTCGCGGCTTTCATACGCCAGCTCCGGCAGACCGCAGAGCGCAATCCCGTATTTTTCGCCGTAGGCCTCCGCTTTGTGAACGTCCAGATCGGTCAGTGCTGTGATTTCGAAGTAATCGCTGTAGACCCGCTGCGCGTTGGCAATGTACTGGTCTGCGATGACACCGCAGCCGACGATGGCTGCCCGATATTTTTTCATGACAGGTTCCTCCTACCCAATCAGTGATTTCAGATATGCATAGCTCCTGCGAGCCAGCTCGACAACGGCGTCAAAATCGTCGCCGCCTTCGGTTTCCACGGATATGACGCCCTGATAGCCCGACGCTTTCAGGTATTCCACAATTTCCCGGACGTGAACGATTCCGTCGCCAACGGCAACGCATTCGCCGTGGTCATTGAGATCCTTGGCATGGCAATGCACCACCCGGTCGCCGACGGCCTTCAGAACCTCGAGTTCATCCTCCCGGCCTTCGGCGCATTTCCAGCCCGACTGACCGTTTCCGCTTTCGACATAGGACGAGCGGAAGATGTTGCAGCCGTCGTAGTTGACGCCCAGCACGTCGGGCGTTCCCAGCGTCAGCAGGCGCAGCAGGCCGTTTTTCGTCAGCGAGAAGGTGCCGTGCGGTTCAATGGCGACGGTGACGCCGTATTTCCGCGCCGCTTCCAGAATCGCCTGCATCTTGTCGGCCATCACAGCAAACGCATCCTCATCGCTCATCTGCGATGGCTTATGGCCGTCGCCCAAATGCAGCACCGGGATCTTCGCGGCTGCCGCCCATTCGATGGAGCGGGTGACGGATTCGACCGCGCGGTCATTCGCGATGATGTTGCCGTCCAGCGTCCAGAGGCCGGTGATTTCGCGGAAGCCGAATTCGTGTTGCAGGCGAACCAGCGCTTCAGGATCATCCTTTTCCACATTGACGTGTGGGCACCAGGGGCCGACCGCCTGCGTTTCAAAATACTCGAAGCCGATGCTGCGAATTGCTTCCAGGCTTCTCCTGAGGTCAAAGTTCCGGAACAGGACTGTTCCGCATCCGATTTTCATACAAATTCCTCCCGATCAGTCAAAATGGAAATCCCATCAGGCCAAGCAGGCCATAGAGTCCAGGAAATGTGACGACGCACAGCAGCGTCGTTGCCAGGGTGAGCACGGCGGCAGTTGTACCGTCCAGCCCGTACTGTTCGGCCATCGCCGGTGCGGAGGCCGCTGTGCCCATGGAAAAGGCGATGAGCAGTGCGTTCGCGGCGTCTGCGCTCAGCTGCACGTGCAGCAGCTTCAGCAGCAGCATGGCCGCCAGCGCCAGCAGTGGAGAAACCAGCAGTTTCGAAAACGATACGACCGCAACCGCCCGGCCATGTTGGACAAAGGAGCGCCACTGCACCTGCGACAGCTCCACGCCGAGCACGATCATCGAAAGCGGCGTTGTCAGCGCAGCCAGATGAGATGCGTAGGTCTGTAAAAATGTGAATTCGATCCGGTTCCCGACCGTCAGCAGCAGCAGACCGAGCGCCGTCGCCCAGATGGACGGGCTGGTCAAGATTTTGGCCGGGCGAAATGATTTTTCGCCGGACAGCGTCTGCAGGCCGAAGGTCAGAAACAGCACCGAAACGGTGACATTGGCCAGCGAGACATAGACGGCGACGATGGGGCGCTCCGGAAACAGGGCGGATGCCAGCGGTACGCCGAAAAAGCCGCAGTTGGGAAAGACGGAGCAGAAGCGGGCAATCCGGTGATGTCGTGCGCAGTCGCCGCTCCGTGTCAGGCAAGCGGCCACGCCGTACAGCGGGAGCAGGACGGCGATGGGGATGAGCAGGCAACAGAGCGCGTCCCGCACATTCAGGCCGCTCGTGTGCGCCTCCAGCAGTTTGGAGAGAATCAGCGCGGGCATGGCGATTTCGGAGAGGATGCGACCCGCAGCAGCCGTCGTCTGTTGGCCGATGGGATGGCGGCGATTCAGCAGGAAGCCCGGCAGCATCAGCATCACAAACAGCAGCGAAGAAAGGAAGGCCGTGGATAGCGATGCCATGCGGATTCACCTCGTCTGTCATGTTTCAGTTTTTTTATCAACCGATCATATTTATTATAAAGGAATCTTTGGAAAAAGGCAAGGGTTTCATCGGACAACGTCGCACGAAAACCCACCGAATCGGACATTTTTACCGGAAAAGGCCGAAAAATTCCGGTTGGAGCATTGCCAAACCGGACATAACGTGATACAATGTAGCGGAGGTGAGAAAAATGCCGGACAGTCACAGCGTCAACGTCAGCCACACGTTCATTGAAAATGAGCTGTTTGAGTGCCGCCTGTTTTGGGCGCGTGTCATCAGCAGCGAGACTGAAAACCTGCTGACCAATTTTACCAAGCACACCTTCTGGGAAATTGAATATGCGTTGGAGGGGCAAATCGGTCTGACGCTCGACGGCGACCAGCCCATCCGGATTGTGGAGGGCGCGTTTTTGATCGTCCCACCGGATCGATATCATCAGGTGACGGATGCGGACTCCGCCGGGAAGCGCTTTATCATGGGCTTTTCCGTCACGGCGCGGGACGACACCGTCCGGCAGCGCATCCAGCAGCTCACCCATCCGGTCGTCCGACCAGCCAACGAGAATATGCGGCAGCTGGTTGCGCTGCTGGTGCGTCAGGAGCACCGTTGGCTTCCGGCCGCACGGCGTTCCGTGGAGGCGCTGGCCGAATGCTTCCTGCTGGAAATTCTGGCAGCCGTCGATCCGGACAGTCCGCCTGACCCAACGGAGGCGGCGCAGCACCGCACCTTTCAGCAGGCTGATGCGCGGATTCGGGCGTGCAACGGGATTCACCTCACCGTCCATGAGCTGGCGGAGCAGGTCAACATGAGTCAGCGGCAGCTCGGCCGGATTTTCCGAAAGGAGATTGGGAAGACGCCGCTCGAAGCCATCAACCGTGCCAAGCTGGCGCGGATTGAGGAGATGCTCTCCGCAACCCGGCTGTCTCTGACGGAAATCTCCGCGCTCTGCGGCTTTTCCGACGAATATTCGATGGATCGCTTCTTTCGCCGATACAATCACGTTTCCCTGTCCGCCTTTCGCCGCATTGCTCGAAAGTGAGCGGATGCGATGGCAGCGCAAAAACAGCTTCCCCCGATGCCGATGGATTGGGGGAAGCTGTTTTTTCAGATATTCACGGTTGTGTGCGGTTTAGACGGTTCGGCGGCTCGCCTTTTTCATGGACAGGATGCAGCCCAGCAGCAGCACCAGGATGGCGCCGCCGGTCAGCAGCATGGTGGCCCAGTCGAGCTTCAGCGTCAGACCCATGGCGACCTCTTCGCCGTATGCGTTGTAGCCCGCGCTGAATTTGCGGTCGTATTCGCCGTCGCCGTCGTCATCGATATGCAGGACGATCTGCTCGCCCGTCCCGGCGATGGTGTCAATGATCGTTTTGCGCGTGATGGAAAGATCCTCGAACCGGCGCAGGTCGCTGTATTGGCCGTCATCGTTCATGAAGCCAATGGTGTAGCTCAGCTGGCTGCGCGCCTTGGCAATCAGCTGCACCAGGTACTCCTCGCCCTCCTTCAGGCGCAGAATCTTCACGCGATCGTCCTCGTCATCCGATGCGTCGGAGCCGCCGGGCAGGCCGATGATGTTGCCGGGGTCGTCCTCGTTGTCATCCGTGTCCCCTGCCTCGTTTTCTTCAAACGTCAGGGTGCCGAAATCGGTGCGCAGGTTTTCCTCATCTTCAACAGAGCTGAGCGATTCGTCGCCCCGGCTGACAATGACGTCCACCGCGCCCTCAATCCGGATGTAGATATACTTCTGGCCGCTGATCTGGTCGGCCATATCCTCAAAGAACAGGCTCAGATCTTCCGCATTTTCCACTTCGTAATGGCAGCCCTTGCTGGCGATGCGTTCCATCAGCTGCTGCGCGGCGGCTTTTCTGTCGCCCAGCTCATCAAAGAAGCCCAGCGTGTAAATGGTCACATCGTCCGCCTTGATGGTATCCGAATACGCCACGAGTGCATCGCCGCTTTTCCCGCGGTTCGGCTCGCCGTCGCTCATCAGGACAATGATCTTCTTCCGGGCTTTCCCGGCATCCAGCATCGCCTTGGCCTCAAACAGACCCTCTTCGATGTTGGTATTGCCGCCGGCATACAGGCCGCTGATGACCTGCTGCTGTCTTTCCGGCGTATCCGCAAAGGACGAGATGCAGCGGGCATTGCTGTTGTAGGTGACGATGCCGACGTTGGCTTTTGTCTCCCCCTGCAGGATGGTTTCGATGAATTTCTGCGCCGCTTCCTTCGTTTCCTCCATCGGCTTGCCATCCATACTGCCGGACACGTCCAGCACGAGCACGATATCCTGTTCATCGGAATGGACCGCCGACTCAGCAAGGCGGGCATAGGCACCCCATTCGCAGAGGAAGGCTTTGTCGTTCTGGGCGATGCGATCGGCGAAATCGCCGTCGTTCCACGTGCCGTCGCTGAAGTTCGAATAGAACATTCCGTAGTCTTCGTTCTGGTTCTGGCCATTGGGTTCGCCGCTGTGCCAGTTGGTATACGTCAGCGCTTCGCCGTTGGCCCAGACCCAGGTGCCCTCTTCGGCCACGTCGTTCAGGCCAAAATAGGCATTGCTTCTGCCGCGGGATTTCATGTAGGCAAAGAGGAAATCATTTTCTTCCTTGGACGTGATGGTTGCCAGGTAGCCGTTTTTGCTTTCGCAGAATTCTCTGGCATCATCCCAGGTGAACGTGCTGTCCGTATCCGCAAATTCGTACAGGTAGTAGTAGTGTCCGTTCCATTCCACGACACCGTTCGGGAGGTCGGAGGACTGGTAATCGCCGTATGTCAGGTCATCCTTCAGCATCTGAACGGCGCGGCCGATGTTCAGCACGCGGTAGCCCTGACCCGTTGTCCGGGCGACTGTGCTGTCCAAAAGCAGCGAGCGCACTTCCTCGACCGTCAAATCCGGCTCCAGCGACCAGAGCAGCGCGGCGCTGCCGGTTACCATAGGTGCGGCCATGGACGTCCCGTTCATCTGGCGATAGGACGGTGTCTGTGCATCAGCTGACCAGTAGGTGCTGAAAATATCGGTGCCCGGTGCGCAGATGTCCACATGGTCGCCGTAGTTGGAGAATGTAGACTGCACATAGTTGCCGTTTTCGTCGCGCTGATTTTGAATCGCGCCGACAATGAGGATGCGGTCATCGATGGCGCGGTAGTTGATTCCCTGCTCCTCCAGCTGCTCCATCCGTTCATCCGACCAGCCGCCGAGCAGCCGATTCCAGGTCGCCTCGTCGAGGGAGCAGAAATGGCCGTTCTTCGAGGTATCCATCGGCTGGCCGTTGTCATAATAGCCGTTGCCCGCAGACTGGACGAACAGGAAATTCTTTTGTCCGTTCTGCATCAGCTGCAGCATCATGAGCAGGCAGTCCATGGCCGTCCGTTCGGTGTACGACGTCATATAATCCACATAGGATTCATAGGCACCGGTCTGCTTCAGGATGAAGTATTCGAGCAGGAACTTCACGTCGTTGTCCGGGTACAGCTCGCTGGCCTTTTCCAGTGCATAGCCGGACTCGGAATAGTATTTCGAGCCCCAGGAGTTATTGATCACCTTCACGTCGTTTTCGATCATCTGTTTGAAGATTTCCAGATAATCGCCGGAGGACAGGTAGCTGACATTTTCGCGGGGCATCCAGCTGGCGCAGATCATGGAGGCCTGATCGGCAATGCCGCGCAGACCGACCGAGTTGTTGTGCGCACCGATGATCCCGGCGACGTGGGTGCCGTGGTCGCTGGCGCTGTTTTCGATATAATCCGGCAGGAAGCTGACGGTACCTGCCAGATCCTCATGCGCCTTGTCAAAGCCGCTGTCCAGAATGCCGACCTTGACCGGGGCGCACAGGGAGCTGTAGCTCCACGCCGTGTACGCGCCGATTGCCTCCGCCCACCAGTCATTCCCGGCCGGGTGGCTCTCATTGCCGCGATCCTCTGCGGGCGCATTGCTGTTTTCGCTCCACGGGTTGCTGTCCGCATCGGTTCCGCTCAGATCGACCGGATAATCGTAGGAGGCGTACATGACATCGTCCTCGCGCATCAGGCGGTCGGCCATGTCCTGCAGGTCTTCCAGCGAGGAGGCGTCCACCTCGATTTGCAGCACGTTGATGCAGCCGCTGATATCGCCGACGACCGTTCCGTCCACCAGCTCGGCCAGCTCTCTGGCAGCACGGGCACTGAGGTCGGAGAATGTGTAGACGACGAGCTGGTTGTCGAAATACAGAACGCCCTCCTCCGAATCGAGTACGACGTGCTCTTCCGTCGGCGTGGACACCCAGTCGCCGTTTTCAAGACCAGTCTTTCGCGTGTTGATGAGGTGCAGCTTTTCCAGCAGTGCTTCGATAAACGGGATATGAACCAGTCCCATTGCAACCGCCAGGACGGTTATCACCGATGCCAGAAGCAGGACGGCCAGAATCAGTCCTGTCGGGCGCAGGATGCGCTTGCCCCCGCGGCCGTCGGCGCCGGATGTTTGACGGGCTTTTGCCATGTTGATCTCCTCACTTTTCAGCGACCCTGTCGCTGTTTCTTCTTTTCGGCAATGCATTCAGCCGTTTTTTGGTTTGGAACGGTTTTGAGCTCATTCTGTTTTTGCGGCGCACCAAAACCCCATTTATTATACTATATTTTCTACGAGAAGGCAAGGATCCGGAATCGTTTTTCGCATCGTTTTTGCTTCGTTTTCGCGGGGGCCCGTCTGCCGAAGCCGCTTTGGCACACAAACAGGCCGCTTCGGTCGGAGAACCGGAGCGGCCTGTATTGGTACCTGTTTTTCAGGCGGACTGCCACATCTTGCGGACAGCGTAAATGAAATGGGAGAAGACAATCCCGGCGTCTTCCAGCTCATTGTGCCAGCGCTTCGTCCATTCCAGAGAGATGCAGCCGGTAAAGCCATTCTGCTTCAGGAGGGCAAACGCCTCCTTCAGCGGGAGTGTACCATAGCCGAGCATTTTATAGACGATCTGGCCGTTTTCGTCCACCGCGGTATCCTTGACGTGGACGTGACGGACATAGGAGCCGATGTTCGCATAGGTTTCTTCCGGCGTTTCACCGGCATAGCGGACGGGGTGGTTGATATCCCACAGCGCACCAACAGCCGGATGATTCACGCGGCGCAGCGTGTCTGCCAGGAGCTTCGTATTGGCGTAGACGCCGTTCGATTCCAGCAGCAGCGTGACACCTCTGGCAGCCGCTTCCGGTGCCAGCTGAATCAGCCGCTCTGTCACGAGATCGGTATCGACGTGGTCGCCCGGTTCCGGCGCAGTGTCGCCGAGGACGCGGATATACGGCGTATGCAGCTTGGCGGCCAGATCAATGTAGGCCCGCGTCTGCTCCAGGATGGCCGGATCCGGATTTTGCAGCGTACAGTCGGTTGAAATGCAGGAGATCATCAGACCCCGTGCGGAAAGCTCCGCACAGATGCGGCCGCAGCCCTCTGTAAACAGCTTGGCGTCCGGCAGATAGATATCTTCGCCCAGACCGCGCAGCTCGATTCCGTCATAGTTCAAATCCTTTGCCGCTGCAAGAACTTCGGTCAATGTCCAGTTGGGACAGCCGAGGGTGGAAAAACTGACTTTCACAGTATCACAAGACCTTTCGATTTACTGCGGAATGCTGTAGTTTGGCGATTCCTTGGTGATAAAGATATCATGCGGATGGCTTTCCTTCAGGCCGGCATTGCTGATGCGGACGAACTGTGCATTCATCTGCAGGGACGGGATGTCCGGTGCGCCGCAGTAGCCCATACCGGAGCGGAGACCGCCGATCAGCTGATAGATGGTTTCGGAGAGCGGGCCCTTGTGCGGGACGCGGCCTTCGACGCCTTCCGGCACCAGCTTTTTGCTGTTGGCCTGGAAATAACGATCCTTGCTGCCGCAGTTCATGGCACCGATGGAGCCCATGCCGCGGTAGACCTTGAACTGACGACCCTGGAAGATTTCGCTTTCGCCCGGGCTCTCCTCGCAGCCTGCCAGCAGGCTGCCCAGCATGACCACGTCACCGCCGGCGGCCAGCGCCTTGACGACGTCACCGGAGTACTTGATACCGCCGTCTGCAATGACCGGGATGCCATAGCCCGTTGCGACGCACGCGGCATCGTATACCGCAGTGATCTGCGGCACGCCGATACCGGCGACCACACGCGTGGTACAGATGGAGCCGGGGCCCATACCGACCTTGACTGCGTCGGCGCCTGCATCGATCAGTGCACGGGCCGCTTCTGCCGTCGCGATGTTGCCTGCGATGACCTGTGCGTTCGGGTAGGCGCGTTTGACTTTTTTCAGGCAGTTGATGATGTTGATGTTGTGGCCGTGTGCCGAGTCGAGCACGAGCACGTCGGCGTGTGCCGCCAGCAATGCATCAACGCGCTCCAGGATGTTCGGCGCATCGCCGATGGCCGCGCCGACCAGCAGGCGGCCGTCATCGTCTCTTGCAGAGTTCGGATACAGCAGGGCTTTTTCGATATCCTTGATGGTAATCAGGCCGCGCAGTGCGAAATTTTCATCGACCAGCGGCAGCTTTTCGATTTTGTTGCGGCGTAGAATGGCTTTGGCCTCTTCCAGCGTTGTGCCGACCGGCGCTGTAATCAGGTGATCCTTGGTCATGACCTCGCGGATCGGTTTGGACATATCGTCTTCGAATTTGAGGTCGCGGTTGGTGATAATCCCGACCAGGCGGTTGTTTTCGCAGACCGGCACACCGGAAATCCGGTATTTGGCCATCAGCTCATCCGCATCGGCCAGCGTCTTGTCCGGCGGCAGGAAGAACGGATTCGTGATGACGCCGTTTTCCGAGCGTTTGACACGATCGACCTCGCTGGCCTGTGCCTCGATGGACATATTCTTGTGAATGATACCAATGCCGCCTTCACGGGCGATGGAAATGGCCATGCGGGATTCCGTAACCGTATCCATTGCGGCGCTCATCAGCGGAATATTCAGACGGATTTTCTTCGTCAGGTGGGTTGAAACATCTACATCCTTCGGAACAACGCTACTGGCTGCCGGAATCAGCAGCACATCATCAAACGTGATTCCATCTTTTGCGAACTTATGGGAAAAATCGGTATGAACCAAAGCAGACCACTCCTTCAATGCAATTTGGAAGCACCCTGTAAGAGAGTATATTTTATATATTATATCGGAAGTCAGCCCAACTGTCAAGAGCAGCCCAGCAAATTCGGCAGTTTTCTCAAACGAGCTGTCCGGTTTCCGGTTCAAAAACAAGAGAGGTGTCCAGTTCATCTGCGCATTCGCCGCATCGGCGGTTTCTGCGCGATCTTTTTGCTTGCAAACGGCGTGGGTTTATGTTATACTGATTGCACGATCTTTTGCCACAAACGACAGTTTATTGAATAAGGAGCGGATTGCAGATGCCCATTCTGACCTATGACGGCCACGACTTTTTGCTGGACGGCCAGCCGTACACGATTTTATCCGGTGCCATGCACTATCCCCGCATTCCCCGCGCATACTGGTACGACCGGATGCTGAAGCTCAAGGAATGCGGCTTCAACACGGTGGAAACCTACACCTTCTGGAACCTGCACGAGCCCAAGGAGGGTGTTTTCTGCTTTGACGGCATCTGCGACATTGAAGCCTATGTGGAGACGGCCGCCTCGCTCGGTCTGAACGTCATTCTCCGTCCGGGGCCCTATGTCTGTGCGGAATGGGAATGCGGCGGTCTGCCCGCTTGGCTGCTCTCCGATGACCGCATTCAGCTGCGCTGCAGCGACCCGCTGTATCTGGAAAAGGTTCGGCACTATTTTGCAGAGCTGTTCCGGCGGCTGCGTCCGCATTTTGCGGGCAACGGCGGCAACATCATCATGTGCCAGATTGAAAACGAATACGGCAGCTTTGGGGATGATTCGGATTACCTGCGCGCCATCGTCGAGATGTACCGCGAATTCGACGTCAACTGTCTGCTGTACACTGCAGATGGAACCTGCAGCTGGATGCTGAGCGGCGGAACGCTGGACGATTTCGTCTGTGTCGCCAACTTCGGCTCCCGCGTCCGCTCGGAATTTGCCGCGCTGAACGCCTTCCGCCCTGGCCAGCCCACCATGTGCGGCGAGTTCTGGTGCGGCTGGTTTGATCACTGGTTCGAGGAGCACCACACCCGCTCCGCTGAGGAAATTGCGGCGCAGTTTCTGGAAATCGCAGATGCGCACGCCTCGGTCAACTTTTATATGTTCCACGGCGGCACCAACTTCGGCTTCTGGAACGGCGCCAACTACAGTCAGTTTTATCAGCCGACCGTCACCAGCTACGACTATTGTGCGCCGCTTTCGGAGGCCGGCGACCGCACACCGGCCTACTATGCGATTCGCGAGCTGATTCAGACGCATTTTCATCCGGTTCCGCCGCTGACGGCACAGGAATCCCCGAAGAAAGCCTATGGCGATGTCACCCTGACGGAGCAGGCGCTGCTCTTTGAGCAGGTGCCGCACCTCGGTCAGACCGTTCACCGCCCGGCTCCCGTCTACATGGAAGCACTCGGCCAGAGCCTCGGCTATCTCCTCTATTCCACCGTCGTGCGCGGCCCCATCGAGCCGCTGCCGCTCATTCTGGAGGGGCTGCACGACCGCGCCCTGATTTTTATCGACGGCGAATTCCGCGGCATAGTGAACCCGCCGCATAAGGAGGATCAGCCGGAGCTGTCGCTGAAAAAGGGCGAAACTGCGCGCATCGATATTCTCGTGGAAAACATGGGGCGCGTCAACTATGGGCCGCACTTTGCCGATCACAAGGGGCTGCACCGCGTCCGCCTTGGCCAGCGGTTCCATTTCGGCTGGGACATGACACCGATGGAAATGGACGATTTCTCCGCGCTCGTCTACGCGCCTTACCGCGATGTCGGCCGTCAGCCGCAGTTTTTGCGCGGGCATTTCACCATCGACGATGCGCCGCAGGATACGTTTGTCCGGCTGGACAACTTCCGCAAGGGCTTTGTCGTGGTCAACGGGCAGAACATCGGCCGTTATTTCAACGAAGCAGGCCCGCAGAAAACGCTCTATCTCCCCGCTCCGTTCCTGCATACCGGCGACAACGAGATTCTGGTTTTCGAATCGGATGCAACGGACAGCCCTGTCGTCACGTTCACGGATACTCCCCTGCTGTAACCCTCGATTCCGCATGGACTGCCGTCCGTGCGGAATCTTCTTTTTTCACGGTTTGCTAAAAAAATTCATCAAAAATTATCCAGAGTTTGGTTGAACATTCTGTTCGTGCATTGTATAATAATTTTATCATTCGGATATCGTTTCATCCGTTTGTCTATCAGGATTGAATTACAGGAGGTTTGGCTATGGAAATGACATGTGAGAAAATGATTCTGGCAATTTTATCCGGCAGTGATGCATCCGAAGTCGTTCACGCGCTGAATGATCGCGGGTTTTACGCAACATTGCTCTCATCGACCGGCGGTTTTCTGCAAAAGAAAAGCGTCACGCTGATGATCGGTCTGGCGGCAGAGCGCTTGAATGACGCACTTGGCATTTTGAAGGACCATGCGGGAGAGCGCATGGAGACGACCTTCCTGTCCTCCTCCGGTATGGCCGGGCTGCCGCCGATGCCCGTGAAGGTGCAGACCGGCGGGATTGTCGTGTTTGTCCTGAATGTCGAAAGCTGTGCAAAATACTGATGGCCGTTCTGACCCATCCGGGTCGGCCATTGTGTAAAAAAGAAGGGATTCGCCTTGGAAACGCGCACTGCGCAATATGAGCTTTTCGGTTCGGAGCGAATCGGGAGGGTTCTCTGGAAGATTGCTCCGCCGGTCATGCTGGGGCAGTTGATTCAGGCTCTGTACAATATTGTTGACAGCTTTTTCGTCGGTCGCTATTCCGATGACGCGCTGACGGCCGTCACGGTGATTTATCCGCTGCAGCTGGCGATCATTGCGCTGGCGGTCGGCACCGGCGTAGGCGTCAACACCTACATGGCGCGCAAATACGCGCAGCAGAATCCGCACCGCGCCGATGCGGCCGCGGGAACCGGGATGGTGCTGGCGTGTCTGATGTGGGCGGTTTTCGCCGGGCTTTCTGTTTTGATCATCCGCCCCTACGTCCGTATGTCGGCCATGGCCGGTTCCACCGCTATTGAGGACGCCGTCACCTACGGCACCATCGTCTGCGTCGGCAGCCTCGGGACGTTTCTGGAGGGCTGCTGGACGAAGGTGCATCAGGCTCGCGGGAATATGCGCCTGCCCATGATCGCGCAGATCATCGGCGCACTGATCAACATCCTCTTTGACTGGCTGCTGATTTTTGGCGTCGGCCCGTTTCCCGAGCTCGGCATTGCCGGTGCGGCCTATGCCACCGTGCTGGGGCAGTGGATTTCCGCTGCGATTGTCGGCGTCACGGCGTTCCGCCGCCCGCCGTCCGTTTCCGCCATGCGTCAGCTGGCTGCCCGCATTTATCATTACGGATATTCGTCGATCGCGATGCAGATGCTGTATGTGGTCTATATCGTTGTCCTGAATGTGATTCTTGCCGGATTTTCGGACGCTGCCGTCACGGTGCTGGGGCTGTACTACAAGGCGCAGAGCTTCTTCTTTATCCCCCTGTTTGGGCTTCAAACGTGCATTGTCCCGGTTTTGAGCTTCAATCACGCGCGGAAGAACCATGCGCGCTGCCGGGATACGATGCGCCATGCGCTGCTGATTTCGCTGGCGTTTATGCTGATCGGCATTCTGTGCTTCACGCTGCTGCCGGAACAGCTGCTGCGGCTGTTCTCCAAATCGGAGCAGGTCATACAGATTGGGAAGGTCGCTTTCCCGATCATCGGTTCCAGCTTTGTGGGCGCGGTGTTCTCTCTGATGATGCCGGTTTTCTTTCAGGCCATCGGCCACGGGTTGACCAGCCTGATGCTCTCCCTGACCCGGCAGATTTTCCTGCTGATTCCGATTTTCTGGGTCTGCTCCCGCATCGGGCTGAACTACGTCTGGATTGCTTTCCCGGCTTCCGAGCTGATCGCCGGTGCCGTCGGCCTCGCACTCTATTACCGCCAGCTCGTCATCTGGGAGCTGCCCGTCACCCGCCGGTGAGTGGTGATTTCTGTACCCGCTCCCGCCCTTTTCGAGGGCGGGAGCCTATTTTTTGGACTTGTCTTTGCTTTCGTTGCGGTGATTGGGCGGGGGTGGGCGGTGGAATTGTCGAAATTTGGTGAAAAGTTGTGCAATCTGCCGATTGACAAAATTCGTCCAGGACGGTATCATATTGCAGGATACTTTTAAGCGTGGTACAGAGAGACCCGTAAGGTATTGCAATTGCCGTTTCATGTCCGGAGGAGCTCCCCCGGTGTGGCCGATTGTCTTTGCTGACAGCAGGTGTATTTCTGTGCCGAAAACGATTTCGGCGCTTTTTTTATGCGTTTTTCAGGAACTGAGGTGGAAAATGATCAAAAAAGCAGACCTGTTCACCGGTGATGAAGTCCGTCGGATGCTGAAGCGGATGTCGCATCAGATTGTCGAGCGCAATCACGGAGCCGACAAGCTCTGTCTCATCGGCATTCACCGGCGCGGTGTGCCGCTGGCCGGGCAAATTGCCGAGAATATGGCGGCCATCTGCGGCACGGCGCCCCCGCTCGGTTCGCTGGACATTACGCTGTATCGGGACGATCTGGAGCAAACGCAGCCCTCCCCCGCATTGCTCGGCAGCAACATTTCCTTTGACGTCACCGGGCAAACCATCATTCTGGTTGACGATGTCATTTACACCGGGCGAACGGCGCGGGCGGCCATGGATGCCGTTTTCACCGGTGGGCGTCCCGCTCAGGTTCAGCTGGCAGTGCTGATTGACCGCGGCCATCGGGAGCTGCCGATTCGTCCCGACTACGTCGGAAAAAATATTCCCAGCGCGCACAACGAGGTGATCTCGGTGCTCGTTGACGAATACGACGGGACGACCGGCGTGGAGCTCTTCGAAAAGTAATTCTTCTGCGCACAATTTATATTGATATATTTTATGGAGGTAAGATCATGAAACTCACTTATGGCGTTACAGACAAACCCAAGTTTGGACAGCTGTTCGCATTTGCCATTCAGCAGCTGCTCGCCATCCTCGCAGCCACCATCGCAGTTCCCGCCATTGTCGGCAATGGCATGTCCAGCTCCGCCGCGCTGTTCGGCGCCGGTGTCGGCACCATCGTTTACCTGCTTTTCACCCGCTTCAAGAGCCCAGTCTTCCTTGGTTCTTCGTTCGCATTCATCGGTTCCATGTTCGCGGCCTTCGGCGGCGCTGCATCGGTTCAGGTCGGCTACCTCGGTCTGATCATCGGTGCTGTCTTCGCCGGACTCGTCTATGTCGTCATTGCACTCGTTGTCAAATTCGCCGGTGTCGCCTGGATTGACAAGCTGATGCCCGCCGTCGTCATTGGGCCGACCGTTTCCATCATCGGTCTGTCCCTCGCCGCCAACGCGGTCAAGGATGCCGTCGGCTGCAGCGCCGGTGCCATCGAATACGACAGCGCCAACTCCACCTATCTGATGAACGGCAAGGGTCTGATCTGCCTGCTCTGCGCCATCGTGACGCTGGCTGTTGTCATGCTCTGCTCGGTCTACGGCAAGAAAATGACCAAGATGATCCCCTTCATCATCGGCATTGCCTCCGGCTATGCACTGGCCGCCATCTTCACCGTGATCGGCAACTCCGCCAACATCGACGCGCTGAAGATCATCGATTTCTCCAAGTTCTCCAATATGCAGTGGGTGCCGGACTTCACCTTTGTCGAAGCGTTCAAGGGCTTCAAGAGCCTCACACCGGCCTACATCGGCACACTGGCCGTCGCATACATTCCGGTGGCCTTCGTCGTCTTCGCAGAACACATTGCAGACCACAAGAACCTCTCCTCCATCATCGAGCACGACCTGCTCAAGGATCCTGGCCTTTCCAACACGCTGCTGGGTGACGGTGTCGGCTCCATGGTCGGTGCATTCTTCGGCGGCTGCCCCAACACCACCTACGGCGAATCCGTCGGCTGTGTCGCAATTTCCGGTAACGCCTCTGTCGTCACCATTCTCCTCACCGCGGTTCTGGCGATTGTCGCATCCTTCGTCGCACCGTTTGTCACCTTCCTGTCCACGATCCCGTCCTGCGTGATGGGCGGCGTCTGCATCTCGCTGTACGGCTTCATCGCCGTTTCCGGTCTGAAGATGATCCAGACCGTTGATCTGAATGAAAACCGCAACCTCTTCGTCGTTTCCATCATTCTCATCACCGGTATCGGCAACCTGTGCCTGACGTTCGGTCAGATCAAGCTGACCTCCATCGCCTGCGCACTGATTCTCGGCATTCTGGCCAACCTGCTCCTCTCCCGTCGGAAAAACAACGACTAAGCTCGGGGCACATTGTTCTTGGTTCTTTTCAAAGCTCCTCCGGTGCAGCCTGTGCCGGAGGAGCTTTTTCATACCTGATACCGGGTTTTTGCGCTTGACAATTCCGAACCGCTATGGTATCATACAAGTTGCGCTGAAATTCGACAGAAAACGAGGATGGATATCATCATGCTGAAACGCAATTACGAGATTGATATGTGCCGTGGGCCGTTGGCCGGTAAGGTGCTGCTGTTTTCCCTGCCGCTGATTCTCTCGGGCATTTTGCAGCTGCTGTTCAATGCAGCCGACCTGATTGTCGTCGGCAAATTTGCCGGGGATGTGGCCGATCAGGCACTCGCCGCCGTCGGTGCCACTGGTTCGGTGACCAATCTGCTCGTCGGCCTGTTTACCGGGCTTGCGACCGGCGCCAACGTCCTCGTTGCCAAGCTATATGGTGCCGGTGACCGCGAAAAACTGCGTCAGTCCGTCCACACGGCCATCACGGTCGCCTTCATCAGCGGTGTGCTGCTCGTCGGCATCGGTCTGCTGGTGGCTCGTCCGCTGCTGGAGTGGATGGACACACCGGCCGACGTCATTGACATGGCGGAGCTGTATATGCGCATCATTTTCTTCGGAATGCCGGCCAATATGCTCTACAACTTCGGTGCGGCCATTCTCCGTTCGATCGGCGATACACGCCGTCCGCTCTATTTCCTGCTCATTGCCGGCGCTTTGAACGTCGTTTTGAACCTGTTCTTCGTCATCGCCTGCGGCATGAATGTGGACGGTGTCGCGCTGGCCACAGTGATGTCGCAGGTGCTGTCGGCTGTTCTCGTCCTGCTCTGTCTCTTCCGGATGGACGGCCCCTGCAAGCTGTCGCTGCGCCATTTGGGCATTCACCGGGATGCCGTTCTCAAAATCGCGCAGGTCGGCCTCCCCGCCGGGCTGCAGGGCTGCATTTTCTCCATTTCCAACGTGTTGATTCAGTCCTCCATCAACTCCTACGACTCTCTGGCCATGGCCGGAAGCACGGCAGCTTCCAACATTGAGGGCTTCATCTATATCTCCATGAACGCCGTCTATCAGGCGGCTCTCAGCTTTACCAGCCAGAACTTCGGCGCAAAGCAGTATCGGCGCATCAACCGGGTGCTCGTCTCCTGTGCGCTGCTGGTATCCTGCGTGGGACTGCTCATGGGTGCCGCAGCCATGCTGCTGAAGCGGCCGCTGCTCTACCTCTACACCGATGACCCGCGGGTTGTGGACTTTGGCGTGCTCCGGATGGACGTCATCATGCTGACCTATTTTCTCTGTGGTCTGATGGAGGTTCTGACCGGCATGATGCGCGGCATCGGCTACTCGGTCTTGCCAATGATTGTGTCGCTGGCCGGTGCGTGCGGTCTTCGCATTCTCTGGCTGTACACCATTTATGCCGCCCACCCGACGTTGACGGTGCTGTTCCTTTCCTACCCGGTTTCGTGGTTGATCACGGCGTTTGTCCATGCGGTCTGCTTTTTCTTTGCGCGGCGTCGTCTGCCCAAAGAGAACGAGCCGCTTGTCGACGCTGCGTAACGCGGCCTGCTTGCGGCGATTCCATCGTGCGTCTTTTTCGGCAATTGCTCCGGTTTGCAGGAGCGCGATTCTCAAATGAAAGGAACCACAACCCATGACCTATGACTTCACTTCCATCATTGACCGCCATGGCTGGGATTCCATCGCCGTGGAGCCCACCTTTTTGAACCTTCCGCCTCTGAAAGACGGCTTTGATCAAATCCCCATGTGGATTGCAGATATGAACTTTGCCGTTGTGCCGACGGTGCAGGAGGAGATCATTCGCCGGACGCAGCACCCCTGCTTCGGGTATTTTGAGCCCCGCGAGGAATATACACAGGCTATCATCAGCTGGCAGACGCGCCGTCACGGTTTCGAGGGGCTGGAAGCCAAGCACATCGGGTATGAAAACGGGGTGTTGGGCGGCGTCGTGTCTGCGCTGAACGTCCTATGCTCCCGCGGAGATCACGTGCTGATTCATTCGCCGACCTATATAGGGTTTACCTCGGTGCTGAAGAGCAACGGCTATCAAGCCGTTCACAGTCCGCTGGTCAAGGATGCGGACAACATCTGGCGCATGGACTTTGAGGATATGGAGCAGAAAATCCAAAAGCACCACATTCACGCCATGATTTTTTGCAGCCCGCACAACCCCTGCGGCCGGGTATGGGAGCGTTGGGAGTTGGAAAAGGTCTATGAGCTGTGCGAAAAGTACGATGTGTACGTGATTGACGATGAAATCTGGTCGGATTTGATTCGCCCCGGCGTGGCATACATCAGTCCCCTGACTGTAGGCGAGGTGGCCCGCAAGCGGACTGTGAGCTTTTTCGCCCCGTCCAAGACGTTCAATCTGGCCGGGCTGGTGGGCTCCTACCATATCGTTTTTGATGACAGGCTCCGGGAACAGCTGGACAAGGAATCCGCTTTGAGCCACTACAACAACATGAATCTGCTCTCCATGTACGGTCTGATCGGTGCCTACAAGCCGGAGGGAACGGTGTGGTTGGACGAGCTCAACGAGGTCATCAAGGGAAATATCGATTTTGCCGTCGAGTACATCCGCACCCATTTTGACGGGGTCGAGGTCAGCAAGCCACAGGGCACCTATATGCTCTTTATCGACTGTGACGGCTGGCTGAAGGCGCACGGCAAAACGATGGACGAATTGATGCAGGCCGGTTTCGAGGTTGGTGTGCTGTGGCAGGATGGCCGGAGCTTTTTCCACCCCACCAGCATTCGCATGAACCTGGCTCTGCCGCTGTCCCGGGTGCAGGAAGCCTTCCGACGGCTGGATGCGTATGTTTTCAATGCATGACATCAAAAAAACGGACTGCCTTTTACAGGCAGTCCGTTTTTGATTTAGAGGGTGATTTAGGCGTTGGCCGGATTGTGGAAGTCGTAGAAGTGGATGATATTCATGTCTTCCGGCATATCCAGGCCGTGGCTGCCGCAGTTGCCATCGATTTCGTGGCAGCCGTGATCCGGCAGGTAGGCCGTTGCAAAGCGGTACTTCGCCCATGCTTCGTTGGCGACGCCGCACAGCGTGGCGTAGGCCTTTGCGTTGTGATCCAGAGCGGCCAGCGCTTCCGGCGATTCCGGGCCGTACTTGTGCATGGTGCCGTCGTAGTTGCCGTTGTAAACGGTGATCAGGTCGTACTTGTCTTCTTTCATCAGCTCGATGGCTTTTGCATTGACCTCATCCGGCGTATCGTAGATGTAGTAGTCCATGTTGCGTTCCAGGAAGATCAGCGAGATGCTGTCGTTTTTCGTGGAAACGATG
Source organism: uncultured Oscillospiraceae bacterium (assembly GCA_964448855.1). Taxonomy (GTDB): domain Bacteria; phylum Bacillota; class Clostridia; order Oscillospirales; family QAMX01; genus QAMX01. Next base: position 22,940 of record CAYUXI010000015.1, on the reverse strand, counting down.
GCCGGGCGCTTGCCAGCGGCGAGCATGGTATCGTACAGCGTTTCAACGCGCAGAACCGGTCTGACATAGGCCTGGATGCCGTGGACATCCGGGGTCACGCCGGAGTACATGGAAGCGAAGTTGACCGGCGTCACCGACGGCATAACGCTTCTGACCGGCAGATCGAGCTGTGCATTCTGCAGCACGAGATCGAAACGAGCCGTATATTTCTGGTAGAGCCAGAGGCCAACGGCGTCCGGGTTGTAGATCAGCAGACGCTCTGCTTTCTGGCCGTTCCAGATTTTTTCCGCTTTGTGGAGGATAATCTGTTCCGGTTCATCGGCACCGGCGGGTGCGGGGATGCCCAGCATCGCTGCGAGGGTTGCAGCGGTTTGTGTGATGCGAATGGTATTCGCCTGTTCAGCCATAAGTATGTTTCCTCACTTTCGAGATGTTACAGGTACAGTTTTGCGATTTCCGGGAGTTCATCCGCTTCGGCGCTGATGGTAATGATGAAGTTGATGTTGTTTTTCTTGGCAAAGACATCCAGCTTTTCGAAGAACGTCTTTGCTTCTTCCGGATCACTGCTACCGGTAATTTTATAGAGACTGTCTACAAAGATGGTACTGATATCGTAGTTCTGTGCAAACAGACCGCAGATGAAGCCATAAAATCCTTCAAAGCCGGAGATCGCGTAATCCACCGTATCGATCAGGCGGCAATGATGGTTAATATCATATGTCAGTTTTTGCGACTGTTCAATGCAGATCACGCTGCCGTGTTCTTTTTGGACAGTCTCATTGACCATTTGAATCAGCTGTTTGGTTTTGCCGGAGCCTTTCAGGCCGACGATGCATTTAATCATAGGAACCTCTCCTTTTACTGTAATGCCGGGCTGTGCCGGAGCTGACGGAACCTTTGTTTTTGCAGTTTTATTATAACACATTGCACAGGCAAAATCAATAACAAACCGTAAATATTTGCCGATTGCCCCATTTGCTGGCAAAATCGCGGCGTCTGGGCGTTATTCGATGTAAGCGTCCAGCAGGGCGGCCAGCGCGGCTTCGTCCGAGGCATCGGGAGCCGTGACATTCGGCGTCAGTGACCAGATCTCCTCCGAGCTGACGGTATCGCCCGGTGCGACCGGTGCCAGCTTGCCAAGGCTTTCCAGCTCGAGAATCTGCGGGTTGGTGTAGGTTTCGAAGTTGCAGCCGTCATCCGGGTAGGGGACGTCAGCGTAGAACGGCATACGCTTGACGAACATGGCGTTGTGGCAGAGGTAGGCTGCGAAGCCGCGTTCGTTGGAGGTACCGACCTTGAACGGGCGGTCTGCGCTCGGATCCTGGCGCAGTGTGAACAGCGTTTTGCCCCAGTAAACACGCGCATCGTTCATTTCGCAGTACGGCCAGAGGGACATCCGGCGATTATGCAGCAGCCCCGTATCCCGCAGGGTCTGCGGGACAACCGCCAGGCCGTTCGGGCACATGACCGAAATCTGCCACACGCCGAAGGTCTGCGGGTGGTCGGCCAGGTTGGTCGCTTCTGCGCGGACAACCACGCTCGTTCCGGATTCCGGAACGGTCAGAACCAGCCGTTCCGCCACCTGGGAAGCCTTCTGTGCGGGCGGTGTCACTGTGATCACGTTGCCGTTGACGGTATAGGTGCAGGGGTCATTGTCCGGATAGTAGGTATCCGGTTTGGCTTCCGGCGTGAGCCAGATGCGATGGCCGCCGTATGTGCGCCAGTATGCGCCCGGATAAAAATGAGCATCGAAGGCAGCGCTCTGCTCCACGATTTCCGCATTGACGTCTTCAAACATGAAGTTTTCACCGCCGGGCAGCGCATAGCGGATAATCCGCGGGCCGACATCCAGCGTGACATACAGTTCCATGTCGCCATTTTCAATTGCAAGGACACGGCCAAAGGTTTTGTAGGCCTGTTCACGATATGTAAGTGCCATAAAAAAGCTCCTCTCCTGTAACTCAGTTTGTCTGCTCTTATTATAGCACACTGTCCGGGCGAAAACAAGCGACCTCGGCAGATTTCTCCGTCTTTGGCGGTTCTGTCCGCTGTTTTTCCGTTCAGACTATGGTATAATATACAGGTATCACACCGCTGCAAGAAGGATGGATGACCATGCAACCCTGCACCGTCGAACGGGTTCAATCGCTGTGCGCCGAATTCGGCTTTCAGTTTTCAAAAAGTCTCGGACAGAATTTTCTGGTATCTCCGAACGTGATCGAAACGATCGTCGGACGGGCCGGGCTGGATTCGGATACCGTTGTTCTGGAAATCGGGCCGGGCTTTGGCGCGCTCACCGGTGCGCTGGCGGAACGCGCCGGGCAGGTGGTTGCTTTGGAGCTGGATGACGCGCTCTTTCCGGTGCTGCACAAAACGCTGGCCGACGAAGAAAATGTCCGGTTGGTACACGGAGACGCCCTGCAGGCGGACTACGCGTCGCTCCTTGCGGAGTTCCCACAAACGAGACGTGTGGCGGCGGCCAACCTGCCCTATTATATTACGACCAAGGCCATTCTTCGCCTTTTGGAGTCCCGCCTCTTTGAGCGCGTCACGGTGATGATTCAGCGGGAGGCGGCCGCCAAGCTGCTGTGTGCGCCCGGCTCCCAGAACTGGTGTCTCTTTTCTCTGCTCGTTCACCATTACGCCGATGTGACCTCTGTCTGCTCCGTCCCGCGCTCCTGCTTTTATCCGCAGCCCAAGGTAGACAGCACGGTTTTGCAGTTTGTCCCGCGCAAGCCGCTGGTGGATGCGGCGGAGGCGCGTTTTTCGGCCATTGCCACCGCGATTTTCGCCATGCGCCGCAAGACGCTGGCCAACTGTCTGAAATCCATGCCGGATGTCTGCGACGCCATGCGCCGCTGCGGGCTGGATTCCTCCCGGCGCGGCGAAAGTCTGTCGCTGAGTGAGGTGGAAGCGCTGGCCTGCGAAGCCACCGGGAGCACTGTTTCCTGAGCGCAGCCTGTTTTTCAGCTGGACATCAAAAAATCCGACCGGTTATCGGTCGGATTTTTTCGTCAGGATTTATTTTTTCGGGATGAAGCGGAGATAGTCGATTTCCATTTGTCCGTCCGCATTGAACGGGTCGAAGCGGAGCTCGTGAATCACGCCGTTCCACTGCGGCAGCTGGGTCAGGTCGATCTGGTACGTTTCCCATGCTCCGCCGGAATTGCTGCTCTTCAGGGGAATGCGAATCGTCTTCGTTTCGTCCATGTTGCCATCCGCATCCGTTGTGAAATAGACCGTGATCGATTGCGCCTCGCCGCTGTATCGATAGCGCACCCGGCATTCAAAGCCCGTGAAGGCCGCGGCAGACAGGTTCAGCGTTTCACCGTACGAGAGGATGGGATCGCGATCGTTTGTGGTGGTCTTGCAGGCCAGATATCCGTCCCGCACCGTGAGCGACATATTGTAGGAGTTCCAGCCCTCCGTGTCGAGCATGGTTTCAAACTCCCATTGGCCGGGCACGGTTTCGCGATTCAGTGCTTCGTAGTACGCAAACGCGTCCGTTTGAATGCAAACGGTGTTGCCGTCCAGCGCATACGACAGCTCCAGCGCCCGGCAGAGCCGTTCAATCGGCAGCAGCGGCAGACCCCTGACCGATTCCAGCGGAGACGACCACGTTTTCTCCGCGCCGTCCAGCTCATAGGTATCGGAGCCGACTTGGCACGTCAGCGTGTGGCGGACGGTGGACAGCGTCAGGCGCTGCTCATCCGCGTCCCATTCATGGTAGCAGCCCAGCGCGAAATCCAGACCGGCTGCCGGTTCAAACGCCACATAGCATTCGCCGTCGGCCTTCAGCATCGGCCGGATGGTAAGCGTCAGCGGGTTCGTGTCAACCAGAATCGTATCCGACAGCTGTCCCGTCGGGTTCAGCTGCAGGAAGTCGATGGACTGGATGGCGAAGCTCTGTCCCGCCGTTTTGCCGGGATCCAGTCGGAATGCGGTCAGCTTGCCAAAGAAGCGTTCCAGTCGTGCGGTGGAGAGGTAGTAATCGACCCATTCCTCGGTTTCGGCCGCTGCAAATGTCGCGCTTTTGCGTTCGTTCCACTCGCTGTCCGTATTGGTGGTGTAAAAGATCTGCAGAGCCGTTCCCGGCTTCAGCCTGGCGCGAATCCGGATGTACTGCACGTCGGGGAGGGAAAGCGCCTCGATGTTGTTGAAGACAATGGACGCGTCATCAGTTTCCGTTTCGCCGGTCAGCCCTTCGGCGGTTTGGGACGCATTCCGGATTCCATTCAGACGGCTCGCCGATTCGTTCCGGAGGTCGATCGTGCGGACGGTTTCCAGCTTGGAGGTGCCCACCGGTGTATGCTCCTCGCCGTTTTGGCGCAGGAGGTGCAGGTATTGCGGGTACAGTCGGTTGATTCGCGCACGCTGCGCATCCGTCGGCACGACATTCAGCGATGCATCCGCCGATGCGGTGGTATACGCTTCGCGCAGGACGTCCAGATAGCCAAAGCCCTTCTCATCGGTTGTCGGCATGAGATAGGTGCCTTCGCCGTATTCGTTCCAGGTAGAGAGCATGACGAGCTGCTTCTGCCAGCTTTCCTCGGCATACGTCGGCAGGTACTCGGTTTTGACCCATTCCTGCGCATCGGCATAATCGTCCATGCTCATCATCGGATAGCGCACGCCGTGCCACGGCAGGCTGTTGAAGCCGACGCTGATGGTCGGCACCGTATAGACGCCGCGCTTCTGCTGTCGGGCGCTGTTCAGAATCGACTGCTGCGTATAGGACAGCTGATAGCCGTCGGTACCCCAGTTGTATGCATAGCAGCCGTCAAAGCCCATATCCGCCAGCTCCCGGCTGGTACGGGTGCTGCACGCCAGGTAAATCATGCCGTCGAAGCCGAGCTTTCGGACCTCGTCTTCGAGATAGGCAAAGGCCGCCTTGACCTGCTCGGCCCCGCCCAAACGCGCCGCCAGACTGTCGCTGCCGAATACGCAGAGGAGCAGCTGGTTGTCAATGGTGACGTGGCGCGGATCCTTCAGGAAGTTTTCAATCATGTACGGGACGTAGTTGGTTTTCCATTCCTCCATGGAGGTCGGGCTTCCGGCGTTCTGGCATTCCCAGATCACGCAGAATTTCGTGAGCTCGGAGTATTTCGCGTTCATGAAGCCGTTATACAGGTGTTCGGTTGCAGGGCGCTGCGGCGCATCGGTGCTGTCCATGTAGATGCAGAACGCCTGAAAATCGACGCCGTGTTCCACGATGTATTTGATTTCCCAGTCGGCGGTTTCCGGATTGCCCTCATCATAGTAGCCCAGAACCGGCTGCGGGTCTTCATAGGGCGAGACGCACGACCAGCCGAAATGTGCGCCGTTGCGCCAGAGCGAGCAGACGTTCATGCCGACCAGATAATCGGTCTGCTTGTCGGGAACCACCGGTTCCGGCACATAGTCGTCGCGTTCGAACGTTCGAAAGACCTTGAAGTTGTCGAAGCTGGCGTCTGTTTTGCCCGGATTTTGGAGCGCCAGGCGGTCGATGGAGGTCGTATAGGCGGTGAAGGGCGCTGTGGCCACTTCGCGGCCATTGATTTTCAGATGCACCGTCTGCGCCGCGAAATCGAATTCGAGCCGGAAGCGGTACCAGAGCTGATCATAGATACACGGGTAAACCCGTGTGTCGTTGAGCGCAAACCCGGTTTCACTCGACGTAATCTTCACGATCGGGTTGCCCGCGCTTTCGATCGTACACTGCGTCGCGCCGTCCCGGCAGTAGAACATCCAGTATTCGGCGACGGCCTTGCCGGGAACCGGATCAAACGAAACGGACGCCGCGCCGTTTGCGGACAGCGTCAGCACGCCGCCCAGTGCATCCGCCTTTGCCGCATTCAGCGTCCAGTCGGGCAGCTGTTCATTGGTCAGGTAGGTCAGCGTTTCATTGAGTGCGTAGTTGGCGTCGATCTGGATGACGATCGGGACGAGGGTGGGCGTTCCCGCCTCTGTCGTGGCGAAGCGGAAGTTGTAGACGTTGCAGTCTGCCGGTTCGACGGCCAGCGGCCAGGTGCCCAGTGTTTCGCCATTCACAGAGATCGTCGTCCGGACATTGTCGAGGTCGATCTCCGCCCGAATGTCGAATTGCTCCGCCGTCAGGTCTGTCAGGCGCACATAGCTGCCGTCGGCCTGCCGATACTGCCAGGCGCCATCCATCGTCATGAGCTGCCAGACGGAAGCATCTGCTTCGTTGCGGAATTCGAGATAGGCGCCGTCCGCGCCGTCTGTTTCCACGCGGGCAAACAGCGACAGAGTGCCGGTTTCCGTGCGGTTCAGATGTCGAATCAGCGCCGTCCCGGCTTCGGTGGAGATATCGATCAGCGTGCCGTAGCCGCCAGTCAGCGAATTGCGCGGCACACCGCCGCGGTTGTCCAGTGTCCAGCCGGAGGATAGCCCCTCCTTGACGGCGTTCCAGGAGGAATTGATCACCAGATTGTAGGCGTCATCCTCCGTCACCCGATCCAGTGTTCCCGTCAGGCACGGCTGCTTGCCAAAGAGCCGCAGATACCATTCCGCCGCCTGGGTGGCCGTCAGGCTGCCGCCGGGTAGGAAATTGCCGCGGCTGTCTGTGCCGAGTGTCAGACCGGCGCGGTACAGCTTCAGAACGGCAGCATCATATGTGGTTCCGGCCGTATCCGGGATGGCGCGGATGTCGTTGATTTCCGCCGGTTCCGATACGGCTGCCAGCATTTCAGCGGCTTCATACCGCAGCACAGGCCGTTCCGGATTGTCCGGAATTTCATCGATCAACTCGTGCTTTTTCGCGTAATTCAAATACGGGGTGTACCATTTTCCGAGCGATTTGGCGATGGTTTCCCGGTGGATGTCGGCATGAGCCCGTGCGGCCAGCATGGTGGCTTCCGCATAGGTCAGCTCCCGACTGGCTTCCAGCTGTGCGCCATCTCCGACCAGTCCCAGCTCGAACAGCGATTGCATCGTCTCGTTCGCGCCGGTATACGTAGCCTGCTTCGTTGCGCAGGAGGCCAGCAGCAGCAGCCCGCCCAGCAGCGCCAGCAAAAGCATCCGCTTTCTTCTTTTCATACGCGTTCCCCCTCTGATGAATGATGGACAGGTTCATTATACAGGAAATTCGTCTGTCTTGTCAAGCAGAAGATACAAAGCATTCAAAAAAAGTCGATTCTGCCGCGGAGCTTTGTCCGGTGCAGAATCGACTGTTTGGGTTCAGAGCGTATTTTTGGCGCGGGTATCGCAATAGACGCAGCGATAGACGTGGTTTTCGCGGTCGGTCAGGCGGAAAATGTGCGGCAGTTCCTGCTCCGTCGAAGTGATGCAGCGCGGGTTTTTGCAGCGGATGACGCCGGTCACCTGTTCGGGAAGCGGCGGGTGCCATTTCCGGATGATTGCGCCGTCCCGAATCACGTTGATCGTGCTGCCCGGTGCCAGATAGCCGACGATTTCGAGGTTCATATCCGGCACACCGTCAATTTTGATGATGTCCTTTTTGCCGAGCTGTGCGCTGACGGCATTTTTGATGAGCGCCACCGGACAGGTCAGGCGATCCAGATCGAGATGCCGGTACAGCATCATGCCGTGACCTGCCGCGATGTGGTCAATGACCACGCCGTTTTTAATGGAATCTACAGTCATGTTGATTTGCTCCTTCCTGTTTAGCGGCCCAGCAGCATCAGGATCAGCGCCATGCGCATATATTTCCCATACAGCACCTGTTTGAAATAGCAGGCACGCGGGTCATCATCGACCGAGCAGGCGATTTCATTGACACGCGGCAGCGGATGCAGAATCCGCATTTCCGGTTTGGCGGTGGTCAGCTTTTCCGGGGTCAGGACATAGCTGTCCTTCAGGCGGATGTAGTCGGCCTCATTGAAGAAGCGCTCCTGCTGCACACGCGTCATATACAGGATATCCAGCGTCGGCATGACCTCTTCCAGGCTCCGCGTCTCCGTATAGGCGATCTTCTGCTTTTCCAGCGTATCCTGGCGGACATAGTCGGGCAGGCACAGCTCTGCCGGTGAGATCAGCGTGAAGCGCACGCCTTCATACCGGGAGAGCGCATTGATCAGCGAATGGACGGTGCGGCCGAATTTCAGGTCGCCGCACAATCCGATATTCAGCCCTTCAAACGAGCCGCGCTCCCGGCGAATCGTCATCAGGTCGGCCAGCGTCTGTGTGGGGTGATGGTGGCCGCCGTCACCGGCGTTGATCACCGGGACACCGGCCTTCATGGATGCGACCAGCGGTGCGCCCTCCTTCGGGTGGCGCATGGCGATGATATCCGCGTAGCAGCTGACGACGCGCACGGTGTCCGCGACGCTCTCGCCCTTGGAGGCCGAGCTGCTGGACGCCTCCGAGAAGCCGATCACGCTGCCGCCCAGCTCGAGCATGGCCGCCTCAAAGCTGAGGCGGGTGCGCGTGGAGGGTTCAAAGAACAGCGTTGCCAGCTTTTTGCCCTTGCAGCTCTCCGCATACGCTTCCGGATGGTCAATGATGTCGCCTGCGCGCTGCAGCAGCGCCTCAATCTCTTCAACCGACAAATCCAGTATATCGATGACGCTTCTCATTGAGCGCCTCCAATCCAGCTTTCATCGGACGGGTTATCGCGGAACCGCAGCAGGCGTGCGATATCCTCGTGGCGAATCATGCCGGTGGCCGCAGCTGCCTCTGTCACGGCGTCAAAATCCGTCAGGCTGACGGCCTGTACATTGGCTTCCATCAGGCGGTCTTTGCCCTTCTGCATATTGTAGGTGAAGATGCTGACCACGCCGAGGACATCCGCTCCGGCTTCGCGGAGGGCGTCCACAACTTCAATGACGCTGCCGCCCGTGGAAATCAGGTCTTCCACAACGACGACGCGCTGTCCGGCTTCCAATCGGCCTTCGATGCGGTTGTTGCGGCCATGATCCTTTGCGCTGCCGCGGACGTAGCCCATCGGCAGTCCCATCAGCTGTGCGGCAATGGCTGCGTGTGCGATTCCGGCGGTGCTGGTTCCCATCAGAACCTCGCAGGTCGGATAGGTGGTTGCAATGGTATCGGCAATGGCCTGTTCCACCACTGTCCGCACCTCCGGCGCGGTCAGAATCAGGCGGTTGTCACAGTAGACCGGGCTTTTGATTCCACTCGCCCAGGTAAACGGTTCCTCCGGGCGAAGGAAGACGGCGCGAATCGAAAGCAGCGCCTCTGCAATGGTTTTTCTGGTATCCGTCATCTTGTCGTTTCTCCTCTCACAAATTCGGCCACACAGCGCCGGTATGCCGCAACGGGGTCATCTGCACGCGTGATTGGGCGACCGACAACAATCAGGTCGCTTCCCAGCGCACGGGCACCGCTCGGAGTAGTGATGCGGCTTTGATCACCGACTGCGCCGTCGGCAAAGCGCACGCCGGGCGTGACGGTCTGGAAGGACTGGCCGCAGGCCTGTTTGACCGCAGCCGCTTCCAGCGGTGAGCAGACGACGCCGTCCAGACCGGCGGCCTGGGCATTTTTGGCGTACTGCATCACGACAGACGGCAGCGGCGCACCGATGCCGAGCTCTTCATGCATCCGTTCCTCGCTGATGGAGGTCAGCATGGTAACGGCAATGAGCATCGGGCGCGAACCGTCCGGGCGTGTCAGCCCCTCCAGCGCAGCCTCCATCATGGCGCGGCCGCCGCCTGCGTGCAGGTTCACCAGATCCACATCGAGCGACGACAGGACGTGCATGGCGCGGGAGACGGTGTTGGGAATGTCATGCAGCTTCAAATCCAGAAAAATCCGGTGGCCGCGTGATTTCAGCTCCCGCACAATCGACGGCCCCTCGGCGTAATACAATTCCATCCCGATTTTCAAAAACGGGCGTTCTTCCTCAAACGGTTCCAAAAAGCGGAGCGTTTCTTCCCGGTTGGCAAAATCAGCGGCGACAATGACATCTCGATTCATCGATGGGCACCTCCAACAATTTCATTGATATCGCGAATTCCGTAGCGTTCCATTTCCTCCGGCAGCGCAGCAGCCAGGTCGCGCAGGGCAAAGGGGTCGAGCAGGGTGGCAGCACCGACCTGAACGGCGCGGGCACCGGCCAGCATCAGTTCCAGCACGTCCTTTGCCGTTTTGACGCCGCCCATACCGATCAGCGGGATGGAAACGGCCTCGTAGACCTGCCAGATGCAGCGGACGGCGATCGGCAGAATGGCCGGGCCGGACAGTCCGCCGGTGCGGTTGGCCAGCACCGGGCGGCGGCGCGCCACGTCAATCCGCATACCCAGCACGGTGTTAATCAGGCTCAGGCCGTCTGCGCCGCCGGCCTCGCAGGCTTTTGCGATTTCCGCAATGTCCGTCACGTTGGGCGTCAGCTTGACATAGAGCGGCTTTTTGGTGGCGCGGCGTGCTGCCGCCGTCACCGCCTCCGCCGCTGCCGCAGAGGTTCCGAAGCTCATCCCGCCGTCATGGACATTGGGGCAGCTGATGTTCAGCTCGATCAGATCGACCGACGGTTCCCGGTCGGCCTCGGCGCAGCACTCCGCATATTCGTCCAGGGAGAAGCCGCCGATGTTGGCGAGAATCACGCCCTGATAGCGTTGCCGCAGGCTGGGCAGTGCATGGGCGCAGACCTCGCGGATGCCCGGATTTTGCAGGCCGACCGCGTTCAGCATCCCCGCGGGGCATTCGGCAATGCGCGGGGTCGGATTGCCAAAGCGCGCCGATTTCGTCGTCCCCTTGACGGAAATGCCGCCGATGCAGTTCAGGTCATACAGCTCGGCCATTTCTTCGCCGAAGCCAAAGGTACCGCTTGCGGCAATCAGTGGGTTTTTCAGCGTCAACCCGCTCAGTTCAACGGCTGTCACCATATGATCTCCCCCTTTTGCAGCACAGGGCCATCCTTGCAGATGCGTTTTGTGCCATATTTGGTCTGGCAGCTACAGCCCATGCAGACGCCGAAGCCGCAGCCCATCCGTTCTTCAAAGCTGTACTGGCCGTCACTGTCTGCCACATCGTAGACCGCGTGCAGCATCGGTTCCGGGCCGCAGGCAAAGGTATAGGTATAGTCCTTCCATTTGCGCAGCACGTCCGTGACAAATCCGCGTTCTCCGTAGCTGCCGTCGGCGGTTGCGACCGTGACCGGAATGTGCAGCGCACGGAACGCATCCTCCGCAAAAATTTCCTTTTCGGTATTGAAGCCCAGAATCACGGACGGCTGTTTGCCCTCCGCCAGCAGCGTTTTGGCCAGCAGCAGCAGCGGCGGGACGCCGACACCGCCGCCGAGCAGCACCGGGCGCGCTCCGGACAGCGCGGTATCGTATCCGTTGCCCAGGAAGCAGAGTGCCTCCAGCTCGGCTCCCGCGCTCATTTTGGAGAGCTGCTCCGTCCCCTCGCCCACCACCTTATAGATGATGGTGACGGTCGTTCCGTCCCTGTCGCAAACGGAGATCGGACGGCGCAGCGTATGCCCCGGGAGGGCAAGTGCTAAGAACTGTCCCGGCTTGCAGGGTTCACAGGCCAGCTCCGCGCCCGTCAGCGTCATCTGATAGACAACGTCCGTCAGCTGTGTCTGACCGGTCACGGTCAGCATGGTTTTCAGCAAGCAGATCCCTCCCTATTCATGCATCAATCGTTGAAATACAGAGTGTGGTTTCTTCCAGAACATCCAGCAGGACGCGCACCGTATCCAGCGCCGTGAACATGGTGACGTTGTTCTCCGCTGCACAGCGGCGAATCTGATAGCCGTCTGTTTCCTGATTGACGGAATCGATGTCTCTGGTGTTGACCACATAGCTGATATGACCCTGACGCAGGGCGCGCAGGATTTCATCGCTGCCCTCGCTCAGCTTGGCCAATGCGCGTGTGCGAATGCCGTGTGCCTTCAGATATTCCGCCGTGCCGTGCGTCGCTTCGATGTTGAAGCCGAGGTCATAGAACCGGCGGATCAGCGGCAGTGCCTCCTCCTTGTCCTTATCGGAAACCGTGACGAAGATGGTGCCGTAATTGACCACGTGCATTCCGGAGGACTGCAGCGCCTTGTAGAGAGCGCGTGTCATGGTCTTATCGTAGCCGATGGCTTCACCGGTCGATTTCATTTCTGGGGAGAGGTAGGCATCCAGCCCGCGGATTTTCGAGAAGGAGAAGGCCGGAACCTTGACGTACCATCTCTCCTTATCCCTGGGGCAGACCTCCGTGATGCCCTGTTCCTCCAGCGATTTGCCGAGGATGGCCAGTGTGGCGATATCGGCCAGCGAATAGCCGGTCGCCTTGGACAGGAACGGCACGGTTCTGGAGGAACGCGGGTTCACCTCGATGATAAAGACGCGTTCCTCACGGTCAACGATGAACTGGATATTGAACAGGCCGACGATGCCGAGGCCAAGGCCGAGGCGGCAGGTATAGTCGAGAATCGTCTCGCGGACGCGGTCGGAGATGGAGAACGGCGGGTACACGCTGATGCTGTCGCCGGAGTGAATTCCCGTCCGTTCGACGTGTTCCATGATGCCCGGCACGAAGACCGCCTTCCCATCGCAGACGGCGTCCACCTCGACCTCCTTGCCGAAGATATAGTGATCGACGAGGACGGGCTGTTCGACATTGACCGCTGCGGCGGTTTTCAGGTATCGGCGCAGCGCCTTTTCATTGGATACAATCTGCATGGCGCGGCCACCGAGGACATAGCTCGGGCGCACCAGCACGGGGTAGCCGATTCGTTCGGCCACTGCAACGCCGGTTTCGATATCGGTGACGGCATCTCCGGGCGGCTGCGGGATGGAGAGCTGCTTCAGAATCGCCTCGAAGGATGCGCGGTTTTCGGCGCGTTCAATGGCTTCGCTGTCCGTGCCGATCATGCGGACGCCGCGCTCCGACAGCGGTTTGGCAAGGTTGATCGCGGTCTGGCCGCCGAGCGATGCGATAACGCCGATCGGCTGCTCCAGGCGGACGATGTTCATGACGTCTTCCACCGTCAGCGGCTCGAAGTAGAGCTTGTCGCTCGTCGTGTAGTCGGTCGAGACGGTTTCCGGGTTGTTGTTGATGATGATGGCTTCATAGCCGGCTTTTCGGATGGTCATGACTGCGTGGACGGTCGAATAGTCGAACTCGACGCCCTGACCGATTCGAATCGGGCCGGAGCCCAGCACGATGATTTTCTGCCGGTCGCTCGGAATGGATTCGTTTTCCGATTCGTAGGTCGCGTAGAAATAGGGGATGTCCCCGGCGAATTCCGCGGCGCAGGTGTCGATCATCTTATAGACCGGGTAGAGGTTCTGCGATTCGCGGAAGGCGGTAACCTCCGCTTCGCTCGTGTTCCAGCAGGTTGCAACGGCCAGATCGCAGAAGCCCATGCGCTTGGCGGTTTTCAAAGCATCGGCGTCAAACGGGTGCGCAGCCAGCAGCTGTTCGCAGTCCACAATCTTTTGGATGGTATCCAGAAAGAGCGGATCAATCCGCGTCGCACGGGCGATTTCGTCCCGGTCGGTCTGCATCCGGATCAGGCGGGCGATGGCGAAAATCCGGTCGTCCGTGCCTTCAGCGATATACGCCATGAGCTCTTCACGGCTGAACGTGTCAAATTTCGGCAGAGCCAGGTGTCGCGCACCGGCTTCCAGCGACCGAACCGCCTTCAGCAGGCTTTCCTCCAGCGTCCGGCCAATGCTCATGACCTCGCCCGTTGCCTTCATCTGTGTGCCGAGGCGGTTGGAGGCCGTCGTGAACTTATCAAACGGGAAGCGCGCCATTTTCAGCACGATATAATCGAGTGCCGGTTCAAAGCAGGCCGGTGTGTTGCCCAGGTGGATTTCATCGAGCGTCAGGCCGACTGCGATTTTCGCCGTGACGCGGGCAATCGGGTAGCCGCTGGCTTTCGAGGCGAGTGCGGAGGAGCGGGAAACACGCGGGTTCACCTCGATGACATAGTAGCGGAAGGAGTCCGGATCCAGCGCGAACTGGACATTGCAGCCGCCCGCGATTTTCAGCGCACGGATGATTTTCAGCGCGCTGGCGCGGAGCATGGCGCATTCCTTGCCGGACAGCGTCTGGCAGGGTGCGACGACGATGGAGTCGCCGGTGTGAATGCCGACCGGATCGACGTTTTCCATGTTGCAGACGGCCAGCGCCGTGTCTGCGCTGTCGCGAATCACTTCGTATTCGATTTCCTTATAGCCGCGGATGCTCTTTTCGACCAGCACCTGTCCGACGGGCGACAGCGCGAGGCCGTTTTTCATCAGCTCCCGCAGCTCGGCTTCATTGTCGGCAAAGCCGCCGCCCGTTCCGCCCAGTGTGAAGGCCGGGCGCAGAACGACCGGATAGCCGATGCGTTCGGCTGCGGCCACGCCCTCTTCGACAGAATGCGTGATTTCCGACGGCAGAACCGGCTCACCGATGCTTTCGCACAGCTCCTTGAACAGCTCCCGATCCTCCGCCAGCTCGATCGATTCGCAGGTGGTGCCCAGCAGCTCGACGCCGCATTCGCGGAGAATGCCCTTTTTGGCCAGCTGCATAGCGAGGTTCAGGCCGGTCTGGCCGCCGATGCCGGGAACGATCGCGTCCGGCCGTTCATGGCGGAGAATTTTCGCCAGGTATTCCAGCGTCAGCGGTTCCATGTAGACTTTGTCTGCGACCGTTGTATCGGTCATAATGGTGGCCGGGTTGGAGTTGACGAGAACAACCTCATAGCCCTCTTCCTTCAGGGAGAGGCAGGCCTGTGTTCCGGCGTAGTCAAATTCCGCAGCCTGTCCGATGACAATCGGGCCGGAGCCAATGACCAGAATTTTCTGTAAATCCGTTCGTTTCGGCATAGATTATTTCCTTTCTTCCGCTGGGGCTTTTGTTTTCGCATCGCGCATGGCTGCAAGGAATCGATCCAGCAGGCCGGAGGCAGCATCCAGCTGATCCTGCACGCCAAACACGCTGTCCTTTGTGGATTCGACGCCTTCGACCGTATCATCCATCAGGTTTTTCCGGGTGACGGTCAGCCCCGTGCCCTCCAGGGATGCTTCGCAGACTGTGTACGCATGGTTCTGTGTGGTAATGTCAATTTGGCCGGTCTTCAGGTTGCGGACGGCATGGTTGCAGCCGTGATGTCCGACGGTCATTCTGACCGTTTTTGCGCCGTATGCGCGGCAGACGAGCTGGCAGCCCAGACCGATGCCAAGCATCGGCAGGCGGCCGCAGAGCGCCTTCACCGTTTCGACCACCTCCGGCACATCGGCCGGGTCGCCCGGCCCGCCGGAAATCAACACACCATCCGGGCGGATGGCCAGAATCTCCTCGGCAGGCGTATCAAACGGGAAAATCGCCAGCGTGCAGCCACGGCTGTTCAGCCCGCGAATCAGGCTCTGTGTGATGCCGCAGTCAATCGCCGCGACCGTGTAGACCGGGTCCGGTGTGCGGGCATAGCGGCGCTTCCGGCAGCTGACCTCGCGCACGGCGGTCTGGCGTTTGGGTGCCTGCTTCAGCTGCGCCACAACCTCTTCGTCCGATGCGTCCATATCGGTCAGCATGGCGCGGCGAACGCCGCTGTCGCGCAGCAGGCGCGTCAGCGCACGCGTATCCACGCCATAGATGCCGGGGATGCCGCGCATTTCCAGCGCATCCGCCAGCGTCGCGGCATAACGGAAGTTGCTCGGCTGGTCATTGTAATCGCGGGCGACCAGTCCGGCCAGCGCCGGGCCGTCGCTTTCAAGATCCTCCATCGCCACCCCGAAGCTCCCGACAACCGGGTAGGTGGTGACAACGGTCTGTCCCAGACAGGCCGGATCCGAGATGATTTCCGGATAACCGGCCATCGCCGTGTGGAAGATCAGCTCTGTCGCCTCTCCTGTGACAGCGCCGCCAAAGGCATAGCCCGGCCAGACGCTGCCATCGTCCAAAATCAGTTTGCGCGTGTATTCTGCCATACGATTTTCCCTTCTATCATCGTCAGGCGGCACAGGCCGCTGACAGTTCTTCCATGAAACGGTGTGCATTTGCCCATGGAAAGGAGCGCCGTTTCATCAATTGTCCATGTTTGGTTCAAGTCAAAGACGGTCAGGTCGGCCGGTGCGCCCGGTTCCAGCGCGCTGCCGAGGCCAAACCGGCGGCACGGCGCGTCATGCATCCGTTCGATCAGCGTTTCCAGCGACAGAAGCCCGGTCTGCACCAGCCCCGTATAGAGGACGGGGAATGCCGTTTCCAGCCCGGTGACGCCATTGGCGCCCGCTTCCTTTTCCGCAGCGGTGTGCGGTGCATGATCGGTTGCGATCATGTCGATCGTGCCGTCTGCGACGGCCTCCAGCAGCGCCTCTCGGTCGGCCTCCGTGCGGAGCGGCGGATTCATGCGGAAGCGACCCTCCGGCCGCCGATCCCGCTCGCTGAGCAGGAGATAATGCGGGGCAGTTTCGGCAGTGACGTCGATGCCGCTCCGCTTAGCATCGCGGATGAGTGCGACGCTCTCACGGGTGGAAACGTGGCAGACGTGGTACGCGCAGCCGGTTTCCGCCGCCAGGCGCAGATCGCGCCGCACCTGCTGCCATTCACTTTCCGGCGAGCCGCCCCAAGGGTCATGCCCCAGCAGGCTCTCATCTTCACAATGTGCCGCGACAATTTTGCCGAGTGACCGCGCCCTTTGCATGACGGCGCGCATCATGTCCTCATTCTGGACGCCCTTTCCGTCATCCGAAAATGCGACAACCCGCGGTGCAAGCCCGGCCAGGTCGGCCGCTTCTCTGCCCTGTTCGCCGCGTGTGATCGCGCCGTATGGCCGGACGCGCACATGAGCCGATGCGTCAATCAATCGTTCTTCCTCTGCGAGCGTTTCCGGGGAATCCGGGACGGGGCGGAGGTTTGGCATGGCACAGACCGTCGTAAATCCGCCTGCTGCTGCCGCCATCGTTCCGGATGCAATGGTCTCTTTATAAGAAAATCCCGGTTCTCGAAGATGAACGTGTACATCAACGAAACCGGGAAAAAGGAAACACGAGTGCAATGAAATCATCTGATCCGCAGCCAAAGGCGGGTGAACTTCGGAAACGGTGGAAATCCGGCCGTCAGAAACAACGACGTCCGCGCTCTCAAAAGCGCGGTTTCGGTACACTTTTGCGTTTTGAAGCAGGATCTTCAACGCGAATTCGCCTCCTCTGTGTATTCGGTTGCGACAGCACCGCCGCAACCTTTTCAGGATATTATAACACAGATTCGCTGCGTTGTCAAGCCCGGTTCAGGCGAATCGCGGTTTAGGAAATGCAGGTCGTTTGCGAAGGTACCAGACGTTTCGCCCGATCGTTTTTTATCACCACCGCTGCATGGTTCCGCCAGGGGTTTGTATAGAGGCGCATGAAATGCGTATTTCCCAAACCTCGATTGACAAATACGCATTAAAGGCGTATAATAGATATCAGAGGGAGGTCGGCGTATGAAAACGAAAGACCTGATCGAGCTTTTAGAGAGAAACGGTTGGACGTTCAAGCGCCACGGTGCAAATCACGACATATACGTAAAAGGTCAGGAACGTGAAAGCATCGTAAGGCACAGAGAAACCGATGAAGAGTTGGCAAAAGCGATCATCAAACGGCGTGGATTGCAATAAGTCCGCTGCCCTTGTCGATAATAAGATTGACCGATTTCAAGGAGGTATTCGAATGAAAAATGCATATCCCGTGATTATGACGCAGGGAAAAGAGTTTATCGTGGTATTTGTCCCCGATTTCAATATCAATACGCAGGGCAAGGACATTCCGGACGCAATTGAGATGGCGCGTGACGCGATTGGGCTGATGGGAATCGATATGCAGGACGACGGCGAAGCCTTGCCAGAAGCGTCGAGCCTTGCAGACATTCAAGCCGAAGCACCGTCCGGCGGGATTGTTTCGCTGGTTGACGTGGATTTCGCGGAGTACCGCAGAAAGAACGATATGCGCACCGTCAAGAAGAATTGCACAATCCCTTCGTGGCTGAATTTTGAAGCGGAGCGGGCGGGCGTGAATTTTTCCGCTGTTCTACAAGCGGCGTTAAAAAGCGAATTGCATATTACGGGCAGATCATGACAGCAAAAAGGCGGCAGAATTGCCGTCTTTTTTGCTATATTCAGTCGTCAGAGAAAACGCAATTGCACACATTCTCAGGGATTCTATGAATTGAACGTTGCCGAAGCCGCTTCAAAAAATGGGAAACGATGTCTTCGCCCTTTCCACTTGGATTTTTCTCGAACCCCGGTTCAGGCCATTTGAATGACGATCAGCGAGCCGATGCTCAGCAGGATGCCGATGACCGTCTGGGCGGACAGCTTTTCGCGGAACATCACAGCGCCGACGATGGCGGAGACGACCGTTGCGCCGCCGTTGATCAGGGCAAACAGGACGACGGCAGAAATCAGTGGCGTGGCCATGGTTGCCAGCTGGTTGATGATGAAGACAGCAATCGCCAGCAGGCTGCCGTAGAGAAAGAGCTGTCTGGGCAAGCCGGTATCAGACGGATGCGCCGGCAGGAACGTAAAGGAACCGGAGTCGGCCGACTGCTCCGGCGGTGCAGGATGGCGAGCCGCATACAGCGACAAAACGACCAGAACGATCAGCAGCACCGCAACGCCGCTGGCAAAGGAGCCGAACGAGAAGAGGGAGACGTTGCCGTTTGCGATGTTCATGCCGAACATTTTCTGCATGAACATGGTCAGCCCGTTGGTGACCAGCGACAGCAGGAGCACCAGGAAGGTTTTCCAGGTGAACCTTCCGTAAATCGCCTTGGAATTCCCGATCAGCAGATAGGCGCCGACGATGAAGACGGCGATGCCCAGCCACTGCCAGATGTGCAGGACTTCGTCATACAGAAGCATACTGGCGATGGTCGGAATCAGCAGACCGGCCGTACCGAAAATCGAATTCAGCACCATGGTACCGGTGCCGAGTGCGTACAGTGAGCACATACAGCAGACGGCCAGCGCGATGCCGGAAATGGCGGCATAGAGCAGCGTTGTGCCGACCTCCGGTGTGGCTTCCCCGCCGATTTGGCCGATCAGGAAGAGTGCCAGCGCCAGCACCGCCGCCATGCCCTGATAAAACACCGTGTATTTGATGTAGCCGATCATATTGGACGGCACATGATTGGCCGCCTGCTTGCTGAAAACGCTTTGCACCACCCGCATACAGAGGATGATGCCGATATAGAGCCAGACCATTTTTTCTTACTCCTTTTTGAGACGCAGCCGCCCCGTGCAGGGTGGTGTGTTCCGTTGATTGGATATTTGCGTTGAAGGCTTTCGTTCAGGATGGGTTGTTGGAGCCGGTTTTGGGTCGGAATTCCGCGAGTCCGTATTTTCTTTTCATGCGGACGAGCTTTTCCAGCATCGGCTCTGCCGCAATCCAGAGGAAGAATGCGGTGGCTGCCGCGTGGATACAGTCCATGGGGAAGCCGGTCATGTAATACGGCAGGAGAATTTCCCAGGTCAGCTCCGTCGTCCACATCAGTGCGGAGGCAAAATTCATGATGCCGCCATAGACAACCAAGGCGCACAGTGCGCCGAAGATGCTGAGCTGTGCGCGCCGCGCCAGCAGGCAGCCGCGTTTGAAAATGACGCCCGACAGGAAGCCGACGAGCCCCATGGCGAACATCTGCCACGGCGTCCAGGGGCCCTGCGAAAAGAACAGGTTGGAGGCCAGCATTGTGACCGCGCCCACCAGAAAGCCGGTTTCACCGCCGAACGCCGCACCGGCCAGAATTGCAATCGCCATGACGGGCTTGAACTGCGGCAGCATGAAGAAGACAGCGCGTCCGGCCACGCCGACTGCGCACAGCACAGCGATGATCACAAGCTCCCGCGCCTGCGGCTTTCGCCCTTCAAACAGGAGAAAAAACGGTGCCATGCATTCCAGCAGGACGAGGATGGCCGTCAGGTAGTACCGCCGCCCGTCAAACAGCGCCGTGCCGCCCCAGAGTGTCAGTGGAATCAGGAGCAGGATGGAGACGGCGGCCGCCAGCGTCCGTTTCGGCAGCTTCTCCTTCACCATCCGCACCGGCGGTTTGGCCGATCGGCGGCTGACCAGTCCGGCGAAGGCTGCCAGCAGTGCGAACAGGATGCCGTACTGCAGCAGGCGGCTTTTGGAAATCAGCTCACCCGGCCGTGCCAGCTCTGTATGCGTCGAAGCGTATGCCATGACGGCGCAGATGCCTGCCAGCGCGATGGCTGCACCGATTTTCCGCCAGCGCGGCAGCTTTTCAGCCGGGTCGTCCGGCGTTCCGGGTGCTGGCTTTGGCAGCGGGTCATCATCGAACAGCTCCGGCAGGCGAACAGGCTCCGGGCGTTTCCCACCGCAGACCTCGATCAGCTCCTCCGCCGTCACGGCCTCCGGCAGATTCGGCACCTCGGCCGCTGCGCCATGCACCATACGGTTGGCCGCCGTCGTATAGAAGGTGCCGCCGGTGAAGAACGTTCGGGGCGGCGCTTCGGAGACAACGGTTCCGCCAAAAAACAGCGCACAGCGGTCGGCATATGCGGCACAGAATTCCACGTCATGGCTGGCCAGCAAAATGGCCGCACCCCGTTTCAGGAGATGGCGGAGGATTTCGGCGAACAGCGCCTTGAAGTCCGCGTCCAGCCCCTTGGTCGGTTCATCCAGCAGCAGCACGTCCGGCTTGGCCAGCAGGATCTTCGCCAATGCAGCGCGCTGCTGTTCGCCCCCGGACAGGTCATAGGGATGGCGGTCGAGCAGTGCTTCCAGCCGACAGAGGCGGACGATCTGCCGTGCATCAGCATCCGGCTCCTTGCCGTTGAAGAGGTCGGCGCGAAGCGTTTTCTTCAGGAACAGCGTCTGCGGGTTCTGCGGCAGGTAACAGACGGTTCCCTCGCATTGAACAGAGCCTCTGCGCGGCTTTTGCAGACCGGCCAACAGCTTGAGCGCCGTCGTTTTTCCGGTTCCGTTGCCGCCGAGCAGCGCGGTCAGCTCCCCGCGGTGCAGCTCCAGATTCAGGCCGCATATGACATCCGCACCGTCCGGCGCATAGCGAAAATGCAGCGCTTCCGCATGGAGAACCGGTTCGCCCGCTGGGGCCTCCGGCGATTCCGTCGCCAGCGGTCGGAGCGGGTGCGCCGACGCATGGTCAGCCAGCCAGCGGCAGCCGTCGCGCACCGTGACCGGGCAGGGCGCATCGGTCGGAACGGCCGACCAGACGCGCATCGGCGTCGGCATAGAGCGGAACATGGCGTGTCCGGTGTCCCGGAGGATTTGTCCAACCTCCTGCGGCGTGCCCAGGCAGAGCAGTCTTCCGTCCGACAGCACGGCAGCGCGGTCGGCCATGGCCATGGCCTCCTCCAGGCGATGCTCCGAGAGGAGAACCGTTGTGCCCAGCTCCCGGTTGATGCGCGTCAGGGCGGAGAGGAAATCGGAGGCTGCAATCGGGTCGAGCTGCGCCGTCGGTTCGTCCAGAATCAGCACCTCGGGCTGCATGACCATCACGGCGGCCAGGTTGAGCAGCTGCTTCTGACCGCCGGACAGCTCCGCCACATTCCGTTGGAACCAGGTCTGAATGCCAAAAAACGATGCCGTTTCCGCGACGCGGCGGCGAATGGTCTGCGAATCGCAGCCCAGACTTTCCAGCCCGAAGGCCAGCTCATGCCAGACCTTGTCGGTGACGATCTGGTTGTCGGGGTTCTGTGTGACAAAGCCAATGGCGGCGGCCTGTGTCCGTTCATCGACCGCATCCAGCGGGACGCCACGGAAGGTGACTGTCCCCGTGCGGCGACCATGCGGTGCCAGCACCGTCTTCAGCTGGCGCAGGAGCGTCGATTTGCCGCTCCCGGACGGGCCGCACAGCACCAGGCATTCTCCACGCCGCACCGTCAGCGTGACATCTGCGACGGCCGGCTGCGTCATATCCGGATAGAAAAAGGTCAGCGATTGCAGTTGAAACAGTGGTCGTTCTTCCTTCATATGGTTCGCTCCCCCTTTTCTGAAAGTTGACTGTCTGATGCATCAAGCATCGCATAAAGCATCGACCAGACCGGCAACAGGCTGAGGCCGCCGAACACGGCGGCCAGCCAGATGACGACCGGATCCGCCGGAACGCTCTGCATGACCGGATACCACTGCCAGCGCATTCCGCCGGCGAGCACGCCGCAAAGCAGGTGGAGCCCGCAGACGGCCATCCCGCCGAGCAGCCATTTGTCACGTGATTCCATGTGATACTGCGCATAAGCGGTTCGCCCCGGCAGACCGTGTCCCCGGCTTTTCATGCTGTCTGCCGTTTCGACGGCATCCTCCAGCGCCCAGGTGATCAGTGCGGACAGCATGGCCGTTCCGTTTCGGAAGCGCTGGCGCAGGCTGCCCCGTTTCAGGCTGACGCCCATGCCCTGCTGCGCCTCGCGGATGGCGGTCAGCTGTCCGGAAAAGCGCGGCACCATGCGCAGCGTCATGGAAATCAGCAGGCTGGCCGAGGGCAGGATTCGGCCAAACAGATACAGGAGCTGATCGGAGGTGATGACATCCGAGCAGGCGAAAAACCAGAGCATAACCGCCGCCAGCAGCACGGCGGAGGACGCGCCGCTCAGCAGCGCTTCCAGCGTCACAGCATTGCCGTCCGGCAGGTGAAAGAGCGCCGTTTGGCCGGCGTGGTTGAAGAGGCCGTTGATCAGTGCCGTCACCAGAGCGGACGGCAGCAGCCAGCCGACGATCTTCAGCACGGCGCGCCAGCCGCGCAGGCCAAGCAGGCAGAGCACAGCGCCCGTCAGTGAAATCAACAGATAGACCGGATGGTTCAGGAACATGGTGAACCCGATCATCAGGGCAAAAAACAGAAAATTGACAGCCGGGTGGCCGTCAAAAACAGTTGGCCTTCGCACAGCAGTCCCCCCTGAATCATCATGGCCGGGTGTTTTGACAGCATCCATTTCTTCGTTTGGATGCATATGAGTATACATGATTTTGCGAAAAAAGTCAATTGCCGCGGTTGACGGCGGCGCGGCGCGGTTTGCGCTCGTGTGTATTTTTTTTCTTGACAATTTCTGATGGATATGTTATCATAGTTCCAACTAAAATTCACGA
>CAYUXI010000014.1:0-62715 GCA_964448855.1 uncultured Oscillospiraceae bacterium | reverse complement strand
CGATTGAGAACTTGAAGCGAATGGCGAAGACCAAGCTGTACATGGATGAGCATGGCGTCATCCATTAAATCAGATGCACTCTCAGCACTGATTTCCCCCATCAAACGAACAATTTCCTCGTTGACGTTTTTTTTCTTTTTCATCAAGAGCACCTTTCAACTTACTAGCAGCTTCTCTTGCCGTATTAGAGTCGACATTGGCTTTTGCTGCTTTTTTCTGCAAGCCGTCCAGTTCAGCTTTCGTAGGAGCATTGTCAGGCTTCGCTGCAATTACGGGATGCGTCGTGGAACCACATACCGGGCAAGGCATACCGCTGACCAAGGTGTCTGCAAGAATCCCTGCCTGCGCATCAAGATACGCTTTGGTGCCAGCTTTGAATGCTGCATCTGCAACCGCCGCAAGATTGGCTTTTTCTTCGTATGCTCGAACAGCAGTCAAGTAATCGTTCTTTGCCGATTCAAGCAAAGAAATGTTGCCTTTCAATGTAGTCAACTTTTCAAAGCGGGCTTTGAGGTCTTTTCTTTCAGCTTCTAATTTAAGTTTTTCTTCTCCGGCAGTATAAAGTGTTGTTTCTTCCTCCGACAAGGCGCTTATTTCTTCCGTCAGTGCGGAAATGCGTTTGTCCAATTTTTCGACTTTTTGCGTTGCTGAATTGATGAATGTACGGTTGTCACGAACTGTAGTTTGCTTTGTACTAAGCTCATCATACCCAGGCAATGTCGCCTTAATTCTGGCAAATTCCTCGTTAAGCCCTTCTATTTGGGATTCCTTTGCCTTTTCAGCGTCATAGATTTTCTGGATAGAAGTTCTCTCTTTTGTTGCGTTCGCAAAGTCAGCTTCATTCTTCTCCAAATCCTTTTTCGCCGCTGTGATGTCATTTGCTTTTGCAATCAGAGCTTTAATCTCGTCGAGTTCTTTTTGCAAATTCTCCTTTTGATCTGTCAGTGCCTTTTCCGCTTCCTCATCGTCCGAAATCGATTTCTCAATCAGCGCAACCGTATCCTCCGTTGTCAAATTGCCCTTTTTCGCTTTTTCCACTTCAATCGAGGTTACAGAATCCTCATCACAGACAATGCCGCCGATATACTGAGTAATGCTCCGCTTTATGGCGGTGCATTCGTCTGACAGTGCGCCGGACTCCCTTTTCAGGCTTTCCTGCAAATTAGAGAAAAGCTCTGTTTTGAAGATGTGCCGGAATATCTCCATTCGTTCTTTCGTGGGCGCCAGCAGCAGCTTCAGGAAATCCCCCTGGGCGATCATGGCAATTTGACAAAACTGGTTCCTGTCAATGCCGATTACGGATTTTACGGCGTTATCGACATCCTTGATTTTTGTAACCACTTTGCCATTGGGATAGATGAACTCCGCATTGGCAATCTGCTTTGTTGTACCGGAACCACGCTTGTTTGCCCTCTCATATTCGGGATTGCGCTTTACGGTGTATTCCCTTCCGTAATAGCTAAACTTGAGTTCGACCTCCGTCGGGGTAGACTCTTCCGCATATTTCGACCGAAGCATGGAAACCTCACGATTGTCTCCGCTTGGATCGCCATACAACGCATAGGTGATGGCGTCGAAAATGGTGGTTTTGCCTGCGCCGGTGTCGCCGGTGATCAGGTATAATCCGCCTGTTCCGAGTTTTTCAAAATCCAATTCCATGACACCCGCATAGGGGCCAAACGCCGATATCTTCAGTTTCAGAGGTCTCATTTACTGTCCCTCCCAAATTTCTTCAATCAAATTTGTCACAAACGAAATCTGCTCATCGTTCATGCCCTGTCCGTTTTGCATTTCGTAAAACTCGCTAAAATGCTCAAGAGGCGTTTTGCGCTTAACATCCGATGCACCGCTGATCTCGACAGAGCTGCGGGTGCGCAAGTTGTCGTAGTCGAGTTTCATGATATTTTTGTAAATCACCCGCAGTTTCGTCATCACGTCCGGGATGTCTTCCTCATCGGTCAGCGTGATGTGCAGATAGTCCTCTGCATAGGAAGTACCGTCATAGAAGCTTTTCAGCGTAAGATCATTGTAGGAACCCTTGATTTCGACCAGATCACGCTTCGGTACAAGCGGACAAAACGACAGTTCCATATCGTCTTTGGCCTTGATGTCCAAGATTGTCACCGTTTTTCTGTCGTTCGCCTCGGAGAAAGAATATTTCAGCGGTGTTCCGCTGTAACGGATAAACTCGCTTCCGCATTTCTGCGCTCTATGGATATGCCCCAGAGCCACATAGTCGAAGCTTTCAAAGACGCTGACATCCACATGGTCCACGCCGCCAATTGAAATATCTTCCGACTCTGTGCGTAATGCGCCTGTCACGAATTGGTGCGTGATCAAAACATTGCGCTTGCTGGTATCGATGTTCATGTGGTCAACCACCACCCTGATCGCATCGGTATAGGTTTCAATCAGATCATCGGGGTAAAATTTGCGGACATTAGATGGCTTCACGAAGGGAAGCATGTAAAAGTTGATCTCTCCAAACGCGTCTTCAAGCGAAATGGGTTCCACTTCCCCGTCAAATATGGGAGACATATAGATACCGCTTTTGTCCATGAGGCGACCGCCGAACGCAATCCGCTCGGCAGAATCGTGGTTGCCGCTGATCACAAAGACTTTCAGGCCGCGCTTAGAGAGGCGAACCAGAAAATCGTCAAACAGTTCCACTGCTTCGGCAGAAGGAACAGATTTGTCATAAACATCACCGGCAATGATCACCGCCTGCGGCTTCTGCTCATCAATGATGTTGATGATTTTTGTTAGGATATATTCCTGATCTTCTAGCATGGAAAATTCGTTGACACGCTTTCCTAAATGAAAATCGGACAGGTGTATAATTTTCATATATGATCACTCTTCTTTATCTCTACGATACAACGGTGGTGGGAACAGATGCTGCCATTCTTGTCGTTCCACTGAGGGGGCTCAACCAGGCAGCCGAATCGCAAAACGGTGATTGAGCTCCCTGTTTCGTGATGCAGCGAGCGAAGTGCAGTTACTTTCTCAGCTTTTATCAGGTAAAATTATACAGGTTGTTGTCTGATTTGTCAATATGTATGGAGAAAATGCAGGATGAAGCCGTTCAGCTGTCGCATATTTTGCACAGCACCCGCTCAAATTTCAAAGATTTTTGTCGATCAGTCGTTGAAAGCATCGTCACGACACATCCAAAGTTCTTCCATCGGCAGGGACTTCGACTGTTTGGCCGTCCAGTGATTGGCTTTACATAGGCGCATAATTCCCAAGACAACGCAGAATCATCTGCCTGTATCTTTCCGACGCGGGTCATTTGATTTGGGTTCGTGGTCTTTATGAGTGATTCTACGAATGCGCAGGCAGGGGTGCGATTGGAGAAGGCGGGCAACTTTGCATGGGACGGCGTAGCGTGTTTTTTGATCGGCAAAGCGGAAATTCTATTGACAGGATGGTTCGCAAAGAGTATAATAGAAGAAACGCTGAGCAAATCATCAGCAAGGAGCCGTTTGCGGCGATGGTGATTGGCCGTTTTTGGGAAACGGATGCGTTGTCGCCTACCCTCTTCGGGTGGCTGATACCGGCGTTTGATGCTTTGGCGGGGTTGCAGCCGTCAGCATGGATTGCAGCGCCTGATGTGTTGGGTGGTGCATCCCGCTCCCCTGTGTATTCCGTTCAGAGCTGCCGCTTGGCAGCTTTTCAATAGGTCATCAGCTAGGTTTGGCTAACTGATGTTGGAGGTGTTGAGATGAAGAAAACATTTTGGGATCGCACGGCAAAAATTTATGACCGCTTTATGCGCAAAGACCATAAAGCGTACAGGCAAATGTATTCCCTGATCTCCCCCGTGGTGCGGCACAAGCAGGTGCTGGAGCTGGCCACCGGAACGGGGCTGATTGCCAAACACATTGTCCGTTCGGCTGACCATATCGAAGCCACGGACGCCTCAGTGGAGATGATTCGGCAGGCCAGGCAAGGTGTCCGGTCGGCGAAGCTCCATTTTTCGGTGCAGGATATGTTCCACCTGCCCTATGCTGACCAGTCCTTCGATGTGGTCGTCGTGTCCAACGCCCTGCATATCGTGCCGGAGCCGGAAAAGGCATTGGCAGAGATTCGGCGGGTGCTGAAGGACGACGGCGTGCTGATCGCCCCCACCTTTACCCACGCCGGAAACGACTTTTTTGGCAACGTCAAAGCATTTCTGATGAAGCTGGTTGGTTTTCGCCAGTACAGCAAATGGTCAAGCGAAAGCTACTTGGATTTCCTGCGGAAACAAGGTTGGGTGGTGCGGAAAAGTGAAGTGC
The DNA here is from genome assembly GCA_964448855.1 of uncultured Oscillospiraceae bacterium. Taxonomy (GTDB): domain Bacteria; phylum Bacillota; class Clostridia; order Oscillospirales; family QAMX01; genus QAMX01. The sequence continues at coordinate 58,435 of CAYUXI010000014.1, read as the reverse complement.
TGAAAGCCAGCTTTCCGCTGACCTATGTAGAGTGTGAAAAGGAGCGATAGAGTTGGAACGAAAAGATGCCATTCAAAATGCCTACAAGTTAGCTGGCTCTAACAGTTTTTACGATGGTATGATCACCTGTACTACCCTCAGCGGCAAGGCGGTGAGTCAGGCGGTTTGGGGCATGGGCAAAGCCGAGTGCGATGAATACTTGACCCATGCTCTGTCCGGGATTCCATCGGATTTCAATGGGAAGCTGCTGGAGGTTCCGGTGGGGACGGGCATCCTGACCATGCCGGTTTATCAGACCTTGCCCCATGCGGATATTACCTGTCTGGATTATTCTCCGGACATGATGGGACGGGCGCAGGAAAAAGCGGAGCGTTTGGGACTTTCTAATGTCCGCTTTCAGCAGGGCGATGTGGGTGCATTGCCTTTTGCAGGCAGAAGTTTTGACACAGTGGTTTCTCTCAATGGCTTTCACGCTTTCCCTGACAAGGAAGCGGCTTATAAGGAAACTTATCGTGTTCTGAAACCCGGTGGCGTGTTCTGTGGTTGCTTCTATGTGAAAGGAAGCTTTGCGCGGACAGATTGGTTCATCCGTCACTTATATCAGCCTATGAAGTTTTTTACGCCACCTTATGAAACAGTGGATAGCCTAAAAGCAAAGCTGGAAGAAATGTACGATACCGTGGAAATTGGCAATGTGAAAGGCATTGCGTGGTTTGTTTGCAGGAAAGGAGAAACATTATGAAACCGAATTATAAGAATTGGGTACCGAAAATTTTGATCGCAGGCATGGCGGCTGCAACGGTGATTTCTATTGCGGCACTGACTGCCTTTGGCATTTGCGGGCTTTGGGTAACGAAAACATGGCGGATCATCCTTGCCATTGTGTTTGCCGTCGCTACCATCGGTTGCGGGAAAACGCTGCAATGGAGCATCACGGCTTATCGTGCCTTTTCCTATGATGGAAAGCGGCAGCTTTCGCGGAAAATCATTGAGGGAACTGCAAAATATATCACTCTGCCCGAAGGCGGTATCGGTTTGGATATTGGCTGCGGCAGCGGTGCTTTGACCATCGCCTGTGCCAAGCGAAATCCTCAGGGGTGCATGGTGGGCATTGACCGCTGGGGCAAGGATTATGCGGAGTTCAGCCTGACCCTCTGCCAAAGCAATGCCAAAGCGGAAAAGGCAAGCAACACGGAGTTTCAAAAAGCCGACGCTACCAAACTACCCTTTGCCGATGAGAGCTTCGATGCTGTCACCAGTAACTATGTCTATCACAATATTTCGGGCTATGATAAACAGCAGCTTCTGCTGGAAACTTTGCGTACCCTGAAAAAGGGCGGCACATTTGCCATCCACGATCTCATGGGCAAAAACCGCTACGGCGATATGGAATCTTTCTGCCGGAAGCTCAAAGAAATAGGCTATGCGGAGGTTCGCATGATCGACACCACCGACGGGATGTTCATGACGAAGAAAGAAGCGAATCGCCTGATGCTGCAAGGCTCGACACTGCTGGTGGGTAGAAAGTGATGAAAGACGAGGAACTGCAATTTGACCGCACCTGCCATGTTCTGTACTCCAAACCATGTAAGAAGCAGATTCAGGCAAAGATTGCCCTACATTATCCGGTAGCAGAGCGGGAAACAGTTTGGGAGCTGGTACAGCAGCAGTATGCTACATACCTTTCCGACTGGCGCACCGACCTCGGTGGCAGTAAAAATTTCCACAACGGCGTTGGCGGCACTTATGACTGTATTGCTTTGATGAGTTATTACTCCGTCTGCAAGGCAGTGACAAGCGTTGGAGAAATCGAAGAAATGGAAAACGAGCTGTTTTTGTCTACATTTCGTAAGCTGACCTTTGTAGACTGCAACAAGCCGTTTTGGAAACGCATTCTGCACTGGTCATTTGCTGCCTCCGAAAAGAAGTGCAACGCATGGCACGATTATGAAATGACCGTTGTACCCTATGATAAGGACAAACCAATCTATTACGAATTTACAGCCTGCCCCATTGCGGAATTTGCGAAGCAGCATGACCTGTTGGAAGTTATGCCTGCCATGTGCAATCCCGATTATGCTGCTATGGAGTTGCTCCACGCACGGCTGGTGCGGACGACCACCTGTGCGGACGGCTGCAAGTGCGATTATACCATCTGCGGGGACAGGGATGAATCTCTAAAAAAACACCCCGAATATGTGGATGAACAGGGCTTTCGGCGAAATAAGTGAGAAAGAGAGGCGATTTGACGATGAAAATTTTGGTATTCGGCGCAGGCGTTCTGGGCTGCAATCTGGCAAATGACCTGTTTCATGCCGGAAAGGATGTCACGCTGCTGGCACGGGGCGCATGGGGCGAGAAAATTCAGAAGAACGGACTGAAAATCAAGAGCATCTTTTCGCCGTGGGCGACCGTTAGCCATGTTCCGGTGGTGACGGAGCTGAAGCCGGAAGATCCGTATGATGTGGTTTTCGCGGTCGTGCGCTACACGCAGATCGAATCGGTACTCGACACGCTGCGCTTAAGCCGAGCGAAGAACATTGTTTTCGTAGGCAACAATGTACGGGCAGCGGAAATTGCCGCACTCCTGCCGGAGAAAAATGTGCTGTTTGGCTTTTCTCTTTCGGCAGGTCATCGGGAGAGTGACCGGGTGGTGTCCATGGACTTGAAGAAAATCACCATCGGGCAGCTACGGGGTGCGCCCTCCAATAAAGCGCTGATCGACGAGATTTTTGCCGGAATGAAATTCAAGGTCGTCTACGAGCCGAACATGGGAGACTATCTCCTCTGTCATGCGGCGTTTGTGCTTCCGGCGGCATTCGCCTGCTACAAAACAGACGGTGACCTTAAAAAGCTCAAGGGGAATACCGCTTACTTAAATCGGCTGATCGATGCCAATATTGAGGGCTACCGTGCCATCCAAAACGCCGGACATGAAATTTTACCGAAAGCGGACAAGGATTTCGAGAGTGCCGCCTATCGAAAGACCTGTCTGCGCTTTTTCAAGCTCATGTGCGCCACAAGCCTTGGCAAAATCTGCGCCTCCGACCATGCCATGAACGCAGTAGGTGAGATGAATGCACTGAACCGCGATATTAAGCGATTCTTCGAGAAAACCGGTGCGAAGTACCCCACATGGCAAGCATTGGAGCAGGAATGCGGACAGTATTTGGAGCGGAATGCATGATGCTGTTTCAAACGATTTTGGAAGGTCTGGGACTCGGTGCCTTACTGGTTTTGGTTTGTGCCGTTGGTATCCGAAAAGGTGCTGTCGGTATGGTGCATCTGTATGACCAAAAGGTGCAGGAGCGGTGCGTTGCACTGGGGTTGACCACCAAGGAGAAGATCAAACGGAACGCTCTGTGCTTCAAGGCACTCTGCATTCCGGTGTATCTTGTCTATGTACTGATCTGCGTGTATGCCATCAATGGGGCACATACGTTTTGGGACGGTTTCTGGCAGTGCTTTGTGATCCTGTTTGTAATGAATCTCATCGACCGATTCCTAATTGATGGTTATTGGGTCGGACACACCAAGGCGTGGGTGATACCGGGAACAGAGGATCTCATGCCCTATATCACGAAAGCTGACAAGCACAAAAAATGGCTGGCCGGTACGGTCGGCATGGCAGTAATTTCTGCGGTTCTTGCGGGGATTGGAATGTTGCTGTAAAGGAGGAAACACAATGTCAAAATCAGCATCTAAATTACAGGAAAAGGTTATGGCTATAAAATTCCGTGGCAAGGAGATATTCAAACCTCTGAACACAGGCATCATCGATGAGCGTGTGAAATGCGTCCGTGAATTTGTGGCAAATATATTCTTCTATACGAAGAATGGAACCACCATCATGATCGACGCCGGCTATAATTACGAGCGGCTGGGAGAGAAGATGGAATGGCTGGGATTAAAGCCAGAGGATATCAGGCATATCCTTATCACCCATCAGGATACCGACCATGTGGGTGCGGTGGAACGGGACAGCGATGGACTGTTCACCCATGCAACGCTTTATATCGGCGAGATTGAAAACCGCTATCTCACAAATGAAGTGCGGCGCAAGGTCTATGGTGGTTGGTACAAACTGCCATATGTGCAGATCGACAACAAAAAGGTTCTGTTAAAAGATGGACAGGTTTTTGAAATTGATGGAATTAAGATCGAGTGTATCTTAGTGCCGGGACACACATGGGGACACATGGTATATCTTATTGATGATGCTTACCTGTTTACGGGAGATACCATCTGGTTCGGTCCGCTGGGCGGATGCAGCTTTCTTGACGATCTGGCAGAGGACAACGCCATGTCCATACGATCTCTGGCGGCGCTGGAAAGGCTGCTGAGAGGTCGTGGAATAAACCCCATTGTCATTACCGGACATACCGGCTGGTCGGACGATTTAGACTTTGTGTTCGCCCATACCGACACCGTCTGCCGTGCCTCCAAAAAGCAGAAGCCACATGACCCAAACGCCCCCTTTGATGCCTATGACGAGAGCGAGGACACGAAAGAACAGGCGAAGAGCGTTCGGCTGAAAAAGATGCTGCCGGTGTCGTTGTAGAAGGAGAAACACATCATGAATATTTCCGTAATTCGAATCGAAATTGCCCTCATGCTCCTTGGCTTCACTGTGCTGGTGTTCGGGATGCTACTCATCAATCCTCTGACCTTTATCAGCGACTATCCTCCGGAGATTCAGGCGGAATACTATCGCTCCCAGCACAAGGAGGCGGCGAAAGAAAAGCTGACCAGGTGGATGCTTGTAAAAAAGCTCATCGCTGTAGTGGTATTCCTGTTTGTATTTGCCTGGATGCTGCATCTGGCCGGGGCAAAAACCTTCTGGCAGGGTGTGGGGCTGACGTGGGTGTATATGCTCAGCGTGTTTGCCTGGGATACCTTCTTTCTGGACTGGGTGCTGTTTGCCAATATCAAACGTGTGCGACTCCCAGGAACAGAGCATATGGAAAAGGAATATCATCAAAAGTGGTTTCATGTAAAGGTGTGCCTGCCTGTGGTGCCCTTTGCGGTTTTGGCAGGTTTTATCAGTAGTGGGCTGATGCTTTGGATGTGGTGAGGAGGAAGCCGTATGAAATACATAGGGATGCCTTTTGCTGTGTGGTTGCTGTTTGGGAAATCCTTTGAGCGGAATCTGAGCGTCGTGTTTTGTCTGTCACCAAGCACAGCGAAATCGGTCATGCGTCAGGCCAAGAGGAAATACAAAGAAATCATCGAAAATCTGCCGGTGTTTGAAAAAGGCGACCGTTTTCAGATGAACATCGTCGGTTGTGCCATGCTGGCGGCGGTGGTGCTGAATATGCCCGAACGCCCCGATGTGGAAACGCTCACGGTTTACTATCGCAGTTCTATGATGACAGGTATCATGAAATGGTTTTGCCGACTGAGCGGGAAACAGAAATTCACGCCGAAGGACATAGAAGGCATGAAGAAAACCGCCGCTTTTCGGGCAGCTGACCGCAATCCTTATTCGTGGAATATGGACTTTCTGCCTTATGCCGATAATAGCGGCTACGAGGCGCGGTTTACAAAGTGCGGCATCTGCACCCTGATGCAGGAGCAGGGACTATTTGATCTTGTTCCTGCCATGTGTGCCTTGGACTATGCTATGAGTGAAGCCGGTGGTGCATCGCAGTTTGTGCGGGAGTGTACCCTTGCAAATGGCGACGACTACTGCGACTGCGGCTACAAAAAGAGAACAGAGGGATGAACAATGACCATAAAAATTGCAATTGCATTTCTGTTTGACCTTTTCTATTGGTTCTGCTGTTTCCTGGGCACGGGAACGGACAGGAAGAACCTTGCAGGGCTTCGTTCCTATCCCGATGCAGTCCAGCAGGCGGTGCGGGCGCATCCGAAATTGAGCAAAGCTGCGCCGCAGGAGAAATCCCTGCTGTCGATCCTGTTTGGCAATTTGCTGCTCTTTACGGCCGTCTTTTCCGGATTGGGGTTTGCGCTGAAGGGGCTTCTCGGCTTGCGCGATTTTTGGACGGCTTTCCGTTTTTTCCTTCTGCTGGGCGAAGGGCTTGGGGTGTTTGATCTGGTGGTGATTGATTTGCTCTGGTGGCGACATACGAAGCGCATTCGCTTCTCGTTCCTCCCGGAGAAAGAACGCTATCAAGACCCCAGCAAGCACATCGCCTCCTTTCTCCGGGGAATCCCGCTCTTTGCGGTGATTGCTGCACTGTCGGCGGGTATCGTATGCTGGTGACGAATGCGCCGAAGAATGAGCCCTACCGAATCACCACGATTTCCGTCTTTCCGGGGATTGATTGTTCCTTTGTCGATGCACACGGCCATCAAAGCGTCCGTATGCCCGCCGGTCAAAAGGAATCGGTGCTCACCATCCTCTACTGTCGGGAAGGGCGTTCCGGGCTTCGGCTGGGCGATGCGTTTGTCTGTTTGTCAGCCGGCGATCTGATGATCGTCCGAGACGCGGTGCTCTCCCCCGTTTGGAACCTGCCGCTTGGGCACTATCACGGTCTGACGCTTCGCATCGATCTGGACAGGACGCCACATTGTCTCTCCTGTTTTCTGGATGATGTGGAGGTGCAGCCGAGGTCTCTGGCTGAAAAATTTTGCGGCAACCAGCACGGATACATTGCACGCGCCCATCCGGCGATTGCACATATTTTTTCGGAGATCTACGCCGTGCCAGAATCCATTCAAAGGGGCTACTGCAAAATCAAGACGTTGGAGCTGCTGCTGTTTCTGAGCCAGCTGAGCATTCAAGATGACGAGTTGGCCACGCGGCTGCACACCCGCTCACAGGTTGCACTCGCCCAGAGAATTGCATCGTATCTCTCTGCGCATTTGGAGGAGCGCGTGACGCTTGAACAGCTTTCCGGCGCGTTTCACGTTTCACCGGCGCACATCAAGAACACCTTTCGGAATGTCTATGGCGTCCCGGTCGGCGCATATGTACGAACGTTGAAAATGGAATCGGCAGCATCGGAGCTGGAGCGCACGGACAAGACCATTCTGGAAATCGCCGCAGCGCACGGCTATGACAACGGGAGCAAATTCGCATCGGCTTTTCGCGCCGTCAAGGGGATGAATCCGGCGCAGTATCGCAGTGAAATGCGCAGCGCGCAAAAGAGTATCCGATTGGAGCCTTTGTCTGTCGGTTCAGAGCGGAAAGCAGCTTCCCTTTCTGGTATCATATGCTCGTGAGGTGTGACTGCACGCCTTGAAAACCGATTTGGTTAGTTTCGCCTAACCGCGTAAAAAGGAGATGTTCGTGATGTCTGAGGAGATGCTGATTCAACACTGTTCTCCGACACTCGCCGGGATGAAAACCGGCAATCTGTTCGGGTGTCGGTATGCCAGTGCCGATCATATGCGCGAGGCCGTGCGGCTTTGGAACCGGGCACTCTCCGCCAAAGGCATCCGTGTTCTTCCGCTTCGCTATCGGGACGGCAGGGCTCTGATTTATCTGTATCGGCCGTCTCGGTTGAAACACGATCTGACGGACGCGGCAGCCTGTCGCATTTTGCACGGATGTGGATACACCGTCGAAACGCCGGAGCGATGCATCGTTCAGCTGATCAGGCGTCTGGCCGATCACTCTGAATTTCCGCACGAGATTGGCCTGTTTCTCGGCTATCCCCCGGAGGATGTCTGCGGTTTCATGGAAAACCCATCGAGCAGCTGTCCATGTGTGGGCTGTTGGAAGGTGTATGGCGATGCAGAAACGGCACAGAAAACGTTTGCCAAATTCAAAAAATGTACCCGTGTGTACTGTGCGCAGTATGCCATGGGCAAGTCGATCGAGCGGCTGACTGTCGCCGGGTAATCGACGGAATCAGAAAGGTAGGTTCGGAAGAATGAGTCAGATTGCAGTTGTTTATTGGAGTGGAACGGGCAACACGCAGAGCATGGCGTCGCTGGTCGCAGAAGGTGCGCAAGCCGCTGGTGCGGAGGTCTCCGTCCTGACGGCGATGGAATTCGATGCGGCCATGATGGACAAGTATGACGCCGTGGCATTCGGCTGCCCCGCGATGGGCGCGGAGGTGCTGGAGGAAGATGAATTTGCGCCCATGTTTGCAGACTGTGAGAGCAAGCTCAAGGGAAAAAAGATCGCGCTGTTTGGCTCCTACGGCTGGGGCGACGGCGAATGGATGCGGAGCTGGGAGGAAACCTGTCTCTCCGACGGCGCAGTCCTCGCCTGTGACTGTGTCATTTGTCAGGAAGCACCGAATGATGAGGCTGCCGACGCTTGTCGGGAGCTTGGCAAAGCGCTCGCATAATCCGGTGGTTCCTGTGAGCCTCCAACGAAAAGATACCATGATGAGTACCCATCCGTTTCCCGGTGGGTACTCATTTGCTATGTGAAGGGATTGGAGGGGATGGCCGATGTGGCGACCCGTGTGGTCATGATGGTGACGAAGGACATTCTGACCATCGCCGTGGTGTGGAGCCATTTTTCCCGGGTGGCCTGTATTTTTCAGGATTTTTCCGGTCTTTTTGTGAAAGATCGCCTTTGCAAACCGGCGCAAAAAGGTGTATGATAAAAAAGACAACGTGTGGCACAACAGCGTAATTCCAGTTGCGTATTGTGCCACACGTTTTTTTATTGAATCCGGTCTGTTTGCGTGCAGCGAATATCGCACACAAGCAGGCTGTGATAGAAGGAAGGAAAATTGACATGGAACAGTCCAATCAATCGCTGGGCAGTATGCGCATTGGGAAGCTGATGCGGCAGTATGCTGTCCCCTGCATCATTTCGCTGCTGGTCGGCGCACTCTACAACATCGTTGACCAGATTTTTATTGCAAACGCCACCTATCTGGGCTCGTATGGAAATGCAGCCAACACCGTGGTATTCCCCCTGACTGTGGTCGCTCTGGCCATCGCCGTGATGGTCGGAGACGGCTGCTGTGCGTTTGTCAGCCTCTCCCTCGGCAAAAACAGCCGCGGCGGAGATGACCGGGCGTCGGCGCAGAAAAGTGTCGGCAACTCGATCGTCATGATTCTGGTCGCCAGTCTGGTGCTGACGGCTGTCTATCTGCTCGGTTCCGATTCCATTCTGGCGCTGTTTGGCGGAACGGTCAACGAAGAGACCTTTCAATATGCCAAGGAATACTTTTTCTACATTGCCATCGGCGTTCCGTTTTATATGTTTGGTCAGGCGATGAACCCGGTGATTCGTGCAGACGGCAGTCCGAAATTCGCCATGGTTTCGACGCTGGCGGGGGCTTTGATCAACGTGGTGCTCGACTACATCTTCATTTTCCCGTGTCAGTGGGGCATGATGGGTGCGGCCGTGGCCACGGTGATCGGGCAGCTGGTCACGGCAGTTTTGGCCGTCTGGTACCTCTTCCACATGAAAACCATTCGTCTATCCGGGCGGTCGTTTCGGTTGCAGCCAGGGATTTGCGGTCAGACGCTTTCGCTCGGCATTACGAGCTTTCTCTCGCAGATCAGTCTGGTTGCAGCCATGGCCGCCATCAACAACATGCTTCGCAAATACGGTGCGTTGAATGCGGTGTTCGGTCAGGAAGCGTATGCGCAAATCCCGATGGCTGTCGTCGGCATCGTCATGAAGTTTTTCCAGATTGTCATCTCCATCGTGGTGGGCATGGCCGCGGGCTGCATTCCGATCGTCGGGTTCAACATGGGCGCACAGCTGAAGGAGCGGGTTCGGTCGTTGTTCATCCGGCTGTTGCTGGCGGAGGCCGCCGTCGGTGCCGTTGCGCTGCTGCTGGCAGAATGTATGCCGCGGCAGCTGATTCAGCTGTTCGGTGCCGCCAACGAAAGCAGCTACTACACGGACTTCGCCGTGCTGGCGTTCCGCGTTTATCTGTGCATGATTGTTTTGGCCTGCGTCAACAAGGCGTGTTTCATCTTCCTGCAGGCGATGGGGAAAGCGGTTGCATCGACGGTGTTGTCCATGATTCGTGAGGTCGTATTTGGTGTCGGCTTTGCGCTGCTGCTGCCGATGCAGTTCGGGCTGAACGGCGTTCTGTATTCGATGCCGCTTTCCGATCTGCTGACCTTTTTCGTCGCGGTGTTTCTGATTGGACGAACCAATCGTCAGCTGCGGCAGACCGCCTGATGCTTTTTGCTGTCGGGTCGGCTGTCTCTTGGTTTCAGGCTCTCCCCCGGTCGTACAGCGCCTGAATATCCGGTGGCAGCTGATCCGGCAGCATGGCTTTGATGCGGTCTTCCGAGCCATCCTGAATGGCCTGTTCATAGTACCAGCATTTGAAGCGCAGCATATTCAGTGTTTTTTCCAGCGACTGGATTTCACCTTCCACCACTTCCTTTTGTTTGAGGAACATCGCCTTCCGCTGCGGATACGTTGCGCTGCCCTCGGCGCACCAGTGGATAAACTGGCGGATGTCGCGAAGCTCCAGACCGGAGCTTTTCAGGCATTCCACCATTTTCAAAATGTCCAGTTCCCTGTCTGTAAATTTTCGGATGCCGGATTCCTTTCGAAGCTCCGGGAACAGTCCCTGTTGATCATAATAGCGCAGAGTCGAAACCGGCAAACCCGTCATTTGGGAGACCTGGCCGATTGTGTACATAAAAAATCCCGCTCTCTTTCCAAAAAGTACTTGACCTGAAGTTGGGTTCAGGTGGTACAATGATTATACGCCGGATGATTCCGGCTGTCAAGTCGCAAAATGCAGCAGTACAGGAGGAACTCTCATGAAACGACACGCATTGGCAGGAACCGGTGGAGAACACTATCTCCCCTATCAACAGCGAACCGGTGAAGAGGCAACCGTATTTTTTACGCGGGATCTTTCGGCTGAGGGGCTTCTGCGTATTTTTCTGCGCATTGCGCCATCTTTGCGTGGCAAAATCGGCATCAAGCTGCACACCGGTGAACAGAACGGACCGAACATCATTCCGCGGGAATGGGTTCGGAAGCTGATGGCCGAAGCGCTGCCGGAGGCGGCCATTATTGAAACCAACTCGTATTACGCCGGTGACCGGTATACGACAGAGCAGCACCGGAAAACCTTACAGGTCAACGGCTGGAACTTTGCGCCGGTCGATATACTGGATGAGGAGGGCGCAAAGCCGTTCGCCATTCAGAATGGGAAATGGTTTGACCAGATGTACATGGGCAGCCATCTCGACCGATACGATTCCATTTTGGCGTTGACGCATTTCAAGGGTCACGCCATGGGCGGTTTTGGCGGTTCGAACAAGAACCTCGGCATCGGCTGTGCCGACGGGCGAATTGGCAAGGCGCTGATTCACACGACGCCCGGTCAGGACAACCAATGGGATGTTTGTCAGGAGGAATTCATGGAATGCATGACTGAATCCACCAAGGCCGTATTGGACCATTTCCGGGAGCAGATTGCATACATCAACGTGATGCGGAATATGTCTGTTTCCTGCGATTGTGAAGGGACGGCTGCGGAGCCGGTTGTGACGCCTGACGTCGGCATCTGCGCCTCCACCGATTTGCTGGCGGCCGATCAGGCCTGTGTCGATCTGCTTTACGCGATGGCACCGCAGGATCGTCATGCGCTTGTGGAGCGAATTGAATCTCGGCACGGACTGCGCCAGCTCAGCTACATGAAAGAGTTGGGAATGGGGCACGACCGCTATCGGCTGATCGACATCGACCATGACGACCGGGTCATTCAGGCAGCGGACGCGCTTGCCGTCTGAAGATTGAGGAGGAATTGATATGCCATATATTGCCATTCAGGCTTATCCGAAGGATGCATCCATCAAGCAGCGGGTGGTGGAACGCATCAACCAGGTTTTTCTGGAGGAATGGGGATGCGCGCCGGAAGCGATTTCCATCTCCATCGAAGAAGTTTCGCCCGCAGACTGGGAAGAAACCGTGATGAAAGCACAGGTTTTGAAGAAGACGGAGAGCATGATGATTCTGTCCGGCGAAAAGCAGTATGCATCGGGCGGTGACGCACAATGAGTGATCTGGGTGCACATCCGTTCAAGCTCGGATTTGGTTTGATGCGTCTGCCGCAGAAGGACGGTGCGATCGACATTGAGCAGGTCAAGGAGATGGTCGATCTGTTTCTGGCGGCCGGCGGTACCTATTTTGACACAGCCTGGGCGTACGGCGGCAGTGAAGCGGCCATTCGGAAAGCGCTGGTCGAGCGATACCCACGGGATCGGTTTCAGCTGGCTTCGAAAAATGCCGCGTGGATTCGTTGTGAGTCCCGCGAACAGGCGACAGCGCAGCTGACACAATCGCTGGAGAACGCTGGTGTCACGTATTTTGACTATTACCTGCTCCACAACATCGGAGAAGGGCGAACGCATTTCTTTGACGATTTCGGGCTGTGGGATTGGGTTCTTGAGCAAAAAGCAGCCGGAACGGTCCGTCACGTCGGCTTTTCGTTCCATTCGACACCGGAAGAGCTGGATGCCGTTCTGACGGCGCATCCGGAAATGGAGTTTGTCCAGCTGCAAATCAACTATGCGGACTGGGACTTCCCGGCCATTGCAGCGCGGCGCTGTTACGAGGTTGCACGGAAGCACGGCAAGCCTGTCATTGTCATGGAGCCGGTCAAGGGCGGGATGCTTGCCAATCCGCCGAAGCCGGTGCAGGAGCTCTTTCAAGCAGCCGAGCCGCAGATGTCGGCTGCTTCCTGGGCGCTTCGCTTTGCCGCCGATCTGGACGGTTTGATCACCGTTCTGTCCGGCATGAGCAATGTGGAGCAGATGAAAGACAATCTGGCCTCTATGCAGAGCTTCCGGAGGCTGTCCGACGCGCAGCGGAGCACGCTGGCCGCGGCACAGCAGATTTTACGGGAAATCCCGATGATTCCCTGCACGACCTGCCAATACTGCGCAAAGGTCTGTCCCCTGCACATCGGCATTTCCGGTTCCTTTACGGCGATGAACTATTTCACGCTGTATGGCGATCTGGCCGCAGCGAAGCATCAGGAGGGTTGGCTGGTTGGCGGGCATGGATTCCGTCCGGCCAGCGAATGTGTCCGGTGCGGAAAGTGTGAAGCGGTTTGTCCGCAGCACATCCACATCCGCGAGGAGCTGGAACGCGCCGCATCCGTTCTGAACGAATCGCCGTCTTCTGCCAACTGACAGGTGCAGATGCACTGAAAAACACCCGTGTCAAGCCATTCCAATCGGCTTTTCACGGGTGTCTTGTTTTGGAAAACGGTTTTATGCATCCATCTGTTTGCCCAGGAAGAGTGCGACGCTCTGGCAGAGCTTTTTTTCGGCGTCGCTGCACACATCGGTTTCTGTGCCGACCATCAGGGTGCAGCCGGTGATATCGCCGAGGACGATGACCGGAACCGCCGCCATGGCTCTGCATTCGCTGTCTTCGCTGATGCGGATGCCGCCGCCCGGTTCTGTGGAAAAATGTGAGCGCCGTTCCTGCATCAGCTCCTCCAGAGCGGCTCCGATTTTCCGATCGGCCAACTCACGGCGCATGGGGCCGGATACGGCTGTGATCGTGTCGCGGTCACAAATGGCCACCGTGCAGCCCGCCGTTTTGGCCATCGTCTCGCAGAGCTGTTCTGCAAAGGGCGTCAATTCGCCCACCGGCGAGTACTTTTTGAAGACGACTTCTCCCTCTCGATTTGTAAAGATTTCCATCGGATCTCCGTCTCGGATGCGGAGTACGCGTCGAATTTCTTTCGGAATAACGACACGACCAAGTTCGTCGATCCGCCTAACTATGCCTGTTGCCTTCATCGATTCAAACCTCCGTCTATATTTGTCCCTGTGCAGCTATTATTTGCAGGCAGAGGATTTTTATGTAACGCAGCGAACAACGCGTGATCAGCGTTCAGAACGCTCAACACGTTTTGGCGCATACAGATCAGAAGGAATGCCGGTTCCGATCGTTCAAGCATGGGGGATTCAAGCAAATGCATCAACGAAGGTTTTCCTGTTGAGGACCTCGGAACAGCCTGTCCAGTTCATTCTGATAAGCAGCATACAATTGTGTTTTTTTCAGAGCATTCTGATCCAGATCGCCCTGCTGATAGCGGAGGCCGACTCGCAAGGACAGCTGTATCAGAGCATCTGACGGCTGTTGGAGTGCTTGACCTCGACAGCAGACAACTTTTCCGATGATACATTCCGTGCGTACCCGTTCCAGGCGGAAGCTGTGATCTCCTTTGCAGAGGTTGCCATCCACTTCTTTCCGCACCATTCGATGCACCAGCAGCTCGCCCTCATACCAGAAAACAAGTACGTCCCCTGGCTCATACATTTCGCATTTTTGGATGGCAATTGCGTCCCCGTTTTGGATGCTTGGGAGCATACTGTCGCCCCGAACGGTCAAAGGCATACACTTACCTGCCGCGAAATATTTCATATGCAGCACCTTTTGAAGGTGTTGGATTGCCTCGATCTCCATGTCGGTTCCTCCAATCGGCCGGTTGAAAAACAGGTACCTGTGTACGCAAACACAGGTACCTGCTCGATCATTGCATTCACTTATTCGCTGAAGCCGTCTGCCTGCAGGTGGTAAAATTCACTGTATTTCCCGCCCAACTGCATCAATTCCTGATGCGTTCCAGCTTCAATGATGGAGCCATCTTCGACCATCAGAATCTGATCTGCATTTTTCACAGCAGACAATCGATGGGAAATGAGCAGAACCGTGGCATTGCCCGTTTCCTTCATCATAATTTCATAGAGCCGATGTTCTTTTTCCGGATCCAGTGCAGAGGAAGGCTCATCGAAAATCAGCAGGCCAAACGGCTTTGTCAGCACGCGGGAAACGGCCATGAGCTGTTTCTCACCACCGGACAGCTCGATGCCTTTTTCGTCCAGTTCGCGTGTGACGCCGGTATCATAGGTGGCTTCTTTTTTCTCCATGATCTGGTCAAGACCCAGTTGCGCGAACACGGCATTCAGTTTTTCGTCACTGACCGAACCGTCATAAACGTCCACATTTTCACGGACGTTAAAGGCATAAACCTTGCTGTCCTGGAAGGCTACGCCGACCTGATTGCGCAGGCAGTCAGTGTTCAGGTTGCGAATATCTTCACCATTCACGAGGATTTTTCCGTCAGCGACATCATACAGGCGAAGAATCAGTTTTGCGATTGTACTCTTGCCTGCGCCGTTTCGACCGACAATTGCCACCTTCTGTCCCGGCTGAATCCGGAAGCTGACATTTTTGAGCACTTCCTTCTCCGTCTCATGATACCGGAAATGTACGCCCTCAAAGCACAGCCCCAGCGGCCCTTCCTGCAGTGTAGCCGTACCGGTTGCATTTTCAATCGTCGAAGGCAGTGTAAAGAATTTTTGAATACCCTCTGTATAGAGATTCAGATTTTTCAGATCAGCGATCAAGCTGGTAAACTGTTCCAGATGGCCTTTTAAGGTTCCAAACGCAACAAACAGCGCAGACAGTTCGCCGATCGTAATTTTTCCATAATAGGCGCGGACAACCAGGTAGGCCAGCGTCGCTACATTGATTGTATAGTACAGCAGCGTGCTCAGGAAGGTCAGGAACGTTGCTTTGCCACGGTATTTTTTGACGGTATTGGAAAGGTTCTGAGTAGCTGAGTCATACTTTTCCAGCAAGCCGTCTTTAATTTTCGTGGTTTTGACGCTCATTGCATAATCCTTCATGTAGAAAACGCGCTGGACGTAACCAAGCAGGCGACTGTATGGCAGCGATGCCCGTTCTTTGCGGTAATTTTGCGCGTTGATCCCATTTTGCAGGAGCAGCTGCAGCAGCACCAGAACCAGAACTGCACCCAGCACCACCACATCCATTGAAATCACCAGTGCGCCAATGGTTCCGATGATGAATGTTGCGCCAAGGAGACGCCAGATGGTCTGTGCCGCCGAAAAAGTCTGGCGGAAGAAATTATTGAGCGTCCAGGTATAATCATCATAAAACGATGTGTCATCGAAGTAGCGGTAATCGGTTTGTGATACCCGTTCATAGATTTTGCGGTTGATGCGATTGCTGATCAAAATCAACTGGTTTTCGCCGAAGTATTCTTCTTCCAGCACGTTGACTGTGGCAAAGATCAGGAGCGTTGCCAGGCAGATGCCCAGCCGCCACAGAATGGACGAAAGCGGCTGACCTGTACTCAGGAAATCGACCGCATCGCGCAGCATGACGACATTGACATAAGCCAGAATCGGCTCTACCACGCAGGATGCTGCGACCACCCAGAACCACGGGCCACTGTTTTGCAGATAAATTCGCAGGAGAAATAGAAAACGGGATTTCCGGTTATCCTTCTTTGCCCGTTCCTTCTTTTTCGATGTTTGACTCATTCCGGAGACCACCTTTCTGTGATATCTTGGATCCATGTTGCCACCGATTCACACTGAGAATAGGTCGCATGATAAGCCGACGCCGTCCGACGAATGAAATCCGAAAGATCGCGGATTCTGTGAGGTCCGGACGGGGTATACCGGACATTGAGAATCAGATGTGAAAAAAGGGATTGTCTGTCGATTTTTTCGGTACGGAATTCGGCATTCGGTTCGTAATGTGGAAAAATCAGAAAAAAAGGGGCTGAACTATGCATGATTCGTTGTCTTGGAAAAATGAACCGGCGCTCTTCCCCATCGGTATCTACACACTGCCAGAAGATATCCGATTCAGGATACAGGCACCGTCGCAATCGAAGCGGAAAGCCTGTACCCGAAAGAATGCCCTGTGCATAAAAGCAACAGTCATCATCCACCAAACACCAGTCGTGCAGCGTCAGGAAGTGGGTCAGCGTGCTTTTCCCGCTTTTTCGTTCACCCAGAAGCAGGAGCGTTCTGCCCTCTCTTGCAAGAGCCGCGCCATGAAATGCTGTTTGCCGGACGATTTGCAACAGATGGCCTTCCAACGTTGTCAGGAGTTCAAACGGCCATGATTCTGAATCCGTCCTGCAGACCACCTGTCGGACACCCGTTGGAAGGTCTGTCCGTTCGGTTCTGCCGATCCAAATGCATGGTGTTTTCGTAATCGGTTCCCGTTGGCTTTCCGGAAAGACTTGCCGGAAGAACGCGGAAAACTGCCGTTCCAGATCGGCATCGATTGCAAGAACAATCGGTTGTCCAACAATGTTCACGACATACTGTACGCTGGGACTCTGATTACAGCACATCCAGAAGAAACTCTTCCTGCGCCAGAAAATGAACGGTTTTTGCCATATCCGCTGCAAAAGACGATTCTCCAGCTTCATCAAACGTATATTCCCGGTCATAGAAGGCTTTCATCACCGGGATCGTCATGACTTCCTGATTCTGCGCACATTGCAGGATGCACTGCCACAGCGTGTAGGATGGTTCATCCATCACGATGACTTTATCCGTCGTATGGATGTAGAAATAGGCACGACCGTCCATCTCTTCGAAATCCATGGCTTCGTTGATCTGATAGGTCGTTTCGTTTTTCAAACAGATTCGGACTTCCATGTTTCCCTCCTGATCTGCCAGGCCTGTTGTCCCGGCGCTGTTGATTGAATCGGATCAATCCGCCAGCCCAGCCGAGTCGTTTCTGTCAGCAGTCTGTCAAACAGGCTGCTCCAGTAACGCCGGATCATCCGACATTCCAGTTCATTGTTTTTCGATTCCTCCGGATTCAGGTAGCGCAAAGGACATCCGCCGCCGCAGAATCGATAGGCAAAGCAGTTTCTGCAATCCTGTAAATGTTCCAGATAGATTTCCAGCATTTGATCCTGAAACACATATTTTTTCAGTTCACCATTCCGGACTTCGGCCACCAGTGTGGCGTTTTCCTTTGCATCGATGCAGGAAACAATTCTTCCGTCCGGCAGCAGCCAGGGGTTTTTGCCGTATGAGGTGCCACATACGAAACCGGCCACCTCATCTTTGAATTTGCCGCAGGTCAGCCAGTCTTCACGCGATGCACCCAGCCATTCTTTCGCCTGCAGATAATACTCCATGAAATCATCCGCCAACGTGGCATTGTGGCTTTTGGCGGCACGACCGCGCCGGTTAATCGGTTCGGCATCCATCACTGAAACATTCGGATAGTGTTCGGTCACGAACTGCACCATTTCCGGAAGACGATGATAATCTTCGGGCCAGATCGTTGACCGCATCACGATTGGCGTGTTGGTGCGTTTGAAATCGTTCAGGGTTCGGTTTACGATTTCAAATGAGCCTTTGCCACCCGCAAATACGCGATTGCGATCCTGTACATCCGGCAATCCGTCAAAGGAGACTGTAATCAGGTGAAAATGATTGCGGAGAAATTCCACCTGTTCCGGCGTCAAAATGCAGTTGGTCGTGATCCCCAGGGTATAGTCCAGATGATGCTTTCCGCACTGTTCCTGCACGTACCCGACAATCTGTTCGAGCATATCCCACGCATAGGTTGGCTCACCACCGCCGGCCAGATAGAGATCCAGCTTTTCCGTTGTTTCCCGGCTGACCAAGCGCCGCATGATCAGGTTGGAAACCAAAAAATCCACAAAGGGCCGTACCTGTTCCATCGTGACCGTTTGGCGGTTTTTCTCAGCCGATTCAAATGCGCAGTACTGACAGCGGAGCTGGCATTTATCCGATACGCAGATGCCTCCGGAAACCGGGAAGCATTTGGCGTAGTCCACGTGGTTGGGATCCTGCATATTCTGCATTGTTTTTTTCGGCGTTGTCGGTTCCGGGAAGGAAAATCCGTCTGTGCGTTGCAGTTTGGATGCGTCCTCTTCTGTCACCGTTTCGCCCTGGACAAGAATCAGTTGATCCGGAATGAGCCAAAGATTTTCATGAACTTTCAGCATATCATCCCTCCCCATTTCAAGCTTCTGCTTTGCCGCCTGTTCTTTTCAGGCAACATCAGCTGCTCTTTGTCGTACAGTAGGATGCTTTTCCGCAGCCTTTTGAATGGACTGTGCAAACGTGAACCGCAGATGATACGCAAACGGCAACTGCGGCAGAGGTACATGATGGCGAAGAGGACGCAAATGCTTCATACTGCGCCAGCAGATCCTGCTCATAAACTTGCATATCCGGAGCTCGATATTGTTTCATGACAGACACCTCCTTCCGTTCTAATCAGTGAGGTTGTACCTTGGTTCAAAAGCCGCCATGAAAAGTTGGGCGGCAAAGCATTCACTTCTGAAGATTCGGGTTTTCTGCCGTTTCACTGGGGCACAAAACGGCGCCGTTCATCCGCGCCGGCCCCGCATTGGTCAGGCAGCGCGGCGGCACAGCCACAGCGGAACAGGTTGTTTTCTGCTGGGGATTCGCCTCAGCAGAAACCGGCGGTGCTGCATTGGTGACACAAATATGCATCCGCATTGTTTCATCCTGGCCATGCGAAGACGCCGCAGAACTGATACAGAACGGCGGCATATCACCGTTCGCCTCCTGCTGCGATGGTTGTCCGTGTTCGACCAATCTGTCCTGTTGCATAACATCTTTCAACTGCTGACCGGAATAGACTTCCATATCCGGGCGCTGATATTGTTTCACGTTTGAGACCCCCCATATTCAATTGTTTCTGATTCCACTGTCAAAAGCCACCTCTCCCACAGATCAGGTGCCGGCAGCAGAATCCTGTGTTCTGATTTAATTGTAGCACGCCATAATCGATTTGTCAAGCACTTTCCACAAAAAACTTCGTTTTTTCCCCCCCCGCATTGTGTGGTGACAACAAGTGTTTCTCAATGGGATGAACAGAGAGCGATCATTCCGCATACGATGCGGTAGACGTGGAGGTGAGAGGCCTTGCTGATGGAGTTTGTGTGTTATCTGTTTTATTTTCTGGCGGCGGTCGGGATTCTGTTCGGTGTTGTATCACTTTCTGTCCTTGTGTTCTACAGTCGGAATCAGGTGCGCTGTCGTTCCGTTATTTTGCTTCAGCCTGAGGACCGGGACGCCGAATGGATTTTGCGCGCCTGTTTGCGGGCAGATCGACTGCTGTCCCGCGGGGAGCCCGCGCTGATCATTGACTGCGGGTTGCCGGAAGAAACGCGCCATGTGGTGGAGCGGATGAGTTCGGATGCCCGTGCCGTCCTTGTGCGTGCGGATGCGACGGAGACGCTTTTATCGGCGATTTTCACGCCACCCGCCTGACGATTTGCATTTTTCCGGGGTGCGTGATATAATAATAGCGGAAATTCTGAACAAAAGAAATGACAGGTGGTTCTTGTGATGTTTGAAGAAATTCAGAGGCAGGCTGCGCAGGCTGTCCGCGAGCTTTTGGACGCTGCGCATCTTTCTGCCGGTGATTTACTGGTTGTCGGCTGTTCCTCCAGCGAAGTCTGCGGCGGAAAAATTGGAAAGAATTCCTCGCCGGAGGCCGCGCAGGTGATTTTTGACGCCATTGCGCCGTTGCTTGCAGAGCGCGGCATTTATCTGGCGGCGCAGTGCTGTGAGCACCTCAACCGCGCCGTGATTTTGGAAGCGGAAGCAGCTGCTGCCTATCGGCTGCCGCCGGTCAACGTCGTTCCGCAGCCGAAGGCGGGCGGTTCGTTTGCGACGGCTGCCTATCGCACCTTTGCGCATCCGGTCGCGGTGGAGTCGCTCTGCCATCAGGCCGCTGCCGGGATGGACATCGGCGACACTCTGATCGGAATGCATCTGCGGCCGGTTGCCGTCCCGCTTCGACTCTCCATTCAGCAAATCGGAGCGGCGCATATTCTGTGCGCACGAACCCGTCCCAAGTTTGTCGGCGGTTCGCGTGCGGTCTATGACGAGGCGCTGCTGTAGGCGCTTCATCCCGAAAGCATTCAAAAAGGACAGAGAATCGGATGGTTCTCTGTCCTTTTTTATGTTCAACTGAATGCATGGGCAGCATGATGACCTACATTTTTTCATCGAGCGTTGCGCTTTTTTCCAGCAGGCCGTTGCGGATTTTCAGGAGGATGGTTTTGAGATGTGCCTGTTCTTCGACCGTGATGCTGCCGGTCAGGTCGTCTTCGACCTCATGCAGGAGGTGCTGCATTTTCTCATTGACGGTTTTGCCGTGTTCTGTCAGGAAGACACGGGTCACGCGCATATCATGGAGATCCGATTGGCGTCTGATGAGGTTTTCTTCTTCCATCCGAGCCAATGCGACACTGATCGTTGGGGCGCTGAGCTTTGTGTGCTGGACAAGTTCCTGCTGTTTGGCGCCATCATCTCCATGAGACAGCTGAAACATGATGCGTCGATAGCCCTGGCGCATTCCAAACGCATCACATTCGCGGCGCATTTTGTTTTCCACCAGCCGAGAAACATCCTTCAGAAGCATGGAAGGCGTCATTTTTTCCGGCGGGCAAGCGCGTTTGCAGACCTTTTTGTCGGATTGCGGCATTTGAATTCCTCCTCTGTTTTTCGTTAGTTTTCTTACTAATTAAGTATAACACATCTTCCAGCCCGTGTCAATCGGATAAAAGAGTGCAAGTCGAAAAAATCAGGTAGTTTTCGGACGCGTTCTATTTTGCATGGTTTTGGCCGTCGCCAGGATCCGTGGCAGGCAGCGTTGAAAAAACAGGCGGTAGGATTCGCAGTACGCCGTTTTGGCTGCGCCGAAGCGTTCTCTCCGGCAGCCGCCGCCGCACAGAGGAAGGTAGGGGCAGGCGCGGCAATCCGGATGGAGGGGTGGCGGGGTTTGGAATTTGCGGGCGGCGTCGCTGTTTAAGAGGGATTCCGGTGTGGATTCGGCCAGATTGCCGAGGCGGCAAGCTTCGGTGACATAAAAATCGCAGGGGTAGCAGGAGCCGTCCGATTCCACAACCAGCTGCGCCGTGCAGCTGCCGCGGACGGAGCAGAGCTCGGCTGGTTGACCCATGCAGCGGCGAATCACGTTGTCAAAATAGCGGATGGAGCAGTATTGGCCGGATTGCCAGTCGGCGTACCAGACGTCAAACAGGTCGATGAGGAAGCGCGCATATTCCGCCGGGGTGGGCGCGAAGGTGGCGTCTGGGCTTTCCTCCGGTGCAAGGCAGAGAATCGGCTGGATGCAGCAATTCCCCTGTTTTTTGAAGGCGGCATACACGCTTTTGGCGTGGCGGCAGAGTTCCCGGGTGACGACGGTCAGGATGTTGAATTCGACGTTGGCCGCCCGGAGGCATTCAGCTGCGTGCTGCACCGTTTGAAAGGTCGGTTCGCCTGCTGCTGTCCGCCGGTATCGGTCGTGAATCGGCTGCGTCCCGTCCATCGAGAGGCCGACGAGGAAGTGGTGCTGCGCTAAAAATTTTGCCCACGCTTCATCGATGGAGCAGCCGTTGGTCTGGATGGAGTAGAAAACGGGCAGGTGGCTGGCATTCACCTCTTCCACATGGTTCACAAAGCGCTGAAAGAAATCGAGCCCGGCCAGCGTCGGTTCACCGCCCTGAAATGCAAACGACACGCTCTGCTGTGCGGAGGCGAGGACATGGTCAATCACCGCCCGCATGACCGCATCGGACATCTGTCCGCGCAGGTGGGCTTCGTCCCGGTAAAAGCAATAGCTGCAGCGCAGGTCACAGCAGCCGGAAACCGGCTTGATCAGCACCGGCAGATGGGCAAGCTTCATGGAATCGGCTCCTTTTTTCATCAATTGAGAGAGGAATGGATGGAAAAAAGCCGCCCTTCCTTCGGAGGAAGAGCGGCTTTGAAGGGAAAACTTACTTCAGTTCGGAGAAGTATTTGATCGTGCGGACCATCTGGCTGGTGTAGGAGTTCTCGTTATCGTACCAGGAGACGACCTGAACCTGGGTCTTGCCACCGTCGATCGGCAGAACCATGGTCTGGGTTGCATCGAACAGGGAGCCGTAACGCATACCGATGATGTCGGAAGAAACGATTTCGTCGGTGTTGTAGCCGAAGGATTCGGTTGCTTCTTTCTTCATCTGTTCGTTGATTTCTTCGACAGTCACGTTGCCATCGACAACAGCGTTCAGAATGGTGGTCGAACCGGTCGGGGTCGGGACGCGCTGTGCAGCGCCGATCAGCTTGCCCTTGAGTTCCGGAATAACCAGACCGATGGCCTTTGCGGCGCCGGTGGAGTTCGGAACAATGTTGACTGCGCAGGCGCGGGAGCGGCGGAGATCGCCTTTGCGCTGCGGGCCATCGAGCGGCATCTGGTCGCCGGTGTAGGCGTGGATGGTGCACATAATGCCGGATTCGATCGGAGCCAGGTCATTCAGAGCCTTGGCCATCGGAGCGAGGCAGTTGGTGGTGCAGGAAGCGGCAGAAATGATGGTATCTTCTGCGGTCAGGGTTTCATGGTTGACGTTGTAAACAATCGTCGGCAGGTCGTTGCCGGCCGGAGCGGAGATAACGACCTTGCGGGCGCCAGCGTCGATGTGAGCCTGAGCCTTTGCTTTGCTGGTGTAGAAGCCGGTGCATTCGAGAACAACGTCAACACCCAGCTGACCCCACGGGAGATCTGCTGCGTTCGGCATTTTATAAATAACAATCTTCTTGCCGTCGACGACAATGTAGTTGTCTTCGCCTTCGCCTTCGTGGAAGTCGACTGTATGGCCAGCGGCAACGTAGTTACCCTGGGTGGAGTCATACTTCAGAAGATGTGCCAGCATTTTTGCGGAAGTCAGGTCGTTGATTGCGACGACTTCGTAACCTTCGGCACCGAACATCTGACGGAAAGCCAGACGACCGATACGGCCAAAACCATTGATTGCAACTTTGACAGACATAGTTTTATTCCTCCATTTTTGTGATATATAGATTTTACCGCATTTCGCCCGATTTTTCAAGACGCAAAACGTATAAATTATTCGGTTCTTTTGCGGTATTCTCCGTATTGTTTGTTGATGATGTGCCAAACTCAGTGGCGTTAATCGTCGTCATCGAGGATGGAATCGTCCTCGCTCGACGGTTTGGCCGATGGCTCATCGGATTCCTCGAGCAGATCATCGATCGGCTCTCCGGCGGCCTTGCGGCGTTTGATCTCCGCCTTGCGCTGTTCCTCCAGTGCCGGTGCGACGAGGTATTTGTGCATGACCGGATAGGTGCCAAACACAGCCATGAACATCAGCATACTCCAGAAGAACAGGAGTACAAAGAGCATGGAAAACGCCATAAAGCGCATATCGTACATCGGGAGCAGCAGGATCAGTGCCATCAGAGCCAAGCTGCCGATGGCGACGGCCAGGTTGCGGCCGATGCCGAGAATGACAAACATCCAGGCATTTTTCAGCAGCGCCTTGAATTTCAGCGTAAAGGTCACGATCATCTGGTAGATATACCAGCGCATGACCATATAGATGCAGAAAATAGCGATGCAGAGAATTCGGCAATAGGAAAACGCCCAGTCGGGCATTCCCATCGTTCCCGGGGAGACGAGATAAATGAGCAGGCTCAGGCAGACCGCCTGATCGATCAGGCCAAAGGCCAGCCCCTGCCATTTATTGCGCCAGGCTCGCGTGAACATATCGGTGAACCAGGCGTGTTCTTCCCGCGCATGGTTCCGCATACAGTAGACGATGCCGCAGTTGAGCGGACCGATGCAGACCGCAGACAGGACGGCAAGAATCGGAATCAGCCAGCTCGGCAGGGCAAACAGGACGCTCAGCAGCACATACAGCCAAGAGCCCGGGATGAAGTACTTGTCTGTTTCGCTGATCAGGCCTTCCATCCCGTTTTGGATGCTTTCGAGGTATTTCGCGATTCCTTCCGGGTTGACGTTGAAAACGACATAGGCTGCCATGCAAAGGAGCGGAAGCAGCACAATCGCATAGATCACGCCGTAACCGAGCATTTTTCCGAAATTGCGGAAATACAGTTTGAAGTAGCGAACCAGCGCTGAGCCCTGCGGCTCGTCCTTTTCGACGCCGCGGCCGGGTTTGTTGTAATTCGGTTTCAGAAAACTCATTGGAATCTCTCCACTTTCAGAGATTTATTTCGGCAGGAGCGCAGTCAGCGCAGGTGTCAGCAGAACATCGGCTGCAGCCGCCACAAGTGTCAGCAGCAGCGCTGTCCAGGTGGATTGTACAGAGGTTCGATCGACCGCATAAAAACGGTACGGGCCGCGCAGACGCTCCCGGCGGAGTGTCCGTGCGAAGTTCGGGACGGCAACCGTGGCGAGTGCCAGCAGCTGCGTCAGGTTGCGGATTCCGCAGACCGCTGCAACCGTGAGCAGGCCGAGGCGAAGGCCGCGCACCTGCAAAACGGATGAGACAGCGCAGGCCGCCGTGCAGCCCCGGCAAGCAAAGAGCAGCGGGAGCGTCATGCCGCAGGACACAAACGCGGTCAGGCTGACTGCCAGAACCGTCCAGGGAAGCAGTTCCCGGAGGCTCTGCCAGAAGCCGAGCCGCAGCGTGCCGTCTTTGGCGGCTGCAACATACCGTTCCAGCCCCGTGCGGAGCTGTTCCGACGCCGCGGGCGACAGCTTGCGCGCCGCGAATGCACCGAGCAGACAGCCACCGACAAACGTCAGGCCGAGGATGAGGACGGCGCCGCCGTCGGAAATCGGATGGTTGCGACTCCACGCCCGTTTTTGCAATTCCGCCATCCCCTTTCTGCGTTCAATATATTCAGAAAGGGCGGCGTTCATTCAGGTTGGACGTTATTTCCCGGCTGCAAGCTCTTCCGCTCTGCGGTTGGCCGCACGGACGCCGTTCTTCAATGCATCGTCCAGATTGGCTTCATCGAACGCTTCCAGCGCCGCCACCGTCGTCCCCTTTGCGGAGGAGACGTCCTGCAGCAGCGTTTCGGGCGATTTTCCGGAAACGAGCATCATTTCTGCGGCACCGGCCATGGTTTCAGCCGCCATGCGCACAGCCGTTTCAGCAGGCAGGCCGAGGCTGGATGCTTCCGCCGCCAGCACGCTGGCAATCCGGTAGAAATAGGCGGGGCCGGAGCCGGACAGCGCCGTCACGACGTTCATCATGGATTCGTCCACCGGGAACACCTGACCGGCCTGTGCGAGGATTCCGGTCACTGTTTCCACAGTTTCCGCCGGGGCATCGCCGAATGCGACGGCGATGGTTCCGCGGTTGACGAGCATCGGGGTATTCGGCATCATGCGGACGACAGCAGATGCACGCGGGCAGAAGGCGCGAATGGTCTCCGTCCGGATGCCAGCGGCCATCGTGACCACCGTTTTGCCGGCGGATGCGTCGCTCACGCTTTGGAGCGCTTCGGCCATGTGCTGCGGTTTGACCGCAAGGAAAACCAGATCGGAACGGGTAAACGTCTCCGCGTTGTCCGCCGTGACAAAAATACCGGCGGCTGCGTGCCGTTCACGCGCTTCTGCGGAGCTGTCGCTGACTGTCAGTCGGGCAGGATCCATCCCGTTTTTCAGCAGAGCATTGATGATTGCGCCGGCCATTTTACCGCCGCCGACAAATCCGATTCGTTTCATGCGTTCGCCTCATTTTCCTGTTTCATGGCCTGTTCGTCTGCACGAACCGCCAGTGCGGCTTTGAGGGCAATGGCGCATTCGACGCGTTTCCGCTCGATGTTGCAGCCCAGCTCATACGGTTTGGACAGGTCGCCGTTTTTGTTGTAGTTGGCAGCGGAGCAGCCGCCTGAGCAGTAGAACCGTGCGAAGCAGTCGCGGCAGCCGCTGCGCGAATAGACATTCTGCGCGGCAAACTGTTCGCGGAGCGATTCATTCAGGTGATCCGGTTCGTAAATGCTGCCGATTTTGAAGTCGGGGTTGCCGACGAACTGGTGGCACGGATAGAGCTCGCCATCCGGTGTGACGGCCAAGTACTCGGCTCCGGCACCGCAGCCGCGCAACCGTTTGATCACGCAGGGGCCCTGCTCCAGGTCAATCATGAAGTGGAAGAAGCGGAAGGTGTCGTCCGTTCCGGCGCGATCGAGCATGATCTGCGCCAGCCGTTCATATTCGCTGTAGATGCGCGGCAGGTCAGCCTCCGTGAAATCAAGTTTCGGATCCGTCGTCACAACGGGTTCGACGCTGATCTCCTTGAAGCCGAGATTGCGCAGGTGCAGGACGTCTTCGGCGAAGTCGAGATTCAATCGGGTAAAGGTGCCGCGGACATAATAGTCCTTTCCGTTGCGGGTCTGTGCCATCTTGAGCAGCTTCGGCATGACACGCGCATAGCTGCCTTTTCCGGCGATATCACAGCGGAGGGCATCATTGACCTCCGGGCGGCCATCGAGTGACAGGACAACGTTGGACATTTCGCGGTTGATAAACTCGATTTTCCGGTCATCGAGTGCCAGGCCGTTTGTCGTCAGGGTGAAGCGGAAGGTCTTCCCCCACTCCTTCTCCCGTGCGCGGACGTATTCGACCGTTTGAATCACGGTATCGAACGCCATCAGCGGTTCCCCGCCGAAGAAGTCCACCTCGATATTTTTGCGGGCACCGGAGGCTTTCCGGACAAATTCCATGGCGTCAATCGCCGTCTGTGCGGGCATCAGCATCCGCTGTCCGCCGAAATTTCCCGTCCCCGCGAAGCAGTATTTGCAGCGGAGGTTGCAGTCGTGGGAGATGTGCAGGCAAAGTGCCTTGACCGGCGGATGCTTGTTGATCATTGCGGCGATCTGCTCGTAATCATCCTCCGAGAAGAGCAGGCCTTCCTCAAACAGAGCGTACAGCTCGGCGTACGCCTCGTCAATGTCGGCTGCCGGTGCATCCAGTGATGCATAAACGTCCGCCGGGCATTCCCGTTGGAGCGGCGGCGTCAGCAGACGGAGGACATCATATGCCAGCTTGTCCAGCACATGAACCGCACCGCTTGCCACATCGAGGGCGATGTACTGACCGAGCAGTGTATATGTATGAACCGATGTATGTGCCATTTGAAACGATCTCCGAATTCTATCATTGTTCTTTCCGGTTCGAGTCCCGAACCGGTTTTGCCTGTGAAACAGGCTGAGCCGCACAAAGGCGTTCGTCTTTGTGCGGCTCCGTCAGCAGTCCATTACTTGTCGTTGTTCTCACATTTCTGATTGGCGACGGTGCAGGAGGTCTTGCAGGCGGACTGGCAGGAGGTCTGGCATTCGCCGCAGCCACCCTTTGCCGCGCTCTGACGAAGGTTTCTGGAATTCAGCGTTTTGATGTGTTTCATTTGATGTTCTTCCTTTTCGTTGTAATTCATTCCGCGTGGAAATGATGTGGTTTGACGATATTTAATGTAGGAAATTGACGCCGACCAAGCCGCCGACCAGCCCGCCGGTCATACAGACAACCGAAAGCACCGGTCGTCCTGCCTGCCGAAATCCATCCGGCAGCAGCGCCAGCAGCCCGGTCAGTACAGCGCAGATCAGCGCCGCACACGCGCCATTCAACAGGCCGTTTCTCCCCGCTTTGCGTGCAGCCATCCAGCCGGAGCAGATGCCGCCGATCATACTGCCCACATAGACGCAACCGTTTCGGACTGCGTTGAGACTGCCGCCTTTGACGGCAATCAGGGCAAAGACCAGCACCGTGATCACTTCGAGCAGGACGCCGCAGACTGCGGACAGAAGCAGGCGCCGTACAGCGCGCAGGAATCCAATTCGTTTGCCGCTTGTCTCCATAGACTCACCTCTGACAGATGTACGATTTGAACAGTATCATCTGTATGCGGCAGCGGTGACGGTTTATTCCTCGTCGTCGTCCTTGGATTCGACCGACGCAATGGCCGTTTTCAGGAACGTCATCTTGCTTTCAGAGGACAGGATGGTGATCGTGTCGTCCTTGACGTTGGTGACTTTACCGCAAATTCCGCCAATGGTGACGATTTCATCGCCCACTTTGATGGAATTGCGCATTTCCTTGGCCTGATTGTCCCGTTTTTTCTGGGGACGGATAATCATAAAATAGAAGATGGCAACCATGGCGACAATCATGACCAAGGTCGGAATCCAGCTTCCGCTTTTGTTTCCGTTCTGTTCAGCTGCAGCGGTGGTTGAAGCGGCAACGTCCAGAACGTGAATCATGTTCAGCATATCATTCTTCCTCCAATCGATTCTATCCTGTTAATTATACACAAATCCCACATGGAATGCAAGTCCTTTTCGCGAAAAACAGCTCTGCATTTCTGAATTTTTTGAAAATGCATCCGCTTCCGCCGTTTTTTCACGCAAGCCCTGGACGCTCTTTCCGTCCGTTCCGGCTGATTTGCACGGCCTTCGCAGGCCCTCCATGGCCGGGCAGGTGCGATTTCCTTTATATGATTTGATACAATTTCACCCGCCAGTTCGCCCTTTATTTGTTCACAGGAATAAATATGCACGTTCTCCCCGATTGAATCTTGATTTTTTCGGAGGTTTCGTGTATAATATTTCTATTCCATGCTTAAATATACATTCCATTTTGCATATACGGAGGACAGGAACGCAGTATGATCAAAGGATTCATTGATGGCAACCAGGGAACGACCGGGCTTCGCATTGTGGAGCGACTTTCCGCCAGACCGGATATCGAGCTGACGGTGCTCCCCGAGGAGCTCCGAAAGGATTTTGACGCCCGGGTAGAGGCCATTCAGGCAGCCGACATCGCTTTTCTCTGTCTGCCCGACGCTGCCGCCCGCGAAATTGCGGCGGTTGCATCGCCGCGTCTGGCGCTGCTCGACACGTCCACTGCGCACCGCACCAACCCCGCCTGGAGCTACGGATTTCCGGAGCTGTCCGCCGCGCACCGGGCGAGCATTGCATCCGGCGGCAAAATTGCCGTTCCCGGCTGCCACGCAAGCGGAATGATTGCGCTCGTTTACCCGCTCATTGCCAATGGTCTGGCCGATGCCGACTATCCGTTTGTCTGCCACAGTCTGACCGGATACAGCGGCGGCGGAAAATCCATGATTGCCGCCTATCAGACATCCGATCGTCCGATCGCGCTGGATGTGCCCCGCCAATACGGGATCACGCAGCAGCACAAGCACCTGCCGGAAATGCAGACCGTTTGCGGACTGAACACGCCGCCGGCCTTTTCGCCGATTGTGGCGGACTACTATTCCGGGATGGAGGTCACGGTTCCGCTGTTCCGTCAGCTGCTGTCCCGTCCCCTGACGGTGAAGGAGCTGCGCGATTCCTTCACGGAGTTCTACGCCGGTTCCCCGCTGATTTCCGTCCTGAGTGAGGAAGAGATCCAGGTGGAAAACGGGATGATCTCCGCCAACGCGCTGTCGGGGAGCGACCGCATGGAAATCATCGTCGCCGGAAATGATGAACGGCCTCTGCTGATTTCCCGATTTGACAATCTGGGCAAAGGCGCTTCCGGCGCTGCCATCCAATGCATGAACATTGCACTCGGTCTGGACGAAACTACCGGCCTTGTCCTGTAAGCCGATTCAGGCGAAATATGCTATAATATAAGTAATTGATGGAACGAAGAATGATGGAGGATATCAAGATGTTTGAACCAATGATTGGCGGTGTCACGGCCGCACAGGGATTTTCCGGTGCGGGTGTTCACTGTGGCATTCGGAAAAATAAACTCAAGAAAGACCTGGCGCTGATTGTGAGCAGCGTTCCCGCTGCGGCCGCTTGCGTCTATACACAGAACCTCGTGAAGGGAGCGCCGCTGCTGGTCACAAAATCGCACGTGGCGGACGGCTATGCACGCGCCATCCTCTGCAACAGCGGCAATGCCAACACCTGCAACGCCGACGGCGTGGAAATTGCGGAAACGATGTGCTCGCTGCTGGCTTCTGAGATGAAGCTCCAGCCGTCCGACTGCATCATCGCCTCGACGGGTGTCATCGGGCAGCCGCTGCCGATTGCGCCGATTGCCGCTGCAATGCCGTCGCTGACCGCATCGCTCCGTTCGGATGCACAGGGCAGTGCAGATGCGGCTGAGGCCATTATGACAACGGACACAGTCCGGAAGGAAATCGCATTTTCCTTTGAGCTCGGTGGAACCACCTGCCACATCGGCGGCATTGCAAAGGGTTCCGGCATGATTCACCCGAACATGGCCACCATGCTCGTCTTCATCACGACCGACGCTGCCATTGAACCCGCTCTGCTGCAGCAGGCGCTTTCCAACGATGTACCGGACACCTTCAACATGATCAGCATTGACGGTGACACCTCCACCAATGATATGGTCGCCGTGATGGCAAACGGTCTGGCCGGGAATCCGTGCATTCAGGACGCTTCCTCTCCGGATTTCGCCGCCTTCTGTGCCGCGCTGCACGCGGTCACCTCGCAGCTCTGCCGCGCCATTGCCGCCGACGGCGAGGGCGCTACCAAGCTCTTAGAATGCATCGTCTCCGGTGCGGCTGACCTTCCGACGGCGCGTACCGCTGCGAAGGCCGTTATCTGCTCCTCGCTGGTCAAGGCCGCCATGTTCGGTGCCGATGCCAACTGGGGACGCATTCTGTGCGCGATTGGCTATTCCGGCGCGGCGGTGGATCCTTCCGATCTGGATGTTTCCTTCGCCTCGGCCGCCGGTCAGATTGCCGTCTGTCAGGGTGGCGCGGGCATCGCTTTCTCCGAAGAGCTGGCGAAGACGATTCTGTCCGAAAAAGAAATTCAGATTCTGGTGCAGATGCACGCCGGTTCCGCCTCGGCAACGGCCTGGGGCTGCGATCTGACATACGATTACGTCAAGATCAACGGCGACTACCGCACCTGATGCGAAGGAGTTGGATATCATGCAGGAACTGACCACGGCGCAGCGCGCCGAAGTATTAACGCACGCGCTCCCCTACATACAGCGCTATGCCAATAAGATCATTGTCGTCAAATACGGCGGCAATGCCATGCTGAGCGAGGAGCTCAAGCATTCCGTGATGGGCGACATCGTTCTGCTCTCCCTGATCGGGATCCGCGTGGTGCTCGTCCACGGCGGCGGCCCGGAAATCTCCGATATGCTGAAGCGTCTTGGGCATGAGACGCGGTTTGTTAACGGTCTGCGCGTAACGGACGCCGAAACGGCGGGCGTCGTGCAGATGGTGCTGGCCGGAAAGACCAACAAGAGTCTGGTCAACATTCTCGGCACGTTGGGCGGCCGGGCACTTGGGCTCTGCGGCATTGACGGCCAGATGATTCAGGCAAAGCCTCTGGATCCGGAGCTGGGCTATGTCGGCGAAATCACGGACATTGACACGCGTCCCATTCTGGACGCGCTGAACAACGGATACATTCCGGTTGTCTCCACCGTCGGGTGCGACGCGGAGGGCAACGTCTACAACATCAATGCGGATACGGCGGCTTCCCGCATCGCCGGGATGCTCGGCGCAGAGAGTCTGATTTCCATGACGGACATCGTCGGCATTCTGCGCGATAAAAATGACCCGGGTTCGTTGATTCCGAAAATTCAGGTCAGCGAAGCGCCGCTGCTGATGAAGGACGGCATCATTTCCGGCGGCATGATTCCGAAGGTGGACTGCTGCATCGAAGCCATCCGGCGCGGTGTCAAGCGCGTGTTCATCATTGATGGGACGATTCCGCACGCCATTCTGATTGAAATTTTGACCGATGAAGGCATCGGTACCATGTTTGTCTGAGGAGGAACGATATGAATATTCGTGAAACGGATCGCCAGTACGTCGCCGGTACCTACCGGCGGTTTGATCTGGCTCTGGTGCGCGGGAACGGCTCCTACTGTTACGACGAAACCGGCCGTGAATACATCGATCTGGGCGCGGGAATTGCCGTCAACACGTTTGGCGTGCAGGATGCGGAGTGGATCGACGCCGTCACGCAGCAGCTGTCGGTTTTGCAGCACACCTCCAACCTGTATTATTCGGAGCCGTGTGCCCGGCTGGCCGCGCTGCTCTGTGAGAAAACCGGGATGCAGAAGGTATTCTTTTCCAATTCCGGTGCAGAGGCCAACGAGTGCGCCATCAAAACGGCGCGGAAATATTCCTTTGACCGGTACGGTGACGGGCGGAACACGATTGTCACGCTGACCAATTCCTTCCACGGCAGAACCGTCACCACCCTGTCCGCGACCGGGCAGGATGTTTTCCATACCTCGTTTTTCCCGTTTACGGAAGGGTTTATCCACATTCCGGCGAATGACGAAGCTGCGTTGGAAATTCTGGAACGTGATTCCAATATCTGCGCGGTCATGATTGAAATGATTCAAGGTGAGGGCGGCGTCAACGTTCTGACCGACGCCTATGTGCAGGAGCTGGCTGCGCGGTGCGCGAAGCACGATATCCTGCTGATTGTCGATGAAGTGCAGACGGGCAACGGCAGAACCGGTGATCTGTACGCCTATATGCACGCGGGCATTGCGCCCGACATTGTGACAACGGCCAAGGGGTTGGGCGGCGGTTTGCCGATTGGCGCGACGATGTTCAACGAAAAGACTGCCGATGTTCTGACGTATGGGACGCACGGCTCCACCTTTGGCGGCAATCCGGTCTGCGCAGCCGGAGCCTACAGCATTCTCTCCCGGCTCGACGATGCACTGCTCAGTGAGGTCAAGGCCAAGGGCGAATGGATTCAGAGCAGTCTGAGCGATGCAGACGGGATTGTCGGCGTGTCCGGCCGCGGGCTGATGCTCGGCATTGAGACGGTCAAGCCCGCCGCAGAGGTGGCCGCCGCCTGCATGGCGAACGGTGTCCTGGTTTTGACGGCCAAGCAGAAGGTTCGTCTGCTGCCGCCGCTGAATATCCCGTGGGACGCACTCAAGAAAGCGATTGCAATCATCAAGGAGGTTTGTAAACAATGAAACACCTGTTAAAGCTGATGGATCTTTCCTCGTCCGAAATTACGGACATTCTGAATCTGGCCGATCAGCTGAAATACGAAAAGAAGCACCACATTGATACCAAGCGTCTGGCCGGCAAAACGCTGGGGATGATTTTTGAAAAGTCCTCCACCCGTACCCGTGTCTCCTTTGAAGTCGGGATGTATGAGCTGGGCGGTTCGGCGCTCTTTCTGAGCGGGCACGACCTGCAGATCGGGCGCGGTGAGCCGATCGAGGATACGGCGCGTGTGCTGTCGCGGTATCTGGACGGGATTATGATTCGAACCTTTGCGCAGTCCGATGTGGAAGCCTTGGCGAAGTACGGCTCGATTCCGATCATCAACGGTCTGACGGACTATGCGCACCCCTGTCAGGTGCTGGCTGACCTGATGACCATTCGGGAGCGCAAGGGCAATTTCAAGGGGCTGAAGCTCTGCTTTGTCGGCGACGGAAACAACATGGCCAACTCGCTGATTGTCGGCGGCATCAAGATGGGCATGAAGGTGGCCATTGCCTGCCCGGACAACTATCAGCCGGACAGCGACATTGTCGCCTGGGCCAAGGCAAACGGTTCGTTTGAGATGACATCCTCCGTCATGGATGCGGTTCAGGGTGCAGACGTGCTGTACACGGATGTCTGGGCGTCTATGGGTCAGGAGGGCGAAGCGGCCCTGCGCCGTCAGGCATTCACGGGCTACCAGCTGAATGCGGACGTTCTGAAGTGCGCCGCGCCGAACGCCATGGTGCTCCATTGTCTGCCCGCGCACAGAGGCGAAGAGATCACTGCCGATGTGTTTGAGGCACATGCAGATGAAATATTTGACGAAGCAGAAAACCGTCTGCATGCACAAAAGGCTGTTCTGTGTACATTGATGGGCGAATCCGTATGACAGCTTTCAAAGACTCTATATCCATTGTTTTGGCGTCCGGTGAGGTGTTCACCGGCAAACGCTTTGGCGCATCGGTCGATACCCTCGGGGAGCTGGTTTTTACAACCGGCATGGGCGGTTACATTGAAACGCTGACAGACCCCAGCTATTACGGTCAGATCGTGATGCAGACCTTCCCCGCCATCGGCAACTACGGCATGATTTCGGCGGATTTTGAATCCGATCGCAGTGTTGTGCGCGGCTACGTCTGCTACGACCCCTGTGAAACGCCCTCCAACTTCCGTTCGGAGACGACGGTGGACTGTTTTCTGAAGGAGCATGGGATTCCCGGCGTCTGCGGCATCGACACCCGTCAGCTGACGCGTTTGATTCGCGCACGCGGCGTCATGAATGCCGCCATCGTATCCGACCCATCGCTTGTGGATTTGGATGCGCTCCGTTCGTATCGGGTTGCGGATGCGGTCAAGGCCGTAACCAGTTCGGCAGTCCAGGTTTTGGAACCGGACAGTCCGGTCTGTGCGACCGTTGTCCTGATCGATTACGGTGCCAAGCGCCACATTGAGCGCGCGCTTTTAGCCTGCGGCTGTCGGGTGATTTCCGTTCCCTCGCAAACGCCTGCGGAGGAAATCCTCGCGCTCCATCCGGACGGCATTCTGCTCTCCAACGGGCCGGGCGACCCGGCGGAAAATACCGAATGCATCGCCGAGCTCGCCAAGCTGCTCGGAAAGTGCCCGATCTTTGGCATCTGTCTGGGGCATCAGCTTCTGGCGCTGGCCGCAGGCGGGCAGACCGAGAAATTAAAATACGGGCATCGCGGCACGAATCAGCCCGTCAAGAATCTGGAAACCGGCCGCGTCTTTATTTCCAGCCAGAATCACGGATATGCCGTCCTTGCCGATTCGCTGAAGGCGTTTGGCGCGGCGCAGTGGTTTGTCAATGCCAACGACGGAACCTGCGAAGGAATGGTCTATCCGGAGATTCACGCCGCTTCCGTCCAGTTTCACCCGGAGGCCTGCGCGGGGCCGAAAGACACCGGCAGTCTTTTCCGTCAGTTTGTTTCTTCCATCGTCACACGCTGACGTTTGTGGCGCGCTTTTGAAAGGTTTGGGTTTACAATGCCGAAGCATCCTGAAATCAAAAAAGTTCTTGTCATCGGCTCCGGCCCGATCGTTATCGGGCAGGCAGCCGAATTCGACTATGCAGGCGCACAGGCCTGCCGGGTCTTAAAATCACTGGGGTTGGACGTGGTTCTGGTGAATTCCAACCCCGCCACCATCATGACGGATTCGATGCTCGCCGATGAAATCTATCTGGAACCGCTGAACGCGGAAACCGTCCGGCGCATCATCGAGAAGGAGCGGCCGGACAGTCTGCTCGCTTCCCTCGGCGGTCAGACCGGCTTGACCATTGCCATGCAGCTCTCGCACGAGGGCTTCCTGGACAAGATGAACGTCCGGCTCTTGGGTACCAACGCCGAAGCCATCGACAAAGCGGAGGATCGTCAGCTGTTCCGCGACACCATGCTGAAAATCGGGCAGCCGGTCATCCCCTCAGAGGTCACAAACGATCTGGAGGGTGCCATCCGGATTGCCGACGAAATCGGCTACCCGGTCATCATCCGTCCGGCCTTTACGCTGGGCGGTGCAGGCGGCGGCGTTGCATACAACCGTGAGGAATTGATTCCGATTGCCAAAAATGGGCTGATGCTCTCCCCCATCACGCAGGTGCTGGTTGAAAAATATATTTTCGGCTGGAAGGAAATCGAGTTTGAAGTTATGCGCGACCATGCGGGCAACGTCATTGCCGTTTGCAGCATGGAAAATGTCGATCCGGTCGGCGTCCACACGGGGGACTCCATCGTTGCTGCACCCGCTCTGACGCTGTCTGACCGGGAATATCAGATGCTGCGCAGCGCTTCGCTGGACATCATCTCCGAGTTGGGCATTGAGGGCGGCTGCAACTGTCAGTTTGCGCTCGACCCCAACAGCTTCCAGTATGCCGTCATCGAGGTCAACCCCCGCGTTTCCCGTTCCTCCGCGCTGGCCTCCAAGGCGACCGGCTATCCGATTGCCAAGGTCACGACCTACATCGCGCTGGGCTATACGCTGGATGAAATCACCAACGCCGTCACCGGAAAGACCTGTGCCTGCTTTGAGCCGGCGGTGGACTATGTCGTTGTCAAATTCCCGAAGTGGCCGTTTGACAAGTTTGCGGGCGCCAGCCGTCGGTTGGGGACGCAGATGAAGGCGACCGGTGAGGTCATGGCGATTGGCCGCACCTTTGAAGCGGCGCTGATGAAGGCGGTACGCGGTGCGGAAATCGGCCAGGATACGTTGAATGCCCGCTCGCCCGTCTCCGGCGACTGGGATGCGCTGCTCGCCGTGCCGGATGATCGGCGGCTGTTTACGATCTTTGCCGCGATCAAGGCCGGTGTTTCAATCGACCGAATCTACGAGATCACGCGCATTGACCGCTGGTTTTTAGCGCGTCTGGCCAATCTGGCCGCGCTGGAAGCGGAGCTTGCCGCAGAGCCGCTGACAGAATCGCTCTATCTCCGCGCCAAGCAGCTGGGTTATCCGGATGGTGCCATTGAGCGCATCAGCGGGCAGACGATTCCGGCGCATCGCCACGCGGTGTATAAGATGGTCGATACGTGCGCTGCAGAGTTTGACGCGGAGACGCCGTACTTTTATTCGACGTATGACGACTTCTGCGAAGCGCGTGCCAGCACGACAGACACCTCGCGGAAACGGATCATCGTCCTCGGCTCCGGTCCGATTCGCATCGGTCAGGGCATCGAGTTTGACTATTCGTCCGTTCACTGCGTCTGGACGCTCCGGAAGCTCGGATATGAAGTCATCATCATCAACAACAACCCGGAAACGGTTTCCACCGATTTCGATACAGCCGATCGCCTGTATTTTGAGCCGCTGACGCCGGAGGATGTCATGAACGTCATCGAGGTGGAGCACCCGGTCGGCGTGGTGGTCGCGTTTGGCGGTCAGACCGCCATCAAGCTGACGCAGTTCCTCAGCGACCACGGGATTGCCATTCTCGGAACGAGTGCGGAAAGCATCGACATTGCAGAGGATCGCGGGCGGTTTGATGCGCTGCTGGAGCAATTCTCGATTCGCCGTCCCCGCGGCATGACCGCGCTGAGCAAGGCGGAGGCGTTGGCCGCCGCGGAGGAGCTGACGTATCCGGTTCTGATCCGTCCGTCCTACGTCATCGGCGGGCAGAACATGACCATCGCCTATTCCCCCGCCGATGTGGAGCACTACATGGACATCATCCTGTCTGGGAAGATCGAAAATCCGGTGCTTGTGGACAAATACATGATGGGGATGGAGCTGGAGGTTGACGTCATTTCCGACGGAACCGACGTCCTGATTCCCGGCGTCATGGAGCACATCGAGCGTGCCGGTGTCCACAGCGGCGACTCCATTGCCGTTTATCCGCAGTTCAACATCAGCGACCCGATGCTGGAGCACGTGATTGACTGTTCCACCAAGCTGACGCTGAGTCTCGGCGTCCGTGGGCTGGTCAACATCCAGTATCTGATCTATGAGAATGAGCTCTACGTCATTGAGGTCAACCCCCGCGCTTCCCGCACCATCCCCTATATCAGCAAGGTGACCGGCGTCCCCATGGTCGATCTGGCTACGCGCATCATGGTTGGTGCCAAGCTCCGGGATTTGGGCTATGGAACCGGGTTGTATCGGTATCCGCCGTACTTTGCGGTCAAGGTTCCTGTGTTCTCCTTTGAAAAGCTCTCCGACGTCAACACGACGCTGAGTCCGGAAATGAAATCGACCGGCGAGGTGCTCGGCATTGGCCGTACGCTGGAGGAAGCGCTCTTCAAGGGGCTCGTCTCTGCCGGGTTCCGTCTGGATGCCTCCACGCCCGGACACCGTGCCGGTGTGCTGCTGTCGCTGAAGCCCATGGATCGCTATGAGCTGCCGAGTCTGCTGAAGAAGCTGGACGATCTGCATCTCCGGATTTACGCCACGCCGGGAACGGGTGCTGAAATCGCCGCGTCCGGCATTGATGTGACGATTGTGGAAAAGCTCAGCGATTCGGACGAAATTTTGCAGCGGCTGGAAAATCACGAGATTGATTACATCATCTATACCGCTTCCCACAAAAAGCAGCAGTATATCGACGATTTCATCCGGTTGAACCGCCGTGCATTGCAGCTGGGCATTGCCTGCCTCACCTCGCTGGATACGGCCAATGCGCTGGCTGACATTCTGGCCAGCCGCTACCACCTGTACAACACGGAGCTGGTGGATATCAACCACCTGCGTTCCAGCCGGCAGAAGCTGCATTTTTCCAAGATGGAAGGCTCGGGCAACGACTACATCTTCTTCGACAACTTCGACGGGCAAATCACCTGTCCGGAATCGCTGTCCATCACGGCGACCGACCGCCATCACGGAATCGGCGGCGACGGCATTGTCCTGATGGAGCATTCGGAGATTGCAGATGCCCGGATGCGGATTTTCAACGCAGACGGCAGTGAAGGCCGAATGGCCGGCAACTGCATCCGCTGCGTCGGTAAATATCTATATGACAAGGGCATTTGCAAGAAGGACGAATTGACCATTGAAACGGCCAGCGGGCTGAAAAAGCTCCGGCTCTATTCGTTCAACGGAGCCGTCGGTTCCGTTCAGGTCAGCATGGGGCGCGCCGATCTGCGTCCGGCGAGTTTGCCGGTGCTTTTGGAGGGCGATTCCGTCATTGACCGACCGATCACGGTGGGTGGTCTGGAGTACCGCGTGACCTGTGTTTCCGTCGGGAACCCGCACTGCGTCGTCTTCTGTTCCCGCGTTGACGAGGTCGATCTGGAAAATACGGGGCCGCTCTTTGAAAACAACCCGCTCTTCCCGGAGCGCGTCAACACGGAATTTGTCCGCGTTGTCAACGAATCCACGCTGAAAATGCGTGTTTGGGAGCGCGGGAACGGCGAAACTTGGGCTTGCGGTACCGGTGCTTGTGCTGCGGTCGTGGCCGCAGTCGAAAACGGGTTCTGCCACAAGGGCAGTGACGTGACCGTCAAGGTTCGCGGCGGCGATCTGATTGTGCGTTACACCGATGAAGGCGTCTGGCTCACGGGCAATGCCCGGCTGATCTACGAGGGCGAAGTGGAATACTGAGGCACTGCCTTCCCCCCGTTCCCTGCAAACAAACATTTCCCAACAGGCAGCTGTAAACAACGCGGCTGCCTGTTGGTTGTTTTGGGCGGACTTTGATGGACGCGTTTCGCGTTTGGGCGGTATGGTTTCGGATTGGCGAGGCCGATTGAGGCATCTTTTGGAGCCTTTGGTATTTTTTCGGGCGATGCCCTTGTTTTCTGCGCGTTTTTCCGTTATAATATAGGTATCAGAACATGGAAAGGTTGAAATGCATGCTTAATGATGTTCAGATCACACGTTGTCTTTCGAAGCTCCGTCGTTTCTGCAATATGCTGGATCCGATGATCTTCGAAAAGGTCTGTTCCCTTCCTTTTGAAAAATTCGAAACGCCGGAGCAGTATCACTCGATTCCGGACGTTGCCTACACCCCCATTTCCACTGGTGATGTCTGGGGCGGCGAGGGCACCTACTGCTGGTTCAAATCGAGCTACACCGTGCCGGAATCGCTGGCCGGTCGCCCGCTCTTCCTGCGCCCGTCGGTCGGCGGGTATGAGGCGATGCTCTGGGTAGACGGCAAGCCGATGGGCACCTATGCGACAAAAATCGTTGTCACCGGTCACGGCAACCACTACTGCGATATGATCGCGCAGCATCCGTCTGCCGGTCAGACGCTGGAGCTGGCCATTGAGTTCTACGCTGGGCACTACGTCATGGGCGAACAGCCCTTCGAGACGCGTCCCC
This sequence comes from uncultured Oscillospiraceae bacterium, assembly GCA_964448855.1. Taxonomy (GTDB): domain Bacteria; phylum Bacillota; class Clostridia; order Oscillospirales; family QAMX01; genus QAMX01. Next base: position 18,221 of record CAYUXI010000014.1, on the reverse strand, counting down.
GTTCCGATTTCCGATTCACCTATCAGACGATTGACCTCTGCGTCCGCAACGAGCTGGTGACCAAGTTCCTCTTTGATTTGCAGACGCTGCTCAGCCTGTACGATGCGCTGGAAGACAGCTCGTATCGTCGCGCTGAAATTGAGAACGTCCTCGTCCGTCTGCATGAGATCGTCTATTATTCGCCGGACGACATTGATCGCGCAACCTTTGACGCCGCTCTGGAAGAAGGGCTGGCGGTGATGGCGCCGTCTCTGGCTCGCACCAACGGCAACGCGACGGTTCCGTATGTCGGACTGATCGGCCACAGCCATATGGATACGGCGTGGCTCTGGCACATCGACGAGACGATCAAGAAGTGTGCGCGTACCTCCTCCAACCAGATGAACCTGATGGAGCAGTATCCGGAGTACAAATTTGTCCAGAGCTCCTCCTACCACAGCGATATGATTCGCCGCCATTATCCGGAGCTCTTTGAGCGGATTCGCGAGAAAGTCGCCGAGGGGCGGTATGAGCCCAACGGCGGTGTCTGGGTGGAATGCGACTGCAACATCACGTCCGGTGAATCCATGATTCGTCAGTTCCTGTGGGGTCAGCGCTTTACGCGTGAGCACTTCGGCTACACGTCCGACGCTTTCTGGCTGCCGGATACCTTTGGTTACTCCGCGGCCATCCCGCAGATCATGCAGGGCTGTGACGTTCATTACTTCCTGACCACGAAAATTGCCTGGAACGACACCAACCCGTTCCCCTATGATTCCTTCTACTGGAAGGGCATTGACGGCACCACCGTCTTTGCACACTTCAACAAAACCCACATCGGCACCCTGCCGCATGAGGTCATGCCGCTTCTGCACAACAAAAAGGGCAATGATTCGGTGCGCCAGAAGAACGTTTCGCAGAGCAAGCTCATCTCCTTCGGGTTCGGCGATGGTGGCGGCGGCCCGCAGTGGGATCAGATCGAGCATTCCCTCCGCTGCAAGGATCTGGAAGGCTGCCCGAAATACGAATACACGACCGTTTCCGATTTCATGAAGCGTCTGGAAGCTGAGGTTCAGGATCCGGCCACCTACGCCGGTGAGCTGTATCTGGAGCTGCACCGTGGCACGTTGACCAACCAGCACGAAATCAAGCGGAACAACCGTCTGTCCGAAATCGCGCTGCACAATCTGGAGGTGCTGACGGTTGCCCGTGCTGTCGCGGCGCAGGAAATCGCATCGGATGAAGCGTTCCGCGAGATGCAGAACACGCTGCTGGTCAACCAGTTCCACGACATTCTGCCCGGCACCTGCATTCCGCGTGCCAACCATCAGGCCAAGGATGAAATGACGGCGCTGCTTGCGCAGGCGCATCAGCTGACCGATTCGCTGCTGGATCGCGACGATACCGCCAAGCATCTGACGGTCTATAACCCGTCCTCCTTTGAGCGCAACGATGTCCTGTATCTGGATGGCTCCGTTTCGGGTGTCTCCGGCTACAGAACGCAGAGAGTCAGCACCGTTCGTGGGGAAGAAAAGCTCGCCGTTGGCGGTCTGACGATTGCACCGTATGCATCGGTTCAGCTGGACGAATGCGGCGCATCCGAATCGGCCAGCAGCTTCGCCTATGACGGCAAAACGCTGGAAACGCCGTTTGCCACTGTCACATTTACAGAGGACGGAACCATTTCCTCCTTCTATGACCGGACTGCGGCGCGTGAGCTGTGCGGCGAGGGCTACCCGCTCAACACGTTCCTGCTCGCTGAGGATGTTCCGGCTGGCTGGGACAACTGGGATATCGACGCAGATGTCGAGCTGAAGTTCCGTCCGTCGGCGCAGCTGCTGAGCGAATCCGTCGTTTCTGACGGCAGCGTGGAATTCCGGATTCGCCGTTCCTACCGTCTGACCGCCAAATCGACGCTGACGCAGGATATGATTTTCTACGCCGATTCGCCGGAGGTTCGTTTCGAGACGCTGATGGATTGGAACGACGATCACCGCCTGTTGAAAACGGCTTTCGATACGGACGTCTTCTCCGATTTCGTCCGTCAGGAAATCCAGTTCGGCTATCTGAAACGTCCGACCACGCGCAACAATTCGGTCGAACAGGCCAAGTTTGAGGTTCTGAACCACAAGTATACCGATCTGTCCGAGCAGAATTACGGCGTTGCCATTTTGAACGACTGCAAATACGGCATTTCCGCGTTCGGCGGTCAGCTCCGTCTGACGCTGCACCGCGGCGGCGTCCGTCCGGACTTCACAGGCGACCACGGGCAGCACTACTGCGAATACTCCTTCCTGCCGCACGCCAGCGGATTCTCCGCTGAATCGGTTGTCCGTCCGGCCTATCTGCTGAACGTGAAGCATCTTGTTGTCCGCGGCGGAACAGCCGTTGCGTCCTTCGCGCAGACGGATGATTCGAACGTTGTCATCGAGACGATCAAGCCGTGTGAAGACCGCGAACGCGCACTGATTCTGCGTCTGTACGAATCGGAAGGCGGGCGCACCAACACCATGCTGCACCTGGGCTTCGAGCCGACCGGCGTTTGGGAAACCAATATGCTGGAGGAAACGCAGCGGACGCTGGACACCTCCAGCAGCATTCCGCTGACGCTCCGTCCGTTCGAGATCAAAACCATCAAGATTGCATACTGAGCAGCTGGCATATACAACTTTTTTCCGCTCTGCTGCCTGTAGAGCGAGAAGCTGATAAAAAAAGGCACTGGAAACACGTTGTTTGTGTTTCCAGTGCCTTTTTGTTTGTCAGAAGAGCCTATAGGCTGAGCGGCTGCAAGGAAAAGTGAGTCCGTAGAGATCGTTTTTTCTCCCTCAGGCGCTGCGCACCAGCTCCCTCGTCAGAGGGAGCTGGGGTGAATGAGGCAATGTGGGTGGCTATGGAGTGAAGCTGGAGCACAGGGTACAGCAATCCCTCGTCCCTCTTACTCAAGGGAGCCTTGGAAAATGTCCCAAGTCGGCATCTATGGGTGAAGCTGGAGCATAGCGTACTGCAATCCCTCAGGCACTTCGTGCCAGCTCCCTCGTCAGAGGGAGTTGGGGGTGGATGAGGCGATGTAGGCTTTTACGGGTTTTGGCGGATATGTAGCCTGCGGGTGTATGACTTTTTTGTCAGACATTCCGGTTGCGTTGGTGGCGAGCGGTTCAGATCGACAGCATCATTCCGTCGTAGGCTGTCAGGATCTGACGCTTTGCCATGTCTTCGGTCAGCGTTGCATGATCGGTATGCAGGGTGCGCGCCATGTGGCTGATGCAGAATTGTCCGACAAACGGTGCCAGTGTTTTCTGCATTTCCAGCACCATATTCAGATTGTTGTGCTCAAAAATGCGGTAATCGCCGTCGATATGGCCGATGGTGGCATCCAGCACCGCGAGGTTTGGGCGTTTTTCCCGAATGCCGGCCACTTCCTCATAGGTGAGCCATGCGCCGTCCAGACCATAAAACAAGCAGCTTGTCCCGTCTTCGATGAGATAATGCACGGTATCGGTGCAGGTGGCATGGTTGCCGCGATAGGCCGAAACCGTATAGCTGCCGAGCTGTCGCACGTCACAATCATTCAGCAGTTCATGCACCGCGCCATTCTGTCGGAGAAGCTCCAGCGTCGGTTCATGATAGTGGTCGCTGTGGCGATGGGTATGGATGACCCATCGAATCGACTGCGCCGATTTGCCAAAGGTGGCAAGCGCCTCGAGCACCTGCGGCCCCGGGTCGATCAGCAGCACGTCATCGATCAGCAGCGAGGAACAGCGACGGAACTCCGACGCGCCATCCGGCCGCTCCACCGGCCAATCTGCCGCGCCGGTGCCCAAAAACAGAAGGTTCATCGTTCGTTTCTCCTTTCTGGCCGTTGGCTGGCATTATGCCTCTGCATCGGTCAGCCGTTCAAAGTCCGCGACGCCGTGTTTGCAGAGTGGGCAGATGAAGTCATCGGGCAGCTCGTCCTCCTCATGGATATAGCCGCAGATTTTGCAGACCCAGCCTTTCTTTCCGGCTGTCTGCGGCCTGGGCTTGACGTGTTTCTGATAATAGGTGTAGGTCATGGTTTCGCGGTCTGACAGGACACGCGCTTCAGTGATTTCGCAGAGGAACATCCCGTGGGTATCCAGATCGACGTATTGAACAACCTTCAACGAGAGGAAGGAGTTGATGTCCTTAGACAGGAAAACAAGGCCGTTATCGCTGCGCAGCGGCGTTTCTCCGGCGAATTTATCGACGTTCCGGCCGCTCTGGAAGCCAAAGGTCTCAAACACACTGAACGGTGCATCCACGCTGAGGCAGTTGACATTCATGATGCCCGTCTGGCGAATGACGTGGTGCGAATAATTCACCTTGTTGATCACGACTGCGATCCGGTTCGGCGTATTGGTCACCTGAGAGACGGTGTTCACGATGAGGCCGTTGTCCTTTTTGCCGTCATTGGAGGTCACGACATAGAGACCGTATCCGATATTGAAGAGTGAGGACAGGTCGTTTTTGTTGGCAGTTGCGTCCTGTCTGGCCAGATATTCCTGGCAGAGCTCCTCGGCCAGTGCGTTGAGCGACGCCGTGCTTTCCGCATTGAGGGTCGAGAGAATGCGGACGGTGGTATTGGCAAACAGAATCTTTTTCGACGATTCGAACAGGCCGCGCATGACCTTAGCCGCCATCGGTGCCCAGGAACCGTTTTCAATTAGGGCAACGGTGCGGTTCTGATAGCCGCGTTCGGTCAGTGCGTTGATGAAGTGGCGCATGGCCGGGAAGATGTCAGCATTGTAGGTGGTTGTGGCCAGCACGAGCTTTCCATACCGGAATGCATCCGCCACTGCGGTGGACAAATCTTCGCGAGCCACGTCGCACAGCCGGACAGCTGGGCAGCCATTGGTGCGCAGTTGCTCTGCGAGCTTCATCACGGCTTGCCGGGTGTTGCCGTACACGGAGGTATAGGCGATCATGATGCCGTCCGACTCCGGCTGATAGGATGACCAGGTCTGATAGAGATTCAGGTAGAAGCCCAGATTGTCCGTCAGGACGGGGCCATGCAGCGGGCAAATCGTCGCAATATCCAGTGCAGCGGCCTTTTTCAGCAGCGCCTGAACCTGTGCGCCGTATTTGCCAACGATGCCGATATAATAGCGGCGGCCTTCATCCGTCCAGTCGATCGGTGCATCCGGCGTACCGAATCGGCCAAAGGCGTCTGCCGAGAAGAGAACCTTTTCCGTGGATTCATACGTCACCATGACCTCCGGCCAGTGTACCATCGGCGCTGTGACGAAGTGGAGCTGATGCGTCCCCAGCTGCAGCGTGTCCCCTTCTCCGACGATCAGGCGGTGGTCTGCATAGTCATTGCCGAAAAACTGCTGCATCATCTGGAAGGCTTTGGTGGTGGCCGTGACGATGGCGTTGGGGTACCGTTGGACGAAGGCATCAATGTTGGCCGAATGATCGGGCTCCATGTGCTGAACGATCAGGTAATCCGGTTGTCTGCCGTCCAGCACCCGCTCCAGATTGTCGAGCCACTCGTGCGAATAATGGGCGTCCACGGTGTCCAGAACCGCAACCTTATCATCGAGAATCACATAAGAATTATAGGACATCCCATACGGGACGCAATATTGTCCTTCAAACAGATCAACGGCGTGGTCATTGACGCCGACATATTGGATTGCATTCGAGATTTTCATGATCATTTCCCTTTCCTGTGTCAATTTTGAGGAGTCGACTCCGCGCAGGCAGCGCAGACGCCGCGATAAATCAGGTCGCAGCCGCTGATGCGGAAGCCATGCGCATCGACAACCGAAGCCAGCGGCTGCGGTTCCGCGTCGATATCAAAAACGCGGCTGCAGACCCGGCATTGTGCGTGGCAGTGCGGATGGCATTGATGGTCAAAATGGTCCGCGCCATCCGGTACCGGAATGCGCAGGACATCGCCAGTTTCTGCCAGGTCATGCAGCAGACGATAAACCGTTCCGCGGCTGACCGTCGGATGCACGGCTGCCACCGCTGCGTAGATTTCATCGGCGGTCGCATGATTGCCGAGCCGACGAACCGCTTCGATCGTCAGGGTTCTCTGTACCGTATTCCGCTTCATAGTGTCCTCCGTTTCAGTCCTTATTGATATTATATCCTATTTAGAACCGTTTGTCAATAGGCTTCCCTGCCAGTATCGAACTTTTTTCAGGCCACTGAGCGTTACACGCGGTTTGCATTGTGTTCGAGGCAGCAAAACGCAGCAGATGCATTTTTTGTGCTTGCTTTTTGGGGAACAATCCAGTACAATATAGCTGCGTAGCCGTCGTGGGCGGAGCGCAAATTTGCGGAGAACAGGAGGCAAAGCCATGTCCATCCGACTGAATCCGGTCATTCCGACCGAATCGAACCTTGCAGATTATACCGTACAAATCAACGATCACCCCGTCGCTTTGGATACGGCCAGAGTTTCGGCCGTGCCATTCAACAGGCGCTGGCCGGGACATCAGAGAGGTCTTGAACAGACGGAGCGGATTCATTTTCTTTCGCTGGAAACCGATGAGCCTCTGCGGTTTGAAATCAAGCCCCGTGTGCCGTTTGAGACCGTTGTGATTCGTCCGCTTGCACTGGGGCTTGTGCCCGAAATCCGCACGGACGGCACGATCACCTTCACGTTGGAGCACCCGGCTTACTGTACGGTCGAGCCGTATGGCCGGAACCATGCGCTCCATATTTTTGCCGACCCGCTCAGCGACGAGCCCATCGATCGGGACTTGGGAGAGGTTCTCTATTTTGGCCCCGGCGAGCACGATGTCGGGATGATCGAGCTGAAGAGCCATCAGACGCTCTGGCTGGACGAGGGTGCGGTGGTGTATGCCTGTGTGCGGGCAACAGATGCCGAGTACATCAAAATTCTGGGGCGAGGCATTTTGGATAACAGTCGGAATCAGGAAACCATCCTGTTTGACTGTCACGCCGAGAACAATTTTGCAGCGGTTCCGAACGCCGTTCGCGAGCATACGATTCAGCTGGAGTACTGCACGGACGTCGAAATCAGCGGCATCACCATTCGCGATTCACTGGTCTACAACATACGCCCCATCGGTTGTAAAAAGCTGCACATTGCCCGTGTAAAAATCATCGGCTGCTGGCGGTACAATTCTGACGGAATGGATCTGCACAATTGCGAAGATGTTTTGATCGAGCACTGCTTTTTGCGCACCTTTGACGATTCGATTTGCGTGAAGGGCTTTGACTGCTATTACGAGGGCGATGTAGAGGAAGCCGTTCGGAATGCGATGTATCGCAACGGCGTCGCTTATGATGGGTTCCGCAACATTCGAATCCGCGACTGCACCATTTGGAACGACTGGGGCAAATGTCTGGAAATCGGCGCGGAAACCCGTGCCGAGGAGATTTGCCATGTGGTCTTTGAAAATTGTCAGATTATCCATGTGACCGGCGCGGTGCTCGACTGCTGCAATGTGGACTATGCCGACGTTCACGACGTCGTGTTCCGAAACATCACCGTCGAGTATGACGAGGTGGTTCCGGTTCCAAAAATCCAACGCTGCGATGTTGACACCTATGAAAACGACCAGCCCGACTATGTGCCGACGCTGATCAGTGCCACGGTTGAGTTTCACCCGGAGTATTCGGCGGGCGGCACGCGCCGAGGCATCAACCGCAACATCACCTTTCAAAACATTGCGCTTTGTGGGCGGCAGATGCCCCGGGTCTTTTTCAGGGGGTATGATGCAGCGCACCCAACGAAGGACATCCGGATTGAAAATCTGGATTGGAACGGGAAGCGGCTTGCTGCGCTGGATGACCATCAACTGCGGCTGGGTGATTTCACGTCCAACATTGCTTATTGCGTTTCCGATTGCGCACAGCTGGAGAAGAACATGGTATCGGCCAACGGGCAATTGCGGGAAAGTGATTGCGTCCGGTTTTTCAATCCGGGTGGTTCGGGCAAACGGGTGCTGTTTGTCGGGAATTCGATCACGCTGCACGGTGTCAAGCCGGAGATCGGCTGGAACAACGAATGGGGCATGGCTGCGTCGCAAAGAGAAGCCGACTATGTCCACCGTTTGATGGCGGAAATTCGCAAGACGGAGCCGGATGCTGCATTTTGTATTTGTCAGGCTGCCGATTGGGAGCGCAACTATCGGGATGGCCAGGCCACGTATGTGCGCTATGCGGATGCCCGGAGGTTTCAGGCCGATCTCATCATCATGCGTCTGATCGAAAATTGTCCCCATTCGGATTTCGATTGTGAGGGATTCCAGGCGGGACTCAATGATCTGCTCCGCTACCTGAATCCGACCGGCCGGGCGCAGATTCTTTTGACGACCGGTTTTTGGAAGCATCCCGGTGATCAGGCGATTCGAGATTACGCAATGGCACATCAGCTCCCCTGTGTGGAGCTGGGCGATTTGGGTGAGCGGGACGAAATGAAAGCCATCGGCCGCTTCGAACATGAAGGGGTTGCCAATCATCCGGGCGATCTCGGCATGGAAACAATCGCCGAACGGATTTTTGATGCGCTTCGGCCACTGCTGTAAGCTGCTATGAACCTAAAAAAACACGGCAATGTTGCCGTGCTTTTTTAGATAAAGTGATCCAGGACGTTGCAGCGCCCGTTTGCCGCATTTTCGCAAGCGCCCGGCCATTAGCAGTTCTGCCCGACTTTGTTTTTCATCATTATGCATAATCTTCCATAGCATATAATTTAGATTGTGCTGTATAGATATGTGCATACTGTCCACCACTGCGCATTAAGTCCTCATGAGTACCTTCCTCAACAATTCTACCATGATTCAATAAATATATATAATCCATTCTAGATAACGTGGATAGACGATGTGTTATCATAAGTAAGGTTTTGTCATGCATAACTTCAGTAAACAATTGATTTAATTCGTTTTCAGCTTTTGGATCTTGAGAAGCAGTAGGTTCATCCAAGATATACACCGAACGTTCTTGCAAAAGTGCTCTTGCAAGCATAATGCGCTGTGCTTCCCCACCCGAGAATACCACGCCATCATTTTGAAACTCTTTCGTTATAGGAGTGTTAATAGACAACGGAAGAGCATCAATGCGTTCCCACAATCCTACTCGTTGCAACGCTTTTTTTACTAACTCCCCATCCTCGTCGTTTTCAGGAGACCGAAGTAGCAAATTTTCTGCCAATGTAAACGGATAAAGCCGGCTATCTTGAAATATGAGAGAAAAATCGCCTCTGTCAAAAACTGTAAGAGGACGATCGTTTTGCATAATCGTACCTTTGCTCGGTTGATAAAAACCTAGTAGCAAACTTACCATTGTAGTCTTCCCGGCACCATTTGGACCCACAATAGCAACTTTTTGATGTTTTTTCAGTCGAAATGATAAATGATCAAAGACAGCCTTTTCGCTTCTAGGATAGGTGAAAGAGATATCATCGATGCATGTCTGCGAATATTCTTCACGTGGCATATTAAGAAATTCTTTTTCTTGTGGCAATTGCAAAAATCCATAATAATGTTCTGAAAATAATCCATATTCTGCAAGATCAGCCACAGTCTGTCCAAAGAACCTCCAGTTATTACCGATGGTCAATGCTGCTGACAAAAGCATAGAAAAATCGCCAACAGAAATATCTCTCACATATAGAGCTCGCCATGCCAAAAAAACTAAAATAGCTACATATTGAAAATAGAACAGTCCTCCTTGCATAATACTGCAAACGACACGTTTGTTCATATGCGGCATACCATTTTGAATGGCCTCATCACTGGATTTGCTATGAAGATTCAGCAACAAATTGCGAAATCCTGTAGTTCGTAAATCAAGAGCTGCTTCTTTTGTGAAAAAGACTTGTTTTACATACTCCATTTTTTTCTGGGCTGGAATCATAGCCTCGCTTAATTTCACCCTAGTATTGGCATTGATACCTGAAATCAGCATATACAATGTAGAAGGAATAAGAATCACCGGCAATAGTTCCCACAAGCATGAAATAACCAATCCACCAGAAATCAAAAGTTCGGCTACTGTAGCCAAAAAAGTGCACACCGCACCAAGAAAGCTCCCAGCTTTAGCGTCACTATTACTAGCAGCCATCAAAAAACTGTCATAGTAAACTGGGTTGTCATAATAATGGAGTTCTACACTTGCAGCTTGACGGTAAAGCCGAGTTTGGAATGCTACATGCAATCGAATCGCATTCTTAGGGCGATAACAATCATTCATCCATGAAGCATACGCAGAGAAAACAAAATCCGCAATCGCCGAAATGGCAATCAGAAGTATTGCCACCTTGAAATAACCTTCAACGACCTTGTCAAGTATCAATTTGACCATGACAACTCTAACTACCATGGAGTTCAACACTTTAAATAATACCCCTACAAGTTCCAATGGAATCCTCCAAGGTGATGCTTTAGCAAGATCCCCCAAAAGTCGAAAGCCTTTAAAAAACGCCTTAATTGTTTTCATTCCCAGATCTCCTCTCGGAGCTTATTTTTTATCGTTTCTTGTTTGAATTTCTCCGCCTGAATTGAGAACAGATTATACTATTTGTCTCGTTTCTCCAATAGTTCTCTATGATTACCACATTCTGCTATGTGCCCGGCCTCTAAATATAGAATTTTACTTGCCTTTTTAACACACGAGAGTTTGTGAGAAATTTGTACAATAATCCGATCTTTTCCAATGTTTTCAATCACATTCATGATTTGGAGTTCCGATTCTGGAGAGATTGCAGAAGTTGTTTCGTCAAGGACTAACATAGAAGTCTCTCGATACAGTGCTCTTGCAAGTGCTAGCTTTTGCATAGTGCCACCAGACAAAACAGTTCCCTGAGAAGAGAACTCTTTTGTCATTTGACTTTGCAATACCTCTTTATTAATATCCTCATTTAAACACGCTTCTTTCAAGACTTTTTCTACCTTGTCAGAATCGTATGGTTCTTCCGATGCCGTAATATTATTGACTACTGGCAAAGCATATGGAATTACATCCTGAAAAACGCAGGAAACTGTTGAAAGGTAACTGTCTATATCTAATCTTTGTATATCAATCCCATTAATGAAAAGACTTCCAGAGTCTGGCTGATAAAAGCCTAGTAGTAGTTTAACAATTGTAGATTTTCCAGAGCCATTCAATCCAACGATCACCAAATGTTCGCCCGTCGTTGCTGTAAAACTAACGTCTGATAATACAGGATGCTTTTCTCCCGGATAAGTAAAACTCACATGTTCAAAGCAAATCGAATCGATACGAGAAATTTTAATTTTTCCCATTGTTGCGCGTCGCTCTTTAGCGTAAGATAAAAAACGATCAAAATTTTCTTGATATTGTCTAAGATTTGTCATTTCGGGCACAGTGTTAGTAATTGCGCCTATCAATAATGCCGCAGTAGCAATAGAAACAGTCACAATCAGCAAACTACCAGGTTCTACATCACCTCGTAAATGAATAACAATCACCATCAACAGCATGACAATCCAATACATTAGAACACGACTGTTTACGATAGAAAAAAGATCACATACGAAATTCATTTTGCCGAATGATTTCGTAAGATTCGAGTTTTCATCTTCTACTTTTGAGAATAGCGAAAGATTCATGTCAACAAGCTGTGGATAGCTTCTAAATTCTTTCGCATATTCCTTGCTGTAAAAAACACGATGTACATAATTTTCGCGGGTTCGCAAACTTGCACGCTGTTTGTTGTAAGTAAGACGGATTTTATTCTTTCGACTGGAAATAATCATAGAGAAGAGAACAGAAAGCCCAATAAATACGACCATAAATGGTTCAATTTCTGAAATCAGTCCAATAGAAAAAAGTCCACCCAACAAGTATGCAAAAAAACATGCGGTATTCTCTACTGCTTTTTTTGCAATGTTCGCATAGTTCTGTACCGAAAAAACATTTTCCTCATAAAACTTTGCGTTATCAAACATAGCAAGATCAACATTTGAAGCATTTTCACACAGAATATGTTCAATATGTTTTTTGATTCTCATTGCCCCTATTGGTTCAATTTTGGCATTTAAGAAGCCTTCAAAAAAAACAGTAACAAGATAAAACATAATCAATATCAAGAAAAAAGGAATAATAGCCTTGAATGATTTTTCCTGACCGATCATGTTGTAAATAGTGCCAATCAGTAGAACATCGATCATCAGATTACGAATAGGGTTGATCAGTATGTTCAAAAAAGTACAGATCACCCATGTTTTGGAACCTTGAAGACATAAAGAAATTAACTTAAAATTAGATTTTAATGTTTTCATAGTCACCTCAAAATAGTTGGTTGCTTCCAAAATAAGTTTGGATCATCCGGACAAATTCTCGCCCTATACACCTACATTATACTACAATTTTGCCTTAAAGTCTATAGTTAGAAAAAGATTTTTATTATAGAAGACCTAGGAAAGGCAAGACTTGCTGCAAATAATCTCGTTCAGTTTATTTTGTCCAAGTTCAAAAAGCTTTTCAGCAACATTTACGGAGAGTCCGCACTTGCAGTTCTGCCCGACTTTGTTTTTCGCCGCATGGCATTCGGTCAGGATGCTGGAAACCGTTTCCTCGTCGCCTGTGAGGATGCGTTTGTTTTCGCCGCCGTTTGTTGACCGCCTGGCAAAAGAAATCGGACACGAATTTAAGAGAGTCCTCCCGTAAGCTCAAAATGACGTGCGCGGTGTTCCCCTTTTGACATCAGGCGATTTTTCACAGGGACGGGGTAGAATTGCGTGTTTTACGATTGCGTTTGCAGTTGCTGATATTTTTTCGCCTGTTCGTTGTACATTTCATAATACAGTCCCTGCAGGTTCATCAGCTGCGTATGCGTGCCTTCTTCTATGATTTCGCCCTCTTTCATCATGTAGATTCGATCAACCGAGTGGACGCAGGAAAGGCGATGGGAGATGATCACGAGTGTTTTCTCCTTCGTTGTCTGGTCAATGATATCATTCAAATCCTGTTCCGCATTCGGATCCAGGGCGCTGGAGGGTTCATCCAAAACGACCATTTCTGGGGATTGATACAGGACATGAGCCAAGGCGACTTTTTGTATCTCACCACCTGACAGATTCGTTCCCGCTCCATCAAATTCTCTGGTCAGCATGGTGTGAATCCCGTTTGGAAGTTCCGAAATTCTTTTTCGCAAGGAAACCCGATCGATCACGTCTGCAATCTGCTGCTCGCTCCCTGCCGTATAGGGTCCGCCAATGATATTCTCTGCAATGGACGTCGCGAACAGTTTGTGGTCCTGGCAGACCGCCCCTAACAGGCTGCGGTATTCGCGGGTATCATAGCTGCTGAGATCCTGACCGTTATACAGAACGTGTCCCTGAGTCGGCTCATAGAGGCCAAGCAGCAGATTGACCAAAGTGGTCTTCCCAGCACCATTGTATCCAACGATTGCTATCTTTTCCCCTTTGGTGATTGTCAGGGAAATATTTTTCAATGCCATGGGCGCTTCTTCCGTTGCATGATAGGAAAAAGACACGTGGTCGAAGACGATATTTTGGAAGTCGTCTACTTTGTTCGTCGAAGAATTGGTGGCCTGATTGGATGATGCGAGAGAAAGGAACTCCATAAATTTTTCGGCATAGATATGATCCTCGTTCAGCTTTGCGATATGCTGCGTGACTGCGCTGCTTTGTGTAAAAACTTTCCAAACGGAATTGATTCCGGCTGAAAAGCTGCCCAAAGTGAAGGTAGCATCCAACGCATAGCGGAGGATTAAATACCCGGTCATGACTGCGTCAATGAGAAAGCCGGTCATCAGCTGTGATACAAACGTCCACAGAAAGATTTTGGGCGCGTGGCGAGCTACGCAATCCATTTCATCCTGTTTGGCCTGTTGATACATCGATCGAATCAACTGACTCGTTTCACCGTCTCTGAGTTCCATCGCATACTCCGGCAATGTGAAAACTCTCTGGTAATAGTCCGTGACTCTCTTTTTCTGTTGGTAGTCCAGCGATTTCTTTTTTCGCGTTTGATTCATCCGAACATTGATGACCATGTTCATCACGAGAGATGCAATGATGGCCACGATAATCAGCGGATCGATCGTCAGTAAGATCGTCACCATGGACACCAGGGTGAGCATCAGAGCAAAGAAATTGATGACATCGGTAGCCGTCTTGATTGCACGCGTATCGGCTTCCCGCATCGCCCAAACAAAATCCTCGTAGTACTTGGGGTTATCGTAGCACGCGATATCGAGCTGTCTGGCCTTGTCATATATTTCGCCCTGCATTCGTTCATGCAGCGTACAGCTGAGCCGCGGTTTCAGAACCGTATCCGCCACTTTGTCAAATAATACCTGCACGATTTTGAGGCAGATGACAAAGCAGGAGACGACAATGATTCTGCGAAAGCCCTCGCCCTTCTCGATCGTATCAAACAGAAATTTCACATAAAATAGTCCTGAAATGATTGTCCAGAGGGCGCTCAAAAGTGCTTGTGCCCCAACGACCAGCAAATACATCGGGGTATATTTCCACACTTGTTTCAACATAAACCAGCAGTTACGCAACGAACCCAGACGAATCGATTTGAGCTGGAACCTTTTCCCTTTCATATTCACATACACACATACCGCAATCTGTCCTGCACAAATATCCAAATCCATACAGACAGGAGGTACGCCTTTCTAAAAATATTGATTCATCCAAAAGGATTTTTGCTTGATCTCGGTGGTCTGTTTTTGCGACCGATTTAGAATTCACGTAGTGGTTCGAATTCAGGTTCTTCTGTGTCGTTTTGGAAATACTTCGATGCCTGGCGATTCCACATTTTTGCATGGGAGCCGTTTCGCGCAATCAATTCCTCGTGGGTTCCTTCCTCGGCAATTCTCCCTTTTTCCAGATAAATGATTCGATCCGCCATCGCAACATTCGACAGGCGATGCGAAATATACAGGATTGTTTTCCCCTGACAAACGTCCATCACCTGACGAAATAACGCATTTTCGGCAATCGGATCCATGGCGCTGGATGGCTCATCAAGCACCACAATTTGAGGGTTATATACGATCGCATGAGCCAATGCCAAGCGTTGTGCCTCGCCGCCGGAGAGAACAATTCCGTCCGGGTCAAATTCTCTGCTCACAACAGCGTGAATCCCTTTGGGCTCTGACATGATTTTATTCGACAATCCGACGGTTTTGAGTACCTGCTGCACTTTTTCCTCATCATCGGAAGTGATTTCTTCTTTGCGCATCACATTTTTCGCGACACTCATTGCAAAGAGTCGATACCCCTGAAACAGCGTACCAAATTGTTTCTGATAGGCCGGGAGATTGTATTCGTTGATCGGGTGGCCATTATACAGAATTTCCCCGCTACAGGGTTCATACAATCTGAGCAGCATCTTGATCATCGTCGTTTTCCCGGAACCGTTCTCGCCAACTACAGCGATTCGTTCGCCTTTTCGGAAGGACAAACTCACGTTGTCGATCGCATTTTTGTTGGAGCCGGGATAGGCGAAGCAAACATTTTGGAAGGTCACTTCCTCCAGCGTCGATACATCGCGGTCGAGATGATTGGCGGAATCCTTCATCCCGGAATTCAAAAACCGTCTGAGATCATTGATATGGAGCGATGTTTCCTGCAAAGAAATCACCGTATCTCCCAAAGAACCAAATATATAGGAAATCTGCGTAATTGAGTTGACGACTGCGAAGCAATCACCGAAGGGCATTGTATTTTTAATCAGGCTTCGGTAGAGTGTGATAAATACAGAGCCGAAATAGACCACAATTTCATAGCCGAGGGATATGACACTTTCGATCAGCACCAGCTTGTTTCCGGATTCCTTGATGATTTGTTTCTGCTTCAGAATGCTCTCATACATTTGTCTGATCATAACGCGATACATATCGGTCAGGCGAAGCTCTTTTGAATAATCCCGCAGAAAAAACACCCGGCGGACATATTCTTTTTCTCTCGATGCGTTTGCAAGGTTCACATCTCTGTCATGACGAATGGCGCTCCGTCGATTGCCGATGATCCAGGTCACAACACCCGGTACGATCGCCAGCACAAGGAATACAGGATCCATGGAAAATACCAGAGAAAGCACCGAAAATACCACGACCGCGCTATTGACCAAATCACACAAACCATTCAATGTGTCAATGGCCAGGCTGGATGCCTTTGACAGAACAAGATGGTACTCGTCGTAGAAAGACGTTTGTTCGAAACGTTCCAGGTTAACGGATGCTACATTTGCAAAAATATCGTCGTAAATCGCTCTCTCGATTTTGAGCTTGTTTTTTTCTGTGACGTATCTTCTGACGTTCAGCATGATCATATGAAAGAGCGTAAAGGCAAATATCCCACAGATGTTGATCAAAACCCTGGTATAAGCCGTTCCCAACTGGATGGCGTTGATCGCATACCTATAGACGTATGTGGTGGAAAAGAATGTGTTGACACCTCTTACGACAGCGGCAAATAATAAGAATGGGATCAGCCATCGATTCACTCGGATCACGATCTTTAAAATATAAATGATGTGACCCATTTGAGTTTTGATTGAGCCTTTGTTTTTCATGTGGCAGCACACTCCTATCGTATCTGTATTTTTTGGGGGGGGGTGAATTCGCTCGCGAAACAGCGATTCAGTCGAGTCTTATTTATTATACATCAGTCAGCGTGAATTGTCAACTTTTTTTTCGCGGGTGCTATTTTTTTGAATTCGGTTTTCGTATGACAGCGTAGGCTATTAGCAGGTGCAAAAAAACCGACCCGATCGTCCACCGTTTGTTGGTGGGCAATCAGGTCGGCTGATTTTGTTGTATGAGGTGTTGTCTGGTTGAGTAGCAATGTCGTTTTCACGAAGTGCAAAGCCTCATCGCATTCAGTGCCAAACGTTTTTCTGCCGTAGATGGGAGGCTTCTGTTGTATCGACGGGTATCTCGCCATGTCATGTTTACTCTGGATCATCAGGGTGGTTTTCAATGACTCCGGTGCTGCAACAGTTCCCTTCGTCATATTGGGATCCGTGTATTCGTACTTGTCATTTGCAGACGTTGCATTCGATCATCTGTCGCAACCTTCCATCAAACTGCGTAGCCAGTTTTTTCGGCATAGAGCAGGGTGGAAGGTTCGTTGTAGACCATCCATCATGTTTTGGCGGCATATCCCGGGAAACGATCAGAACATCTTTCTGAAATTCTTCTGATCCTTCGTGCAGGTATAGCCACGGTTACGGTAGAAGGCATGGGCCCCTACCCTGATTTTGTTGGTGACCAGTCGGACACCTTTTGCACCGGTAGCACGCGCCCAATTCTCGATCTGTTCCATCAAAACGCTGCCGATGCCTTGATGTCTGTGTTTTTCAGACACTGCGATGGCCAAAAGATCTTTCATGTGCGGTCCGTACAACACATCATAGTCGCAGGCATGAGCATACCCCACAACTTCATTGTTTATGAGTGCAACGATGATTCTGTTCGATTCGCTTTGAATCAGAGTTTGGAGTTTCTGTAGTGTCGCCTTCATTGGATAGTAATGACCCAGCGCTTCGCAATTGAGCTTCCAGATGGGTACAATATCCGATTCACAGCATGGTCTGACCGCGACGATCATTTTGTATTCCCCTTTCTATTTTTCCTTGATTGGAAGAAGCAATCATTTTTTTCTCTTGTTGGTCGCTTTGCTTTTTTCGTTTCATGGTCAATCAGAACCCAGGAACGTATATTGTTGAAAAGACTCTTTTGTCAGAGCAACAAAAGAGTCTTTTCGTGGCTCCCCCTGTTGGACTCGAACCAACGACCCTGCGGTTAACAGCCGCATGCTCTACCAACTGAGCTAAGGAGGAGTGTAGGCGCCAACCTATTTTTCCGGGCCGTCTCCAGCCAAGTATCTTCGGCACAGCTGAGCTTAACTTCCGTGTTCGGGATGGGAACGGGTGTACCCTCAGTGTAATCAACACCTACTATATTCAATTAAAGAGATAAGCAAAATGGTGACCCGTGGGAGAATCGAACTCCCGTTTCCGGCGTGAGAGGCCGACGTCTTAGCCGCTTGACCAACGGGCCGTGTCGGATTCATTATCATGGCCCCCGGTACGAAGGCCATGATAACGTCCTCCGCAATGGTGCACCTTCGGGGACTCGAACCCAGGACCCACTGATTAAGAGTCAGTTGCTCTACCAACTGAGCTAAAGGTGCATGTGTTGTATATACCCTGAGAACTGAATAAGAGGAAGAAGGGGAAGGAGAAATAAAGCGGAGGAAGATTCCTGACAAAAGTCAGACACTCAAAGAAGT
>CAYUXI010000013.1:0-66698 GCA_964448855.1 uncultured Oscillospiraceae bacterium | reverse complement strand
GTAGCAGCCAGCTTCTCTACACGCCTTGGCTCCCCCTCTGGGGGAGCTGTCACCGAAGGTGACTGAGAGGGTTAGGTGGCTGCGGGTGAGGTGATGCCACAGGTACAGCAATCCCTCAGGCACTCCGTGCCAGCTCCCTTTACACAAGGGAGCCTTTGGAGGGTGGCCGAAGTTGGCGACTTCGGACGCAGCCGCCGACATCGGGCAGGGTACGAGCCTCCCTTGTGCAAAGGGAGGTGGTGCGGCGAAGCCGCGCCGGAAGGATTGCTGTTACCTGTGGAACCGCTTTCCCTTCCACATCGCCACATTTTTTTCTATTTCAGACGATTTTCCCTTTCCACCTTTCACCACCCACCTTCCCCGCTCGCCTTGGCTCCCCCTCTGGGGGAGCTGTCACCGAAGGTGACTGAGAGGGCAATATGAAGAGATACGCGTCGTTCGGCGTGCATCACGCGTTCCTGCCGTGTATGACGGGTTCCACCCATTGAAAAAACCTCTCTTGTCTGGGCGGACAAAAGAGGTTTTTGGTGGAGCAAATACTTTGATATCCGAACAAACTTCGACTGAGCTTCCGGGGTCCCCGAAAAGCCGTTGGCTTTTTGGGGAAAAGGAAGAGCAAGGAAGTGGACGGATGTTTTCGCCGAAAGGCGGAAACGGAGTCAAACGAACTTTGCTCTGACGTGGTGGACCTTCAGGGACTCGAACCCCGGACCGACCGGTTATGAGCCGGATGCTCTGACCGACTGAGCTAAAGGTCCATGCAATCCGTTCTGACGGGCTTCCGCCAGAACGGATGATTGCGATCATCAATAAGCGGGGGCAAAAGCCTCAAGGATATCACCGGCGACATCGGCATTCGGAAGGGTCATCGCGATGAACACCATATGATCGTCCAGCTTCCGCACGAAGAACGCCTGAGCCATTTCCATATTGTCAGCCATCAGGAGCCCGCAAAGATAGGAAGCGCCGCACAGCTCAAAGGACTGGTAGGAAGACACGGAGCTCGTAATGTCCATCTGCTCATATGCGGCAACCAGCTGCTCCAGAACAAGATCCAGATAATCCGATTCGGAAATCGACAGGCTGCTGCCGGACAGCTCTTCAAAGGCAATCGCAATCTGATACCCGACGGAGCTTTCCGAAAGGATCAGGCCGCAGTCTGTGGTGCCGTTTTCATAGGAGCTGTATTCCGTAGCCGAACCCTGAGACCACTGGAAGCCGCCCCAGGTGCCATGGACCGGAAGCGTCAGGTTGAGCCATTCGTTGACATAGAAATCGCCCGAAATACCGCCCTTAGTATAGCCGAGAACAACCGGCGGGTTGGTAGCAGGCGGGTTGGTGGCCGGTGGGGTCGTCTCCGGCGGATTGGTGGCAGGCGGGGTTGTTTCCGGCGGCAGCGTTCTTTCGACCCGATCATCGGAATTGACACCGGTATCCACATCGTCCCACGGGGCCATGGTGGAAAGATTCGTCTTGTGATCGGGCTTCGGATCATCCTTGTCGGAGTCGGAGAAGAAATATTGGTAGGCAAAGAAACCGCCAACGGCCAGCAGAAGGACAATGACAATGATCAGCGCGATGAACACGCCTCTGTTTTTCTTCTGCGGAGCCGGAGCATACATGGGCTGCTGCGGAGCCGGGGCATAGACCGGCTGCTGCGGTGCAACGGGCTGCTCCTGCGTGTACACCGGCTGCTGCGGTGCCGGGGCAAAATGATTTCCGCACTGCGTGCAGAAAGCGGCGTTGTCTTCAGCGGCAGTGCCGCAATTCGGACAATACTTCATAGATCGGATTCACTCTTTCTGTCAAAATGTAGAAGCGCTGGGCTCAGGCTTCCGGAAAAAGTGAAACCTGTCAAAAAAAACGCAGAAAAACGCCAGCACGCATTCTATTATAGCACGTCCACACGCCTTTGTCAATCTGCATTGCGTGTTTTTGCACGAAAACACGCAAAATCATTCCAAAACGGACGGCATCCGCGACACTGAAATCTGACGAGAAATTTATATAAATCACTTGACAAATTACATGAAACGTGCTACAATAAAAGCGCCGGGCAGATATCCTGCAACGGCAGACGGAAAGGGAGGATGCGCTCCATGAAAAAAACATTATACAGCCTGATGCTGTCGGACGATATCATGCGCGAGGTCGATGCACTGGCGCACCGAATGGGGACGAACCGCTCCAACCTCGTCAACATGATTCTGGCGGAACGGGTGGAAATGCGCACCCCGGAGCAGCAGCTGCGCGATATTTTTTCGGATATGGAACGGCTGCTGTCGGCGACCGGAGAGCTGGTTCCGATGGCTGCACCGAGCGCACAGCGCGTTGCGGTGCGCTCCAGCCTGGCGTATAAATACCGGCCGACACTCCGATATGAGGTCGAGCTGGCCAACGAATTCCATCCGGGCGAGATGATCGGCACACTGACGGTGATCTTTCGCACGCAGTCGGAGGGTCTGCTCGAGCTGCTGAACCGGTTTTTCCGCTGCTTCTGCCGAATTGAGGAGCAGCTGCTGCCGCAGACAAATACCTGCGTCCTCGACAACGGGCGGTTCCTGCGCCCTCTCATGTATCCGGTGCGAAAAAACGGACTGACCACGGCGTACCCGCTCCATGCGGAGGAGCTGTCCGGCGCCATGACCGATTATGTCCGGCTGGTGGATCGGATGCTGAAGGCGTGTGTTGGCGGCGCGGATGCACAGACGCTCGCGGAGCTGTATGCGGACGATTGGAAGACCCGCTCACTGATACTCTAAAACATCCGGAATCATGGATGAAACAAACGGAAAGGGAGGATCCTTTTTATGAATGCAGAAAAAATGACACAAAAGACGATAGATGTGATCAACCGCGCACAAAATCTGGCGCGGGACAAACAGAATCAGACGCTCGCACCGGAGCACCTGGCGTATGCGCTGCTGTCGCAGGAGGGCGGCCTGATCGGGACGCTTCTGGAACGGATGGGCCGGCAGAGCGGCAACACCGATCTGGTCGGCGCCATGCTGGGCGAGCTGAATGCCGAAATGGAACGGCTGCCGAAGGTGACGGGGACGGGCGGCGACCTGTATCCGTCGAACGAGGTGTCGGCTGTGCTCCGCTATGCCGAAAAAATGGCGGAACAGCTGAAGGACGAATACCTCTCCGTTGAACACCTGATGCTGGGTCTGATTGCCGAGGGCGGCCGGACGGTACAGGGGATTTTCCAACGGCACGGCGTGACGCAGGAACGCTTCCTGCAGGAGCTGTCCCGCGTGAAAAGCGCACCGGTGACAAGCGACCATCCGGAGGATACGTATGACGTGCTGAACAAATACGGCACAGACCTGGTCGAACGCGCACGGGCGCAGAAGCTGGATCCGGTCATCGGCCGGGACGCCGAAATCCGGAGCGTGATCCGCATCCTGTCCCGCAAAAGCAAAAACAACCCCGTCCTGATCGGTGAACCGGGCGTCGGGAAAACCGCCATCGCTGAGGGACTGGCGCAGCGAATCGTGCGGGGCGACGTGCCGGACGGCCTGAAGGAAAAGACGATTTTTTCGCTGGATATGGGCGCACTGGTGGCCGGTGCAAAATACCGCGGCGAATTTGAGGAGCGCCTGAAAGCCGTCCTGAATGAGGTCAAAAAGGCGGACGGCCGCATCCTGCTCTTCATCGATGAACTGCACACGATTGTCGGTGCCGGGAAAACAGAGGGCTCCATGGACGCGGGCAACCTGCTGAAGCCGATGCTGGCGCGTGGCGAGCTGCACTGCATCGGTGCGACCACACTGGACGAGTACCGCAAATACATCGAAAAGGACGCCGCGCTGGAACGGAGATTCCAGCCGGTCATCGTCGAGGAGCCGACCGTGGAGGATACGATTTCCATCCTGCGCGGACTGAAGGAGCGGTATGAAATCTTCCACGGCGTCCGCATCCACGACAACGCACTGGTGGCGGCGGCCACGCTGTCCAACCGGTATATCACCGACCGCTTCCTGCCGGATAAGGCGATTGACCTGGTCGATGAGGCGTGTGCCATGATTCGCACGGAGATTGACTCCATGCCGAGCGAGCTGGACGATCTGCGCCGCGAGATCATGCAGATGGAAATCGAGGAAATGTCGCTGAAAAAAGAGGAGGATCAGCTCTCCAAAGACCGTCTGGCCAAGCTGACGGCGGAGCTTGCGGAAAAGCAGGATCAGCTCCGCGAAATGAAGGCGCGCTGGACATCGGAGAAGGAAGCGGCGGAAACCGTTAAGCAAATCAAAACGGAGATCGAGAAGAAAACCGGCGAAATGGAACAGGCTCAGCTGCACGGCGAATATGAAAAGGCGGCGCGCCTGCAATATTCCGAGCTGCCGACGCTGAAAAAACAGCTGGCGGAGGCCGAACAGATGGCAGAACGGCAGAACCAGAACCGACTCGTCCGTTCCACCGTGACCGATGAGGAGATAGCCGAGGTCGTTGGGCGCTGGACGGGCATCCCCGTATCCCGGCTCGTCGAGGGCGAACGGGAAAAGCTGCTGCGGCTGGAGGATATCCTGCACCGGCGCGTCGTCGGACAGGATGAGGCGGTGCGATTGGTCAGCGAAGCCATTCAGCGCAGCCGTGCCGGTATCGCAGACCCCAACCGCCCGATCGGCAGCTTCCTCTTCTTAGGGCCGACCGGTGTCGGCAAAACGGAGCTGGCCAAAACGCTGGCCGAGAGCTTGTTCGATGACGAGCGCAGTCTGGTGCGGATTGACATGACGGAGTACATGGAGAAGTTCAGCGTGTCCCGCCTGATTGGTGCGCCTCCGGGATATGTCGGCTATGACGAGGGCGGCCAGCTCACCGAAGCCGTCCGCCGCCACCCGTACAGCGTCATCCTGTTCGATGAGGTGGAGAAGGCGCACCCGGATGTGTTCAATATCCTGCTGCAAATTCTGGACGATGGCCGCATCACCGACAGCCAGGGTCGCACCGTCGATTTCAAAAACACGATCATCATCCTGACCTCCAACCTCGGCAGCCAGTATCTGCTGGACGGCATCCTGCCGGACGGCTCCGTCAGCGAAGCTGCACGCGCCAGTGTGCAGGCTGAGCTCCGGACAGCGTTCCGACCGGAATTCCTGAACCGCCTGGACGAGATCGTCTTCTTCAAACCGCTGACCAAGGAAAACCTGAACGCCATCGTCGATCTGCTGCTGGCCGGTCTGCAAACGCGTATGGCCGACCGCGCCGCGGGCGGACTGCAGCTGGAAGTGACCGATGCGGCCAAGGCGCTCATCATCGATCAGGGCTACGACCCGGTTTACGGCGCACGGCCGCTGAAACGCTGCCTGCAAAGCATGGCGGAAACGCTCATTGCCCGCGAAATTCTGGCAGGCAATCTGGATGCCGGCTCCACCCTCGTGCTCGACGCAGCCGATGGCCGTCTGACCTGCCACCCGGTGCTGACCGGTGAAGTCTATTCACCCGACGAAGTGCGCTGAACGCGGCTGAGCAAGCATCTACACACTTTCTAATCACAATGACCGACCGGAATCCGCAGGCTGTTTCAACGACCTGCGGATTCTTTCTTGGCTTCACGCACGCCATACAGCCGATCATGTCTGTACATCTCTTCTTGTTGGCTTGCTTTTCAACGACCAATGGCTCCCTTTGCAGTTGCATCTTTTCAGTGTCTTTTCAGGAAACCGTTGACAAACAAATACTGCGGTATTATAAAGCTCTGAAATGTGAAGTTACAGATCTCCTTGAATCACAGAGAAAATGACCTGTTATCCGACAAAAGGCGTTTTTCCTCATGACGACACGCAAAAGCGTCTGCACAAAATGCGTGCAGACGCTTTTTGAATGGATGTCAGGGAATTTCGTTCGTTACCTGTTCAAGCGCAGAGCGTATGTCCGGCGTTTGCTGCTCCAACCAATGCAGAGAATCGGGGATTCGCATGGAATAAACAGGTATTTCAACGCTTTTGACAAGCTGCATGACCTTTTGAATCATAGAAGCTGTCCAGAATGGGATACCTGTCAGGTGCCTGCAGATGATTTGTGTACGCTGTAACGGGGTGTTCACCGGTCGGATGGAAAAAGACGCATCCGAAGTTCGTGCCAATTGAACAATTGCCCGAATCTGACGTTGCCGGGAGTCTGTTGGAATAGCTGCATAATTTTTTCCGACTGCATTTTGATGTCCCGTCAGTTGCAGCCTGCCCTGAATGAGGGCAGATGTCTCCGGTGTTATTTTCAAAAGCGAATTTCCTCGAAATCCCATTGAGGTATCCATCGGAATTCGTAGGGTATCATCTGCATAAATCTGATACGTTTCCCCACACAGAAGTTGTACCAGCGTACTTTTTCCGACACCTTTCTGTCCGGCAAAAGCGAGCAACTCACCTGTCTGACTGTGAACCAGTGATGAGGCATGCAAAAGCAGATCGCCGCGTTGTACAAGAAAGACCGAAAACGGCAGATTGAAAAATGTTGAGTAAAAGGACTCATAATCCGCAGCCTGACAAAAAACATCATTGGAATGCCTGCTCAACCGATAAACCGCGAAGGGGAAGAGCTCAATGGTCAACCATTGCTCAGATTCCAGAATCCGTATGGGCTGAACCGGTGGCATTTCTGCAAAGGACACATGGAGCCGCATATCACAGATCCCCGGATGACCTGCATCTACATCAGACAAGTCGAGATTGGATTCCACGGACAAACCGTATATACAATATACAGGCACGATAATCAGCTCCTCTCAGTGCGAAGGGGCAGTTTCTGTTTCCGTGTAATATTTGGCCTGTGCCGTATACATCTCTGCATACTGCGGACAGGTCTGCATCAGCTCGTCGTGGCTGCCGTAGCCCAAAATCGTATGATCGCCGATAAAAATCACGCGATATGCAAAGCGTGCCACGGAGAGACGGTGCGATATATAGAAAACCGTCTGGTTGGTGCTGGCTCGCTGGAAGGTCTGAATCAAATCATCCTCTGCCAATGCATCCAACGCGCTGGATGGCTCGTCCAGAATCAGAATCTGACTGTCTCTGTACAGCGCTCTGGCCAGAGCAACCTTCTGGTATTCGCCGCCGGATAACTTGATGCCATCCTGGTCAAACGCTTTACCGACACAGGTGTGCATCCCTTTGGCAAGCTGCGACACCTTGTTGGCCAATCCGGCCTTCTGAATGACCTGCTGAACCTCTGCATCGATCTCCTCGTTTTCCTCTTCGGACAGCGTGATGTTTTCAAAGAACGAATAATCAAAAACCTTGAAATTCTGGAAAACCGCACCGAAACAGTCCCGATAGCTTTGAAAATCATAGTCGCGAATATCGGTTGGCCCCAAACGAATCGAACCGCTCGACGGATCATACAAACGCATCAGCAGATTGATCAGCGTCGTTTTCCCGGCGCCGTTCGCACCGACGATGACATAAAACTTCTGCGGCTCCAGATGCAGGTTGATATCGTGCAGAACGTCTGCCGGTGCTTCCGGATAACGGAAGCTGACGTGATCAAAGACAATTTCGTTGTTGCGGGCTTCATTTCTGGCGACCGGCTTTTCATCCGGCCGATGGACGGCAATTGTGTTTTCCAACGCCAGATATTTCTTATAGCTGTAAATATACTTGGAATCCTCAAAAATATCAATAAATGTGCGGATCAGGGCGACCAGATTGTTGGAAATCTGGTTCAGAGAATTGAAGCACAGCGTGAAATTCGCAATGGTCATATTGGCGTAAAGCATCTGCAGCGCCAGGTAAACGTAAAGAATTGCTTTCTGCACCAGCTGTACGGCAAAATTCAAAACATCGTTTCTCTGCTGCTTTTTGTTATTTTCAAGCCAGAGCTGATCGGATTTGGTCTGCACCTTGTTGTATTTCCGAATGACCCATTGTGACAGATTGTGCAGCCGCATTTCAAAGGCACAGTTGCGGTCAAACAGCAACCCCAGAACATAGGACGCCTCCTTGTTGGTTCGGGCATCTTCCCGCCAGGTCTCATAAGCCAGCTTCTGCGAGCGAATGGTGATAAATGATTGCAGAATCACCACTGCGACAATGACAATCATAATCCATGGATCGACCGCGATCATCACGATATAGGAAGAAATCAACGTGATACAGGCGGTGAAAATGCTGAAAAAGGAATCCAGAACACGCATACATCGGTTGTTCTGATTGGCACCATGCGCTTCTTCATACAGGGTTCTGTTTTCCGGCAAATCTGCCACGGCCAGATCGAGAGAACAGGTCTTTTCAAAAAGATCAAACCGCATCTGGCGTCGAATCAGCTGATATGAATTGGCAGCAATCAAGCTCAGCAGCTTTTTCAGAACGTAATAGAGCAGAGAGCTGCCGATCAGGAGTGCAATACTGATCATGGCATTCCGCAGGGAAAGCCGTACCAGGGCATCAATCAGGTTCCTACTGATAACCAGCTCGATGGTTGGATACATACCGGTCAGAATCGACTGAATCAGTGTCACATAAAAAAGCCGCTTGCTGTCCCGATACATTCGCTTTAGCATAAAAGACTGGCAGCCAAGTACCCTTTTCAAGGTTTTCATAACAGAATCCTCTTTTCTGTGTGTTGGATGATTGGAAAGATTTGGAGTCACGGCAGGCAGATTTCAAAAAATCTGCCTGCCGTGACAGACGGCTTAGCTGCAAAGACAGTGGCAATTTCTACCGGCAGAACCGCCATTGCAACCTTCATTACAATCGCAATCACAACCATTTTCCTGGTTGTTGCGTGCAATGGACGCAGGAATCGTAATGTCTTTTAAGATATGGTATTTTCTCATCCTTTCAATAAAATTGTTGTGCAGATTGGGACGATTAGCTGCAATGACAATTGCAATTGGTTCCCCCGGAGCTACCGGAACCACCATGACAATCACAATTGCAATCACAACCATTGCTTTGCGCTCTGCGTGCAATCACTGCGGGGGTCGCTGCATCTTGAATCACATGCATACTTGATCCTCCTTTCTTCCTGAATAGTTTATCCTGTCTCTTTACAAATGAACGCGTAGGATTTCCTCCAATTCCAAAGCACGTAAATCTTTGTTACAGTCGAACGCCAATTGGGGGTCTACCCGCGCAACAGGACAACGTTTTCCAAAACACAGAGGAAGTAATTTGCACTCTTTACATTTATCATCAGACAAATAGTCCCGATAAATCCATTTTGCATCCAGAGAATGGTCAATGATCATGGAACCATCATCTGACAGATTTCCTAGGTAGTTTGGTTCGGTATCCAATCGGTGAGTACATCTTTTGATACTTCCATCGTAATCGATTACATAATAATCAGGAATTCCTGCTCGACACATCGAACAGGCAGGGGTTGTTGAAGAAAAAACAAGTGACGATTTCAAATTCTTCTCTTTCAAAAGACGGGAAATTTCGACATTGCTGAAAATTGCTTCAGATTGCGACATGTATTCGTTTTGTTCGGGATTCCCGTGGTCTTTAATGGTTTCATGATACATCAGGATACGATCATCATTCAAATTTTCCGATACGAAATTCAAATAAGAATCTACTGATTGCAAAACTTCTGTATCGAAATTTGTCCTCAAAATGATTTTAAAAGGATAATCTGTTGACTTGATATAGAGCAGATTATCTACGATGGTTTTCCATGTTTTCCTTTTTCCTATGAGATATCTTTTTTGGTCATGAGTCTCATCCATACCATCCAGTGTTATTTGATAATCCAAACAATTCAGCTGTGCCAAACGCTCAAAATTATTTTTCGTCAGCAAATATGCATTTGTGGTCATTCCTGCATAATAGGGAATCCCGGTCTTTTTTGAAAATTCCTGTAATTTATCCAAAAAATATAGAATTCTTTCACA
This sequence comes from uncultured Oscillospiraceae bacterium, assembly GCA_964448855.1. Lineage (GTDB taxonomy): Bacteria > Bacillota > Clostridia > Oscillospirales > QAMX01 > QAMX01. Next base: position 56,857 of record CAYUXI010000013.1, on the reverse strand, counting down.
TTCCAAAAGCGGTTCTCCGCCAAAAAAAGAAACAGAGACACTGTCTATCTTTTTATCATGGCATGTTTTTTCGATCAACGATATGATTCTATCATAGACTTCACGAGACATACGCTTGTTGCTCTCGTGTTTCTGACCGCAGTAAACGCAACGGAAATTACACTGCCTCGTTACAATTAATGTCAGAGAAAGTTGATTCCTGTGCATAACGACCCGATCGTACAATTGCCGAACTTGAGCATCTTCGTCAAAATCGTTTGCCAAAAGAACGCCTTTGTCTCGTAGCAAACACATCAGGTCATTTTCTTCATCCATTTCAAAAACGGATTGATTGGCGATCTTTACTGCCTTTTCAATGTATTCCGGTTCTGTACATTGTAAGATAAAACCTGTTGCCGAATGATAAATGATCATTTCGCCATTTTCCTGCTCAATAAAGAATGCATACCGACTCTTTTTCCATTCAGTTCCCATGATCCGACCTTCTCCTTATTGATTACTTGCTGATAAATGGTATGACCGGTTTTGATTTTTCTTGGCAAAGCCCGAAAAAGCGCAGACATCACCTGAAACAGGCTCAGTCTGCGCTTTCACAAATACACCACCATACCAACACCAAAACTGTAAAAATCCTTCAAATACCATGCGGTTTCTTTGCATGCTAAACTGAGTGCGGGCTCATCTGGTTGCTTACTGATGAAATCATTGAATTCTTTAATTATCTAAATTATATCAGATTTTCATTCGACTGTCAAGAGCTTAGTGAAAGAAACATAGAAAACATAAAGAATGCATACCGACTCTTTTTCCATTCAGTTCCCATGATCCGACCTTCTCCTTATTGATTCCTTGTCGGTGCAATGGTATGGCCGTTTCTTTACAAAAAAACGAAAAAAGCGCAGACATCACCTGAAACAGGTTCAGTCTGCGCTTTCACAAATACACCACCATACCAACACCAAAATTGTAAAAATCCTTCAATTCATATGCGATGTCCCGGTCTGGCAAATGTGTCGAGTACAGGTTCGATAATCAGCCGATTCGGCTTTGCGAATTGGCGGCTGCAGCAAACGACGAAAGCTTCACCGGCGGGATGCCAGCAGCAGCCCGCAGCTCAGACAGGTCTGATGTGAAACCGCCACACTGTTCAGCCAGCGCACGCTGAAGGCGATGGCCTGATCCGGACGGTGAGCAAATGGAAGCAGAATTTCACGGGAAATCATAAAAGGCAGCGCGTTGGAATCGCCGGGATCAGGTATCGGCAACTGAAACCGAAATTGCCAGCAGCCATCTTTCTCTGCAACAGCCGCACCGGATAGAGCAAATGGATGCCCATTGCGGTCTGCGGTTATCCGGAGACCTTCTGCTGTCTGGATCACGCTGATTTCATAGCGATTCATGCAGCTTCCGGCCTCGACTGAACAGCAGGTTCCGGGCAGCAGCAAACGAATCAGCGTGTTGGCGCCGTGCTGCGCAGCACAGTCTCTCGGACAGTCGGAGCGGGTACAGTTGCGACGAAAGTTTTTCTGGCATCCTTCCAGAAAAACAACACGCTCTGTTGGAATTTCCACGCAAAACATGAGCTGATCATCTGAACGCGCAGCACCCCAACGAAAGGAATAAGGCTCCCGCAAAGGTGGCCGGGACGGATCATCAAAGACCTCCCGAACCTCGCAGTCGGCCAGAACGGCAGAAAGCTCGCGCCCGGTCTGGAGCTCATAACAGCGGCGAGCAGGAGCAACGCTTTTCAAACGGGCAAGATTGTCTGATGGTGCGCAAAACAGCAGCTCTGTGGCGGAAAGCTGCCGCAAAATGCTCCATACGATATCGTTTTCAAAATCATCATCGGCTTCACCCAAAAGATCAGGGGCAATGGATTGCCAAAGGTCGATTCCGTAAACCTCCTGCAGATAGCGGCAGGCAAATGCCAGATCGGCCTGACTGCCGAACGCTATGGCACGCGCCAAAAGGTCGGAAGCTGACAGCACATCCGACCAGTGCTCAAAAAAGAGTGCGAGATCATGCAGCTGATGCAGCGGAAAACGCGGCTGCTGCTTTTTGGCACAGAATGCGGTCACTGCTTCCACCGTATGCCGTGCAAAGTGCGTGCAGAGCATCAGGAACGAATCCAAAACGCCCGGAACGGGATAGTCAACCCCCTGACAGGATAGGGTGCGGCTGTCAGAAACAATCAGGTCTGCCTGTGATGCCAAAGAGGTTGGTGAAACGGTATCATAGTGCCGAAACAGCGTGGCGTGCAATTCCAGCGTGATCGTCCAGTTTTTGGAAGATCGAACGGCAGTCAGATGTCGCCCCATCATTTTCAGACGCATATCGCCACGGTTCAGGTCATAAACACGATCCTTCCCGGAGTAGGGCGTGCCGTTTGTTCGGGTATAACCGAGCTGCGTCAATGCCTCCAGCGCATCGGCAACCTGAGCATCCGGAACAAACAGATCGAGATCGGACGTTGGACGGATTCCGGTTTCACCATACAGCTCCAATCCCAGCAGCGGACCTTTCAGAAACAGGATGTCGATGCTGTGCGATTGGAAACACAAAAGCAACTCCTGCATGGCATTGAGCAGCTTTGTCTGGACATACTGCTGCGTAATCAGCTGAATTTTCTGACCCAGATCTTCAGGCGCTGCGGCGCTCGGCAGGGGAACACGGTGTGCGGACAGGAAAGCGACGACATCCAACGCTGCAGGGGATTTGGCAGATGCGTGCAGCTGAAGAAACTGCATCAATCGATCGGTCATAGATGGCATGGAAGGACACACTCCTCTCATCAAAAACGGCTGGCTGACAGGACAATCATACGTCATGGAGACATCACGCGGCTCATGCACGGGTCGAGGAACTCCTAATTCAGTATACCATAGATCGATTCGCACGTCAATGCGTGTAGTGGAGAAGAAATCGCCCCGTTCCGAACGGCACAGACTTGCAGGAAAGGGCACAGATATGGTATAATAAAGAATGGATGAGAATTGGAACCGGGAGCTTTTCGCGACGGAAATGCACCGGTTCACAACAGAGAGGAGATGTTCCAAAATGGATAGTGTCCGATACAGTGTGGCACTCGGAACGCTGATTGATGAGCTGGCCTTTACAGTTGAAACGGCACCGGAGGGCTATCGGGATATTCTGGTCTATTCGGACGACGTCAATCGCTGTGGGCTTCAGCTGGCCGGTTTTTATGATTTCTTCGACAATGAACGTCTCCAGATGATCGGCAAGGTCGAAACGACCTTCCTGAGCCGGTTTACGCCGGAACGCCGCCGTTCCTCTCTGGAAAAGCTCTTCAAAATGAACATTCCCGCGCTGATCATCACGCGCAACATTGAGCCGTATCCCGAATGTCTGGAGCTGGCGAAGGAGTACGGCGTGACGATTCTGCGGACAAAGGAAGACTCTTCCACCACGTTGAGCGCGCTGATCGCTGCGCTGAAAATCCACCTGGCTCCGCGCATCACCCGGCACGGCGTGCTGATTGAGGTGTACGGCGAGGGCATTCTGCTCATGGGCGACAGCGGTGTCGGCAAGAGCGAAACGGCCATCGAGCTTGTGAAGCGCGGCCACCGCCTGATCGCCGACGATGCCGTCGAGATCAAACGCGTCTCGTCGAAAACGCTGGTGGGCAGCGCGCCGGAAATCATTCGCCACTTCGTCGAGCTGCGCGGCATCGGCATCATTGACGTCAAGCGCCTGTTTGGTATGGCTGCCGTCAAAATGACGGAAAAGGTGGATCTGGTGATTCATCTGGAGCCCTGGAAAGAGGGCAAAATCTATGACCGCCTGGGCGAGGATACGGAATATACGAACATTTTGGGCATCGACGTGCCGTCCCTGACGGTTCCGGTGCGCCCGGGGCGCAACCTGGCCATCATCATTGAGGTCGCCGCCATGAACGACCGCAACAAACGCATGGGCTACAACGCCGCGCATGAGCTGTCAGAACGCCTGAACGCGGCAATGGGTCTGCAATAAGCGACAAATTCTACAAAGAAACCGGAAAAATCGCCCGTTCAATCGGGCGATGAGCCGAAAATGATGAAATCGCTCTCGCAAAAAGAGGGGTTTCCGCACGAAATGCGGATTCTATGAATAGAGCGCTTTTGACAAGGGCGGCATGAACCGAAACGGACAACGGATGGACGGTGATCCCATGGACGCGCAAACTGCTGAAATACATCGCATTCGTCTGCAAAATGAACGGCGGGAGCGGGAATCGCTCTGCGCGTCGGCTGCATTTGCAGGGGACTCTGCCGGGCGTCTCCGGGAGGAGCCGCCATGCCCTGTCCGCACCTGCTTCCAGCGCGACCGGGACAGAATCCTGCACGCGAAGTCGTTTCGCCGCCTCAAGCATAAAACGCAGGTGTTCCTGTCGCCGGACGGCGACCATTACCGAACCCGCCTGACGCATACGCTCGAAGTGTCGCAGATTGCCCGCACCATTGCGCGTGCTCTTTGCCTGAACGAAGACCTGACAGAGGCCATCGCCCTGGGACACGATCTGGGGCACACCCCGTTTGGCCATGCGGGCGAACGTGCATTGGCGGAAATCGCCGGCATTTCCTTCAAGCACAATGAAAACAGCCTCCGCGTTGTGGATGTGCTGGAAAACAACGGCCGGGGTCTGAATCTGACCGCAGAGGTTCGCGATGGGATTCTCTGCCATACCGGCCCCAAACGCGCCGACACCTTTGAAGGGCGCATCGTCGCCATGTCGGATCGCGTCGCGTACATCAACCACGACATCGACGATGCCGTCCGCGCCGGTGTCCTGCACGAATCCGATATCCCGTCTGCGTTTGGCGACATTCTCGGCCGCACGACGCACGACCGAATCAATACGATGGTCGTTGACGCCATCCAAAACAGCGGGCTGACGGCGCAGGGCTTTGTCATTGCCATGTCGCCCGGCGTCGGCGCAGCGACAGACGGGCTGCGCGATTTCCTGTTTGCCCATGTCTACCAAAACCCGACGGCCAAAAGCGAGGAATCCAAGGCTCGGCTGATTCTCGAAGAGCTGTACCGGTATTTTGAACGGCGGCTCGAGGAGCTGCCGCCCATGTACCTGGCCATGCTGGCGCGGGAGAGCATCCCGCGTGTTTTGTGCGACTATCTGTCCAGCATGACGGACCGCTACGCCGTCGAAATTTTCAAAGAGATCTATATCCCAAAAAACTGGCATATTTTCTGAAAAACAACACAGCTCCAAACAGAAAGGAAGCGTGAAACAGATCATGAGACTGATTTTTTTAGGGACAAGCCACGGCGTGCCGGAAAAGCACCGGCACTGCTCCTGCGCACTCGTCGAATGCGGGGCGAACCGCTATTTTGTCGATATGGGGATGCAGGCGATTGACGAACTGATCACACGCGACATGGCACCGGATTCCGTCAAGGGCATCTTCCTGACGCATCTCCACGGCGACCACATCGACGGCCTGCTCAGCTTTGTCGACCTGGCCAACTGGTATTTCCGGACGGTCGATGCAGCCATCTTTTTCCCGCACGAACGGGGCATTCAGGCGCTGAACGGCTGGTTCTCCACACTGCAGATGGCCATGCGCCCGATGGATTTCCGCGTGATTCAGCCCGGTGTCATTTTTGAGGACGGGGTTCTCCGCGTGACGGCCTGCCGGACACAGCACTGCGATTTTTCCTATTCGTTCCTGCTCGAGGAAGTGGCAACCGGCAAGAAAATCCTGTTTACCGGGGATCTCCGCAGCCCGGACGTCGATTTCCCGCTGCCGCTGCTGGCAGAGCGCCCGCAGATCGTCGTCTGCGAAACGGCGCATTTCGATGCGGCGCTGTATGAGCCGATTCTCAAGGATTCCGGCACGGAAAAAATCATCTTCAATCATTACGGCATCCAATATGGCCGCAGCGGCGTCCCGCTGATTCAGGCGCTGGCGAAGAAGCTGGATATCCCGGTTGTCATCGCGCTGGACGGCACGGAGGCCATTCTGTAAACCGCCGCAGCAGTGCCCGATCTCGGAAAAGGAGGCGATGGATATGGCGCGAATTCCCCCGGAATTTCTGGATGAGCTGACGGCGCGTGCCGATCTGGCACAGGTCGTTTCCCGCTATACACAGCTGACCAATCGCGGCGGTCGCCTCTGGGGACTCTGCCCGTTCCATGGGGAGAAAACCGCTTCCTTTACGGTGGATGATGACAAGGGGCTGTACTATTGCTTCGGTTGCGGAAAGGGCGGCGGCGTCATTCAGTTCATCATGGAGGTCGAACGGCTCGAATTCCCGGAGGCCGTGGCGTTCCTGGCCGAAATGTACCATATGGAAATGCCGCAGGGCGAAAATGACCGAATGGCCGACCTCCGCAAACGCACACTGGAGGCGAACCGCCTCGCTGCCCGGTTTTTCCATGACCGGCTGGCGGACAAAACCTCGGAGGAGGCGCTGGCCTATGTGCGCCGCCGCGGCCTGACTGCGGCGACGATTCGCCGGTTTGGCATCGGCTATGCCCCCGACTCCTGGGATGCGCTGACGCGGTACCTAAAGGGTCAGGGCTTCGCCGACTATGAGCTGGTGGAGGCCGGCCTGGCCAAAAAGGGCGAACGCAGCATTTATGATACGTTCCGACACCGGCTCATGTTCCCGATCATTGACGTCCGCGGGAACGTGGTGGGCTTCGGCGGCCGCGTGCTGGCTGCCGATGTCAAGGGACAAAAATATCTGAATACGGGGAATACGCCCGTTTTCTCCAAGAAAAATAACCTGTATGCCTACCAGCTGGCCAAAAAATCCGGCGACCACCGGATTCTGCTGGTGGAGGGCTATATGGACGTCGTTTCGCTGCATCAGGCCGGCTTTGGCTTTGCCGTCGCTTCGCTGGGTACCGCATTGACGGAGGAGCAGGCGCGGATGCTGGCCAAGGCCGCCGATCAGATCATCATCGCCTATGACACGGATGCCGCCGGAACGGCAGCGACGGAGCGGGCGGTGAAGGTTCTGTCACAGGTGACGGAGAAAACCGTCCGGATTCTGCGCGTTCCGGGCGGAAAAGACCCGGATGAATTCATCCGCACCAACGGCGCGGAAGCGTTTGCACGGGTGCTGGAGCGCAGCGAGGAGCAGATGGATTACCGCTTGGCCGCCTTGAAGGCGGGCGTCGATCTGCAAAATGACGAGGAGCGCATCCGCTATATCCGCAGCGCGGCACAGCTGCTGGCGGAGCTGGGCTCCAAAATTGAAACGGAGGTCTATGCCGGGCGCGTGGCGGAGGCGGCCGGCGTCAGTCGGGATGCCGTGCTGGCCGAAATTGCGGCGATTCGCAAAAAGCGTGTCCGCGCCGAACAGAAAAAGCAGCACGCGGCCGACGTCAGCATGGAGCAGCGCATTCAGCCGCCACGGGAGATGGGCGTCCACTATGAAAATCCGGCCTCGGCTCGTGCCGAGGAAGACCTGATTGCGCTGATCGCGGAGCGCCCGGCGCTGGCCGAACGCGCCGCTGCCCGGCTTCAGCCGGAGGATTTTACATCGGCGGAGCTGGCGCGGATTTTTGAAATGCTGGTGCAGAAAATCCAGACGGATGCGTCATTCCACCTCAACCGCATCAGCGGCGAGGCCGACGACAGTACGGTTCGCCTGCTGAGCCGGATTCTTGCGGCCAAACGACCGCATATCAACCCGGAGCGGGAGCTGGAGGATTTGTGCGCAGCGCTGTCGCGCCGCCGCCTTATGGCGGACGGCGGAGATCAGCAGGATATGCTGGAACGCATGGTAAAGATGAAGAACAAACAGCGGGATGGAGGATAACGCAGTGGAAAACGAAGGAAAAATGAACGTTCTGCACGATATTATCGAACAGGGGAAAAAACGCGGGAAGCTGAACTACAAGGAGGTTTCCGAAACGCTGGAGGATTTGAACCTGGACGGCGAGCAGATCGATAAATTCATTGACGGCCTCGAAAATATGGGTATTGAAATCCAGGTGGATTACGTCAATCAGGCGGATGACGACCTGATTTCTGACGAGGATATGGATTTGGACAGCCTGGAGGAAATCCCGCCGGAGGATTTGAGCGACGCATCCCTGATGGAAAATCTGGCCGTGGACGACCACGTCCGGATGTACCTGAAGGAAATCGGCAAGGTCGATCTGCTGTCCAGCGATGAGGAGACGGAGCTGGCGCACCGGATGGCCGCGGGCGACGTCGCCGCCAAGCAGCGGCTGGTGGAGGCGAACCTCCGACTGGTCGTCAGCATTGCAAAGCGCTACATGGGTCGCAATATGCACTTTCTGGATCTGATTCAGGAGGGCAACCTCGGCCTGATCAAGGCCGTCGAAAAGTTTGACTATACAAAGGGCTATAAATTTTCAACCTATGCCACCTGGTGGATTCGTCAGGCCATTACCCGCGCCATTGCCGATCAGGCCAGAACCATCCGCATCCCGGTACATATGGTCGAAACCATCAACAAGGTCACCCGCGTCTCCCGCCAGCTGCTGCAGGAGCTCGGACATGACCCGCAGCCGGAAGAAATTGCCGAAGAAATGAACATGAACATCGACAAAGTCCGCGAAATCATGAAGATTGCGCAGGATCCTGTCTCTCTGGAAACGCCGATCGGCGAAGAGGAAGATAGCCACCTGGGCGACTTCATCCCGGATGACGATGTGCCGGAACCGGCGGAGGCGGCGAGCTTCCTGCTGCTGAAGGAACAGCTGATGGGCGTTCTGAAAACGCTGACTCCGCGCGAGGAAATGGTGCTGAAGCTGCGCTTCGGCCTGGAGGACGGCCGTTCCCGCACGCTGGAAGAGGTGGGCAAGGAGTTCAATGTCACGCGGGAACGCATCCGCCAGATTGAGGCGAAGGCGCTCCGCAAGCTCCGCCATCCGAGCCGTTCCAAACGCCTGAAGGATTTTCTAAACTGATGCGGGCCTGCCCCGTATCCGATTGAATCGAGGAGAGATTATGATGAAAGTATCGGTCACTTCCTACAGCTACAGCCAGGCGATCAACGCGGATTTCACCATCTTTGACGCCATGGATCACGCAAAGCAGCACGGCGCAGACGGCTTTGAGTTCGCCGGCTTTGACGTGCCGGAGGGCATGACGAAGGAAGAGCGCGCCCGTGAGCTGCGCGCATACAGCGAAAAAATCGGCCTGCCGATCGTGGCGTATGCCGTCGGCGCGAATTTCCTGAAGGACGAAAACCCGGACGATGCCGTGGAACAGGCGTGCCGTGAGGTCGATCTGGCCGAAATCCTGGGCGTCCCCGTCATGCGGCACGACGTCGCATACGGCTTCCCGGCGTGGTATCAGGGCATCCGCACCTTCCCCGCCGTCCTGCCGCGCCTGGCGGAGAGCTGCCGCCGCGTCACGGAATATGCCGCCGAACGCGGCATCCGCACCTGCAGCGAGAACCACGGCCTGTTCGCACAGGACGCCGACCGGATTGTCGCACTGGTCACGGCTGTCAACCATACAAATTACGGTGCGCTCTGCGATATGGGCAACTTCCTCTGCGCCGATGAGGACAGCGCCATTGCCGTCGGCAAGGTGGCTCCGTTCACCGTCCATGTCCACGCCAAGGACTTCCTCCGCAAATCCGGCATGGAGGACAACCCCGGAGACGGCTGGTTCTGCTCCCGCGCCGGGAATTACCTGCGCGGCACGGTCATCGGTCACGGCGTCGTCCCGGTGCGCCAGGATCTCCGCATCCTGAAAACCGCCGGATATGACGGCTATGTCACCGTTGAATTTGAAGGCATGGAAAAAACACTGCAGGCGATCGAATGCGGCATTGCCAACCTGAAGCGCTGGATTGACTGCAAATAAAACAGGATATCAAATCTGAAAAGAAAGCTGGAAACAATATGAAACCCATTCTTCTTGTCGTCATGGACGGCGTAGGATTTTCGAAAACCGGCATCGGCGATGCCGTCACGGCGGCACACACGCCGACGCTTGATCAGCTGCTGGCTGAATGCCCGACGGTTCGCCTGAAGGCACACGGCACCGCCGTCGGTCTGCCGACCGATGACGATATGGGCAACAGCGAGGTCGGCCACAACGCCCTCGGCTGCGGCCAGATTTATTCGCAGGGCGCCAAGCTGGTCAATGAATCCATCGAAAGCGGCAAAATCTACGACTCCGACGCCTGGAAAGAGGCGAGCGGCAACTGCGTGCAGAACGGCTCCACACTGCACTTTTTGGGCCTGCTGTCGGACGGCAATGTCCACTCCAACATCAGCCACCTGTTTGCCATGCTGGAACGCGCCAAGGCCGACGGCGTCCGCCGCTGCCGCGTCCACATCCTGCTGGATGGCCGCGATGTCCCCGCCACCTCCGCGCTGACGTATGTCGATGCGCTGGAGGAAAAGCTGGCTGAGCTGAACGACAGCGCGTTTGACGCGAAAATCGCATCCGGCGGCGGCCGCATGGTCATCACCATGGACCGCTATCAGGCCAACTGGAATATGGTCAAGCTCGGCTGGGATACACACGTCCTCGGCAAGGGTCGCCAGTTCGCGACGGCCAAGGCCGCCATTGAGACGCTGCGCGAAGAGACCGGTGCGATTGACCAGGATCTGCCGCCGTTCGTCATCGGCGACAACGGCCAGCCGGTCGGCACCATCGAAGACAACGACAGCGTGATCTTCTTCAACTTCCGCGGCGACCGCGCCATTGAAATCAGCATGGCGTTTGACGACGACCAGTTCACGTTCTTTGACCGCGAACGCCGTCCGCAGGTCGTCTATGCCGGGATGCTGCAGTATGACGGCGACCTGAAGCTGCCGAAGCGCTTCCTCGTCAATCCGCCGGAAATCCGCCATACGCTCTCCGAGCTCCTGATCGAAAACAACATCGCCCAGTACGCCGTCAGCGAAACGCAGAAATACGGCCATGTGACCTATTTCTGGAACGGCAACAAGAGCGGCAAGTTCGATGAACAGCTCGAAACCTTCCACGAAATCCCCTCCGACCTCGTCCCGTTTGACCAGCGGCCGTGGATGAAATGCGCCAAAATCACGGATGATCTGATCGACGCCATCCGCTCGAAGAAGTACGGCTTCCTCCGCTGCAACTTCCCGAACGGCGATATGGTCGGCCACACCGGCAGCATGGACGCGGCCATCGTCGCCGTCTCCGCGCTGGATCTGATGCTTGCACGGCTGAAGGCCGTCTGTGACGAGGAAAATGTCACCCTGATCGTGACGGCTGACCACGGCAATGCCGATGAAATGGCCGAAAAGAATAAGAAAGGCAAGCTGCAGGTGCGCACCGCGCACTCGCTGAACCCGGTTCCGTTCATCGTCTACGACAAGGAGCGTACCGTTGAACTGGCAGACGGCGAATTCGGTCTGGCGAATGTCGCACCGACCGTCGCTGCGCTGTTCGGCCTCAAAGCGCCGGATTGCTGGGAAGCCAGTATGCTGAAATAATCACAGCCCCTGCCGCCGGAGCAGCGCTTCGGCGGCAGGGGACTTGTGCCAAAAAAAGGAGAAAATCTTCGTGAAAACGCTTTTATATCATGGAAATGTCATCACACCGTGGAGAGTCCTGAAGGACGGCTATGTCCTGTTTGACGATGCGGACGGCCGGATTCTGGCGGTCGGCACCGGCGCAACGGGCGATGTGGCGTGCGACGAACGAATCGACGTCGAGGACAGCTACATCGCGCCGGGCTTCATTGACCTCCATACGCACGGCGGCGGCGGCTTCGACTTTATGGACGGGGAGGCAGAGGGCATCCTCGGCGCGGCCAGAGCGCATCTGGAGCACGGCACCACCTCCATTTTCCCCTCCACCGTCAGCTCCACCAATGAATCGCTGTTCCCGGTGTTTGATGCGTACCGCAAGGCCAAAACGATGAAAAATGACGGCGCCGCGCTGTGCGGCCTCCATCTGGAAGGCCCCTATTTCAACATCGCGCAGAAGGGCGCAATGGATCCGCGCTATGTGCGCAATCCCGACCTGCAGGAGGTCGAGGACATCCTGTCGCATTCGGACGATATCGTCCGCTGGAGCATCGCGCCGGAGCTGCCGGGCGCACTGAAAATGGGTCGCCGCCTCCGCGCATCGGGCATTCTGCCGTCCATGGGACACACGATGGCGGTCTATGAACAGGTCATCGAGGCGTTTGAAAACGGCTTCTCCCTCTGCACCCACCTGTATTCGGCCATGGCCGGCGTGCAGCGGATTCATGCCTTCCGCCATGCAGGCCCCGTGGAAACGGCCTTCATCACGGATGACCTGGACGTGGAAATCATTGCCGACGGCGTCCACCTGCCGCAGACGCTGCTGAAGCTCATCTATCAGACCAAGGGGCCGGCACATATCGCCCTGATTACCGACTCGATGCGCGCCGCCGGACAGACGAGCGGCACCTCCATGCTGGGCGACCGCGAGACGGGCGTCCCGGTCATTATCGAGGACGGCGTCGCCAAGCTGATGGATCGCACGGCGTTCGCCGGGAGCGTCGCCACAACGGATCGGCTGGTTCGCGTGATGCGCGATGTCGCCGGTGCAACGATCGAGGACGCTGTCCGCATGGCGACGGCAACACCGGCACGCATCATGGGCCTGAACGATCGCGGCCGCGTGGCACCGGACTTCAAGGCCGATCTCACCGTGTTCGACAATGACATCCGGATGCAGCGCGTCTACCGCGACGGCCGCTGCCTGTACCGGTCGGACAAACAGGAGACAGCACGGTGATGAATTTGCGTGTCATGACGTATAACATCCAGCACGGCGCGGATCATCACCGCGCCGTGCTGGGTGAACCGGAGCAGCTGAACCTGCCGCAGATTGCGGACGTGATTCGCGCATACCATCCGGATATCGTCGGCCTGAATGAGGTACGCGACCGCGGCGTCTCCCCGGCCTACCGGGAACAGGCCCTCCTGCTCGCCGACGCGCTGGGCTATGACCATGTCTATTTCGCCAAGGCCATCGACGATCAGGGCAACGGGCCGTATGGCAACGCCATCCTCTCCCGCCTGCCCATCCGCAGCGCAAAAACCATTTCTATCCCGCTGCCGCTGTCGGAGGCGGGCTGTGAGCCGCGCTGCATCCTGCACGCGGAATTCGACGCGCCGGAGCGCTTCGATGTGCTGATCACGCACTTTGGCCTGACGCCGCCGGAACAGCGGAATGCCGTGGCAGCCGTTCTGGAGCTGGCGGAGCGCCGCAAAGCGCCCATGCTGATGCTGGGCGACCTGAACCTGCCGCCGGAGCATCCGATTCTACAGCCGCTGTCAGAGGTGTTTCAAGATACCGGCAGCCTCCTGCCGGAGCAGACCCGGAGCTTCCCGTCGGAGCGGCCAACCATCAAAATCGATTATATTTTTGCATCCCCGGAATTCCACGCCGTATCGGCGGAGATTCCGCAGCTTGTGGCATCGGATCATTGCCCCTGTCTGGCCGATCTGGTGCTGTAACGTTCCAAAAACCACCCAACTGAACCGATCGGAGGGATTGCCCGTGAAAAAAAGCTGCGTCCTGCTGCTGTCTGTTATCGCTCTGCTGCTGTCGCTGTCGGCCTGTCGCGCCGTCGGTGCGTCCGGCTCGGATACAAAAGCCCCCGAACAGACGAGCGCACCGCCAACGTTTCAGGATCCGCTGGACACCATCCGCCAGGAGAAAACCGTGCTGTCTACGCAGCTCTGGCGACGCGGCAGCACGATTGTCCTCGTTTCTCCGCTGGACAACCGCCTGACCAGCCTGGACTTGACTACCGGGCAATCCACGGCGATCTGTGACCTCCCGGCCGATCGGGAGTTTCTGATTCTGGAAAACCGGGTGTTTTTCCGCAATCGGGATACGGGTGAGCTCTGCGCCGTCAACATGGACGGAACAGAGCTGACCACCTATTACCGGATGCCCTTCGGCAGCGGTGCCATGAAAAACGGCGTGCTCTATTTCCTAGGCGACCCGGAGAGTGTTTCCGGGGAGACACTGCTGTATAGCTATGACCCGCTGAACGGCGTCTGGTCCACCACACTGCTCAACGGCTGCGCCCTGTCGCCGACGCGGCAGACGGCAGTCTTTCTGAATGACGCCCTCTACTACATCGCCAGCGACTTCGGCGTCGAGCGAATCATCCGGCAAACCATCGGCACGGGCGAACGAACCGTCATCTATACGGTCGGCCGCACGGGCAACGGCTACCTGACGGAGCTCCACGTGTCGCACGGCACCCTCTATTTTCACGACCGCGCCAGCGACTCTACCTATTCATGGATAGCCAACGGTGAATTGCTCGATCGCATCGAAATGGCCGGAGACCGGCTCTATGCCGTCCTGACGGAGGGCTTGCTGTTCGGTTCGACCGAAGCAGGCGGCGAAAAGCTGTTTTTCGGCAACCTGATCGGCCACTCCGCCGAATATCGGAGCGGTGTGGTGATGACGACCGGCGGCTCCCGTGCGCTGGTGCGCCGCAACGGCGACAACGGGGAAGATCAGCTTGCCATCGTCAAATACCCGGAGGATGAGGATCAGGCGCTGCTGCTGGGCTCTCTGATGGACTACCGCACGGATGGCGCGGGCAATGCCGTCGTCTTTTTCCATGATTCGGACACCTGCACCTACGTCAACCTGATGAGCGGACAGACGCAGACCGTCTCTGTTTCACCCGTCGCGCTGAAGGTCTGCCCGGTCGAACAGTACCTGCTGCAGCCGGGGACACAGCTGTCGGCGGATGCGCTGCAAACGGCCACGGCGCAGCAGCTGGCGCAGGCGTTTGCCACCGCCGTCGCCCGGAACGACTGGCATACCCTTGGCGTGCTGCTGCCGGACGGCCTCCATGCGTATCCGACGGTTCGGATGAAAAGCTGGAGCGTGAGCCGAAACGAGCAGACCAGCACCGAAACGAGCGAAACCTACCGGATTGTCTACACGCCCTATGCCGAGGCGGATGCATGGTGCTTGTCGTATGCGCCGGGAATCCTGCGCTCCGGCAGCCTGACACTTGTGCGGGACGAGGCCGGGTGGCATCTGGTGCAGCCGGAGGACAATCGCTGAGTGCGGCGGCTGTGCGGGCAAATCGGCCAAACGGACGGCTGACGATGCCGGAAATGCGTGTTCCGCCCATTTTTTCGGTAAAAAATCTCGAAAAAGGCTTGCATAAACAGGACTTGTGTGATATAATAAACGCGTGAGGGCACGCATGGGCGTCGCCCGGAGGTTCGACGGTTTGCTGCTTTGACAGGCGGCCTGTTCGATTTGTCTGGATGGAGCGGGTTTCCCGCTCTTTCTTGTTGAATGAGAGAATTTTACGGAACAGGATGGTTTGAAAACGATGAACGCAAAGGAGATCGTACAACTCGTGACGCAGGCAGCGACGCCGTTCGCGGAAGAGGTCGGCTGCCAGATATGGGATGTGAAGTTTCTCCGCGAGGCGGGCGAATGGGTGCTCCGCGTTCTGCTGGATACGGATCCGCCCGGCGGCGTCGATATCAATATGTGCGAATCGGTCAACCGCGCACTGGATACCTGGCTGGATGAAGCCGACCCGATCGAACAGAGCTACTGCCTGGAGGTCAGCTCACCGGGCATCAACCGCGAGCTGTACCGCGACAGCGATTTTGACCGGTTCGCCGGCAGCATGGTCGATCTGAAGCTGTATCATCCGGATGACTCCGGCCGCAAAAGCCTGACAGCCAAGCTGCTTGGCCGCACAGACAGTGAACTGATTCTGGAAGAAAACGGCGAAGAAAAACGGCTGAAGCGTGCCGATATGGCACAATGCCGCATCCATTTTGACTTTTAATACAAATTCGTCGGCTGCATAGGCCGGGAGAGAGGGGCTTCAAATTCATGGATAAATCCGGAGATAACCTGTTTCTGGCGCTGGAAGCACTGGAAAAAGAAAAAAATATCCCCAAAGATTATATGATCGAAAAAATTCAGCAGGCGCTGACAGCCGCCTATCACCGCGAATATTCGCCGAATGGTGAGGTTTCGTTCGCGATGGATCCAAAAACCATGTCCATGCGGATGTACGCGCACAAAACGATCGCCGACCCGGTGACAGATCCGCTCACCGAGATCAGCCCGGAGGATGCGCGCCGCCATGTGTCCGGCGCCCCGACCATCGGCCAGGTGGTTCCGGTTGAAGTGGACACGAAGCAGTTTGGCCGAATCGCCGCGCAAACCGCCAAGCAGGTCATCATTCAGGGCATCCGTGAGTCGGAGCGCGGCGCGCTGTACCGCGAATATTCCTCCAAGGAACAGGAAATTCTGACGGCACAGGTGATCAAGATCGACCTCCGCACGGGCAATATGATTCTGACACTGCCGGGCAGCTCGGAGGAGCAGACCTTTGTCCTGCCGCCGGCTGAACAGATCAAGAATGAACCGATTCGCGAGGGCGACCGCATGAAGGTTTATCTGGTCGGTGTCCAGCGCACCCTGAAGGGCCCGCAGCTGCAAATTTCCCGCTCTCATCCGGGGCTGGTCAAACGCCTCTTTGAGATGGAAGTGCCGGAAATCTACGACGGCATCGTCGAAATCGTCTCCGTCGCCCGCGAAGCCGGCCTGCGCTCCAAAATCGCCGTCAAAGCCAACGACCCGAACGTTGACCCGGTTGGTGCCTGTGTCGGCCCGAAGGGGACGAGAGTTGCCGGAATCGTCAACGAGCTGCGCGGCGAAAAAATCGATATCGTCAAATATTCGGACGACCCGGCGCAGTTTATCGCGGCGGCACTGGCTCCGGCCACCGTCATCAGCGTGGATGTCACGCCGGAGGATAAGAGCTGCAAGGTGGTTGTCGCCGATGAACAGCTGTCGTTGGCCATCGGCCGAGAAGGGCAGAATGCTCGTTTGGCCGCCAAGCTGACCGGCTATCGAATCGATATCAAGTCCCAATCCGTGGAAAACGAGGCGGAATAAGCCGCAGCCGTTTTCAAAACGGAATCGAATAGAACCGGAGGTGGATATGGGTATGCCGCAGAAGAAAATCCCGATGAGAATGTGTGTCGGATGCCGCGTGATGAAAGAAAAGCGCGAGCTGATCCGGGTGGTGCTTCCGCCGGACGGCGACGAAAACGGCATCAGTCTCGACTTCCGGGGCAAGAAAAACGGAAGAGGCGCATATCTTTGCCGCAATGAGGCCTGCCTGGCGAAAGCCCGGAAAACCCGAGCGCTGGAACGTGCTCTGTCCAGCGAGACGCGGCCCAATGTTACCATCAGCGATGCAATTTATGCACAGCTTTCGGAGCAGATGAAATTTGGAGGTGACCCTGTTTGAGCAACATAAATAAAACACGGATCAGCGATGTCGCAAAGGATTTTGACGTTCGCAATAAGGTGGTCATGCAGATTCTGTCGGATCATGGAGAAGTCCCGAAAAGTCCGGCAAAGGTGCTCGAAGACAGTGAACTGAATCTGATTTTTAACGAGATCACGAAAATGAACGAGGTCAGTGATATTGAAGAAGCACTGAGCAAAACGCGGATTGCTGAACAGGATGCGCCGGCGGCAGTCGAAACATCCGTACCGGCTCAGGCAGAGGCCGAGAAGGAATCCGCGAAACCGGCAGAAGCTGCACAGCCGACCGGTGAACAGCCGAAGACGGCCGAAGCGCCGAAGGAACCGGCGAAGCCGAAAAAGCCGGAACGCCGCTACGTCGATACGCGGAACTCCAACGTCGATATGTCCAAATACGATGAACACGTCGATGATATGGTGCCGGAAAAAGCCGCAAATGCCGGCTCCGGCAAGCAGAAAATCAAGAAGGCGGCGGATAAAAAGCCGTCCAACTTCAGCCAGAAGCGCCGGCTGGAGGAACAGGAAAAAATGCGCCGCCTGCAGCAGGAGGTTCGCAAAAAGCAGCCGATCAAGGTCTCCATCCCCGATGAAATTTCCGTCGGTGAGCTGGCCTCCCGCCTGAAGAAGACGGGTGCAGAGGTTGTGAAGCAGCTGGTGAAGCTGGGCGTCATGGCCGCCGTTTCGGACGTCATTGACTTCGATACCGCCAGCCTGGTTGCGATGGAGTTCGGCGCAAAGATCGAGCATGAAATCCACCGCACCATCGAGGAACGCCTCTTTGCAGACGTCGATCACGTCGATGATGCATCCGAGCTGGTGCCGCGCGACCCGGTCGTTGTCGTCATGGGTCACGTTGACCACGGCAAAACGTCACTGCTGGACGCCATCCGCAAAACGCACGTCGTTTCGGGCGAAGCGGGCGGCATTACACAGCACATCGGCGCCTATCAGATCAAAGCCAATGGCCGCGTGATCACCTTCCTGGACACACCGGGACACGCCGCCTTTACCTCCATGCGCGCCCGCGGCGCATCCGTCACAGACGTCGCCATTCTCGTCGTCGCAGCGGATGACGGCGTGATGCCGCAGACCATCGAAGCGATTAACCACGCCAAAGCGGCCAATGTGCCGATCATTGTCGCGGTCAACAAAATGGATAAACCGAGCGCCGACCCGGATCGCGTCCTGCGCCAGCTGACGGAGCATGACCTGCTCCCGGAGGAATGGGGTGGCGATACGGTCATCTGCAAAGTCTCCGCCACCAACGGAACCGGCCTGCCGGAGCTGCTGGAAATGGTGCTGCTGGTTTCCGATATGCAGGAGCTGAAGGCCAACCCGAACCGCGAGGCATCCGGTGCCGTCATTGAGGCGCGCCTGGATAAGAACCGCGGCGCTGTGGCCACCCTGCTGGTTCAGAACGGGACACTCCACGTCGGCGACCTGGTCATTGCCGGGACGTCTGTTGGCCGTGTCCGCGCCATGACCAATGACAAGGGCCAGAAAATCAATGCCGCCGGTCCGTCCATGCCGGTCGAAATCATCGGTCTCGATGAGGCACCCGGCGCGGGTGACCATTTCCGCGTGGCCGGCGATGAACGCATGGCGCGTGAGCTGGTCGAGGAGCGCAAACAGAAGGAACGCGATGCCAGCGCATCGGCTGCACAGAAAATGTCGCTGCAGGATCTGTTTGCCAACATCCAGGACGGCAGCGTCAAGGATCTGAACATCATCCTCAAAGCCGATGTTCAGGGCTCCGCTGAAGCGCTGAAAGCCTCTCTGGAGGAGCTGTCCAACGAGGAAGTCCGCGTCCGCATCATTCATACCGGTGTCGGCGCGATCAACGAAAACGATATCATGCTGGCCTACGCCTCCAGCGCAATCGTCATCGGCTTCAACGTCCGCCCGGATATCAATACCCGGATGTCGGCGGAACAGAAGGGCATCGATATGCGGATGTACCGCGTCATTTACGAATGCATTGACGAGGTCAAAGCGGCCATCAAGGGGATGCTCGCCCCGAAATTCCGCGAGGAAATTCTGGGTACGGCAGAGGTTCGCCAGGTCTTCAAGGTCACCGGCGCCGGAACGATTGCCGGCTGCATGGTCAAGGACGGCAAGGTGCAGCGCTCGGCCAAGGTTCGCCTCGTCCGCGACGGCGTGGTCATCCACGAGGGCGAAATCTCCAGCCTGAAGCGCTTTAAGGACGACGCCCGCGAAGTGGCGACCGGCTTTGAATGCGGAATCAGCCTGGAACGCTTTGGCGACATCAAAGAGGGCGACATCATCGAAAACTTCCTGATGGTTCAGATTTAAGCGCGGATTGCGCATACAACGCGCAGCCGGACGCTCCGCTTGCAGAAATCCCGGCTTTTGCCGGGATTTCCGTGTTTTTAGAGAGAGGAGTCTGAAAATGGCCAATTACCGATCCGTCCGCGTGGGCGATGAAATCAAAACAAAAATCAGCGAAATCATTCCGACCCTGAAGGATCCGCGCATCAGCGGGATTGTCAGCGTGACGCGGGTGGAGGTCTCCAATGATTCCAAATATGCCCGCGTCTATATCAGCGCACTCGGCGATGAATCGCATCTGAACGAAACGCTGAAGGGCTTCCGTTCCTCCGCCGGGTATATCCGCCGGGCGCTTGCATCGGCCATGCAGCTCCGCAATACGCCGGAGCTGACGTTCGTCGCCGATAAGGGGATGCTGCGCGGCCAGCATACGCTGGAGCTGATGCAGGAGCTGACCGCATCGGAGACGCAGCACGCGGAAGAATAACCTGCAAAAACATCAAAAGGGGACACAAAACGATATGGATAAGGCGAACCTGTGCAGCATGGCACAGCAGATGAAAGCCGATGATCAATTTCTGATTCTGACACACCGCAGACCGGACGGCGATACGGTCTGCTCCGCTGCGGCGCTCTGCCTGGCGCTGCGCCGCCTCGGCAAACGTGCCATGATTTGCTGGAATCCGGAAATCACGGATCGCCTGAAAAGCTATCTGACGCCGTATGCCGGTTTGCCGGAGGACGATCAGGCCTATGCCGTCGTGACGGTCGATGTCGCGTCCGAATCCCAGCTGAGCGCCCCGGCACGGGAATACGCCGATCGCATCGATTACATCATTGACCACCATATGGCCAATGCCATGACGGCGCGTGTCGCCAAAATCGACGATCCGACTGCGGCCGCCACGGGCGAACTCATTTTCGGCCTGATTCAGGCCATGCAGCTCCCGATGGATCGGGAGCTGGCCACCCTGCTGTACATCGCTCTGGCCACGGATACCGGCTGCTTTTTGTTTGCCAATACCACGGCGCAAACGCATGAAATCGCGGCAGCCTGCCTCCGGGAAGGGATTGAGCTCGCTGCGCTGAACCACGAATTTTTTGAGAAAAAACGCCGTGCGCGCATCGAAATCGAGCGGATGATCTACGAGGAAATGCAGTTTTTCGCCAATGACCGCATTGCCGCCATCACAGTCACACAGCAGATGCGCCGTGAAACGGGCGCAACGGAGGACGATCTGGATGACCTCTCCTCCCTCCCCAGAAAAATCGAGGGCGTCCTGGCCGGTGTCTCCGCCTATGAACAGCCGGACGGCACGACGAAAATCTCTGTCCGGACGAACGGCGCGGTGGATGCGTCGGCTGTCTGCGCCGCGTTTGGCGGCGGCGGCCATGTCGGTGCCGCCGGATGCAGCCTGCCGGTGTCGCCAAAGGACGCGGTGGAGGCGGTCTGCCGGAAAATTGCCGACGGTCTGCCAGACTGCAACGCATGAGAGGAACGGGTCTTTCGTCTATGGAACAACAGGAAAAACCAGTCAGCGGTATGTTCCTGGCCGATAAGCCGCAGGGGCTGTCGTCACAGGCACTCGTCTCCCGCTTCAAACGCATCTACGGCGTCAAATCCGCCGGTCATACGGGGACACTCGACCCGATTGCGACCGGCCTGAACCTGATCTGCTTCGGCCGCGCAACGAAGGTCTGCGCCTATGTGACCGGCTGCGACAAGGAATATCTCGCTGAGCTGCAGCTGGGCGAGGAAACGGACACCGGGGACGTCACGGGTACCGTGACCGCCGCTTCACCGTCGCACTGCACAGCGGCGGAGGTGGCCGCTATACTCCCGCATTTTACCGGCCCGCTGGAGCAGATTCCGCCCATCTACTCCGCTATCAAAATCGGCG
Organism: uncultured Oscillospiraceae bacterium; assembly: GCA_964448855.1. Taxonomy (GTDB): domain Bacteria; phylum Bacillota; class Clostridia; order Oscillospirales; family QAMX01; genus QAMX01. The sequence goes on along the minus strand of CAYUXI010000013.1, from coordinate 35,415 downwards.
GCCGGAAAATGTATGAGCTCGCCCGCGCCGGGAAGGAAGTGGAGCCGACGCCGAGACAGATCGTCATTCATTCGCTGGAGCTTCTCCGCGCCGATGAAGAAAGCCAACGCTTCACCCTCCGCGTCGCCTGCTCCAAGGGGACGTATATCCGCTCGCTCTGCCGTGATATCGGCCGGGCGCTGAACGTGTACGGCACCATGGCCTCGCTGCGCCGGACGGCGGTTGGCCGCTTCTCTGTCCATGATGCGCTGACACTCGAACAGCTGGAAGCGCACGTGGCTGCCGGGGATTACCGCTTTGTGCGGCCGATCGATGACGTGTTCGCTGACCGCCCTCGCGCCGTCCTGAACGCATTGGGGGAGCGCTACCTGAAAACCGGCCTCGACATTCCGGCGGAATGCGTGGCAGACGATGGAAAGCCGCAGACGGCAGCTCGGCGCTTTTATGGCGAATCCGGGGAATTTCTGGCCGTCGGCTCGGTGGAAAACGGCCAGGTTCTCATTGAAAAACGATTTTTCGGACAAAACGAATCAAACGACTGACGGCGGGGAGGAATATCATGCCAGAACAGGGACGTGTCGCGGCGCTCGGCTTTTTTGACGGGCTGCACCGCGGCCACCAGGCGGTGATCCGCCGCGCGGCAGAGCTTGCGATGAAAACCGGCCAAACGCCGTGCGTCATCACATTTGACCGCCGCCCCAAAAACGCCGTCCGGCAGGAGGAAGTGCGATTGCTGTCCGATCGACAGTCCAAGGCGCTGCTGCTGAACCGGCTCTTTCCCGGCGTTGAGCTGATCGAATTGCCCTTTGACGCGTCCATGCAGGCGACGCCGTGGGATGCGTTCGCCGCGGAAACGCTGATGGGCCGCCTGAAAGTGACCCATGCCGTCTGCGGCAGCAGCTTCCGCTTCGGCTGCGGCGGCATCGGCAACCCGGAGCGCTTGCGCCAGCTGCTCCCGGTCGATACGGTGGAGGCCGTCTGCGAAGCCGGCGGCGTCATCAGCTCCACGCGCATCCGCGGCTGCATGGAAGCGGGGCGGCTGGCGGAAGCCAATCGACTGCTGGGGCACCCGTACCTGCTGACCGGACAGACGGTTCCGGGCGATGGCCGCGGACAGCAGCTGGGCTTTGCCACCATGAACCTCACACTGCCGGAGGAGCTGCTCCGCCCACGTGCCGGTGTGTATGCATCGTCTGTCCACCTGCGCGGCCGGACATACCGCTCCATCACCAATTTCGGCACACGGCCGACGTTCTATCAGGACGGCATCTATGACTGCGAAACGCACCTGTTTTCCTATTCCGGAGAACCGACCTACGGCGAGGCGGCTGTCCTTGCCCTGTATGCATTCCTGCGCCCGGAGCAGCGCTTTGCGAATGCGGACGCTCTGGTGCGGCAGATTGCGGCAGATATTGACGAAGCGAAACAGGTTCCGATTCCGGAACTCGATACGGAGGAGAGCGTATGAGAAAATTCCTTGCCATCATGGTCTGTAAGCTGGCGGTGCTGGCCGGACGCATCGTGAAAAAGGGCTCGTCCAAGCCCGGTCAGCTCGCGCTGAAAATCTGCCCCGACATCATTGCCCGCATTCAGCTCCCACCGTATGTCGTCGCAGTGACCGGCTCCAACGGCAAAACCTCAACCGTTGAAATGATCGTCCGCATTCTGGAACGCGCCGGGATGCACGTCTGCTGGAACCGCGAAGGCTCCAACCAGATCGAGGGCATCGCGACGATGCTCATCCGGAACGCCACCTGGACAGGCCGCGTGAAAAGCGACGTGATCGTCATGGAGTCGGATGAACAGTATGCGCGGCACACCTTCCGCTATATGCAGCCCACGCATTTTGCTGTGCTGAACCTCTACCGCGACCAGATGACGCGAAACGGCCACCCGGAATTCATCTGGCAGCGCATCCGCGAAGCCGTCCACCCGAACATGAAGCTGATTCTGAACGCCGATGACCCGCTGGTATCCCTGCTGGCCGAGGAGGTCGCCGATGTCAAATGGTTCGGCATCGATGCGTCCGCCGGTCTGCCGGAGCAGCCCGCCCGGTATCAGGATGCGGTCTATTGCCCCAAATGCGGCGCACCGCTGACCTTTACCGACAGCCACCGGCCGGGCTTCGGCCTCTACCGCTGCGATGCCTGCGGCTATCACCGGCAGGACTGTGACTATGCCATTACATCGGCCGATCTCGACAGTGGCACCCTGACGGTCAACGGCGAAACCGCACTGCATACGAATCTGCGCGTGCTGTACCAGCTGTACAATATGCTGGCGGCGTATGCCGTTGCGGCTGAGCTGGGCGTCCAGCCGGCGCTGATTGCTGAGACGATCAGCGATTACATCTTCAAAAACGGCCGCACCCGCAGCTGGATGCAGAATGGCCGGAAAATTGCACTGCTGACCTCCAAGCATGAAAATTCCACCTCCTACGACCAGTCGATTGACCTGGCCGTCCGGAGTGGCGGCGATGTGCTGCTGATCGTTGACGCCATCAGCCGCAAATATTTCACCGGCGAGACGTCCTGGCTCTGGGATATCACCTTTGAACGACTGAACCATCCGTCCATCCGGAACATCTACCTCGCCGGAACCTATCGGTATGACCTGGCCACCCGACTCGACTATACCGACATCCCGCCCGAAAAAATCCATCTGCTGCCGACGCTGGACGAGCTGTCCGCCGTGTTCGCAGAGCAGCAGGATCTGTACGTCATCACCTGCTTCTCCGACCGCGACAAATTCCTGTCGCGCCTGCCGTCGGACGCCGTCGAAAGAAAGGAGAACCTCTGATGAAGATTGTCCACCTGTATCCGGAACTCCTGAACCTGTACGGCGAAGCCGCCAACCTGCTCGTGCTGCAGCGGACGCTGCAGGCCGCAGGCCATGCGGTCGATGTGGAAGCTGTCGCGCTGGGGGAGCCCCTCCACCTGAACCATGTGGATTTTGTGTATGCCGGCGCCGGCACGGAGCGCAAGCTGGAGCTGGCGCGGCGCGCACTGCTGCCGTATGCATCCGAGCTCCAAAGCGCCGCCGCAGACGGGGTGCCCATGCTCTTCACCGGCTCTGCCGCGGACCTGACGGCGCGGACGCTGCAGCTGCCGTCGGGCGAAGCGCTGCCGTGCCTGGGTCTGACCGACTGCGACGCAGTCCGGACAGACGGCCGTCAGCTCGGCGACGTCCTCTATGAATCGCCGATGTCGGAGCAGCTGCTGGCCGGCTTCATCAATAAGAGCGGATATCTGCAGCACGTCGCAGCGCCGCTCTTCCATGCGCGGTTCGGCCCCGGCGGCATCCTGACGGACAACGGCGCGGAAGCGCCGGACGAAGGCATCCGAACCGGCAACGTCCTGGCGACCTACGCCATCGGCCCGGTGCTGGCGCGCAACCCGTGGCTGAAGCGCTGGCTGGCCGCATGGCTCATCGAGCGGAAAACCGGCCAGGCCGTCTCCATCTCCGGCGAAACGGAGCACAGCGACCGCGCCTATGAAATCACGGTGTCGGAGCTTCTGAAACGCGCAAACAGCTGAAAATCCATTGCATCAAAAAAATTCCGGTCTGGCGGTACGAACCGTCAGACCGGATCCTTTTTTATGGAAATTGTTAGAGAAACCGCTCAATCCGGCTCATAAGACCAATCTTGTCCGGAACGTGCGGCGGCAGCTGGAGGATGTCATGACCTGGGAAGCTGTTGGCCTCCACCAGACAGAGCCCGTCCGGCGTGACGGCAATGTCCCACCCGATGTAGCCCATGCGCGGCTCCAGCGTGGCCGCCTCCTTGACGAGCGCAACGGCCTCGGCAAACCGGGGAATCTGGAAGCCGACAAACGGCGTTCCGGTGGCCGGATGACAGTCGTAGGCCTTGTAGTCCTTGTCAGCTGCGGGGTGCGTCACAATGCCGGTGGCCGGGTCGATGGGTGCTGCCATCCCGCCGCTGTTCAGGTTGTCCACAAATTTGCCGTTGCCCACGCGCAGGAACGAAAAGACAACGGTGACGTCGTGGCCATCGTTGATGGTGACGAGGCGAATCGTGTTGACGGAGCCGGGGAACATCCGGTTCATCTCCGGGTGCTGCACAATCTGCTCCTCGATCAGACCGCCGCCTTCCTTCTGCACCAGCCGATCAAAGAGCGCGTGGCGATCCGGAACGGAGGCCACGTCGATTTTCTCAATGCCCCACCCACAGGAGAGGCTGAGCGGCTTGTAAAAGATGCAGGAATGGCGGGAACAGAACGCGTCAAACGCTTCAAACCCGTCGGGTGCAAGCTGCATCCAGTCGCGCCCGACGTAGGCCGCATAGCGGGTGTTGAATTCCGCCTTGTTGTCAAAAATGTGCCAGAGCGACCGATCGTTGTATTTTTTGACGAGCCGGTCGTTGACGCCGCGGGTGACATACGTCTTCCGCTGTGCAGGCGTCAGCGCCCAGAACTCAAACAACGCGTAATCGGCCGGCGCAGCCGTATAGCGAATGGCGCAGCGCAGCATATCAAAGGCGATCCCGATGCGGCTTCGCCCTGAAACGTCTGCCGTCTGCCGGATGGTGCGGAACAACCGCCCGTAGTCAATCCGACAGACCCGCTGAAAGAGATACTTGATTTTGCTCATGCATGAACCGTCCTGAACCAGATTTTTTGAGCGGAGGAGAAAGCATTACGCATCCTTCGGCGCATAATAGCGCAGATAGTCGATGACGAAATCCGCCGGGAAGGTTCCGGCCGGATTCCGAAACGCATTGCCGTTCCAATCCGCGATGATATGCCCGTCCGAGGCGATGCGGCTGCCGACGTGCGTGGAGAGGTAGATGAACTCCGGACGCGAGCAGGTGCCGACAAAGCGCCCAACCGGACCGCTGGAAAAATCAATGCACTGAACCTCCAGCCCGTCATAATAGAAATGATAGGCCGTCGGCGTCCATTCCAGCCCGAACGTGTGGAAGCCGTCGTATAGGTGATGCCCCGCCGGCTCCAGCGTGACAACGTCCGGACAGCCATACGACATCAGCTTCCCGGCCTCGTCGCCGGTGTGAATGGTGATGGCGTAGGCGCTGTTGGCCTCCGCATCCGTGCCGTCCACGCGATAGCGGGCGGTTTCGAAAATGTCAATTTCCGTCCCGTCCCGGCCGCAGCCGGCATAGGGCTTCTCGTTGGCATACGTCCAGAAGGCCGCGTGCATTCCCTCGGCCTTCGGCACCCGACAGCGGATTTCGTAGTAGCCATAGGTTGTGCAGAGACTGTCCTCTGTGCTGATCCAGCCGGAGTAGAAGCCCGGCCCATAGGGGCCGTCCTTTCGGAATTCACAGCGAAGCCAGACGCAGCCGTCGTGTACGGAAACCATATCCGCCGCGTAGACGTTGCAGGTGACGTCGCATTTCGCCGTTTCCGGCCAGGCGATGCACTTCCATTTGGAACTGTCCAGCGTGTCGCCGTCAAATTCATCGTGCCAGACCAGCCGCCGCCCGGACAGGTCGATGCGCGGTGCCTGCCAGTCCGGCCGGGTCAGCTGCTTTGCTTCAGCCATATGCAAAACGCTCCTTTCCCCTGTGACTGCTTACGGCAGCAGGGCGAGCATATTCCGGCAGACCGTGTCCACATCGACACTGCGGCCGCACTCAAACGTCACAAAGCCGTCATAGCCCGTTTCGGCAATGGCCTTGAAGATGTTCTTGTAGTTCAGCTCGCCGGTGCCCGGCTCCTGACGGCCGGGGACGTCGCCGGTGTGGATATGCCCGATCTTCGAAATGTTGTTGCGGATGGTGTCGATGACGTTGCCCTCGCTGATCTGCTGGTGATAGACATCGTACAGCAGACGGACATCCGGCGAACCGACCTCGTCAATGATCTCGACGGATTCCGCCGTCGTGACCAGGTAATAGCCCTTGTGATTCACCAGAACATTCAATGGCTCCAAAACGAGCTGAACGCCCGAGCCGCGGACAATGTCGGCGCCGCGGCGCAGCGCCGTGACGACGTTGGTGTGCTGGACATACCGCGAGACGTCCGAACGCTCGTTGCCGGTGGTGACAACGATGTTCTTGACATTCATCTTCAGCGCGGCGACCAGCGTCTCCTCGATCGAGGAGGCAAAGGCGTCTGCGGCATCCTCCCAGACAATCCCGTGCTGGTTGGCGATCAGCGCAGCCTTGTCCTCGTCGTGGGACTGGAACAGCAGCGCAGACTGTGCAACGCCGCTCTCGTCAATGACGGCACGCACGCGATCGAGATCCAGGTGCAGCCAGCGAAGCTCTTCAATGGCCGTAAAGCCGCGCTTTGCGGCTTCGAAATAGCGCTGGTAGGAGTCGCCCTCAAACCAGCCCGCATTGGCAGAAAGAGTAAACATCGGTAAAATTCCTTTCGTAGAGACGGATTAGAGTTGGATGACCTGACCGGTTCGAATGGATTCGTTGCAGGCCAGCGTCAGTGCCAGTGTCTTGCAGGCATCGCGATAGGGGGAGCGGATGAGCGACTGATCATGCGCCTTGATGGCGTCGATGACGGTGCGATCCTCTGTAATGCCCGCATCCTCCACGCGCAGATAATTCAGCGTGGCATTCTGCGTCTTGAAGGTGACGTTGTTGCGCAGCTGATAATCGACTTCGCCGTCCACGCAGTGAATGTGCAGGCCGTTGTGATAGCCCGGGTGGCCGTTTGTGTAGCAGCCGGTGAAGATGGATGCAAGGACACCGGATTCAAAGGTGATGGTGGCGATGGAGCAGTCGTGCAGGTCGTAGCCCTCACGCTCCACCAGACCGCGCCGCGCCGTGCAGTAAACAGAGATCGGCTCGCCGAACAGGTTGCGCACCATGTCGAAATGGTGGATATTCTGTTCGACAATCTGCCCACCGGACGTCTCATACTTCGGCCACCAGTAAGCACCCGGAATGCCGCCGACCCATGCACCGTCCACAAAGGCGACCTGGTGCTCGGTCAGGAAGTCCTTCGTCCGGGCGATGATGTCGAGATAACGATCCTGGAAGCCGACGGCGGTGATGATTCCGGCCGCTTCGGCTGCATCGCGGATGGAATGCGCAAGGGTCATATTCAACGCCATTGGTTTTTCAACCAGGAAGTTGATGCCGCGGCGAATGGCTTCAAATTCGATTTCGCCGTGCTGATCCGGGGGAACACAGATGTAGAGGATGTCCGGCTGCGCGCTGTCGAGCATTTCGCAGAGGCTGGAATAGACCGTCCCTGCGCCGGCCATCTGCCGTTTTTCTTCTGCGCGCTCCGGACGAATGTCAAAAAATCCGACAAATTCGACATCGTCAAAGAGAACGAGATGGCTCAGATGGAATTTGCAGATTCCTCCGCAGCCGCAGAAAGCGACTTTCACTTGGTTCATGGCAATTCATCCTTTCTGAATTCAGAATGCAGATCGGGGACACGGCCACCGGATATGTGCGGCGCTGCCGCATCACCCGTTACCATTATAACACAAAACAACACGCTTGACGACAGGTTTTTTTCATCGGACAGAAAAAATACGCAGACGGACACCCGCCTCACAGAAAGCAGGCGACCGCGCCGGATTCGGCCAGCCGCAGAAGACGAAACTGCATCGTCTCATCGGTATCAAACAGCAGAAACTGTGTCCTCTGATCGGCTGCCAGCGTGCAGTAATTGGCAGCCAGCTCACGCGAAAAGGCGACCTGCGGCGCATAACGGCGCAGAAGTGCCTGCAGCTCCGACGGCGAAAGCGTCTGACGGACGGCGCTGTCGCTTCCGAGCGTGGTCAGCGTGGCGCGGCGGGTCAGGGAAACGGCGAACCGCCCGACTGATTCCGGCCGCTCCGCCTCCGGGTACGTCGGGATCATCCCGCCAGCCGCCGACCGCCCGTAGACGGTGCAGCCGAGGCGAGCAAGACGTGCAGCGGTATCGGCCAGCGACGCCGACTCCGGCGGGATGTCCAGAAAAACGCCGTCAGCACCCACCCGCCGACACTCTGCATGGAGCAGCTGCACCAAAGCATCCGGAACCGGCGGCAGAACGCCGGAGAGGTGCAGCACCTGACAGGGGAGCGCTTTGCTCGGAATCAGCAGGCCGTCCGGCGATGAGCGCCAGCCGAGCCGCATCTGCCGGTATCGGCTGTCCGAACCGCTTTCGGCAGCCCCCAACACCTGAAAAACGGGAATTTCTGACATGAAACATCCACCCTCTCTGCCCAGTCAAGACGGTTCGGCCAAAGAATTTACGGTTCTGACACAATATCTGCTGGAATTCCGCCGCCATCAATGCTATAATATGCACAGAAACCGGCATCATGATGCGATACGCAGTGCTGCCGAAGGACAGACTGCATCGGAGGCTGCTATGACCCGCATATTCTACCCGGTGACGCAGATGAACAGCATCCGCGACCTGACACCCGAATGGCTTCGGAGCCGCGGCGTCAAGGCCGTGCTCTGCGATCTCGATGATACCCTCGCACCCTATTATAAGACGGAACCCAGCGAACCCATTGCCCGGTGGATTCAACAGCTCCGGGAGAGCGGGCTGCAAATCTGCATCCTCACCAACGGGAAAACGCATCGGGTTTTGCCCTTCTGCCAGGCGCTGAACGTCGAATGCGTTTCCATGGCGATGAAGCCGCTGCCGATCGGCTATCTGCGCGCGCTCCGGAAGCTGCGGATTCGCCGCCGGGAGGCCGTCGCTGTCGGTGACCAGATTTTTACGGACATTGTCGGCGGCAATCTCGCCGGGATCCATACCGTGCTGGTCGAGCCGCTTGCGTACAAAACGAGCCGCATGGAGCGGAAAAAGCGCGCCTGTGAAAAGCGCTTCCGCCGCGCCCGACCGCTGCGCTCGGAATAACCATCTCAACCGCCAAAAGGAGCTGTCCTGCATGGTCAAGCATATCGTTCTCTATACCCTCCGGGAAACCGCTGACAAAGCGGCGGCCGTGGCCACTGTCCGCGCCGCACTGGAGCCCCTCGTGGGGCAGATTCCGGGTCTGCTGCACCTGGAAATCCGTCAGGCCTACCAGGGCGCGGATTATGCGCTGTATTCCGAATTCGAAAGCCGTGAGGCGCTGCAAAATTATACCGTCCACCCGCTCCATCTGGAAGCGAAGACGCACTTTCACCACCTGATTGCCACGCGCCTTGCCGCCGACTACGAATGCTGAACCGTTCAACGGACACCCCATTGCCCAGGCTCCATCCGACCCCTGAGCAGTGGGGTGCTTTTTGCGGAAAAAATGAGCCGAATCGGAAAAACAGGAGCGCAATCCATTGCGCACACGGCGAAAGATACTTGCTTTTTTGCCGGGAGTGTTGTAGAATAAAGGGAGACAGGAGGGGACGCCTTTGACGGAAGCATACCATGCCGTTCCGGCCGATGCCGGAGAAACCGTGACCATCAGCGGAGACATTGTGTCTGTGGTCTATACAAATGAAGAAAACGGCTACTCGGTGATTGAGGTGGAGCTGGCAGAGGGCGGCGTTGTGACGGCTGTCGGCACGATTCCATACCCCGGAGAGGGCGAAAGCATCTATGCCGAGGGCGTCTACACGACCCATGCCATCTACGGCAGCCAGCTGAAGTGTACGCACATTGACCGGATGCTCCCGGCAGAGACGGGCGCGATTCTGCGCTATCTGGCCTCCGGCGCGATCAAGGGCATCGGCCCGGTCACTGCCCGGAAAATCGTCTCCAAATTCGGCATCGAAACCTTTGAAATCCTCGAGAATCACCCCGAAGAGCTCCTCTCCATCCGCGGCATCACCCAGAGAACGGCCGAGGCGATTTCGGCTGAGCTGCGGACGAAGATTGCCGTCTGCGAGCTGATGACCTTTTTTGCCGAATACGGCATCGATCTGTCGGTGGCCATGGCCGTCTACAAGCGCTACGGCCATAAAAGCCGCGACTTTGTCACGGAAAACCCCTACCAGCTCGTGCTGAACCCGTACTGCGTCGATTTTCGACAGGTCGATCAGATGGCGCAGAGCTTCGGCTTTGGCCCGGAATCGCTCGAACGCATCCAGGCGGGGATTGCATTTGAACTGTCCTATAACGAAAATGAAGGCCACGTCTGCCTGCCGCTCGACCGCCTGACGGATGTAACGGCGCAGTTTCTGTCGCTGGATCCGGAGCTGGTCTCCGAAGCCATGGAGCTGATGCGCGCCGCCGAAACCATCGTCCTCTGCCCGATCAACGGCGTGACGATGTGCTATCTCCGTGAAATGTACGAAGCGGAGGACGCCACGGCGCGGCGACTGGTCTTTCTGGCGTCGCGCCACTATGAACCGCCACGCGGCGTAGACAAGGCCATTGCGGAGCTGGAGCAGAGCTTCGGCTTTGACTTTTCTGCCAAGCAGCGCGAAGCGGTGGCCGCATCGGTGGCCGAACCGGTCATGGTGCTGACCGGTGGACCGGGTACCGGGAAAACGACCGCCGTGCGCGGGATGCTCGGCCTGCTCGACCGCATGAACGCCAAAACGCTGCTGGCCGCACCGACTGGCCGCGCAGCCAAACGGCTCAGCGAGCTGTGTGGCCGCGAAGCGAAAACGATTCACCGGCTGCTGGAAGTGACCTACGCGGACAACGGCCTGCGCTTTGCCCGCAACGAAAACAACCCGCTCGACGCGGATACTGTGATCTTAGACGAGGTCTCCATGGTCGATCTGCCGCTGTTTGCATCGCTGCTCCGCGCCGTGAAAAACAGCTGCCGCCTGATTCTGGTCGGCGACCCGGATCAGCTGCCCTCCGTCGGCCCCGGCACCGTGCTGTCGGATGTCATCCGGAGCGGCCTGGCGCGCTCGATTCACCTCGATGAGGTCTTCCGCCAGGCGCAGGAAAGCGACATCATCATGAATGCCCACGCCGTCAACCGCGGCGAACAGCCGAAGCTCTCCAACAACAAAAAGGATTTCTTTTTCCTGAACCGCCGGACGGGCGACGAGGTGGTTGCCACGGTCGCCGATCTCTGCACGCGCCGCCTGCCCCAAAATATGGGCATTCCGCCGGAGGACATCCAGGTGCTGTCGCCGTCCCGCCAATATGCGGAGGGCGTGATTCGCCTGAATGAGGTGCTGCGCGACCTGATCAACCCGGCTGCGGAGGGCAAGGCGGAGCGCGCCAATGGCCGGACGACGTTCCGCGTCGGCGATCGCGTCATGCAAATCCGCAACAACTACGACCTCGAATGGAAGCGCCAGCCGGGAATGCCCGCAACGGAAGAGGGGCGCGGTGTGTTCAACGGCGATATCGGCGTCATTCGCCAGATCAATCCGTCCGCGCAGACGGTCACGGTCGAATTCGATGACAAAGCCTGCGACTACGCATTTGATATGCTCAACGATCTGGAACACGCTTATGCCATCACCGTCCACAAGGCGCAGGGCAGCGAATTCCGCGCCGTCATCTTTGTCGCGTCGCTCGTTCGCTCCCGACTGGTCAACCGCAACCTGTTTTATACGGCCATGACCCGCGCCAAGGAGCTGCTGATCATCGTCGGCAACCCGGAATCGGTGGCGGCCATGGTGGAAAATCGGCGGCGCCTGAAGCGCTACAGCGGCTTTCTGGTGCGGCTGACGGCCTATCAGGCGGGCGAAGAGCCATGCTGAAGCGGCTGCGCCGAATCGGACAGGGACTGGTGTCTGTCCTGTATCCCTCGCGCTGCCCGATCTGCCGCCGCATCGTGGACGGCGCGGAGAACGCGGTCTGTTCCGTCTGCGAAGACCAATTGCCGAAAACGACGGCAAACGGCGCGGAATGCCAGACGGCGCAAACACGCCAGATTTCGTTCGCCTCGTTCATCGTGGCACCGTTTTACTATGAGGGCGCATTGCGGGATGCCGTGCTGCGATACAAGTTTCAAAGCGTCCGCTCCTATGCACCGGTGTTTGCCGCCTATGCGGCGGAGGCGGTTCGGCGCGCCGTCCGCGACGGCAGCCTGACCATGCCGGAGCTCGTCACCTATGTCCCGGTCTCGGCTGCACGACTGCGACAGCGCGGCTATGATCAGGCGCGACTGTTTGCAGAAGCGCTGGCCGAACGGCTGGAGCTGCCCTTTGCACAGCTGATCGAAAAGACGACCGATACCCCGCCACAGTCCGCACTGGACGAGAAGCAGCGCCGCGCAAACGTCATCGGCGTGTTCATGCCGGTTGCCAACAGCGCACCGCTGGCCATCGGCAAACGCATCCTGCTGGCAGACGACATTCTGACCACCGGTGCCACCCTCGCAGAGGCCGCCAAAACGGTATCCTACCTGCTGCCGGAGGAGGTTGTCTGCGTGACAATTGCCCGAACGAAGCAAAAAACAGAAAAGTAGTTGAAATGAACGCACGAATGTTATATAATATAGAATAGATTGATATCATCAGAAGAATCGTTCAGAAAGACTGTGATGACAGATATGTTTACAAGCGACATCGGGATCGATCTCGGAACCGCGACGATCCTTGTTTATGTCAAAGGAAAAGGGATTGTTCTGCGCGAACCGAGTGTGGTTGCGCTGAATAAGGAGACCGGCCGGATGCTGGCCATCGGCACGGAGGCTCAGCGGATGCTGGGTCGCACCCCCGGCAACATCGTTGCCATCCGTCCGCTGCGAGACGGCGTGATTTCGGATTATGAAATCACCCAGCGCATGATTCGCGAATTCATCAAAAAGGTCTGCGGCTTTCGCCTGTTCAAACCACGCATCGTGATCTGCGTGCCGAGCGGCATCACGGAGGTGGAGGAACGCGCCGTCTTTGACGCAGGCCTGCAGGCCGGTGGCCGACAGGTCTACCTGATTGAGGAGCCGGTCGCCGCAGCCATCGGCGCAGGCATCGACATCACCAAGCCCAACGGCAACATGGTCGTCGATATCGGCGGCGGCACAACGGATATCGCTGTTATGTCCTTAGGCGGCATCGTGGAATCCTGCTCGATCAAAATCGCCGGCGACAAGTTCGACGAAGCCATCATCAAATACATCAAGCGCAAGCACAATGTCATGATCGGCGAACGCACAGCGGAGGAGCTGAAAATCAACATCGGCTGCGTCTATCCGCGCCCGGAGGACCTGACGATGGACGTCAAGGGGCGCTGCCTGATGTCCGGCCTGCCAAAGGTCTTCATGGTCAGCTCCTCGGAGATCATGGAAGCATTCGAAGAAGTCACCGTGAATATCATCGAAGCGGTACACTCCGTGCTGGAACGGACACCGCCGGAGCTGGTCTCCGACATCTCCACCAACGGCATCACCATGACCGGCGGTGGCAGCCTTGTCTACGGCTTTGACCGGCTGATTGCATCCCATACCGGGATTGAAACACACATTGCAGAGGATGCGGTGTCGTGCGTGGCCTACGGAACCGGCAAAGCGCTCGACAACCTGACTGCCATGCAGGACGGAACGCTGAACATCGCCCGCAAACGGCAGATTCAGCGGATGTAGTGCCAAATCCTGAAATCGGAGGCGATTGTTTCAGAATGGAACAGCTTGAACAGGCCGTTGCAAACCATGCACGGATTCACTTCATCGGAATCGGCGGTGTCATGATGTCCTCCCTTGCGCTGGAGCTTGCCCGGCGCGGTGCGCACATCACCGGCAGCGACCGCGACGAATCCGAGAATACCGCCATGCTGCGCGAGCATGGCATCCCGGTCGCCATCGGACACCGGCCGGAATATGTCGAAGGCGCAGCGGTCATCGTCCGCAACGCCGCCATTGCCGACACCTCACCGGATATCGTTTATGCGCGGGCAGCCGGCATTCCCATCATCGAGCGCCCGCAGGTGCTGGGACAGATCATGCGCGAATACCCGCATTCGATCGGCGTTTCGGGCACACACGGGAAATCGACGGTCTCCGGTATGCTGACCCATGTCCTGCTGCAGGATGACCAGTCGCCGACTGCGTTTCTGGGCGCACCGCTGCCGGAAATCCACGGCACCTATACACTGGGTCACAGCCCCTGGTTCGTCGCGGAGTCGTGCGAATACCGCCGCTCCTTCCACGAGCTGTATCCGGAAACGGCTGTGATTTTGAATGTCGAGCCTGATCACCTCGACTATTATTCCGGAATCGAAGAGATCATCGGCGCATTTCGCGTGTTCGCGGAGCACACACCGGAGCACGGGCTGGTCGTCGTGAACGCGGCGAATGAAAACGCCATGCGCGCCGTCGCCGGTCTGAATCGCCGCATCCTGACGTTCGGCGGCGACGGACAATACCGGGCGGAAGCTGTTCGGATGCAGCAAGGCTGCGCGGCCTATACCCTGACCGAAAACGGGACGCCGCTCTGCGACATCGAGCTGGCTGTCCCTGGGCAGCACAACCTGGACAATTCGCTGGCGGTCGCCGCTGTGCTCCGCGGCTACGGCTTTGCCCCGGATGTCATTGCACGCGGCCTCCGGAGCTATACCGGCGTGCTGCGCCGCTTCCAGCGCATCGGCACCTGCAACGGCGCCGTCGTGGTGGATGATTACGCCCACCACCCGGATGAACTGGAAACCACGCTGAAAACCGCTAAAACGCTTGGCTACCAACGGGTTATCTGCCTGTTCCAGCCGCATACGTATTCCAGAACCGTCGCACTGAAGGACCGCTTCTGCGAGGTGCTGCGGCTGGCTGATGTCGTTGTCTGTACGGATATTTATTCCGCACGCGAACAGAATACCTTCGGGATTTCCTCTGCCGACCTGACGGCGGAGATTCCCGGCGCACAATATATCCCCGCCCTGGACGATGCGGCGGCCTGCCTGGCCGCAATGGCACAGCCGGGCGACCTGATCCTGACCTGCGGCGCAGGCAACGTCAACCGCGTTGCGGCACAGCTGGCCGGTTCAACCACTACACAAGAGAAATGAGGTCATCCACATGAAATTCATGCATGAAAATTTCCTCCTGAAGGGGAAAACCGCACAGAACCTGTTCCATTCCGTCGCGGAGCCCCTCCCGATCATTGACTATCACTGCCACCTCAGCCCGGCTGAAATCGCAGGCGACCGCCGCTATCAGACCATCACGGAAGCGTGGCTCGGCGGCGACCATTACAAATGGCGTCTGATGCGCCTGGCCGGTGTGGATGAAGCCTATATCACGGGCGATGCCGACGATTTCGACAAGTTTTTGGCCTATGCCAAAACGCTGGAATGCGCCGTTGGCAACCCGCTCTACCACTGGACGCACCTGGAAATGCACCACTTCTTCGGGATTGACGAGGCGCTGACTGCGGACAACGCGAGAGAGCTGTATGACCAGATGAACGCCGTCCTGGCCAAGCCGGAGACGTCTGCCCGCAGCTTCATCACCTCCTCCAACGTCGAGGTCATCTGCACGACGGACGACCCGATCGATTCGCTGGAATGGCATCAGGCCATCGCCAACAACCCGGTATCGGGCTGCTCTGTCCGCCCGACCTTCCGGCCGGATCGCGCCGTCCTGATCGAAAAGGACGATTTTGCTGACTACATTGCCAAGCTGGCCGATGTGTCCGGCGTCGCGATTCAGAACGTGGAGGACGTGCTGAAGGCGCTGTATCGCCGCGTGGACTATTTTGCTGAGCACGGCTGCCGCCTCTCTGACCATGACTTTGGCCGCCTCCCGGCCACACAGGCGGACGGCGCGGAAGCGCAGCGCGTGTTTGCCAAGAAGATGAACGGCGGCACTCTGACCACCGAGGAAGCGGACGGATACAAATCCTACATCCTCTTCTGCCTGGCCGGTTATTTTGCCAAAAAGGACTGGACGATGCAGCTGCACTGCGGCGCCATGCGGAACAACAGCACGAAGATGTTCAACCGCATCGGCAAGGATACCGGCTTCGACACCATGTCCGACTTCGAAGTCGCCTCCAGCCTGTCGCGTATGCTGGATCGGATTGACCGGGAATCCGAGCTGCCGCGCACCATTCTGTACACGCTGAACCCGAAGGATTTCTATGCCATGCTCGCACTCTGCGGCTGCTTCACAGGGACAGGTGTCCGGGGCAAAACGCAGTTCGGCTCCGCCTGGTGGTTCATTGACCATAAGGACGGGATGGAGAAGCAGCTCCGCGAAACGGCCAGCCTGAACCTGCTGTCCACCTTTGTCGGTATGCTGACTGACTCCCGTAGCTTCCTGTCCTATCCGCGCCATGAATACTTCCGCCGCATCCTCTGCAACCTGATCGGCACATGGGTCGATGACGGGGAATTCCCGAACGACCCGGCGCTCTTGAACCGGATTGTCGCAGGCATTTCGCATGACAACGCCAAGGCCTATTTCGGCTTCTGATCACTCCGGCGGTCGCGTTCGTATCCGAACCGTTCCCAAATCGTAACCGCACTGTTGTTGCCGCCTGTGTGCATTTTATGATATCATACACCATGGAATCGCGCAGCATCATGCGATCTTCCGAAAGGAGAGACGATTTTGAATAACTGGAAGAAAATTCTGGATCAGCTCCCGGATGACCCGGGGGACGAAAAACAGTTCCGTACAACGGAAATCAACCTGCAGGCCAAGGGCAGGAAAAAGATTCTGGGGCTCAGCCCGGCCTTTTTCTGGGTCTGCATCAGCGTCTTTTCGCTGCTGCTCCTGACCGGCATCGTCTGCCTGACGCTGGTCTGTAGCCGCGTGAGCCGCTATGACCGGATTTATCCCGGCGTCACGGCGCTCGGCGTGCAGCTCGGCGGCATGACGGGGGATGAAGCCGTCAACGCCCTGAATGAGTACAGCGAAAACTATTTTTCCAGCCGCAGCCTGACAGTTCGCTGTCTGGATCAGAGCGTCACCATTCAGGCCCGCGACATCATGACCGGGATTGACGCGCAGTCGATTGCCCATCAGGCGTATGCATACGGGCGGGACCGTTCGGTCTTCCGCCGCTACGCGCTGATCAAATCCGAAACGCAGCATAAGCTCTCCGTCTCCGGCCTGAACGGCTATGACCGGGACGCGGTCAATCAGGCGCTTGATGCGCTCGTGGCCTCCGTGGCGCAGACCTACAAGGCGTACAGCTATCTGCTGGATGACACCGGCCTGACGATTACCCGCGGCAATGACGGCGTCGAGGTCAACCGCCCGGCGCTGGGCGATGCCGTCCACGGTATGCTGGAAACCGGCACGTATGGCGAGTATGTCGTCGAGCCGAAGGTCACGAAGGCAGAAATCCCGGACTGGAACATCCTCAGGGAAACCTTCTGCGTCGCGGCACAGGACGCCTACGTTGAAAAATCCGGCTCCCGCGGCTATCAGATTGTCGAGGAGATCATCGGGAAAGACGTCGATATCTATCAGATCAATGAGGATATGCAGAGCGAAGAGGCGTGGACGGAGAAAACCTACCCGTTTATCTACACCACCCCGCAGATGACCAAGCAGATGCTCGGCGAGCTGCTCTTCCGCGATGTGCTCGGACAGGCGGTCTCCCCGTATAACAGCGCCGAAGCCAACCGCACCACCAACCTGAAGCTGGCAACGGAAAAGGTCAACGAGATCATTCTGCTGCCGGGCGAGGAATTCTCCTTCAATAAGATTGTCGGCGAACGCACGGAGGCGCGGGGCTTCAAACCGGCCATCGTCTTTGCCGGCGGCGAAATGGTGGACGGAACCGGCGGCGGCATCTGCCAGGTGTCCTCAACCATCTATCTGGCGACACTGCGCGCCGATCTGGAGGTGACCGAACGCGCCGTCCATGCATACACGGTGGACTATGTGCCGCTGGGTCAGGACGCAACGGTGCAGTGGGGCTATCTGGATTACCGGTTTGTCAACAATACTGCCTATCCGGTTCGCGTCAGCGCCGTGATGAAGGACGGCACCCTGACGGTCTGTCTGTACGGCACGAAGACGGATCCCAGCCGCCGCGTCGAGGTGGAAACCGTGACCACGCATACCTACCCGTATTCGACGGAATATGTTTACAATGAAAACCTGGCCTATGGAACGCAGCGGCAGACACAGCGCGGCAAGGACGGGTATCAGTGCGAAACGTATCAGCTCATCTACAACGGCGACACGCTGCTGGAGCGCCGCCTGGCCAACAAGAGCTACTACAAGAGCCAGACCCAGATTGTCGAAGTGAACCCCGCCCCGTAGGACGGAAACAACGGATACAGAAATACACAGAACGAAAGGACATCTTTATGTCACAGGAAAAAAAGATGGTGGAGCAGATCACGTCGATGGACGTCGATTTTGCGCAATGGTACACAGACGTCGTCAAAAAAGCCGAGCTGGCTGACTATTCGGGCGTCAAGGGCTGCATGGTCATTCGCCCGTATGGCTACGCAATCTGGGAGAATATGCAGCATGATCTCGACAGACGCTTCAAGGAGATGGGACACGAGAACCTCTATATGCCGATGTTCATCCCGGAGAGCCTGCTGCAAAAGGAAAAAGACCATGTCGAGGGCTTTGCACCGGAGGTGGCGTGGGTCACGCACGGCGGCCAGCAGGAGCTGGCGGAACGCCTCTGCGTCCGTCCGACGTCGGAAACGCTGTTCTGCGAACACTATAAGAATATCATTCACTCCTACCGCGACCTGCCGAAGCTGTATAACCAGTGGTGCAGCGTTGTGCGCTGGGAGAAGACGACGCGCCCCTTCCTCCGCACCTCGGAATTTCTGTGGCAGGAAGGCCATACCATGCACGAAACCGAAGAGGAAGCCCGTGCAGAAACGCTCCGGATGCTGAAGTGCTATGAGGATTTCTACCGCGAAACGCTGGCCATTCCGGCAATTACCGGCCGGAAAACCGACAAGGAGAAGTTTGCCGGTGCCGTCGAAACCTACACGATCGAGCCCATGATGCACAACGGCGTCGCACTGCAGGGCGGTACCTCGCACTATTTCGGTGACGGCTTCGCCCGCGCCTTTGAGATCACCTATTCCGATCGGAACAACCAGCTGCAATATCCGCATCAGACGTCCTGGGGCGTCTCCACCCGGATGATCGGCGCCGTCATTATGACCCACGGCGACGACAGCGGATTGATTCTGCCGCCGGGCATCGCACCGATTCAGGTCATGATTCTGCCGATCGCCTCGCATAAGCCGGGCGTTCTGGAAAAGGCGGAGGAGCTCCGCGCCCGCCTGAGCCGTTCGTTCCGCGTCTCAGTCGATGTCAGCGACAACTCCGCCGGCTGGAAGTTCAGCCAGTGCGAGATGAAGGGCATCCCGCTGCGTCTGGAAATCGGCCCGCGTGACATTGAAAACAACGCCTGCGTTCTGGTTCGCCGCGACAACCGCGAAAAAATCGCCGTATCGCTGGATGAACTGGAGACAGCCGTGGCTGACGCGCTGAAAGCGGTGCATGACGGCCTGTATCAGCGCGCACTCGACAATCTGCACCAGAAAACGCACGATGCGCACAACCACGATGAATTCCTGGATCTTGCCAAAAACCATCCGGGCTTCATCCGCGGAATGTGGTGCGGCGACGAAGCCTGCGAAAACCAGCTGAAGGATGAAACCGGCGGCGTCAAGAGCCGCTGCATCCCGTTTGACGGCGAGCCCATCGGCGACGTCTGCGTCTGCTGCGGGAAACCGGCCAAGCATCTGGTGGTCTGGGGCAGACAGTATTAAATCACAAATCAATGAAATCAAAGGAGATGATTCTTTTATGAGCGAAACCTGGAAAATCGGAATCAATGCCGGTGCATACCATGTTCAGACACCGGAAGAATCCATCGACGCGATTGCACGGGCGGGCTTTGATGCCTGCTTCACGAACTGGAATGAAACAACCGATGTCGCCGCACTGGCAGCGCGCATCCGCTCCCTTGGCCTGATCTATCAATCCATCCACGCGCCGTTTGGCCCGTGCAGCGCCCTGTGGGATGAAGGGGACGCCGGCGACGAATTCGCCTCCGTCCTGATTCGCTGCATCCACGACTGCGCGGAGAACGATGTCCCGATCGCGGTCATGCACCCGATCATCGGCATGGATCGCAATACGCCGCCGTCCGCTCTGGGTCTGAAACGGTTTGAACGCATCATCAAGGCCGCAGAGGAGACGCCGGTGCGCCTGGCCTTCGAAAACGTCGAGCACATCAACTACCTGCAGGCGCTCATCGACGCCTTCGCCGATTCGCCCGCCGTCGGCTTCTGCTGGGATACCGGCCATGAGCTCTGCTACAATCACGCCGAGGACGTCCCGGCGCGCTACGGCGATAAGCTCATCTGCACCCACCTGAACGACAACCTCGGCATGACGGATCCGTCCGTCCTGACGTTCCTGGACGATGCCCACCTGATGCCGTTCGACGGAACGGCGGACTGGGCCGGTATCTGCAAACGCCTGAAACGCGCCCACTATCAGGGCATCCTGATGATGGAGCTGTGCAGCCAGGCAAAGCCGGGTCGGAACACCCATGACCGGTATGCCGCACTCGATCAGGACGCCTATCTGCGTCAGGCACTGGAAAGAGGCCGGAGAATCGCGGCTCTGATGGACGAAACACCGGACTGCTGAACACCTCACCGCCCGGTCAAAACGCCTCTCCAACCGCACGTTGACCGGATCGCCGCCAAAACCGAAACCGGAATCCAAACGCCGCCCGGACAGCTTTGTTGTCCGGGCGGTTTCCCGTCCGGGCGGAGAACCGCCGTGACACGGCTTGCCGTTCGGAAATTGCAGCTGTTTCCAAAAATTATCCAGTTTGTAAGCGGACTGTCATTGATTTTCCGCCCGCAGACTGCTATAATAAAGGAGTATCATCCGGAAAGGGCTCCTATGGCGCTGCGCCATTCGCCGCCCGGAAATATGGATGCCTGAGAACCCCATTTCTGTAGACAGATGGAGAAAACATATGAGCAAAAAGAAAACGACAATGCCAAAAATTACGCTGATCGTTCTGCTGGCCATTTCTGCCGTCCTGCTGATTCTGCTGGGAATCTGGCTGGTCGGTGAGCTGAAGGATACGTTTCAGGATCCGCCCGACGTCACGGGAAATCCCTCCATGTCCTCCACGCCGATTGCCGGCAGCGAAGTGGAAATGCTCGTCAAGGGCTATATCACGGATTCGCGGAAGGATCAGGCGCTGACGGTGAAAGCCGCCGGTGCATCCGTGAAAATCAGCCTCAATGAAGCAAACGCCCCGGTCGATTATGACGCACTGACCGCCTACATGAAAAGCAAGGGCTATGATCTGTCGCTGATCGCCCAGTATCAGTCCATTCAGGCGATCAAGGGCGACGTCGCCGGCGTGGACGAGGAATACATCATCAAACGGATTGACGAGCTGGTCGCCAACATCGATACCGGCTCCGATACCGAGTACGAGCTGACGGAAAACGGCGTGACCTTCCACCGCGGCGCGGAGCACACCTCTGTTGATAAAGAGGAAGCCTTCCAGAAGGTCGTCAATGCGCTGGTTGACCATCAGACCGGTGAGCTGGAGCTGAAGACGATCTCGAAAGCGCCGGAAATGCCAAACCTCGACGAACTGTATACCATGATCTACTGCGCCCCCGCCGACGCCTATTATGACGTGGACGCCGACAACAATACCATCATCGTCAAGGAAGTCATCGGCTACGACATCGATATCGACCAGATTCGTCAGGAGCTGACCGATGGTACCTGGACGGAAAAGACATTCCTCAAGCAGGAAATTCAACCGGCTGTCACGGCGGAAACGCTCCCGAACCAGTATTTCAAAGACCTGCTTGGACAGTGCATCACCTATTATAACCCCGCAGAAGCCAACCGCACGGTCAACGTCGGCCTGGCCACTGCCGCCATCCATGAATCCGTTGTCCTGCCGGGACAGACCTTCTCCTTCAACCGCGTCGTCGGCGAACGAACCAAGGAAAAGGGCTATAAACCGGCGACCGTCTTCCAGAACGGCGGGATGCAGGAGGGCCTCGGCGGCGGCATCTGCCAGGTGAGCTCGACGCTCTATGTCGCCTCACTGTACGCTGAAATGGATCAGATTTCCCGCTATGTCCACGCCTACAAGGTCTCCTACGTCGATCTCGGCATGGACGCCACCCTCTATTACGGCTCTCTGGACTACGTCTTCCGCAACAACACCGATGAGCCTATCCGGATTTCGGCCAAAGCCAGCAACGGCACCCTGACCGTCTCCATCTACGGGAAGGAGTCGCGGGCAGCCAACCGGACAATCAAGTTCAAGTCCGTCGTTCTGGAAACCTACGAACAGACGATGAAATATGTCGAGGATTCGACCCTCGCACCGGGCACGCAGAAAAAAGTGCGCAGCGGTATGCCGGGCTACAAGGTGGAGCTGTATAAGCAGATCTACGTCGATGGCGTCCTCCAGCAGGAGGTCAAGGTCAACACCAGCAAATACAGCCCGTACAACGGCCTGACCTATGTCGGCCCGGCTGTCAGCGAAACGGAACCGCCTGTCACGGAGCCGCCGGTGACCGAACCACCGGCCACCAATCCGCCGGAGACGACTACGGCTCCGCAGCCGACAGAGCCGGTCGATACCGATGATCCCAACGCTCCGGGCATCTGATCCGGAACGATCCATCCACCCCGTCCGACGTGCGTACCATGTCGGACGGGCGTGTTTGTTCACGGGCTCTGTCTGATGACAACGTGCAGCCCGCAAAGAAAGGATGAAATCAGTCGCCCTATGAAACTGCCACGCTCACAGGTCATTCGAACGGCAAAAGGTCTGGCCAAACCGGCCATGGCGCCGTATCTGTTCAAAATCGTTTTCCTACTCGCCTTGGAAACGGTGACCGGTTTCGCACTCTCCACGGTGATTTCCGGCCTGACGCAAAGATTCGGGCTGACCTGCATGGTGCAAATCTGGGTCTATCGCTTTGATCTTTCCTCCGCGCTGCTGACCGTCCTGACCAGCTTCCTGCTGGTGCCGCTGACGCTGGGCATTGCCGAATTCCTGCTGAAGGCGTTTCGCCGCCAGGAGCCACGCGTGATGGATGTCTTCCTCTGGTATTCCGACGGCGAACGGCTGAAGCGCGTGCTGGAATACTACGTCTACACCGTCGTGACCGGCCTGATCTCCCTCGCGCTGTACAGCATCCCGGCCAGCTGGCTGCTCGATACGGCGGACGCTGTGATGGCCGATCTGTCGGAGCAGCTGACCGCTTTTGCATCGCCGATGGTCAACTGGTCGCTCGTCGATGGCCGCGTCGTCGCCGTTTCACTGGGCTGTATGCTGGTCTACGCGTTTTTCACCATCCACCTGCTGCTGACACCGTACTATTTTCTCGACCACCCGGAGGCGGGGCCGTTTGCCGCCGCACTGCGCTCGTGGCGCGCCATGCGCGGCCATGTGTGGGAATGGGTGCTCTGCATCGTCAGCTTCGCCGGATGGTACCTGATGTGCGCACTGTTCATGTTTTTGCCGCTGCTCTACCTGATGCCGTATATGCGGATGACCCAGGTCGTCTATGCGGAATATGTCCGCTCGGCGGATGATCGAAACCGGACATCCCCGGAGGATACGCCGCCCGATGCACCGGAGGAACACGACTGATGATCTCTGTTACACTGATCTGTGTCGGCAAGCTGAAGGAAAAGCACTATCAGGCCGCCTGCGAGGAATACCTGAAGCGCCTGCGCCCCTTCGCAGCCGTCACGGTGCTGGAGCTGCCGGAGCGCCCGGTGGACAACGATTCGGAAATCGCCCCTGCGCTGGAAGCGGAATGCGATGCCATCGAGCGGGCGATTCCAAAGGGCGCATTCCTGATTGTCCTGACGCCGGAGGGCGCTCAGCTGGCGAGCGAAGCCTTCGCCGCCCGCATCGACACGCTGGCGAGCGGCGGTGACAGCCGCCTGTGCCTCGTGATCGGCGGCTCCAACGGCCTCAGTCCGCGCCTGAAGCAGCGAGCAGGCTGGCTGCTGTCCATGTCCAAAATGACGTTTCCGCACCACCTGGCGCGTGTCATGGCGCTGGAGCAGCTCTATCGCGCCTTTGCCATTCTGAACCACCGCAAATATCATAAGTAAACAGATGCATAAAAACGCCGCATTCGATCGAACGAGATGGAATGCGGCGTTTTCAAATGCTGGAATGTGTCGGATTTTCGAAAAAGAACCGACGGCGAAAAAAGAATCGGTCTGTCCAATGCGACAAAAAATACCCCCACCCGGACGGTATGATATACAGGCGGGCCATCGCCCGATACAAAAGCATTGTCAGGAAGGACAGACCACCCTATGAAACTCTTGGAATTTGACCCGAACACGACAGAAGGACGCGAACAGCGGATGCCCGGACAGCGGATGCCCGGACAGCGGATGCCCGGACAGCGGGAGGTGCTGGCGCTCTGCCTGGCTGCGGCCGGCGGCTTCCTGCTGGCACAGACCATCATCTACGGCAGCCGCGCACCGTTCGGCGTGTCGTTTTTGCAGGCACAGCAGAAAAACAAACGGCTGCTGGCGACAGCGGCGGGCGTTCTGATCGGCACCTGCGCCGCCTGGAACCGCATCGACAGCATCCGCTACCTGGCCGCCGCGCTGATCGCCATGATGCTCAAGCTGACGCTGCGACAGGTGTTCCGAACGCGTACACCGCTTTTTGCCATGCTCTCGACCGGACTGGCGATTGGCCTGACGGGGATGGTCTGGCACCTGACCTCGGGCGGCGGTGCGCTGGCTCTGCTGCTCGATCTCGCAGAGCTGATGCTCTCCATGGCCGCAGCACTCGTGTTCGCTACGGCGCTCCACGGCTCCAACCGCCGCGTGCCCGGTGCGCTCGATGCGGAAAAAGAGTTCCTCGCGCAGCTCGTTCTGCTGGCCCTCTGCGGCGCAGCGCTGCCGGGCTTTTCCATCGGCAGCCTGTCGCTTCGCATCGGCTGCATGGCCGCCGTCGCACTGGTGCTCACCGCCGCGTATGCAGCCGGAGCCTACGGCGGAACCGTTGCGGGGCTGGCCATCGGCCTGACCATGGATTTGACCGGCTCCGGTGTTCCGCTCTGCACGGCGTTGTATGCGCTCGGCGGCCTCACTGCCGGATGGAGCATCCGCGGCGGTCGCATGGCAGCAGCGCTGACAGTCGTCGTCGTCCACGGCGCGGCCATTCTGCTCCTTCCGACGGAAGCGCAGTCGATCGGTGCTGTGATCGAAGCGGCCGTCGGCGCAGCCGCCTTCGCACTCCTGCCGGATGCGTGGCTCCACTGCCCGATCAGTAAAATGTCAACCGACCACAGCGGCGCGGATGCCCACATCCGCCGCCATATGCAGGCCAGGCTGCAAAGTCTGGCGGGTGCCTATGATGATCTGGCGAAGACCATGGAGCCCGCCCAGACGTGCGAGAACGCGCAGGAAACGGATTGGCTGGCGGAGGGCTTGGAGGCCTCCTGCGGCCGCTGCGACAACCGGACAGGCTGCATCCGGGAAATGGCGTCGGGCTTTCGTGCCATGATGGGTCGTGGCCGTGCGGAGCCGACGGATTTCTGTGAAAGCGTCCGCACGCGCTGCCCGCGGCTGGACGATGTCTGCGCCTGCCTGACGCTCGCCATTCGCGCCGGACGGGAGCGGCACATCCGAAAAGGGGAGTACCGCGACAACCGTGCGCTCCTCTCCCGGCAGTACGGCCAACTGTCGGCGCTGCTGGATGCGGAGGCGGTGGAGCTGTCAAATGAACCGCAGTTTGAGGCGAAGTTGGAAGCGGAGCTGAAGCGCCTGACGGCGGAATACGGCGCAGTGGCCGAGGTGATTGCCTACCGGGACGGCGAGGATCGCCTGCACGTCGAGCTGTGCGGGACGAATCTACGGACGCTGAACGGCCGCGGCGAAGAGCTGGCAGATGCCATCAGCCGCATCAGCGGCGTGCGGATGGCGATGCCGGAGCAGCTGGAAGGACGGCACCTCTCCTGCATGACCTTTTCCGAACGCCCGGAGTGCTCCTGCCAAATCGGTGCAACCGCCGAGAAAAAGCGCGGAGAACGCATCAGCGGCGACTGTGGGACGTATTTCACCGGGAAGGACGGCAGTATGTACGTGGTGCTCTGCGACGGCATGGGCAGCGGGACGGAAGCGCGGGAGGAGGCCGTGCGAACGGTGAAGCTGCTGGAGAGCTTTCTCAGAGCGGGCATCGAGCCGGGACAGGCTGTCGATATCATCCGCTCCTCCGTGCAGATTCGCTCAGACGGCGACAATTTTGCAACAATGGACATTGCTGTGGTGCACCCGAAAACCGGCGAGCTCCACACGATCAAATATCGCGCCGCACCGACCTTCCTCCGGCGCAAATGCGGGAGCACCTACCACGTCCGCATTCTGGGCGGCAAGCCGTCGATGGAGGAAATCAGTGTGACGCGGACAGCACTCACGCCGGGCGACCTGATCGTCCTGACCAGCGACGGTGTCCTGGCGGGTCAACCGCCGGAGGAATTTTGCAGCTGCCTGAAAAAGCTGCACTGCGACAATCCGCGGGAGCTGTCCGAGCTGCTGCTGCGGATGGCGAAAACGGACGACAACGGCGACGATCGCACCGTGATCGTGCTGCATTATACCGATCACGAGCTGCCGGTCACATAAACCGGAAAAACGCACGGAATCCCTTTTCAAATGCGGCAAAATGTGGTATAATCAAGGGCGGATATCCAAAAAAACGGGAAGGAGCCATGACCCTTGACTGAGACGGAACAGCAGCAATCGTTTGCGGAAGCCTGCCTCCGCGCCGCCGAGGCGCAGCGCGGCGAAAACGGGATTGGCTCTCTCGGCGAAAAAACGCTGCACCTCACGCTGAAATACTTCTATGAGCCGGACGAGACGCGCCACGAACGCAAGCTGCAGGGCTACGTGACGGATGCCTTGACGGAAACGTGCGCCGTGGAAATCCAGACGGCACAGCTGCACCGGCTGGCGCGGAAGCTGGACGCCTTTTTGCCGGTGACGGATGTTCGAATCGTCTGCCCGGTGGTGACCGATGCGCGCATCCTCTGGCTGGAGCCGACGAGCGGGGAGGTTGTGGAAACGAGGCGCTCCCGCCTCCACGGCAAGCCGCTGGAGGCGCTGTCGGAGCTCTGTGCGCTCAAATCCCGGCTGCAAATGCCGGGGCTGACGGTCGATCTCGTCTGCTTGACGCTGGACGAATACCGATTGCTGGATGGAACCGGCGAAACGCGAAAACGCCACGCAACGCGCTATGAAAAAATCCCCACCGCGCTGCGCTCCGTCATCGCCCTGCGCACACCCGCCGACTATGCAGCCCTGCTGCCGCAGGGGATGGAGGAACCGTTTACCAGCGCCGTTCTGGCCGCTGCGGCGCATATCCGCCGACGCGATGCCCAGCAGGCGCTGAACCTGCTCGTCTCCATGCAGGCCGTTTCGTGCGTTGGCCGGAGCGGCCGGGAAAACCTGTACCGCTATGCCTGACGCACTCCACCCGCGATTTTTCTGCACCCCACCCGCGCGCCGTACCTGAAACAGACAATGCAACCGCCCCGAGCTGTGTCAAACAGCCCGGGGCGGTTTTTGAAATGCTTTATGCGCGAGTCAGCGTGACCACGCCGTTGACCGGGACGTGATCAATCACCGGGAAGGCACCGTTGAGCACGACGGTGCCGCTGCCGGCCGGTTTGCCGCAGCAATCCGCGATGGTGTAGCGATACGTTCCGGCACAGGGCGCATCCAGCAGAATGCGGCTGTCCGGCGAGGCGTTGACGAGGACGATCTCGTCGGTCACCTCCGGGAAATAGGCGATCATGCCGCCGTAGACGGCACCGACCTGCGTATGGCCCTTGCGCGAGGAGACATACGGGAAATCGTTGGCATAGCCATGGTAGAACATTTCCCCGTCGAGCAGCACATCCCGGTATTTCCGCCACAGCGCGAGATACGCGGCGACCATTTCCGCCTGCTCCGGCGAAAGCTGATCCTGCCGGACGGAAATCTGCGGCACGGCAAAGAGCACGCTGGTCAGCTGATAGGCCGCCTGCTCCGCACAGACCTCCGGATGCCACATGACCATGTCGGAGTGAATGGCGGTGTTGCCGCAGAGCATCCGCAGCGCGAGGGAGGAAAGGCGGTTGGATTGCGCGTCGCAGGGGCAATCGCCCACGCGGAACATATTGCCGAAGGTGCGCATCAGCGGGCCGATGTAGGACTGCCGGAACTCGATCAGAATGTCCGGCTTGATGGTGCGCAGCTCGGCAATGACGTCCTTCATCAAACGATCCACCGCGTCGTAGACCGAGACATAATCCATGCCCTCCGCCGTTTCATCCGACTGATAGAAGGCGTCCACAAAGTCAAACTTGAAGCCGTCCAGATCCCAATCCAGCACGGCCTTCCGGTACAGGTCAATCAGATAAGCGCGAACCTCCGGATAGCGCGGATCAAACACGTGCGTCTTGGATGTATTGTTGTGCCCGCGTGTGCCGAGCAGCTTGTCCTTGAACCGCTCATAGGCGGCGGTGTATTCGCCGACGAACGGAACGGAATACCAGAGGACAAACTTCATCCCCTGCGCGTGAACCGCATCGACAAAGGCGCGCATATCGGGCACCTTGGAAGCGGCGGTCTGCCAGTCGCCGCAGTAGTCATAGCCGCGGTTCCCGTCATCGGTCTGCCAGCCGTCATCGACGATCAACACACGTGCCCCCAGCTTGGCGAAGTATTCACATTCGCGCACAATGGCGGGCACGTCGATGGCCTGATGGTAGCTGTACCAGGCGGAGTAGAGCGGCTCCCGCGCATCCGACGGGACGGGTGCGGGCGTATAGCCGTCATAGGTCGTCCACCAGCGCTGGACATCCTGAATCGACTTGTAAAACGGCAGGTCGCGGTGATCCAGACGGATATCCGCCTCGTAGTGCGAAATGGCGCTGTCCACGTTGATGCGGACGCGGCAGTCCATGCAGCCGTTCTCCTCAATCACACCGGTGCGCATCCCGACACGATTTTTAGCGTCCGAGCAGGCGATGGTCAGACAGTTCTGATCGTGGTCGCCGACGCTCACATAGATCGGCGCACCGGACATCCCACACGAATCGTTCAGCCGCCGCCAGTTCGGCCCGACGATCTTATCCCGATAGTTGCCGGGCGTCCATGTCAGAGCAATGCCGGCATTTGGCATCTCCCAGTAAACGGTCAGCTCCAGCTTGGCGGGCGACACCACGGCATCCGCAGTCAGATGCAGCAAAACAATGCCCGGCTCGGGGCAGGACTCGGAACAGGACGCACGAAACGCGTCCGAACATTTCAGATGATACTCCATAATGAAACAATCCTTTCCGTAATTTAAGAGGCATCCCCCGGCGTCAAAAGATCTTCTTCAGACGCCCGGCGAATATTTTCCTGATGCTGGTCATAGGTGGAGGCAAAGTAATGCCAGCCGTTTTTCCGTGCGACATAGTAGTAGTAGTTCGTATCCTCCGGATACAGCACTGCACGGATGGCGGCCAGACCGGGGTTGCAGATCGGCCCGATCGGCAGCCCTTCGCAGAGATACGTGTTGTAGGGGCTGTCAATTTTGAGGTCCTCCTCGGTCAGATGCTCCTTCCATTCCGGCAGGGCATACTGCACCGTGGCGTCAATCTGCAGATGGGGGAACCGGCTGCTGCGCAGACGGTTGTGTATGACGGAGGCGATCACAGGCCGTTCCTCGTCATACTTCGCTTCGCGCTCAATCATCGATGCAATGATCGTGATATCGCGGATGCTCATGTTGATATTTTCAGCGCGGGACTTCAGATCAACGTCCCATTTCCGGCTGAAGTTCGAGAGGAATTTTTTTAGCACACGCACCGGCGAGTCGTCGATGTAGAAATCATAGGTATCCGGGAACAGATATCCCTCCAGCCGCTTGTCGGAATAGGGGAGATCCTTTAGAAAGCTGTAGGAAAAATCATAGTATTTGGCATAGGCGCGGAGCAGATACGCTTCGCAGACGCCATTTTCCTCCAGCAATTCGAAAATATCGTCCTGCGTCATGCCCTCCGGAATGGTCACGGTGACGACCTGCCGGGTGTTTGGCCGGTAGCGGATGGCGGACAGAATGGAACGGTAGTCCATGGAGGGGCTGAGCGTGTAGGTGCCGGACTGAATCCGGTCATCCATATCGGTCATTTTGGCAAACGTCCAGAACAGGGAGGGATAGCGGATGATGCCGTTGTCAGAGAGCGTATCGGCGATGTCGCGGAGAGAATCGTCGTCCGTGATGGCAATGGTGATTTCCTGATCGGACTTGACGAGCGCGAACATATCGTTGGCGGCCAGAATCAGCAGCGCCGTGAGCAGAATGGAGACGCCGAAAATCAGGATGCAGTAGGTGAAGCTGGAGAGACAGCCGATGCTGCTGCGCGGCTTTTCCTCCGGCCGATCGTCCGGTTCCTCGTCCGGCGGATCCGGCTCAGTCGGCAGCTCTGCAGCTGGCTGCTTGCTGGGCGACTGAACCATGAGCGGTTGCTCCACGGGCGGTAGCTCTTCGGACGGTAGTTCCACGGGCGGTAGCTCTTCGGACGACTGAGAGGGCTGCTTCGATTCCGGAGCGGGTGATGAATCCTCCGACAGCAGACGGTTCAGAAGCTCATTGTTGGAGACGGGCGGCGTATATTCCTCACCACCCGGCAGATTGTCAAAATCGTAAGGTTGATTGTCCATCATGGCAAATGCCTTTCCGGCTCCTGACAGAGGGAGCCCTGGCCGAACCGCACGGAACACATTGCCGCACGGCAGCATAATATGATCTCGAAAGGGCAGCAATCGCCCCGAAAAACAGCTTTTCCATAGCTGATATTTTCAGAAAGGTTGGTCAGAATTATGTGCTGCAACAATATCTTTGACGAGAACAGCTGCTGGTGGATCATTCTCATCATCGCAGTCATTCTGCTTCTGTTTTCTTCCTGCTGCAACGGCTAAATTTTGCCGAAACCCATCGGAACGCCGCCCGCCCGGACTTCGAGCGGGCGGCTCCGCTTTAGTCGGCAAACTGCATGGAACGGCGAACAAACGCGGCGGTCACGGGATCCTTCAGCAGCGAGCCGACTGCAAAGGCGAACTCGGCCGCCACACCCGCACCGGCTGCGGTGACAATCCGACCGTCCGTCACAACGCGGTCGGCCTGCTTCTCAGCGCCGAGGAGATGCTCCTCAAACCCCGGGAAGCAGGTGGCACGCTTGCCCTGCAGAAGGCCAAGCCGCCCGATCACCATGGGTGCGGCGCAGATGGCGCCGATGACGCCGCCCGCATCCGCCACGCGGCGAACCATGTCGCCGACCAGCCGGTTGCTGTCCAGATTGCGCGCACCGGGCATCCCGCCGGGGAGCAGAACGGCCGCCGGTGTCTGTGTGCGGAGCTGATTCAGCGTGCGATCCATGCTCAGCTCCATGCCGTGCGCCCCGCGCACCTGTTTCCCCGTCACGCCGACCAGCACAACGTCCAGCTCCATGCGGCGGAGAATGTCCGCCGGAGTGATGGCCTCGATTTCTTCAAAGCCGTCGGCAAATAAAATATACACAGATGAATCCGTCATCATAGAATGTCCGCCTTTCAAAAAAATCAAACAGAAATATCGGAATCCCGCACTCAGTCAAAGAGCAGGTTCAGTGCCCCGGAAACGAAGGACGCCCCGCGGGCATAGACATAGGGAGCGCCATGGTCGGACGGCAGACGACAGCGCACCTGCACCAGCCCGAAATGGCTCGGCACCGCACGCAGCAAAGCAGCGACATCGCCGTCCGAAGCGACCGCTTCGCGAATGGTCAACGGCCCCTCCGCATCGAGGAAGACATAGCCCCCGCCGCAGAGGTAAAAGCCGCCGCCCGATGCGCCGTACAGCCGATCGAGCGAGCGGTACAGGCTCATGGGGCGCGTCAGGCGCATCTGCGAGCCGGACATCCGCCACAGCCGGTCGATCTGCGGAGCATCCGCTTCCACGGCGCGCCGCAGCGGCGGACAGACCGTCGAAGCGGGCGGAGCCGACACGGTGCATTCCCGAAGGAAGCCGACCGGCGCGTATCCAAACCGTGCGTAGGTCTGTGCCAGAGACCCCGTCGCCGGAATCAACATCGTCCAGATGTCGCCCCGCGCCGCGCAGACGCGGTGTGCGGCGTTCAAAAGCGCAGTCATATGCCCCTGCCCACGGCAGTCCGGCCGGGTGCAGAGCGCATACAGATATCCGACGGTTTGCCCGCTGCTGAGCGAAAACTGCGGCAGCAGCACCATGGCTGCGGGCTTGCCAGCCGCATCCTCGGAAAGCAGTGCATCGCCGAGCGGCAGAACCTGCGTAAAGACGCCTGCACGAAACGCAGCACTGTCGGAAAAGCACTGCGCATACAGCGCCGTCATGGCCGCCACATCGGAGGCTTCAGCGCGCCGCACCGTCATGCGTTCAACCGTGCCTTCCAGATCATCAACTGCATAGCCGGATGGTAGGACGCCTTCGCCTGACGGAGCCCATCCAGACCGAGATCCTCTTCGCGGTTGATGAAGGGATACTGCTGCGCCTGCAGCTGCTGCGCGGTGGCCTGGTTGATAACGGCATAGGCACCGACGAAATCGTCCAGCGCTTTTTCCGCATGGACGTCCGCCGCACGGCGTGAGATCGGAGAGGCCAGACTGTAGGCGACCATCGCGTTGTCCACATAGAGCACCTGCCCGGACATCTCCAGCGCTTCAAAGCTGGCCAGCGCCCGGTGAATGGCGCAGGACTCGGATGCGACACCACCGTGCCCCGGCAGATAGCCCTCCAGCGTACACCATTTGCGGTTGAAGTCCCAGATCTCGTCCAGACAGTCGGACGTGATCGGGCAGAGCCGGAACCGCCCCGCGTATTCAGCGGAAAAACGGTTGACAAAATTGCGCTTGGCGTGGTATTTTTTGCCGCGCAGACTGGCCAGATCGTCGGTGTTGTAGAGATAATCGGCCAGCTCCGGCTGCTCGGAAAAGGAATAGGGGAGATCCGAAAAAATCGAGGCGACCTGCTCGCGCTGCTCCGCCGTCAGCCAGTCGAATTCCGGCAGGCCACCGGCCTCGGCCGCATCGGCACGGATGGCCGCCAGCGCAGCGGAGGGGTCATCGGCACCGATGGGGAATGCATAGCGCAGGCGGTGCGTTCCCGTTCCACGGCGGAAGAGAACCCCGTCGCGGATGCAGAAAAGATCATGGGTCATGTCCTGCCAGATGAACATGGTGGCAAACGAAGACTCGCTGGCCAGACAGCCCGCCTGATCAATCAGCGGCTGGACAATGGCACGATCCTGTAATTCAAGTGTTCGAAACTGCACAAAAAAACCTCACTGGCAGCAACCGGATCGGTTGCTACGAAAGATCAAGAAGCTGAGAAAGTGTCGCGTGAATGTCGTCCACAGGGCGCATCTGCCCGTTTTCGGCGACCGGAATCCGCGTCCAGCCGAAGAAGGTGGCGGCAGCCTCAGCCGCCTCGGCACAGCGCAGCAGATAGGCTGCATCCTGCTCGTGAATGTCCCGTGCAACGCCAGTCGCTTCGGCACGGGCGGCGACCAGACGGAGCGAAAGCTCAACCGGAATCTCCAGAAAGAAGACGTCGTCCGGCTTGGGCAGCGCCAGATCGCCGAACTCATACTGCTCCAGCCAGCGGAAAAAGGATGGCCATTCGGCTGCGGGCAGCTTGGACGCCTGATGGATGGCGTTCGACGTGGTGTAGCGGGCGGACAGAACGGTGCCGCCGGAACGCCAGACCTCGCCCCACCGATCCGTTTTGAAGGAGGCATAGCGATCCACCGCAAAAATGGATGCCGCCGCATAGGCGTTGACATCGTCCGGCCGCGTGCCGAACGCACCGCTCAGATATTGGGAAACGAGCTTCCCGGAGGGGCTTTGATAATTCGGAAAGGTGGTGCCGGTCATCGGCTGGCCGACGGCAGCTGCACGGGCCAGCAGCCGGTCATACTGGGTGGTTTTGCCGGAACCGTCAATGCCCTCCAAAACGAACAATTTACCGTGTGTATGCATACAATCCCTGATTTCCAATCCATTTTTCAAACGCGCTTCTGCTTGTTTTCTGCGCGGCGCTGATGCCAGACCGCCGGCAGAAACGAGGGGAGACTCCGAGCCAAACGGCTGATGCGCTTCGGCTGGCAGATCAGCCGGTAAAACCATTCGAGGTTCAGCTTGCGCCAGAACTTCGGCGCACGGTTCACCGTCCCGGCGTAGATGTCCACAGAGCCGCCGAGCCCGATCATCAGCCGCGCCTGCACACGACCGGCGTGAGCAGCCATCCACAGCTCCTGCCGCGGCGCACCCAGACAGACAAAGAGCAGATCCGGCGCAGCCGCCGAAATGCGGGCAGACACCTCGTCATCGTCCGAAAAATAGCCGTCTGCTGTGCCGCAGATCTGAAGCCCCGGATATTTTTCCGAAAGGCGTTCGGCGGCCTTTTCGGCAACGCCGGGCTTCCCGCCAAATATGAAAAGCCGATAGCCGCGCTCAATGGCGAGCGGCAGAATGTTTTCGCCGAGCTCTACCCCCGGCACACGGCCGCCGATGGGGCGGCGAAGCATTTTCAATGCGTAAATGACGCCGATACCGTCCGGAATCACGAGAGAAGCGCCGTTGACGGCGGCCATGATCTCCGGATCGCGTTGGCAAAAGCTGATAATCTCCGGATTCGGCGTGACAATATAGGCGGGCGAATCCGCTTCCACCAGAGCCTCCACCGCGTGAATGGCACCGTCCATGGTAATGTTATTCAATCCAACGCCCAAAACGTCTACCCGTTGCTCAAAATCAGTCAAATCGGCGCCTCCTTTCAGCTGTCTATACCAACCTATCCTATATTTTACCGCGAAAATGTGAAATAGTCAACCGGAAACGCAAAAAAAGCAGCCGCACCCCGCAATGTCAGCATTGGACGAGCCACCCAAGCCTCCCTTTCACCCCGTAGCCACCCACATCGGGCAACTTCTCCAAGCCACCCTTCCATCTCGCAGGAGCCGACATCCGGCTCCCTCCCCAGCTCCCTCGTCAGAGGGAGCTGGCGCAAAGCGCCTGAGGGAGAGAAGACTTTTCATGCGGCGTTGCTTTCATTCGTAGGGTTCACTTCAGACAATTTCCCAAGCCTCCCTTGTACCTCGTAGCCACCCACATCGGGCAACTTCTCTAAGCCACCCTTGTACCCCGCAGCTGCTGACATCGGGTATCCTCCCTCCCAAGCCTCCCTTTGCACAAGGGAGCCTTTGGAGGTCTGTCTTGAAGTTGGCGGCTTCGGTCGTAGACAGGGACATCCAGGTATTTGTAGGGCACAGGGCAGCCTCCCGCCACGTTTCTCTCACTCTTCACGTGTTCCGAAGGAACGCATATCACTGCGCAAAGTGCGCATCACAGCGTCGCCAGACGCCGCGGCGTCTGGCGACGCGATTCACTTTTCAAAGCCTCCCTTGTGCAAGAGGGACGAGGGATTGCCGTTCGATGAGGAGTATCGTTTGGTCGTAGGGCACACTATTTTTCTGTGTTCCTACACTTGAAAAGCCACCAGCATTCTCCGCAGCCACCCACAGAGGGCAACTTCCCCAGCTCCCTCTGACGAGGGAGCTGGGGAGGTTATAATATGAAGTGCAACACCCT